>JALHMY010000046.1 GCA_022843805.1 Fuerstiella sp.
CGATGCTGGTCAAAAATCTGATCTAAAAACTCAGGCTCGATCGCAAACGAAAGCAGAGACAACACGGCATCGGCCAAAGGCAAACGTGACAGCACCTCACCAGAAAAGCCGTCCATGGCACCCCTCCCTGAAAAAGAAAGACATGAATTCAGTGACCGAAGTATGATTCTCCATTCAACTTATGAAAAGTCCAGATGTTTACAGCAGTAGGGCGAAGCTCCTGCTGAGCCGAGGATGGTCCGAACACGGCTCATCGTACCACACATCTTTGTGACCGGAAAAGGTTCGACCTTTTGCGATGTTCGTGCAAAGGGTCAGCAGGAGCAGTTGTGTTTTCGGCCCAACGGGCCATCCGTTTCCATAGCCTGGTCCATCGGACCAGGACCGGGAAACCACAGAGTTGCCAAAGGCCCAACGGGCCGACCGTTTAATGCGTTTTTGTCGCTCCCAAAACGGCCGGCCGCCGGCCCGTTGGGCCGGAATCGCATGCCGTCGGACCCGGGGCCTGATCTGCCACTCATTTTTTATCACACAAAAGATGTGTGGTACGATAAGACCGCGGCAGATGGGAGGGCGAAGCTCCTGCTGAGCCGAGAGATGCTCGGCTCGGCAGGAGCCTCGCCCTCCCGGTGAGATGCTCGGCTCGGCGGGAGCCTCGCCCTCCCGGTGAGAAGTTCGGCTCGGCGGGAGCCTCGCCCTCCCGGTGAGAAGCTCGGCTCGGCAGGAGCCTCGCCCTCCCGGTGAGAAGTTCGGCTCGGCGGGAGCCTCGCCCTCCCGGTGAGATGCGCGGCTCGGCGGGAGCCTCGCCCTCCCGGTGAGAAGTTCGGCTCGGCAGGAGCCTCGCCCTCCCGGTGAGATGCTCGGCTCGGCGGGAGCCTCGCCCTCCCGGTAAAGACGGTCTTGCTGCTCGCCTCAATACAGATAAACGTCCGTCTCGCCCTCGGCCGGGATGCCTTCGCTGTCGTCCGGGATCAGCACAAATCCATCGGCGCGGGTTGTTGAACTCAGAACGGAGGCACCACTGATGGCCAGCGGTTCGACTCGGTTGTCCACGATTCTGACTCGAGCATAGTCCAGACGACCCACAACTGACACCAGTTTGCGATTCGTTGTCAGTCTGACTTTGCGATAAGGCCAGTCTCGATTCTTTCCGCTCAGAAAACGTATTGCACGTCCGGCGAAAAAGTCGTACGCGCACAGGCAAGAGACAGGATTGCCCGGCAGCAGGAAAACGAGAGCACCGTTAAGCAGGCCCATTCCGGTGGGACTGCTCGGTCTCATGGCGATGCCGTGAATTGCCAGTTCCCCGTGGCTGCCCAGAATCACGGGGACATGATCTTCCTGCCCGGCACTCGAACCGCCCGACACAAGAATCACATCGGCTGGTTGCTGAAGAGATTCGAGTATCCTGTCGGGATCATCAGGGATCATTTCCGGTACGACAGCGGCTCCTCCGTCGCGGTTCACCAGAGCACTCAGCATGGGGCCATTCGAATCGGCAATTCGGAATCCGGATGGACTGGTCCCGGCTGGCAGCAGCTCATTCCCCGTAATCAGTATGCGGACTCGCGGAGGTCTGACAACGGGTACTCGACCGATGCCGAGTGCCGAAAGGATGCCGACATCCTGCGGCCGCAGAGGACGCCCGGAAGGCAGCACGATGTCTCCGCGGCGAATGTCTTCACCTGGCAGTCCGATATGCCGACCGGCCGGGACCTCACCGCCTGCGAGAAGTTTCGTGCCGTCGGTTTCCGTTTGCTCGACTGCCAGGACGGCATCTGCACCGTCGGGAACGGGTGCGCCGGTCATGATCCGGACGGCCTGGCCGGGTTGCACGATCGCGTTCAGCGGCTTTCCGGGATAACTGCTCCCGATCACATCCAGAACCACCGGGTTGTAAGAGGTGGCACCGTGAGTTTCGTCAGCCCGCAGTGCGTATCCATCCATCATGGACCGAGCAAACGCAGGAACATCGAACTGGCTCACAATCTCATGCGCCAAAATTCGTCCGGATGCTTCCAGCAAATTCACCTCCTCGGCAGGCATTATGCCCCTGCTCGAAAGAACCTGATCAATCCATGAGATTGCCGAATCGACGGTGGAGCGAGATACAAATCCCCGCATGCGAACGTCAGCGTTCCTGTGTACGGGCCTCGGCGGCACCATGCATCCAGCTCCTGATACAATTAAACGGGGGCATCCTGACATACCTTTGGAGGGATCTCAGGTAAGAGAGAACGACCTGATCATGCTCACCGACATTGATCTGTCGACAGGATTTATGCAAACGAATTGCGGGATTGCCATATAATCAGGATAAATGCAGTAAAATCAAAGCATCGTTGTACAATGGCAGACAGACATTCGGACCTTCAGCTCATTTTCGATACCGGTCAGCGTCCATGCAAGTGCCTGTGGAACTCTTTGGAATAGCACGAGCCCGAGCGGGGATTGCAGCGACAACAGCATCCGGCAACTGTGTCGGCGATGTGCTGCAGGATCTCGCCTCGCGATTTCCGGGCCTTGCAGAAACCTGCATTGACGGGCGAAAGGTCCGTTCGGGATATACGTTAAACCTGAATGGTGAACGATTTATATCGGCTCCTGAGACGTTACTGAAGGAAAACGACGTGCTGCTGCTGCTCTCAATGGACGCAGGCGGGTAACTGCAGGCAAGTTGATGCTCGGGGAACATAAACAGGGGCCAGCACAGACATCGTCCGGCACGAAACGGGATAAAGGCAAATAAATGGGGATCCCAGGATATCACGGACAATTCCTAAGAGTGGATGTGGGAACAGGTGGCGGTCTGTCGGTTCCGCTGGAAGAAAATTTTCTGCGGCGGACGATAGGAGGCAGCGGCCTTGGCGTCGGCCTGCTTTTGCGGGAGAACAGTGCTGGCATGCAGGCTCTGAGTGCGGCGGCACCACTGGTTTTTGCCTTCAGTCCGCTTGTTGGCAGTCCTCTGACAACGTCTGCAAAGTTTGCCGTTGTCAGCAAGAGTCCATTGACGGAACGCATCAATGATTCACTGGCCAGCAGCGGGTTTGCTCTGGCCGGGCGACGCACGGGCCATGACGCCATCATGCTGGTCGGACGGGCTGCCGAACCTTCAATTGTTGTGATTGATGACGGCCACGTCAGACTGGAGGCGGCCGATGAAATATGGGGAATGACACCCGGCGATGCACAGCAGCGGCTGAAGCAGAGGTTTGGCAGCGATTATCAGACCGCCGTGATTGGTTCGGCGGGGGAGCGCGGGGTCCATTATGCCACGATTTCTCATGACGGACGGCATGCCGGTCGCGGAGGCAGTGGTGCTGTCATGGGCTCGAAAAACATCAAAGCGATCTGTGTCCGGGGAACTCGGCGATGTGACTGGGCGCAGCCGGAACGTCTGGTCGAGCTGGCCCGTGAGATTTCCCGCAAATCATTTGGACCTGCCACAGCTAAGTATCGCGAGCTGGGAACGGCCACGAATTTGCTGACATTTAATCGGCTCAACGTACTTCCGGTACGAAATTTTCAGCAGGGAAGTTTTGAAGGAGCTGAGCGGATTTCGCCGGAGCAGCTGGGTGAGGTTCGAGAGCGAACGCGGGCATCCTGTGCGGCCTGCACGATTGGCTGCGAACATCTGTATTCGCTGCAGGACGGAAAGGGGAGTGTTCGACTCGAATATGAGAACCTGTTTGCGCTGGGGCCGCTGTGTGGCATCAGCGATCCGGAAGTCGTCCTGGCTGCGTCACGTCGCTGCGATGAACTCGGGATCGATACGATCTCCGCCGGGGGTACCATTGCCTTTGCAATGGAATGTGCAGAACTCGGATATTTGGATGCACCGTGGCTTCGCTTTGGGGACGGTTCCGGACTGCTGCGGGCACTGGATCTGATCGGAGGCGACAGTCAAGACCCCGGCAACCGTGAATACCCCGGCAACCGTGAACATCCCGGGGACGCTGAATTGGGTCGATTGCTGAGGCTGGGAAGTCGCCGGATGGCAATTGAGGTTGGTCACAATTCGATTCGATTTGCGCCGCAGGTCAAAGGACTGGAGATTCCAGGTTATGACCCTCGTGGCCTGCAAACGATGGCGCTCGGTTTTGCCGTCGGTAGTCGGGGAGCCGATCATAATCGCTCGGGCGCCTACGAAGTGGATTTTTCTTCGGCAGTGGATCGAAGAAATCCAGGAGCGGGAGCCGCATTGCTTGCGATTGAAACGGAAGACCGTGCCGCTTTGATGGACTCGCTGATTCTGTGTAAGTTCCTGCGGGGCATTTTCGTGGATTTCTTTGAGGAGTCGGCCGAAATTCTCAGGCTCGTGACGGGCTGGGACGTGAATGCCGACGAACTTCGGGCAACGGCGAGGGATTTGGTAACCCGGAAAAAACGGTACAATATTCTGGCAGGATGGACGCCGGACGAAGATACTCTGCCAGAACGAATTTTACGGCAGCCATTGCCGGAAGATTCGTTATCAAGTCTTTCAGCCGAGCGACTGGCTGAAATGATCCGGGTTTACAATCTGGGACGAGGCTGGACGGCGGAGGGCTGGCTTACAGAAAATGAGGGATCGGCGGAAATTCATTGCTGAAAGGCTCGTGTCGGACTGACCTTTTGTATCGACTCCGGTCGAAAAACCTGGTATGAGAGACAAAGTGAAAGACGACTTGTCGCGCTGACCGGTACGATTGGGAAGCAGGTGGAGAAAACGATGGCGGAATCGTTCATATTGATTCCTGGCAGGACCAGCGAGCAGGGATGCGGGATCAGCGAGGGCAAGTTTCAGGAAAAATATCAGTCTCAGATCAATACCCTTCAGGTTTCACCGGGCGACATGCAGAGGCTGGGATTAATCAAAGGCGATCGGGTTCGGCTGACCAGTGAAGGCGGGCAGGTTGAGGTTTCGGTCGTTTCTGCTCCAAAGGACGAATTACCGGACGGTATCCTGTTTATCGCCTATGGGGACCTTTCCTGCCGACTGATGTCTGCGGACACGCATGGATCGGGAATGCCGACAAGCAAAGGGATTGATGTAACAATGGACATTCTTGCCCGATCATGAGACGATCTCTTCTTCGCCGACCATGTATTTCGCCAGGTTTCAATAGCGAAGCCAGGTTTCAACAGCGAAAACGAGTACTAAGATGGCTCATACTGCGTCAGAAGTGACTGCAAATGCGGAAGGCCTGAAGGTCATATATGATGCAACCTGCACATTTTGCGGGTGCGTTTGTGACGATATTGACCTGACCGTGCAGGATAATCACATCACCGAGGCTAAGCGAGCATGTGTGCTTGGCAAAGCCTGGTTCCTGAATCATTCGATTGATGACCGGCCCAGTTGTCTGATCGACGGGAAGCCCGCTTCGCTGGAAGCCGGGTACGACCGGGCGGCCAGGATTCTGACCGACGCCCGTTATCCAATTGTTTACGGGCTGAGTGATTCTCCGTGTGAAGCGCAGCGAGTGGCCGTCAGTATTGCCGACTGGATTAATGGCACGGTCGATACCACAACCAGTGTTTGTCACGGTCCGTCGGGTATGGCCTTTCAGGGTGTGGGCGAGGTGACCTGTTCGCTGGGCGAAGTGGCGAATCGAGGCGACCTGATCATTTTCTGGGGCGCGAATCCGGCTGAAAGTCATCCTCGACATTTTACTCGTTACAGTCTGATGCCAAAGGGCATGTTTCTGCCAAATGGACGCAAGGACCGCACCTGTGTGATGGTTGACGTCCGTCGGACGAAGAGTGCCAAAGCCGCCGACATTTTTATACCGATTAAGCCGAGATGTGATTTTGAAGCATTGTGGACGCTGCGAGCTCTGGTCAAGGGAGTTGAACTGGATCCGGAGCAGGTGAAGGCTGACACCGGAGTGGAGATTTCCGTCTGGCAGGACCTTGCAGACCGGATGAAGGCCGCTCGTTTCGGAGTCATGTTTTTTGGCATGGGACTGACCATGACCCGCGGCAAGCATGCCAATACAGAAGCACTGCTTGCTCTGACTAAAGACCTGAACGCTTTTACTCGATTTGTCTCTAAGCCGAACCGGGGACACGGCAACGTCACAGGAGCCGACAACGTGGTATCCTGGAGAACCGGATATCCGTTCGGCGTCAATCATGCTCGTGGATATCCTCGATTCAATCCGGGGGAATACACGACATCAGACGTGCTGTCGAGATGTGAGGCGGATGCGGCGATGATGATCGCGTGTGACCCGATGGCCAATTTTTCACAGCCGGCTCGCAACCATCTCGCTTCAATTCCATACATTGCACTGGATGCCAAAGAAACGCCGACAACCCGTGCGGCAGCGGTTGCCTTTACTGTGGCAACATATGGAATCAATACAGGAGGAACGGTTTATCGTATGGACGACGTGCCGATTCCTCTGCGGCCTGCGTTTGATTCGCCTCATCCCAGCGACTTTGAAGTGCTGAGTGCGATTGAATCACGTGTCAAAAACATCCTCGGGATCAGGGCATAACGCTTCGATGAGTTCAGCAGACTACACCCGGATTTCCGGGGGCACAGTTTATGACCCTGCCAATGGAATCGATGGGGTCATAAAGGATATCTGGATTCTGGATGGTCGCATCGCTGACGCGCCGTCAGATCCTTCAGTCAGGCCTTCCCGCAATATTGATGCGACGGGACTTGTTGTAATGCCTGGCGGTGTCGATATGCACTGCCACATTGCCGGTCCGAAGGTCAATGTTGCTCGCAAAATGCGGCCTGAAGAAAAGCGTCGGGGTGAAGTACTGCACCGAACACTGACGACTCACAGCGGGACGATGGGCAGCGTGCCGAGTACCTTCGCCACCGGTTACAAATATGCGGGGCTTGGCTATACCACCGCTTTTGACGCCGCGGTCCCTCCGCTCGGGGCGCGACATGCTCATGAGGAGTTCGAGGACACTCCGTGTATCGATAAGGGCTTTTATGTCCTGATGGGAAACAATCACTTTGTGATGCAGTCCCTTCAGGAAAAGGAGCCCCAGAAACTGAAAGCCTTCATCGGCTGGCTGCTGTGCGCCACAAAGGGATTTGCCCCGAAACTAGTGAATCCCGGAGGCGTCGAGGTCTGGAAGAGCCGTCAGGGGGGGAATGTCAGCGGCATTGATGAAATGGTTGAGCATTTTCAGGTGACCCCCCGACAGATTATCACGGGCGTCACTCAGGCAGCCAATGAGCTGCGGCTCCCGCATCCCGTCCATATTCACTGCAACAATCTGGGAATGCCTGGAAACTGGGAAACCACACTGGAAACCATGAGGTCGCTGGAAGGGCATCGCGGCCACATCACTCACATTCAGTTTCACAGCTATGGGGGCGGGGACGGCGACGAAAACACTTTTAACAGCAAGGTCGTTCCGCTGGCCGAGTATGTCAATACGCATCCCAATGTGACGATTGATGTGGGGCAGGTACTGTTCGGATCCACCACCAGCATGACGGGTGACGGTCCGCTTGGCTATTTCCTGTCGAAGGTCTACGGCGGGAAATGGTTCAGCAGTGATACGGAAATGGAAGGGGGGTGCGGCATTACCCCCATTAAGTATAGGAATAAGTCGCTCGTCCATGCACTTCAGTGGGCGATTGGACTGGAATGGTATCTTCTGGTCAATGATCCGTGGCGAGTGGTGATGAGCACAGACCATCCCAACGGGGGATCGTTTCTTGCTTATCCGCAGATCATACGATTTTTGATGGATCGCACTTACCGGCGGGATGTCCTTGCGACATGTCATCCTATGGTGCGGGAACGTTCGACTCTGATGGATCTTGATCGTGAGTACACGCTCAACGAAATTGCCATCATTACCCGGGCTGGCCCGGCCAGGATCCTGGGGCTTCCGAACAAGGGGCATCTTGGTCCCGGAGCAGACGCTGACATCACCATTTATACGCCCAATGACAACAAGGAAGTCATGTTTGAGATGCCGCGGCTGGTGATTAAATCCGGGCGGGTGATTGTTGAGCAGAGTGAAATTCGGGAGGCCCTGATTGGGAAGACTCTGCATGTGCAGCCGCATTACGATGTGGAAGTCGAGCCATCCATTCAGCAGTGGTTCGAGAAGTACTATTCGATTCGCTGGAGGAATTATCCGGTTGATCTCAGTTATCTGCACGCTTCAGAAGTCGTTCCGGGAATCTGATGCTTTGCCATCCTGATGGTGGCCACCTTTTTTGATACGCAATTGCTCTGATCATGCTTCACCTTCACGATGTGGAAATTGTTGATACGTTTGCAGAGGCTTTTCCAATCAAAGCCACTCGACTGATTATCACGGCTGATTCTGCAGCCTGGGCTCGGACTGCCGCAACGGTCCTTTGCGGCAATGCCACAAGTGTCATTGCCTGTGATGTGGAAGCGGATATCGAACGTGAGCTCATCCCGGAAGAAACGCCTGACGGACGACCAGGAGTGTCCGTGCTGGCGTTTGGATTTGACCTTCCCGGCCTGACCCGGTCGATGCAAAGTCGAGTTGGCCAGTGTGTGCTGACATGTCCGACAACCGCCTGTTACAACGGCTTGCCGGACTGTCCAAAGGAAAAGCGAATCCGTATTGGCGGCGGAATTCGATACTTCGGAGACGGCTTTCAGAAGTCTCGAAAACTGGATGATCGGCGGTTCTGGCGAATTCCCGTAATGGATGGCGAATTTGTCTGTGAAGACTGGTTTGGCACAGTCACAGGAGTGGCAGGGGGAAATCTTCTGATCTGCGGCACGACGGGCGCGGCGGCACTGCGGGCGGCGGAAGCGGCCGTGCAGGCGATTCGGGAGGTGCCCGACGTTGCACTTCCATTCCCCGGCGGAATCGTTCGGTCGGGAAGCAAGGTTGGTTCGCGTTATCCAAAGCTCAAAGCCAGTACCAATGACGCGTACTGTCCAACGCTGAGAGTGCTGGTTACTTCTGAGCTTCCTCGTGAGTGCCAGGCGGTCTATGAAATTGTGATCGACGGCCTTTCATTTGGAGCGGTGCAGACAGCAATGCGACAGGGCCTGCACGCCGCAGCGAAGAGTGAGGGTGTGCTTCGCATCACCGCGGGCAATTATGGCGGGAAACTCGGGAAACACCATTTTCAGCTGAAAGACCTGCTCACTTAGGCGGTATGTTAATGGGAACTGGTGAACTGGCCGCCATCGGAGCCGCATTCCTGTGGGCCATTGGAAGTCTGTTGTATTCCCGAATTCACCTGAACGCTTTCGAGATAAGTCTCGGGAAAAATGTGCTGGCGATTGGTGTGTTTGCCGTGCACCTGCTGATTGAGTCGATCATTTTGCAGGGAACTGTCTTTCAGGCGGACTGGCAGTCATGGGGCTGGCTGGCGCTCAGCGGGCTCATTGGTATTGTCATTGGGGATACTCTTTACTTTCGCAGCCTGCAGATTCTTGGCCCCAGAAAAGCACTGATCGTATCCACATCGTCACCCCTGTTTACTGCTCTCATGGGCTGGATTTTTCTCAGTGAACAGATTTCGGCCAAAGGGCTGGCCGGAATTTTAATGACGGTGACTGGAGTCACCATTGTGGTTGCCGATCGAGGTTCCGGTGACGACTCGGCCGGATTTTATCCGGGCACACTGGGACAGGGCGTCTGGCTGGGGATACTGGCAGCTTTTTGTACGGCGGCGGGGGCCGTCGCCAGCCGGACGGGCATGCGCACGAGCGGGCCTCTGGAGGCTGCATTTGTTCGCGTCTTCGTCTCCGGGGTGACTGCAGTCCTTGTGATGGGTGTCTCCGGAAAACTGGGTGAAACAGGTCGGCGAGTTGCCAGCTGGAACGTCTTGAAGCGGCTGCTGCCCGCAATCATCTGTGGCACCTGGCTTGGGATCTGGCTGAGCCAGGTCGCATACAAATATACCAGTGCAGCCACAGCGAATACCCTGACCTGTACAACTCCACTGTTTGTCACGCCCATGGTGCGATTCATTTACGGTCATCGCATTACAGTGACCGGGGTTGCCGGTGCGCTGCTGACGATCATGGGAATTGCGATGATAACGGTGCCATAGACGACGAGTGAGTCACATAAAATTCCGGGAAATGTTTGTCGGGACGGGGAGAATCTGTGTGTGGGTATGCGGAGATGGAAAAATGACTCCCGTTTCCGGGAAATGGTGGCTCATTGGGGAGCCCTCTTTGACTGCATTTTCGAACAGTTGTAGAGTTCGCCCACTCAACCGTCGGTTTGTGATCAGCAACTTGCCTGAAGCATGCTCAAGCGATTCTGTTTGAGGTTAGCAATGGCTGAAAAACCGGGTTCGTCAGCAAAGAGAACGTCTCAGGTCGCGCAGGCGTATCAGTTTGCGAACGAAATTCTGTCAGCTGCAATTTCTCTGGCCTTGCTGGCCTGGGGTGGCAGCTGGCTGGACGGGAAATTTGGCAGCAAGCCATTGCTGACAATCACTGGTGCGTGTCTTGGTTTTCTGGTTGCGGGTTTTTCGCTTCGTCGGCTGCTGAAGCGTCTTGATCGTCAGGCTGCGGCGAAGCGATCAGCAGCGGAGGAAGAAAGGTCGTCGTCCAGGTGAAAGTATCGGCAGGAGTTGGCAGCTGGAAGGCGGCGGTGTATCTGACGTTTGCAGTGGTGGTTGGCTGGCTCCTGTGTTTCTGGCCTGCCAGGATGCTGCGGGGAGATGCCGGGCTCTTCTGGATGACAGTTGCCGCGATCTGTTGTTTGATTCCTGGGTGGATAGTTGTGTTCCTTTCGCGACTCGCTATCTTTCCGGACGAACTGTGGCTGATGCTGGCTCAAACCAGCGTGAGGCTGGTTTCAGTGATGGGGGCGGCTGTGGCGGTGCGGACGTTTTGGCCGCAGCTGGGTGTGGCCGACTTTTTTGGCTGGTTAATAGGGTTTTATCTGCTGGCACTGTTGCTGGAAGTGTATTTGCTTCGAGCCGGTCGTGGCGGTGTTTCGAAATAGGCTGGCTCGTGGCTTTAACTCTGCATTGAGTGCGAGTCACCACTGGCTGCGGTTCTTTGTAAATGTTATCGCATCGGGTTTTCGATGGGGACGGTGGACTCGCTGTGAGTCGACCTTGAATGTGTGAAGTCGCAGGAATTCGTAACGCATTGTAATTCTATGGGCGGTGACTCATTCCATCATGTTCGTGACTTCGGCTTCTTTGAGCTTCCCGGTGGCTTAAAGGTTGCTCTCCCGTCGATTCCGCTGCCGGAATTTCTTGGTGGTCATTTCCAGATCACGAAATTCATGGTTCTGCAGTTGCTTGCGGCAGCAATTGTGCTGGTGATTTTCCGAGGCTTGTCAAAGCGCATTGCGTCGGGCCAGCCTGCAAAGGGTCGCTTCTGGAATTTCTGGGAAGCGATTGCTCTGTTTGTTCGCGATGAAGTTGTGCGGCCCACGATTGGAGATCATGATCATGGGGCACATGATCATGGATCGCATGGGCACGAGAGCGGCTCGCATGATCTGCATGGATCTCATTCGGGCGGGCATGGAACTTCGGCATCTGATGCTCACGGTCATGCAGGCGGGCACGGTCATGTGGGGCACGCCGTTGCTTATGCTCATCCGGCAGACAAATATCTGCCGTTTATCTGGAGCTGCTTCTTTTACATTCTGATTTGTAATCTGCTGGGCGCGATTCCGTTTCTGGGATCGGCGACAGGCAGCATTTCGGTGACAGGTGCATTGGCGCTTTGTGCGTTTGTTGCAACTGTTGTGTTTGGCTTTCAGGCAATGGGTCCGGCGGGATTCTTTGGCAACATGATGCCTGATACTGGCGTTGGCGGTCCTTTTGGGAAGACTTTGTCCCTTGGGATTTTTGGCATTGAGATTTTTGGATTTTTCATCAAGCACGGAGTGCTTGCGGTTCGACTTTTTGCCAACATTATGGGCGGTCATACGGTGCTGGGTGTGATTCTGGGGTTTATTGCTTCGGGCGCATCAATGGGGTTCCTTTGGTATCCCATCACTGTGGGCAGCATTGGAATGCAGCTGTTTATCGGGCTGCTTGAGTTGTTTGTTGCGTTTTTGCAGGCTTATGTGTTCTCGTTCCTGGCCACGATTTTTATTGCGGGTGCTGTGCACGAGCATTAGTGATCGATGGCAGGTTGAGTGCGAAGTTTGTGAGGCTTTTGTTGCATCTTGTGTCTTGGCGTATCTGACGACACTTTGGGTTCGAATTTGAATAAGGAGTTGCTTGTGGCTCGGTTTCTGAAGTATTGCCTGATGGTGGTAGCGGCTTTCGCATTGATGTCCGGGACTGTAATGGCTGACGAAGTGGGTGCTAAGGCATCGATCGACTTCAGCAAGTACTTCGGCGCTGGTCTGGTGCTGATTGGTGCAGGGATGGGCATTGGCAAGATTGGTGTTGCTGCCGTTGAGAGCATGGCTCGTCAGCCGGAAGTGGCTGGAGACATTCGCGGAGCAATGATTGTTGCTGCCGCTCTTATTGAAGGTGCGACATTCTTCGCTCTGATTGTCTGTTTCACGTGATTTGTGATGCCGTAGTTTGTTGCGGCAGTGCTCATTGTGAAGTCTTCTGTGGCCTGCTCGCTGCGTTCCGGCAATTCTAACGCTTTTCGTATTGCGCCCTCCCTATAGTGTGTCGTAAGTTATGATCTGCACAATGAGAGTATTGCCATTGTCGTGTCTGCTGCTGCTTGCTCTGTCGGCCGTGGGTCCCGTGGCTGATGCGGATGAAAAGGCATCAGGAGAGACGACTTCGGCCCAGGCAGCCGAAGCGAGTTCTCATGATTCAGCTGCTGCTGACGCGGACTCCGGTCATGCTGAAGCGGGGCATGATGCGCATGGGGGTGGTCATGAGACAGGCGTGCCTGGTTTCAAGGCCGACCTTGCACTCTGGTCGCTTGTCGTGTTCGTCTGCTTCCTGTTCGTTCTTAGAAAAGCAGCCTGGGGGCCGCTGATCGAAGGGCTGGACAAGCGAGAGTCGGGGATTCGCAATTCGATTGCTCAGGCTGAAGAGAGTCATCGGAAGGCGAAAGCCCTTCTGGCGGAATATGACGTGAAGCTGAAGAATGCCGAACAGACTGTGCAGGGGATGATTGCGGAGGCGAAGCGAGATGCTGAGCGGACCAGTCAGGACCTGATTGCAGCTGCCCAGAAGGAAGTGAATGCGATTCGGGAGCGTGCTCGTGAGGATATCGGTCAGGCTCGGGATGCCGCGCTGGCCGAGGTGTTCACGACGCTGAATAGTCAGATCGTTCAGGCGACTGAGCATGTTCTTGGGCGAACAATGACGGACGGCGATCAGGACCGTCTTGTTCGGGAAGCTCTTGCGGGCGTTTCACGCTGATGGTTTAGCCCTGACGGTTTAGACCTGATGGTTTCGGCGGTCTTCGGATCGTTGTACGGTAAATGTGTTTGAGGATACTATGGCTGGACAGCATTTGAAAACTCGACCGGACAGTGTGCTGGAAGATCCAGGTGCGCTGGCTGTTGCATCTTTGTATGCTCGGTCGTATCTGACTGCTGCTCAGCAGAACCAGATCGCCAATCCGGAGGATGAGTTAAATTCGTTCGTGGATGATGTTTTGGCTGAGTACCCTCAGTTTGAACAGTTGTTGAGTTCTGATCTGGTTGGTCGAGACGATAAGCTGGCTGTGGTTGACCGTGTGGTAGCACCTCGGTCGTCGGAGTTCTTTGCCAATTTTCTGCGTGTGCTGGTTCGTCACGGTCGAATCGGAATGGTTCCGATGATTCGAAGTGTGATGACTCGCGTGCAGGAGGAGCTGGCAGGGAAGCGAAGGGTTCGTGTGCGTACAGCTCGTGCGTTGTCCGAATCGTCCAGACAGCAGGTTTTGGAACAGTTACGAAGCAAGCTTGGATTCGAGCCGGTTCTGCAGGAATCGGTGGACGAATCGTTGATTGGCGGTCTGATTATTCAGGTCGGCGATACAGTTTATGATTCATCGCTTCGATCCCGGCTGAAGCAGCTGAGAGGTCGGTTGGTGGAGAAAGCTCTCAATGAAATTCAAAGCGGACGAGATCGCTTCAGTCATCCTTAAAGAGATTGAAGAGTTCCGTGGTCAGATGCAGACTGCGGAAGTGGGTCGCGTAATCGAAGTTGGAGACGGGATCGCTCGCTGTACTGGCCTTTCATCGGCTATGTCCGGTGAGATGGTCGAGTTTTCAGACGGTACGCGCGGACTGGCTTTTAACCTTGAAGAAAACAGCGTCGGGGTCGTGATTTTGGGGGACTACCTCAAAATCATGGAAGGCGACGAAGTTAAGTCGACCGGACAGCTGCTGTCCGTTCCAGTCGGGGAGGCTCTGCTGGGTCGCGTTGTCGATCCGCTGGGCAATCCGATGGACGGTAAAGGGCCTGTTCTGACGAGCGAACGGCGTCCGCTGGAAACTGCCGCGCCGGGTGTTGCCGGACGTCAGCCGGTGAAAGAGCCGCTGCAGACCGGCATTAAGGCCATTGACGCGATGACGCCAATCGGCCGCGGTCAGCGCGAACTGATCATTGGCGACCGTAAGACTGGAAAAACGGCGATCGCGATTGATGCCATCCTGAATCAGAAGGACACAGGCGTCATCTGTGTGTATGTTGCCTGCGGTCAGCGAGCATCATCTATTGCCGGGGTCGTCGATATTCTGCGTGAACATGGTGCTCTGGACTACACGATCGTGGTTGCCTCCAGCAGCAGCGACGCGGCTCCACTTCAGTATATTGCTCCGTATGCCGGGGCAGCGATGGCCGAATTTTTCATGTACCAGGGTAAACATACCCTGGTTGTTTATGACGACCTTTCAAAGCAGGCGACCGCCTATCGGCAGTTGTCTCTGCTGATGCGTCGTCCGCCAGGTCGTGAAGCGTTTCCTGGTGACGTGTTTTACTGCCACAGCCGATTGCTGGAGCGAGCGGCTAAACTGAGTGCTGAACTCGGCGGCGGATCTATGACGGCATTGCCGATCATTGAAACGCTGGAAGGGGAAGTATCCGCTTACATTCCAACGAACGTGATTTCAATTACGGACGGTCAGATTTACCTCGAACCGGACCTGTTCTGGAAGGGTATTCGACCGGCGATTAACGTCGGTATCAGCGTTTCCCGCGTGGGCGGTAATGCTCAGACAAAAGCAATGAAGAAGATCGCGGGAAGCCTGCGACTTGACCTTGCTGCATTCCGCGAACTGGAAGCGTTTGCTCAGCTGGGTACCGAACTCGACAAGGCAACTCAGTCTCAGCTGGATCGTGGTTACCGAATGGTGGAACTGCTGAAACAGCGTCAGTTCGGACCTCTGCACGTGGCCGATCAGGTGATCACCATCTATGCCGGGGCGAAGGGTTATTTCGACAAGGTACCCGTGAAAAACGTTCAGGTTGTTGAGCGTGAGCTTCACGAGTTCATCCGCACGGAACATGCCGATATGCGTGACAAGCTGGTCGCTCAGGCTGCTTTGACGGATGAAATCGAGGGAATGCTGAGGAAGGCTCTGGATGCATTCATGGCACGTCAGGCCAGCAAGGGCTAGTAGTCCAGGCCGATCGGAGTCTGTGTCAGACTTTCGATAGGCGATTCGATGGCCCGTGGCTTTGTAAGAGCCAGGCTGGTGCAGATTTGGTGTTTCCGTTTTGGCAGAACTGTTGGTTCAACGGCTGATTCATGGCAAACGCAAGACTACTTGTAAAACGTCTGAAAGCGGTTCGCAATATCCGCAAGATCACTCGCACGATGGAGCTGATCGCTACCAGTCGTTTTAAGAAGGCGATGGATCGGGCAACCGAGGCCGCTGAGTACACGAAAAAGATCTCTGAAATTGTCGGTGACCTCGGTCGCGCAAGTCTGAGTTTCGCTCATCCATTGCTGGAGAAGCGAACTGAAGAGAAACGCAGTATCCTTCTGGTGCTGACGTCCAATCGCGGGTTGTGCGGCGGTTACAATGCGAGTGTGCTCAGACAGACGGTCGCTCACGTGCGTGAGATGAAGGCAAAGAACGTCGAGTGTGCACTTGAAGTGTCGGGCAAACGAGGTATCAAGTTCCTGAATTTTCAGAAGTATCCGCTGGCTGCCAGCTATACAAATTTTGAAGATCAGCCGGCTTTTGCTCAGGTCAATGAGCTGGGTACTCGCTACGCAGAAGACTTCATTGCCGGGCGAATTGATCGACTGGATGTCGCGTACACTCGATTTGAATCGAGCTCCCGACAGATTGCCGTTGTTGAATCGCTGTTGCCACTTTCGAGTTTGTCAACGGGTACGGATACGGCAAAAGACAGCGGAATTGAGTACGAATTTCTGCCGTCAGCTCAGGAAGTTCTGGAAGAAATCGTACCGGCTGCCTTTCGTGCAAAGCTCTTCAAGTGTTTTCTTGACGCTGCAGTGAGTGAGCAGATTGCACGAATGGTGGCGATGAAGGGTGCGACTGAGAACGCGGACGAAATGGCGGGAAGTCTGAAGCAGCAGTACAATCGAGCCCGTCAGGCAGGTATCACATCGGAACTGGCCGAAATTATTGGTGGTGCGGCAGCTCTTGAGTAGGTGTTGACGTTAACAGAAGATTGAAACAGGGCGGGGTCGGTCATCTGACGTCGACCAGAAACACGGGATTTACGATTCAGGTCCATTCGGCGGTTGCAGGTGGTCCTCAGTATTAAGGTTGGCAGGGCGAAATACCCATGAGTGATTCAGCAGTCTCAGGTAAAGTCTCTCAGGTGATCGGGTCAACGTTTGACGCCGAATTTCCTGAAGGCCACCTTCCGGAAATCTACAACGCACTGATCGTTGATGAGAGCCAGAAGGGCAACCAGTTCCGGGTGACCGGAGAAGTACAGCAGCACCTTGGCGGTGGTCGAGTGCGCTGTGTTGCTCTCGGTACAACCGACGGTATGGTCCGCGGCATGAAAGTCGTGGATACCGGAAAGCCGTTGTCTGTTCCCGTAGGTAAGGCCACACTCGGTCGTGTGTTCAACGTTCTTGGCGATGCGATTGATGGTCGCGGCGAAGTGGCTTACGACGAGCGCTGGCCGATTCACCGGCATCCGCCAAAGCTGGATACTCTGAGCGCAAAGACGGAAGTCTTTGAGACGGGGATTAAAGTGGTGGACCTGCTCACCCCGTTCGTTCGAGGGGGTAAAGCGGGACTGTTCGGGGGTGCCGGACTCGGCAAAACGGTTATTTTGACCGAATTGATTGCCCGTATTGCCAGTGCTCACGGGGGTTATTCGGTTTTCGCAGGGGTCGGTGAACGAACTCGCGAAGGGAATGACCTTTGGCTGGAAATGCAGGAAACGAAAATTGGTGATACCGGGCGATCTGTTATTGAACAGACCTGCATGGTGTTCGGCCAGATGAATGAACCACCTGGAGCTCGTCTTCGAGTTGCCCTGTCGGCTCTGACAATGGCTGAGTGGTTCCGTGATGCGACCGGGTCTGACACGCTGCTGTTCGTGGACAACATTTTCCGATTCTCTCAGGCCGGTTCGGAAGTATCAGCTCTCCTCGGACGTATGCCGTCTGCCGTAGGTTACCAGCCAACGCTGGGTACAGAACTGGGAGAACTGCAGGAACGAATTACTTCGACAGCGGGTGGGGCCATTACTTCGGTACAGGCGGTATACGTACCTGCTGACGACCCGACCGACCCTGCACCTGCGACAGCCTTCGCCCACCTGGACGCATTCATTTATCTCGAGCGTCGAATTGCGGAAAAGGGTATTTATCCGGCCATCGACCCACTGGCGTCATCCAGCCGAATTCTGGATCCTCAGTACGTTGGTCAGCATCATTACGATGTTGCCCGTCGAGTTCAGCAGACACTGCAGCGTTACCGCGAATTGCAGGACATTATTGCGATTCTTGGGGTGGATGAACTGAGCGAAGATGACAAGATGGTTGTTCATCGTGCTCGACGAATTGAACGATTCCTTTCGCAGCCGTTCCTTGTTGCTGAAGTATTTACAGGTAAGAAGGGTAAGATTACTCCACTGGCTGACACGATTCGCAGCTTCGAAGAGATTTGCGATGGCAAGTGGGACCACCTTTCCGAATCAGCATTCATGTACGTTGGTGCGATTGAAGAAGCGGAAGAGCAGTTCAAGCGAATGCAGCAGGCTTAGGTGGAAGGAACTTAGGGGTTGCCTGGCAGCCCCTGTTACTTTTGCAGAGGTACTGGTGATCACGGGCACTGCTGACGCGGTGCATGTGGCTTGAACAGAGCAAAAAGATTAAAGTGACGGCAAAGTCGGTTGTATGTTTGTGTTGAGTAGACCGGCTGATTTGAATTCCTGGAAGTTCACTGGATTCCCATTGTGGCAGATCTTCGTCTGGTCCTTGTGACCCCGGAAAAAACGCTGTTTGATCGTCCGGTGGCATCGATTCGTGTGCCTCTGTTTGACGGTTCGGCCGGATTTTATCCCGGCCGAGCTCCACTGGTCGGGCGTCTTGGCGTGGGTGAACTGCGGCTGACGGACGGTAACGGTGTCAGTGAGTCATACTTTGTGGATGGTGGGTTCGTTCAGGTAAAAGGGGCTCAGGTTTCAGTACTGACCAACGCTGCGGTGGCAGCTTCAGAAATCAGCCGCAAAGAGTCTGCTGCGAAACTGGAAGAAGCACGAGCCACAAGGGCGATCAGTGAAGAAGAACGGAACGTGGCCGTTAAGAAACTGCAGCGAGCCCGTGCTCTGTTGCGAATGGCCAGCAAGGATTAGGTGAACTGATGGCACTCGACAAATTCGATCCGCGAACTGATCAGCTGGTCATGGAAGTTCGAACGCTTTGGGATTCTTCGGTTGGAGATTTGTCGGCTGAAGATCGCGAGTGGGTTGCCAGTTCTCTGCACGAGAACCCTTCGCTCGCAACAAACATCTCCTATGAACGATCCCACACGGGCTTTGTTCGCGTCATTAAAGTGACGCTTGAGGATATCCAGCGGCTGTATTTGTCACGCAGCTGAAAATATCCCGATCTTACGCTTTGCTGCATTAATAGAGCGTTCGCCAGCCAGTGCAATCGTACTCGTACTCAGTGCAACGGTACTCGTACTCGAATTTCGAGTGATGGCCGCGCCGACGGAGAACCATGGCTGATAGTCGAACGCGCGAATCTGCCTAATCTGAACGCTGAATGCAGATGCCTTGCCGGTGCTGAAATCCGAGCGATGCGGTTCCTGGCGCAAAGGCCCTGCGAGCCCACGAGTGGAGCTCGTGAGGGATGGAGACGAGATCAGTCTCCCACAAGCGTGGGGACTGGCGTTCCAGTCACGTATTGCCCCCAGGTTTGTCAACTACACTTCCCCGGCTCAAGGCAACTTCGTTAGACGACAGCTCAACCGCACTGTAGTTTCCAAACCGTGGATCAACCGACACGGGGTCGGTTGGGGCCGGGGACCCCTCTGGCCATGTGCCCAATGGCGTGGACTTATCGTCGCCTTTCGCTCCGCGAAAGTAGCGTTTTCGCGTGTTTTCGCGGAGCGAAAAACGACTATGGAAATCCGCACGATGCTTAAGTCCACGCCATTGGGCCTTGTGCCAGCGGTGAACAGGTTTGGAAACTACCCGGCAGACCAGCCGCAAGCGCAGCGGCCCTCCATTCGGCCTCGATCTGATGGAGCCCAGGTTTGGAAACTACATTACCCCAGGCTCAACGCAATGACTTCAGAGTCATGATCCACCACGCTTGTAGTTTTGAAACCGTGGATCAACCGACACGGGGTCGGTTGGAGCCGGAAGTCCTGCTGGCGTTGTGCCCGCGATGTCCAGGTTGCAAGTGGTTGTCCACAGCAGGCTGTGGACTCGAAAGCGGCAGCAGGCTGCCGCAGTCCAGGAGAAGACTGTGGCGACTGGACAGACAGCATTATCCTGGCGACCGAATCTTTGATCGGTCCCAATTTCCGGGTGACAACCCCAGTCGCCGCCGGTAAACTTCCAGACACCGCTGAGTGCTCGTGATTGATTCCGCATAGGGCCGATCGCCATCACCAGCCCCTTGCACCCAATCCACAAAGCGGAAAAGTTCAACGCACGATCGCAATTCGTTCGCTGGCTAAAATCTTCATGCCTGCCATCGCCGTTCTGGAAGATGATCCAAGACGAATCTCGGCTATTCAAGCCGCAGCAAGACAGTGTTTTTCTGGTTACGAGCTTCGCATTTTCATCTCGGCTCGCGAAATGATTGCCTGGCTCGAAGACGCTCCTCGAGATATCCGGCTTCTGTCGCTTGATTGTGATCTCGACTCGACCACGATCGACGATGTCGACTGTGGTACTGGAGAAGATGTGACGGCGTATCTCGCGGCTAATCTCCCCGACTGCCCGATATTGATCCACAGCTCAAATGCCATGCGCGCGCCTGCAATGCATATGGAACTTGCGATGGCGGGCTGCAATCGTGTCCGCCTGTGTCCGTTTCGAGATTCGGATGGATGGGCGACGGATGTGCGGAGTCAACTTGACGCTGAGAAGCTGGACCGATGGCCGAACGGGTGAATCACGCCATTCGACAGGTTGTATGCTGCTGCCTGGGTGTGCCGAACGTCGGGCGATGCGTTCTGATTTTCACACGTATCGCGCACCGACAGCGGGTCTTACACCGCTGCGCCCAATTTGCCGATGGAACGTACTCCTGCTGTCGATAGGCATGGACGTCCCGTCCGAGCGCTGCCTGATCATCCCGAGTCGTCCTTAGCCGACTGTACAGACAGCATCGTCCTCGCGTCCGAATCTTTGATCGGTCCCAATTTCCGGGTGACAACCCCAGCCGCCACCAGTAAACTGCCAGTCACCGCCGAGTGCTCTTGATTGATTCCGCACAGGGATGATCACCAGCCCCCTGCACCCAATCCACAAAGCGGAATAGTTCAGCTCACGATCGATGTGTCGGCTAATCGCCAGCCGCATAGATCGCATTTCGTTATTTGCCAATAACGGCCCAGCAATGGATTCGGTGGCGGTGACATCACAACATGCAAGCTGGCTCGCCGTCTGCCTCACACTGTTCTGCATCGGTTGTTCAACCACATCGAATGATGTCGGAACGTTGCCAATGCTCTACCGCCCGCTTGACCGGATATCCCCCTGTGAGATTACCCAATATACGCCTGCAAACTCACTCGACAGAATTAACGAAAGATTGAAGGATCATCCAGATGATTCAATGCTGCTTCAGGATCGCGCATGGTTGCGTGCGAAAATTGGCGAATATGAGGGTGCGATCGAAGATTTCCGCGCGGCACTTGCTGCAGAGCCCCTTCAAGATCGAGGACATCGGGCAGAAATACTCTGCCGCATGGGCATTACCTACTACTCGATGAATATGCTCTCCGAAGCAATCGACGCCTATTCTGTCGCGATTGAACACGACCCAGACAACTGGGAGCTCTACTTTCATCGATGGCTGGCACTTGAGTATGTCGGCCGCACGGAGGAAGCCGCGGCAGACAGAAGGAAGGGCCAGTCACTGAACCCTGCTGTGTTCAAACTGAATTACTCTTCCGAAGGTGGAATAATCTGAGCTGTTCGTGAGAATAGACAGCTAACCAATAAGCCTTTCACTTCGCGATGGCGTAGTCAATCGAGGGACTGAATCAGTGGAGTGGCATGCGTGGTTCGCGGTTGCCTTCGAGATCGCGTCAGGCCGAAGGGTTTCGAAAAGGTTTTGTTCACGAAGCCCGAGGACATCAGGGCGGTCGATGGACCGCAGCTCGCGAGTGCGTCGAGGGAAAAGTAATCGGCGCTGACGGTCGAAATTGGCCAGTGAGATGACGCTGAGAAGCGGGCTAATGGCCGAACGGGTGAATCAGCCCCTTCTGATGGCTGGGTGCGGATGCCTGAGCGTGTTGAAGGCTGGGCGATGCAGGCTGTTATTCTCTGATTTTCGCAAACATCGCGCACTGACAGTCGCCACGGCCCGCGGCGTGTTTCAGAATCGGCTCGACAGGCTGTTGACTTCCCATCGATTGGTTGTTCTATCCCGAATCACAATACGTGAGCGCGTGATCTGAAAGCGATCGCCTCTACTGCACGCTTCCGCTGGCAGCGACCAGCGCCCACGAGCCTGCCTCGTGGGTTTAATGTCGCCTGTGCGCCATGCGGAATTTCTTCGAACGTCCTGATTCCGCAGGCTCGTCCCTTGCGCAAAGGCCCGGCGAGCCCACGAGTCGATGGTACCCAGGTTTGTCAACTACGCTACCCCAACTCAACGCAACTTCTTCAGACGACTGCTCAACCACACTGTAGTTTTCAAACCCTGGATCAACCGACACGGGGTCGGTTGGGGCCGGGGACCCCTCTGGCCATGTGCCAGCGGTGAACAGGTTTGGAAACTACCCGGCAGACCAGCCGCAAGCGCAGCGGCCCCCATCGGCCTCGAGCCGATGGAGCCCAGGTTTGGAAACTACACTACCCCAGGCTCAGCGCAGTGACTTCAGAGTCATGATCCACCACGCTTGTAGTTTTGAAACCGTGGATCAACCGACACGGGGTCGGTTGGAGCCGGAAGTCCTGCTGGCGTTGTGCCCGCGATGTTCAGGTTGCGAGTGGTTGTCCACAGCAGGCTGTGGACTCGAAAGCGGCAGCAGGCTGCCGCAGTCCAGGAGAAGACTGTGGCGACTGGACAGACAGCATTGTCCTGGCGACCGAATCTTTGATCGGCTCCGGTTTTCGGGTGTACAACCGCAGCCGCCTCCGGTAAACTGCCAGCAGTCACTGCCGGCCCGTGATTGAATCCGCCCGGGGCTGACAGCCATCCCCAGCCCCCGGCAACCAATCCGCCAGGCGGAGAAGTTCATCGCTCGATCGATGAGTTGGCTAATTGCCAGACGCATCAATCGCAATTCGTTCATTGGACAGGACTGATACGACTTTGGTCTGACGAATGGCGATGGTATCTTCACTGACGGCACAACAGGTCCGATGAACCATCCGATATGCCCGAGTCGCCGAGTCGGGCGTTTTGACCCTGGAAGATTACTCGCGGCGACCGAGTGATCGGCACCGTTCGCTGACACAAGGGAGAGATTTGGATGTGGCACAGAATTGCTTTGCTTGTTTACATTCTTACCAGTGATGCGGTATTGGCGAATGACCCACCGCAGGTAATTCACGCACCAGGAACCCGTGTCGCTGAAGGTCGGTACATATCGCCAAATCAGGATTTCAGCATCGGCATCCCGACTTCACCTGTATCCCGGTTCGTCTTCATAAGAGAAATGACTCACACCACGCTCAACTCACCGACATCCATTCTTGATGTCAAGTTTCTGCTCGACGACGGATCAATCATCAGTATTGTTTCCAGACGCGAAGAATCGCCTGTTTCGTCCGACCCACGCGAACTGCTTGACAGAGTCATGCACCACAACCTTACCAATACATCGCGAAGTCATATCATTGAAATCAGGGATTCTCGCGAGCGGTTGGGCTCGAGCGCCGTAACGTCTTTCAATCCCGCCGTTTACATACAACGCACTGTCCTGAATGAGCGACACGGTAACCTGAATTTCCCATATGGCGAGTCTCACTATCGTGGCGATGCACTCAACTCACTTGGAATACATCGTTATCTGGTGATCAATAAGCAGCTCATCGAGTTCATGATTGTCGCGCCTGCGGGTGAAGGAGAATCACAGGCGGACGCCAAAATGCGACTTGAAGCATCCATCAGTGAATTCATCTCCAGCTTCGCGGCCGAGTGACCTCAGCCGCTTTCGTTTTGCAGATCGCGCGACGCCTGGTCGGTTATGAATTGACAAATCTCGATGATGTTCTTTTTCTAATTGCCATAATGGGGCTGATGATACACGTCGCAGGAGTTAGGTCGGGGCGGGTTTCGTTCGAACGTCCGTGTTCCGCAGGCAGGTTCTGACGCCGACGAGTCTGGCGACTGTCTTTTTAGTCACCTATTGAGCCCAGGTTCCTTAACGACAATCGACGTCACCACGCTGGCTTGCCCGGCCGCAACCGGGTTCACTGGCGAAGGGTCGGTTGGGGCCGGAGACCCTCCGTAGTACCTGTGTCCAGATGGCTGAACCTCGATCGACAACATACCTTATCTAAAAACCGTGCTGACTTTCCTGAGTATCGGTCCATGCTCTGCTGCGCCCAGTCCGCCGAACGCGCGTTCTTCTGCTGTCGACGGTCATGGATGTCGCCTCCGAACGCTGCCTGGTCATCCGGAGACGTCTTTCGGTGACAGCACGAACAGCATCGTCGTCGCGACCGAATCTTTACTCGGTCGGAATTTTTGGGTGACAACCCCAGCCGCCCCCCGTAAACTGCCAGTCACCGCCGAGTGGAGGTGATTGATTGTGCATAGGGCCGATCGCCACTGGCAGCCTGTTGCACCCAATCCACAAAACGGAAAAGTTCAACCCACAATCGATGCGTCGGCTAATGGCCAACGCAGGCATCACGATTCGAAGACGGCTGTATAATGTGTCGGTGCACACCCAGTAGCGTGCCGCGCACAGTCTAAGGTCTTAGTTCAACATCCATGGTCGGAGCTCGATGACCTTTTGGTGGGTTGCTGACGTTGATGAGCTCGTCGAAACCAGTTTTCGGAATGCGAAAATTCGCCGGATGCAGTCGTCAGAGAAAGGCAACAGCGATGCCAATCTTAGCGCGATCCGCCGATTCGCTTTTAGCATGCTGAAAAACGATAAATCCGAGAAGCTCGGAATCAAAAAATAAACGACTGCTCGCCCCCTCGGACACGGACTACATTGCGAAAGTTCTCTTCGGATTATGACTTAGCACCCAATTGCCCTGGCCAAACAGCTGGATGAGTCGATTAATCGCCTGACTCACGGAAGTTGCATCGGACATGTCAGCAGGAATCGCAATCGCTTCAGCCCCCTTTGCTCGGAGTTCGTCCGCGACCACATCCAAAGCATGAGCATCCACATCAGAAACGGCCACAGATGCACACACTCTCCGCACACCGTCGCAATGGCTCTGCCCGGCCAGGAGGCTCCCCCGGGAAATCCATGCGACTTGACATTTCGGGCTGATTTCCATGAGGAAGTCAACTCAGTTCAGTTCACTCAGAGATTCAATGCTGTTTTTTTGTCCGGTTGGTTAGTTCACATGTCGGGCTGCAACTGCAATAAAGCCAGGCAAGCCAGGAGTCGAATTCATGGGGCCTCGATGAAATTGTCGCTGCGATTGGAATTCCAGCTGATTCCCATTCCTGTCGCAGGTATAATCCGGCAGCCCGAGCGTCGCGACTGATTGATATTCCGTAAGGACGATTCCACCAAATGCACCCGAATCCAAAGGCAGAATAATTTCACACACGAGTGATTCATCGGCTAAACGTCTGACGGTATAGTTCGCAATTCGTTATTTGGCAAAAAGTATCCTGTCCACGGACGGAAACTTAAAAACGCAACGCATTCGAAGATCAGCTTTTCTCGCGGTTCCCATTCGGCACTCATCATGACTGACCCGGCAAAAGATTCCGCACCGCCGACGCGCAGCAAACTGCTGTTAACAGCGCTTGTTTGGGGTGCTGTCACTTTTGTCGTGACATTCGGTGCGTTCTGGTTCCTCGACAGGAACGGTCTCACGCATGCGCTCGCTGCCATGCTCTTCCCAAACGCGGAAGTGAATGTTCGCTACAACGACATCATTGTCATCCTGCTCACTGTTCCACCAATCATTATCTCGACAATTGGGGGGTGTATTCACAGATCGTGGTGTGTTTTCTCTGGAATAGCATTCGTCTACGCGATACCTATCGGTGTCTTCCTGGCACTTGTGATCCCGGAATGGCATTAAGGACGTCCGAGCTGGGTTGTTCAGTTGCGAAATTCAGCAATCCCACTTCCCGGGGTTTCCATCAGTTCCAGCCGCAAAGCTGTTTTGCGAACTGACTGATCGATAATCAATGTGAGTCGATGCGGACCTGCAGGCAGATCGGCAGCGAATTCGTTTGACAGATTGAGTGGCTTGTCTCCCAGCCGCAGCTCCAGTCCAGTTGGGTCGTTCAGGCGAAACGTGATCTTTCCTGGCGAAGTCACCAGAACCGTGGTTCGGGCAAAACCGGCACTTTGAAGTTCTCCGTCCGGGCGTTTCTTTGACACTGCGGCTGGAATGTCGTTCAGTGGCAGATCCCCGGCGACTGTCGTGTATCGTGATTTCCACAGGAAAGACGGGTCATCGCTGGCCGCCTGAGCATAGCTGGTCCGCTGCAGCCGATGAGCACCTTCTTTGGTGGGAAGAAGCACTTCCCATGTCCTTGCGAATCTTTGGCGGGAAACTGTGAATTGTGATGTTCGCCCGAGTTCGGAAAGGAATTTTACCAGGGAGGACAGTTCATCTTCCGTAAGCGTATCGATCAGGCCTTCGGGCATGAGTGAGACCCCTGCAACCGTTTCTTCGATTTCCGTTTTAGGAATCGTCACAATGGTATTTTCTGCAGTTCGCAAAGTCACTGCAGTCTCCGACTCCTGTATTCGGATGCCTGACACAACTTTGCCATCAGTCTTCACAACGACGGAGGTATTATAGTTCTCCTTCACTTTTGCATTTGGATCCAGAAGAGAATCCAGCAGGTAGTCCGGCTGAGCACTTGCCCCCAGACTTACCATGTCGGGACCAACGAGGCCACCGGCGCCGCCGATCGCATGGCATTTAAGACAGCCGAGCTGTTCATTTCTGAACACGAGTTCTCCATCAGCTGCGCTGGCAGCCGACGCTTTTTCAAGCAGTGCAGCTCGCTGTTCCGCCGTCAGCGACTTTCGACTACTGATGTTTCCGGCTGACCGAATCCGACCTTCCAGTTCTGGTGAAGCAAGGCCGGATTCCCGAAGGGCTCGCAGCATATCACGAGCTATCTCGCTGTTCAGTGTCTGCCCCTCGACAGCTTTCATAAGCAGTTCGCTGCCGTTCTTTTGCTGCATAAACGTGCGAACCAGGCTGCCGGATGATTCTGCGGGGGTCATTGCGGAGAAAATCGATCCTGCGAGAGTCGATGCGGTTTGAGGATCAGCGTTCAGAAGGTTGAGCAGAGCCTCACTGCGGATGGAAACCGGAGTATTCGAACTGGAGGCGACTGTTACCAGAGTCTTCACAAGGTCCGAATTTCGACTGGCCGAAATACCCTGGAATACGGCCAGTCGATCCGACTCATCGGCCTGAGGATCGACAGCGATTTCGTGTAATTTCGCGCCAAACTCCATCGGTTTCCATTGTCCGGCGGCCTTCAATGCTGTTCGTCTCAGCAGATCGTCCTCGGATGAAATCAGGCTCTCGATTTCCTGTCGGGTCACCACCGGAATGATGTTTCGGTCGTTGCTGACTTTCAGGGCTGTCTGAAGAGAGGAAAGGTCAGATTTCGCAATGGCCATCGACACCAGCTGACCGAGCTGATTTTCACTCGCCTCGGACACAATCAGCCGCACCAGTTTTGCTCGCTGTTCAGGCGCAGAACTTTCTGCATACAGACCGGTCAGCAGACGCTCAATGGGAGCACCTGTGCCAACGGCCGAGAAAGCAAACAGGATCAGATCGGCGTCGTTTTGCAGAGTCACCTGTCCTTCCTGAAATGCCGGCATCCAGCTCTTTGACAGTTCGCGGGTGGTGAGCCACAAACTGTAGTCCAGAAACCGGTCCATCGGTTGTTTCAGCGGGCGTAAAGCCAGTTCGATCAGTTCCGGAGAATTCAAATCAGACTCCGGCGGCGGTCCCGCAGAATGATCATCCGCGAGGGTAAGGCGTCCATCACCAGTCAGCGTTTGTTGTCTTTCAGAATCTTCCAATGGCGAAAATGAGATGGCCCTGACCGCTTCAAGACGAACTCGGGGATGGGCGTCCGTTACCAGAGTCGACAACAGTTTGACTGAATCGGGCACCTGATGTTTCCAGTGGCTCAGGACTCGAACTGCTGCTGCACGAATACGGCCATCGGCACTTTGCAGCAGTTTATTCAGCAGTTCCTGATCAACCATGCGGGCCGATTGTACGCACCACAGTGCCTCCAAAAGCAGGCTGTCTTTTTCTTCATCGCTGACCTGAACAGTATTCAGCCAGTCCCTGAGTTCGCTGACAATGCTGGCACCCCGCTGCCGCAAAATCTGTCGGGCGGCCTGTCGCTGAAATCCATCCGCAGATCGGAGCAATTCAAAAAGTTCGGTATTGGATCGAGGTGAGATGGGTGCCCATGATTCGGACTTTGCCCCTGTCCAGCGGACTCGCCAGATGCGTCCATGTGTATGGTCACGACGTTCATCCCGGAAATCGACTTCCCCGTGCTGGATAATGGGATTGTACCAGTCCGCAATGTAGATCGCCCCATCTGGTCCAACCTTCACATCAATTGGGCGAAAGGCAACATGATCGGACCAGACGACTTCCTGCTGTTCGCGCGAAACGAACCCGGAACCTTCTTCTGCAAGGGTAAATCGGACAACTCGATGACCACGAAAGTCACAGGTAATCGCGTTACCCTGCCAGTCCGGCGGCAGATTGGGAGACTCAACCAGTTCGAGGCCACAGTGTTTTGGGCTGCCTGGATTCAGACCCTGTAGAATTCGATCGGCGTTCGCCGCTGTCACATAGTACGCACCGGGGACAACGTAGTTGATCCCTTCTCCGCCGGCACCATCCGTTGCAAATGACTGCCCGAAGCGATCAAAGTGGTGTCCCCAGGAATTCACAAGCCCCCGCATCAGAATGCCCAGTTCCATGGAATCGGGACGGAACTGCCAGATTCCTCCGGCATTCAGTCTGCGAAGGCCCCACGGAGTTTCAATATGGCTGTGAATATAAATCGACTGATTGAAATAGAGGTATCCGTCATAACCCCATCGCAGAGTGTGAAGGATATGATGCGTGTCTTCCGTTCCGAAACCGGAGAGCACGACCCGTTTTGAATCCGCCTTCAGATCTCCGTCGGTATCCGCGAAGTGCAGCAATTCTGTGCTGTTGGCGACGTAAGCACCGCCATCTCCGGGGGCAATGCCAGTTGGTATCAGCAATCCACCTGCAAATTCGTGTGTTTTATCTGAGACACCATCATGATCGGTGTCTTCCAGCACAATGACGCGATCCGTTGCCGGCGAGCCGGGTTTGATCTGCGGATAAACTTCTGAGCTGACGATCCAGAGCCGACCGTCTTCATCAAAATTCATCTGAATGGGTTTGGCGATCTTTGGGTCAGCTGCAAACAGGCTGACTTCGAAGCCTTCCGGGACGCGAAATGTCTGCCGTTCGAGTTCCGGGTCCGGTACTGGAATATTCTGGAGTTCTCGCTGTGCATAAGCCGCAGGTACGCAGGGTACCAGGGCAATCAGCAGGACGAAAAATACGATCGTGGGATTCCTGATTCTGCTGAGAAGAACCAGGGATCGACAGCTCAAAACAACATTCAACATTGTTACTGCTCAAACCTGAAAACTGTGTTCTGATGATTTAGATTTTGCTGACGAATCAACGTTGTCTGCCTGAGAGTCGGTCGGATAAAAGACCTGCATTTGCGGCAGGTCAGCCTGTCATTCCGCCGACGCACTGGAAATAATCACTGTCCGCCATGCGGGCTGCTGAAGATTCTGAATCTGATCCTCCAGAGCTTTCACGAGAGGATCAAACTGAGTAATCTCGACAGCATTGTTTCCCTGTTCATGTTTACGAAAACCGAACAGGTAGGTGATATTCTGAGGTCGCCAGCGATGAAAGTAGAGTTCGTTTTTCTTCACGACGGTCGACAGTAGCAGCTGATACTGTGGATCGGCTGGAATCAGCAGGCCGGGGGCATCGGGCGAATCATTGTTTGGTCGATCGACATCATTCGGCACCACGAGTGGCACCGGGTTCGTCCCGATCAGGATAATTCCCTTGCGGTCGGCCGCCCGCTGGTCACCGGTAAATTCCAAACGAACAGGGAGGCTGTCCAGGTAACTGGGCTGGAAATCGAATCGAACAGTTTCCTGCTTTGTTTGATCCCACTGAATGTCCTTAACCTGGCCGGAGTTCGACTCAACCGTCTTCTTCCCAACGTCGATTCGAATGACGGGAAGCAGAGTCGGGACGGACATCAGGCGATTTCGCATCACCAGAGAAATCGCCTTGTAGCCGCGGTTGTTAAAGTGCATTCCGTTGCTGGTCCATCGCGAAGTGGATGACGCCCAGAGGTCCGGATGAACCTGAGGATCCGGGGAAAGCGGAAAGACATCCGAGTGTTTATGCAGAAGTCGATCGGCGGCAACCAGCTGGCTGGTGAAATCATGAAACAGGTCAACAAAATCGAGAGATTTTTCAGCGGCTGTGGACCTGAGTATCTCGGTATAAGCAGAGATTCGGCCGTGAAATCTTGTCGGTGAGGGGACAGGGGGCCGAGTTGGAAGAAATTCGTGCGGGGACACGACGAGCATGACCGCATTTGTCGGGGACAGGTCATCAATCAGTTTCAGGAGCTGCTGTCGAAACTGGTCTGCGGTGCGATCACTGGTGATGGCATCGTTTTGGCCGTAGCAGATCAGGATCACGGTGGGCTTTTCTGCTCGAACCTGTTCGATCATTCGGGCATAACCGGCTTCCGGACTGTCGAAAATTCCCCGGGATTCAGCAAAGACTGTGTCAGCGTCCCAGCCCAGATTGCGAAACGTCACCCGTTTGTGGCCTGCTGTACCGGAAAGAGCTGCCTCAACATGACCAAACTGCTGTTCTCTTTCCAGGAATGTGGACCCGAGCAGCACGACATGATCACCGTCGTTCCAGTGAAACGGCGTTCGTTTTTCCCGACTGACCGGCGTATCAGCCGGCCGCAGTGCATCAGCCGGGGGCATGGGCTGCAGCAGGGCATGCGCGTTGGAAGCCGGCTGGTCCGCGGAATCAGCGCCAGGCATTCCCACGGCGCTCAGTAACACGACAGAAGATAAGACTGGCAATAATCGGAAGGAACCGGACGGGACCTTCGCGAACATCTGGAAAATCATCGAGAATCTCATGTGAATTGTGATGCTGATCAAATCTCAGGGCACCTGTTCCACATATTGAACAGGGATTTGATTCATTCCACAACCGATGTATTCCCCACCCAGGGAGGCGGATCCCGTGATTTCCCGTGATTTTCTATCGGATCAGGATTCTCTGGCTGATCAGGAGAAGACGTTGCAGATGTCGTCCATCTCGAGCATCATTCGTTCTCTGATTTTTTCGAGATCAGTGCGGGAAAGGCTGATTTCGCTGAGAATCTCGTCGGGAATTTCGAGGGAAGTAAAATCCAGTCGGAAGTTTCCGGAAAGCGAAGCTGTCAGCAGATCGGCAACAGCAATAATACAGGCGCCTTTTCGCGCGCTGGAATTCAGTGTCAGGGGGCGATGGTGATGGCCGGTGATTTCGCCGAGGAATTCGGGGAATCGCCAGATCTCACAGAGTTCGCTTCCGAGGCCCTGGTGATCATCACCAAAGATTTCGAATTCCACATCACACAGACCTCGGGATGGTACTCCATTGCCGTCCGGAGCGGTCTCCTGAAGAGCCTGAGTGAACAGTGTACGCTCCGCATGCAGTTCTGCGATGATTCCAATATCGTGAATCAGTCCTGCCAGAAACAGTTCTTCCGCATTGCGGTGGTTCAGCACGTCGGCGATCATTTTCGAGGCAGCGGCGGTGCACGTGGAGTGTCGCCAGATATCGTCGATCACGGTTTTATGAACAGCATTTGCCGCAGTGACTTCGAATACCTTGACCATTGAAGCGATCACGGCAAGATTGCGAGTCGCCGTGATACCCAGGATGACGATCGCTCGCTGAACAGACGCCACCTGTCGCGAGAGTCCATAGAAGCTGGAGTTAACCACGCGAAGTATCCGGCAGCTCATGGCCGGATCTCTTGAGATCACATGGTTGAGATCATCCACGGTGGCATGCGGATCGTCGGCGAGTTTCAGAATTTCCATTGTCATTGTCGGAAGGACGGGCAGCCCGGAGAGACGAGGTCGCTGATGGACGCCGGAACGTTTGAACTGGTTCAGAGTGTCAGTCACTGGATGCTCCCGATATTCAGCAATGCTTTTTTGGAAAGGATGCATTGGTGGCAAAATGCAGTCGGGCAGATTGATCGAACGTCGGCGTGAAAACTGGCAGGCCCGCCTGGGCATTTCCAGCGATTCATTCTGAAGTGTCACGAACCTGACGGCTCTTCCGATTGCAGTGCACCGCTAAGCCCTGGGGGAAACTCTCCAGGCGGCGATACCCCAGGGTAGCAGGAATGGGAAGGCTTGCGACGGGTTTGTGCGGTCTTTGCGGGAGGATGTTCGTTGCCAAAAATAAACCATCATTTACATGACTGTTTTTTTTCTGCATCAATTCTGCTGAAGCTAGGGTTCCTGCGAATTCTGCATTCCCGACCAGATGACCGACTTTCCGGAACTCAGATTGCCGGAACAGTGGGCGGTCCAAACCGATCTTTGCCGCCAGGGTGTTTTTTTAATGTGTCCCGGAACGGCTTCATGCTGTCTGTTATTCTTCAATATCGACTGGACCTGCTGATCTTTTTCGCCATCATTGCGATGGTTGCAAGATACATGGACCGTCGTACGCGCCCGGTTGCCGTACCCTGTCGAAGTCGAATACTCACAAGTGCCGCGATCGTTACCGTTGCTCTTCTGGCGGCGATCACTGCTGACACAGTCTGCCAGTATGAGCGGGGCCGACTTCGCCACACGATAGAAGGTTTTGCTCCGACGTATGCACTCGAACTTGAAAATGCCGGACACGCTTCCGTGACATTCCAGTCAGGGTCTGACGATCCGCTTTATCTGAATCTGATCGAACGACAGAAAAGCTGGCTGTGGGCCAATCCTGCGGTGGCGGATATCTACACTCTCAGACGGGCGCCCGATGGCGGTCTTGCCTTTGTTGTGGATTCCGAGACTGACTACGATCGAAATGGCAGGTATGAAGGGAATATTGAGAAGCGAACACCGATTGGTGAAATCTATACAGAACCATCCGAACTGATGTGGACGACACTTGCGGGCATCGGCAGTTTTGACGATGTTCCTCAGTCAGACCGCTGGGGAACCTGGGTCAGTGCGTATGTTCCTCTTCGAAATCACAACGGAGACGTTGAGGCCATGCTGGGTGTCGATTTTCCGGCCACTCAGTGGATTCATGTGCTGCTTCTGACCCGAGCCGGAATTCTGGGCATCTTTCTTGCACTCATTGCGGGCCTTGTAGTCACCAGTGCCAGCATTCGAATGCACCGCGCCGAGGTGGAAGCCCATCGGGAGATTGCTGAACAAAAGGAATCTCACGCGATTGAGCTTCAGGAGGCTTTGAGACGGCTGAAGTCCTATAAGTTCGCCATCGACACTCATGCAGTCCTGTGTATTACCGATCATCAGGGCGTCTTAATCCATGTCAATGATCGATTCTGCTGCCGAAGCGGATACTCAGAAAGCGAACTGATTGGAAAGACACATCGTCTTGTCAGTTCGGGACAGCATCCGCATGCCTTCTGGGCTGATATGTGGCAGACCATTGCTGCCGGATCGGTCTGGCATGGAGAGATCTGCAATCAAAGCAAAGACGGTGTGCCCTTCTGGCTTGACACCACCATTGTGCCATACCGTGACAGTCAGAGTGTGATCTCACAGTTTATTTCCATTGGTACGGATATCACGTCGCGTAAACGATTTGAAACCGAGCTGATGAAGGCGGCACGGCTGGATAAGCTGACGGGACTGCCGAATCGGTTCCTGTTTCAGGATCGCCTGCAGCAGGCTATCGAGCGTTACCGGCGTTTGCCGGGATATCACTTTGCACTCATGTTTCTGGATTTCGACAGGTTCAAGCTGATCAATGACTGTCTTGGTCACACCGCCGGAGATTTGCTTCTGCAGCAAATCGCAGTGCGGCTTCGGGACCACCTGAGAAGTGGCGATTCGCTCGCTGTCGACATTGAACAAACAACCGTGGCTCGACTGGGCGGCGACGAATTTGTCGTTCTTGTTGATGCCATTTCGCAGCCGGAAGACGCCGGATCCATTGCTCAGCGCCTGCTGTCGGTATGCGATGCTCCTTATCAGATTGGCGAACATTTTGTGCGTTCGTCCGCCAGTATAGGCATCGTTTGTTGTGACCCTCGCTACGCAACCGCCGAAGAGATGCTGCGTGATGCGGATATCGCCATGTACGAAGCCAAATCTCAGGGGCGTGCAAGGTTCGTCATGTTTGATGCCAGTATGCAGCAGGCTGTACAGGAACGACTTGAAATCGAGAATGATCTGCGGGCTGCTGTTGGGACTGATCAGTTCTTTCTTGTCTACCAGCCCATCGTGTCTCTGGAAGACGGAATTCTGCGAAGCGCAGAAGCCCTCATTCGATGGAATCATCCAACTCGGGGACTGATGCCCCCGGACCAGTTTATCGGGGTTGCCGAAGAAACTCGACTTATCCTGCCGCTCACCATCTGGATCATCGAGCGGGCGTGCGCCCAATTTGCCGACTGGAAACAAAACGCCCCGGGACGTACCCCCAGAAACATCAGTATTAATCTGTCTCGCGTACAGCTCTCCGAGCCAGGTATTGTGGAGGAACTGCTGCGAATTACTCGTGCGAACGGAATGCAGCCGGACGAACTTCAGCTGGAAGTCACAGAATCCGAGATCATGCAGAACCGGGATTCGGCCGTTAAGATCCTCAAGTCGCTGAAGTATCATGGCTTTGCGCTCGCCATGGACGATTTCGGTACTGGCCATTCGTCGCTTGCCTGCCTGCACCAGTTTCCGTTCGATGTGATTAAAATCGATCGTACATTTGTTGCCAATCTCAGCAATGGACGAAAATTCGTTGCACTTGCCAATGCCGTCGTGACGCTCGCGGATAACCTCGGCCTCGTTTGCGTGGCTGAAGGCATTGAAGATTCGGATCAGATCGCCCTGTTGCAGTCCATGGGCTGCAGTTATGGTCAGGGATATTATTTCGGTCGTCCTGTCCCGCCCGAGGGCCTGATTTCCGGCGACTGGAATTCACAGAAATCCGACCTCATTGCGGGACATCTCTGCCTGCGGTGATGAGTGTGACCCGGTGCCGTCGACGCTGCGTATCCGAATTACAGGTTCGGATTCTCTGACATCATGGCTTCAGGGCAGGCAGAGCCTCGACAGACTGGGAAAAATGCTCGTTTCCTGAGAAACTGCCGCGGAGTATTTGCTGAACCTCGCCGTTTTCACCAGCATCCCGTATCATCGGCATCTGGTTGCATCTTTTCGTGTCGCGAGCAGGTTGATCAGCCGCTGGAATCACACCAGCTGACTGACGCTGTGTTCACGAAAATGACAGTCACCAAAATGGCAGTCGCGAAAATGACAGGTACGGTAATTTCAGTAACTATTGGTTTTGAATCAGAAAGTATTGCCCGCGATGTCCAGTCGCATCTTCAATTTTTCAGCTGGTCCTGCGGTCCTTCCGGAGTCGGTACTTCAGGAAGCTGCCGACAACCTGTTATCGTTCAATTCCACCGGCATTGGCATCTGCGAACATTCTCATCGCGGCAAACCCTTTATGGCGGTTGCCGCTGAAGCCGAAGCTCTCTGCCGCGAAATTGCCGGCATTCCTTCCAATTATAAAGTGTTGTTTCTGCAGGGTGGCGCTTCGCTGCAGTTTTCCATGATTCCAATGAATCTGCTCACACCTGATAAAACTGCAGATTATCTGGTAACCGGTGCATGGGCAGAGAAGGCGTTAAAGGATGCAAAGGCCTTTGGTCAGACTCACGTCGCCTGCAGCAGTAAGGACGCCAACTTCAACTACATACCGCAGCAGGTTAGCTACAGCCCCAGTCCGCATTACGTCCATTTCACCTCAAATAATACGATTTTTGGAACTCAGTTTCGAACTGAGCCCGCAGGCTATGCCAGCAGTGCATTCCTTGTCTGCGATGCCAGCAGCGATATCTTTTCGCGCCCGATTGATGTATCCCGATACGGAATTATCTACGCGGGTGCTCAGAAGAATCTCGGACCCAGCGGTGTGACTCTGGTGATTATTCGTGACGATCTGGTGGAAGCGGGATCTTCGAAGCTGCCAGTCATGCTTCAATATCGCACTCACGCAGAGAACGAATCGATGTACAATACTCCCCCGACATTTGGCATCTATCTGATGATGCTGGTGTTTCGCTGGATCAAAGCTCAGGGAGGGCTGGGGGCGATGGAAGCGCGAAATCAGGCGAAGGCCGGGCGCTTGTATGAGTATCTGGATGACAGCCGACTTTTCAAACCGACGGCCGAACGCAGCAGCCGCTCTCTGATGAATGTCACGTTCGTGACTGGTGATGAAGCGACAGACAATGCTTTCATTAAGGCCACTGAGTCGAATGGATTCAGCGGATTAAAAGGTCATCGCAGCGTGGGAGGAATGCGTGCCAGCATTTATAATGCTTTTCCTCCGGAAGGTGTTGACGCACTGATTCAGTTTATGAAGGATTTCGAAGCAGCCAGATCCTGACGACTCAGTCTCGCGGGGTTTTTCTTTGAAATGTCAAATCGTTTCGAGTCAGCGATGCCTTCAAACAAAAAGTCTGCAGTATGTCCGAAATGTCCTCTTCATCCGGTGAACTGACTCCTTCCGATGCAGTCGACGGAGCCCATCGAATTCCGGATTCCGCCGAACCGGGTCACGACAACGAACTGCCGGCAGACAGAGCATCTGCCGATATTGGAATTGTTTGTACACATGCGGGTGAAATACGGGCGATTTTGAAGCGGCTGGACCGCGTACGCAAATATACGGATCATGGCTGTATATTTCGCGGGGGTTTCCTGAACGAAACCATTCGCGTGGCGCTTGTTGAAGCGAGGATGGGTTTTGCCCGACACAGGCAGGCCACTCTGACACTGATCAGGGAACATCGGCCTGCGTGGGTGCTTTCGGTCGGCTTCAGTTCCGGGCTGAATGAGGCTCTGAAATCCGGCGATTTGACGCTGGCAAACGAAATCTGTGACTCTCATACCAATGTGTTACCGGTAAACTGCCGTATTCCTGCCTCCAGACGAGTGCATATTGGACGGCACCTTGTCAGTGATCATCACCCGATCCAGCCCTCTGAAAAAGCCAGTATGGCTGAAACCAGCCGGGCGATTGCCGTGGATACGACAAGCCTGGCCGTTGCTCAGGTTTGCCGTGATATGAACACTCGTTTTATGTCCATCCGAGCCATCGTGGATGAGCTGCCGGAAGAAATGCCCGAGCAGGCTGCTCCCATGATGTTTGAACCGACCAGTCGCGCATTTGGTTCGGCGATTGCAGTGATGCTGAAGGGATGGAAGAACGCGGCCGAAATGCATCGCTGGCGACAGCGATCGCTGAGTGCCGCCGATCATCTGGATCGATTCGTCTCGGGCGTTATTCTTCAGATCGCGGAGCAGCTTGAACGGCAGCGTCATTCGTAACATCCGCACCGGTCAGGGGCGTTGCCCCCGGAGGCAATGAGCGTCCTGACGCTCGAACATAATCTGAACGCTGACTCGCGTATTCTTCAGGGGTCAGCTGAATTTGGGTGGGCTGGTTCAGTTTCCAGTTTTCAAACAGCTTCCGCAAAAAGGGCACGCACCATCCGCAGCCCGTGCCTGCACTGTTGCATTCGCTGATCTGGCTGGGAACCTGAGGCTGGTGAATGCGGATGAAGTTCGTCACTTTCCGCTGCGAAACGTGAAAACAGTAGCAGATTTTATCATCCGGCTGCATTGTGGCCCTCTCTTGTTGGTGTCAGCCAGCCATGCTGCTGGTGTCAGCCCGCCGGGCCGATTTTATGTGGAAGCGAAGGATGAAAGCGACGATTCGAATTTTATTCAGTTCGCAAAGCAGAACCGGCATTTTCCATTCGCGAAATGCGAATGCGTTTTAACTGACGTTCGTCCGCTTCAAGAATCTCAAAAGCAAGCCCATGACTTTCTATTGTTTCTGCCTGACGGGGAATTCGGCCCAGATTCGACATCAGGAATCCGGCGACCGTGTCATAGTCGTCGTCCTCCGGCAACTCCAGGTTGAGTTCATTATTGAGGTCATCAATATGAAAACGAGCGTCAACAATGGTTGTTCCGTCGTTTTCGCGGGAAATCATGGGCTGAATCTCTTCATCATACTCGTCAGAAATATCGCCAACAATTTCTTCGATGATATCCTCCAGCGTGACAAGCCCGGAGACTCCGCTGTACTCATCAACAACAATTGCCATGTGGACTTTCTTCTGCTGCATTTTCTCCAGCAGAGTTTCAATTCCCTGAGATTCCGGCACGTAGAAAACTTCGCGGGCGATGCTGTCGACATTTCGTGTTTCAAGTTCTGCCTGCAGACTCACGGATGCGGTAAGCAGATCGCGGGCGTAAAGAATGCCGACCACATCATCCACGGACTTACCCACGACAGGAACCCGGGAATATCCCTGTTCGACCATCAGATGCAGGGCGGCCTGCAGGCATGTGTCGGCGGGAATCGTGACCATATCGGTCCGGGGTGTCATGATGGCTGCAACGTCTTCAGACTGCAGGTCCACAACCCGGTGAATCATTCGAGAAGCGTTGCTCTGTAAAATTCCCTCACGTCTGCCTTCGTCCACGACTGCCCGCAGTTCATCTGTCAGACGCCCGGTTGCTTCAGTTGAATCCGGTTCGGGTACCGCAAACACCCGGTGCATGATTCGGTCGAGTTCCATGACGACCGCCCATGCAGGGCCCAGCAGACCAGCAACCAGTTCGAGCAGTGGCCACAGTCGAAACAATACGAGTTCTCCCCGAACTCGCGCCAGAGTCCACGGCAGGGCGATCATGATGACTGACAGCAGCATGACTGCTCCCGAGATTCTTGCGATCCACAGGACGGTTGTTGAGAAGTCGCTCTTTTCCGGAATTCGAAGCAGGTCGAATGCCGGCGACGACACAAATACCAGACAGACACAGACCATCAGCACAATCAGGAGAAGTTCACAAATCAGCAGAACTCGTTCGTATTCAGTCAGGATCCGACCGAAACGGTCCAGATTCCCGCGTTGCTCACATACTTCCTGAAGTGTACTTCGCGAAAAATCACGCAGGCTGAAACAAAGCAGTGGCATCAGAAGCAAAGGAACAGCCAGCAACAGCCAGCCGATGACTGGCAGCCAGATGCTAATGGCCAGCAAACCGTTTGCTGCCAGCGTATGTGTCACAACATCCTCCCGGTCTGTGGAGCATTCCGCTTTTCAGGGGCCGCAGTTTGTTTCGGGGCCGCAGTTTGTTCGACGGCGGTTCTGCGGGCAAGCATTTCGGAGATTTCCTGATCGTCGGCATAAACGGCCTTCAACCCGAGACTGGCCATAATGGCTCTTTCACGAATTCTCATCAGATGTCGTTCTTCGGGAGTCAGGTCATCATATCCACACAGGTGCAGCATGCCATGAATCAGATAAAGCTGCAACTCATCAAGGGGAGTCCAGCGCCCGTCCGCCGCCATTTCGCAGGCCATTTCCGCACTTGCCACAATCTCCCCTTCAACGACAAATCCTGCAGATCTCAATGGTGAGTCCGAATCGTCAGTCCGGCCTGCCTCATCATCCGGCAGTTCATCATCCGGATCCGACGGGCGCCGTTCGAGGGCAAAACTAATGACGTCTGTCGGGTAGTCGTGCTGTAAATGATCACGATTCAACTGGTGGATCGCCGCGTTATCGACGATTGAAACGCTCAGCACGGCGGCTGCAACGTGTTCCATCCCGAGTGCACTTTCCAGCGCCCTCGTCAGTTTTTGAAGATCCGGTGACAGAACTGACTGGCTGTTGCTGATGTCAATTTCATACTTCATAAGCATCACGCAGTTCGCTGATCCGGATATTTGACTCGACCATGATGTGCAGCGAGCAGTGATTTGATCAGCGATTCTTCGACCGTGCGAATCTCCGTCATTTTCAGGTCACATTCGTCAAACTGACCATCCAGCAGTCGCTTCATTGTAATTTCATGGACGAGTGACTGTATTCGTCGGGGCGTTGGTTCTTTCAGCGTACGGCTGGCGCTTTCGACAGCGTCAGCCAGCATCAGTACGGCTGTTTCTCTGGACTGTGGCTTTGGCCCGGGGTATCGAAACGAGGATTCATCCGCATCGGTACGATGATCGAGGTCGGCTTTTCGAGCTGCTTCATGGAAGAAGTATTCGACAAGTGTTGTCCCATGATGCTGCTCGATAAATCGAATGAGAGAAGGCGGCAGGTTGTTCTCTTCGGCCAGCTCCATACCTTCCTTGACGTGGCCGATGATGATCAGTGTGCTCATTGCAGGAGCCAGCGATTTATGCTGATTCTCGGAACCTTCTGTCATGTTCTCAATGAAGTAAGTCGGCTTTACCATCTTGCCAATGTCATGGAAGTAAGCGCCGACCCGCGTGAGCAAACCGTTCGCGCCGATGGATTCCGCTGCCGCTTCAGCAATGGTGGCAACTGTCATTGAGTGATTGTAAGTTCCAGGTGCCCTTCTCGCCAGTTCCTGCAGCAGAGGATGGGAAACCGCCGTCAGTTCCAGAAGACTGATGTCCGTCACAATACCAAACGCAGATTCGATGAAGGGCAAACTGCCCGCCACAACATAACAGCAGACCAGTGCCCATCCAGCGTACTTCAGGGCGTTTGTAAGAAGGATTGGACTGCTCCACGGAGACAGCGTTCCCTGGGCCTGAATAAGACCGACACCCCAGACCGCATAAAATGCAACGACAGCCAGAAGGAAGCCCGCCTTGATCATCGTCATACGCGATTTGATTCGCCGAAGCGGTATGATGGCCGTGACACTGACGGTAATCAGCACCATAAAGTGACCCAGATCGGCCAGCGTTGCCATCGAAATCAGCAGCGAAAGGCAAAACGCGGTCAGAATGGCAATCACCTGACTATAGGCAATCGCGGTGACCATGACGGCTGCCACGAGAGGTACCAGTTCCGCACGCCACGCATCCCGGCTTGCCAGTCCGCTCAGAAGGACAGCCAGACTGCATACGATGACAAAACTGAACAGTCGGGGTGTGTCGTTCAGCAGTTCCGGGCTGACGAATCTGAGAAATGCAGCAAACAGCACTACCATGATGGTCAGCATCAGCCCGGTTCCGGAGACGCGCAGCAATCGCTGCTGCCAGCCGACGCTGTCTTCGTACTTTTCATGCTCCCGCCAAAGAAGGGCCATCTGTTCTTCGTTCTCGCCCAGCTGAGTGCCGGCAGGAACCAGAATCGCGCCTTTGGGATAAACGTCGTTCACGGGCGGGCTGTTTTCAACGGCAAGCCTCAGTTCTTCCTCCGTGGCTCGGGAATCGAGCCGCAGCTGATTCTTCAGGTTTCTCTGCAGCCATGTTTCCACCAGTCCGCGGATCTGAATCAGCTCTTTCAGGCTTGGCCAGACTTTCCCCAGTCGACCTGTTTCCTTCAGCTGCTCCTGCAGAAGAATATCGGCCAGCGATCCATAATGTATGGCTTCGCCTTCTGCATTCACCACCCGAATTGCTCGTCCTCGGCGCATATCCGTCGGCCTGGGCGTTGCCGACGAATTGGCATTCAGTCCGCCCACCTTAAGTCGCTGGGCTGAGATATTATCGATGAGCCCAACGAATTTGGCATCCGCCATCAGGGCCGCATACTGCAAAATCAGGTCATCAATACGGTTACCGGAAGACTCCTTCGACTGGGTGACCTGAAGTTTCAGCTGGTTAAACATCGTCTGCCGGACTTCAGCGTCCTTGTCATCCAGCCCAAAGGCTTCTGTGGTTCTGGGAGACAGATCGTTGAGCGAATCAACATTTGCAACTTCGCTGAGCTGATCGCGAAACTGTGACTGCAGGCGATCAATAACCGTTGCATCCTGAATAAACACCAGCGGTGCTGCTTCAGACGCCTCGATTCGCTGCCGCCCGGTTTCCAGAATGTTTTCGACTTCAAAATCGACTCGAGCCTGAATACCGACGGTGGCGAACTGGCCGGAGCGATACGTAAAACGGGACCGCCATGCCTGACCGGCCAGTAACAGCAGTACAACCGCAAGAATGCCGATTGTCAGTTGAGTTAGTATTCTGAAGTCTGCCATGGCAGACTTCAGGCGATCCCAGACAGACGGAGAAGGGCGGTAAACCCTGGCCTGACGCGGTCGCCGCGTCCCGAAGAAAGACATGGCGATTACCTGCTGGGTTCAGTTTTTGAACTGTTCATTATTCGAATTGCCGACGAAAATGCGTTCGCCGCGCTGACTGGTTGCGAAAGGCTGCAGAGCCCGCCGCAGTACGGGTTATCCCCCACTGCCCGACGGTGACCCTTCTGTTTCGTATGCCGAGACAATCTCCCGAACCAGTCTGTGTCGCACAATATCCTGCCCGTTTAACTGGATTATCGCAACTCCGTCAATCTTTGAAAGTCTGCGCATCCCGTCAAGAAGGCCACTCAGGGTCCCTTTGGGCAAGTCATTCTGAGTCGCATCGCCTGTAACAACGATGCGGGAATTGACGCCCATGCGGGTTAAAAACATCTTCATCTGCGTCATGGTTGTATTCTGGCCCTCATCCAGAATGATGAATGTATCATTCAGTGTTCGTCCGCGCATGAAGGCCAGCGGTGCAATCTCTATTACATCATTGCTCATATATCGCCGGACCTGGTCAAATTCCAGCATATCATTGATTGCATCGAGCAATGGTCGCAGAAACGGGTTGACTTTCGCAAACATGTCCCCAGGCAAAAAACCCAGTTTTTCGCCAGCTTCGACTGCCGGCCGGACCAGCACAATTTTGCGTACCTGTTCCCGCCGCAGTGCTTCCAGAGCCATCGCAACAGCCAGATATGTCTTGCCACAACCAGCCGGGCCTTCGCAGAATACCAGCGCACTGTCACGCATGGCGTCCATATAGCGACGCTGCCCATCGGTTTTTGGCCGAATCTGACCGACTTTATCCTTGCCGCTGCGCAGATCCTGCAGGATTTTGCTGGATGTGACCATCTCAGATGTCAGCATACTCGTCCCCATGGGAACACGATCCGATGTCATTCTGCGTACCTCCGGTTCAGACACACGTTCGTCAGTCAGCATCACATCGCCAGGTGACAGCGTTTCCTGTTTCTTCAAAATTGACTGCCATCGCTGCAGAGTGCTGCGGCAGCGAGCGACCTGTTCTTCTTCGCCAGCAATCCGAATCTGATTCCCTCGCAGCACAACCTGTGCTCCTGTGACCCCGCAAAGTCTCCGCAGGTTCTCATCTCCCGGCCCAAACAGGGCACGTGCTTCATCATGATGATTCAGTTGAATTGTCGCTTCTGCCATCCGATTCAGGTATTACCTGTCCTTTTTGTTCGCTTGTTTACCGGTTGTTCCGCCAGATTTTTACACCGTTTTGCCACTAGGATCACTGTCATTCACTGGAATTTGAGCGAATGTACACATGATTGATCGCGATTGAAAATGCTGACAGTCCTGAATGAAATCATTTCTCAATGGAATCAGCAATCATCGCGGGTTGATCGTTTGTGTTTCGAAACAGCAACCGTATATGTTTCCAAAAACATGACAGAGTTTATGTGGTCTTTTGCTTCTGTTGCCGTTTCACAAGTCAGATCTATTTCGATCCCAGGTTCGTCCCATGAAAATCACTCAGGTCGTATGTCAGATTATTCGCGTGAAGTCCGTTCAGGCCAAGACCGCCAGCAGCCAGGATTCTGTAATTGTGCGGATTCGAACGGACAACGGACTTGAAGGTGTGGGAGAGGCGGATTCCTCGCCAGAGGTCGTCAAGGCGATTATTGATGCGCCCTTCAGTCATAATATCGCCTGTGGTCTGCGACAACTGCTTGTCGGTGAAAATCCACTCGAGACCGATCGACTCTGGCAGAAAATGTATCGTCGAACCATGTACTTTGGCCGAACGGGTGTCGGTATCACAGCGATGGCCGCAGTGGATATGGCTTTGTGGGATCTGAAGGGTAAGTTTTTTAGTCAGCCCATTCACTGTCTGCTGGGAGGCCGCCAGCATTCCTCCATCAAAGCCTACGCGTCAATCCTTTTTGGTCGCGACGGAGCGGAGACGCATGACATCGGCCAGCGATGGACGTCAGCCGGATATCAGGCTGTTAAGTTTGGATGGGAGCCTATGGGAACCAGCGAAGCGGTGGATATCGATCTGGTCAGCGGGGCTCGTCGCGGTCTGGGTGATGCCACCCTGCTTGTGGATGCGGGCTGTGTCTGGGATGCGAGAACGGCGCTGCAGCGAGCTGAAAAGTTCAAAGAATATAACATCGGCTGGCTCGAAGAACCTCTTCGCGAAGACGATGTCGACGGATATGTGTGGCTGCGCGGCCGGTCACCTGTGCCAATCGCTTCCGGAGAAGGTGAATGCGGGCGAGAGTCCTTTCGCCCATTCATTGACCGGCAGGCCCTGGATATCTACCAGGTCGATCTTTCACGAAACGGATTCACCGAAGCTGCTTATATCCGAAATCGGGTTGAAGAAATTGGTGCACGGCTCTGCAATCACTGTTACACCAGCCCGCTGACTGCCGCAGCAAGCCTGCACTGGCTAAGCACCTGCCGCGATGCATTTCTTTTTGAAGACTGCGTGGATGATTCGCCGTTGCGTCATGAACTGACGCACGAAAAAATTCAGGCGGTCAATGGATGGATTTCTGTTCCTGACGCACCGGGCCTCGGCGTTACACTCAATGAGGATTTTGTAAAAGCAAACCTGATTTCCGAGTCCTGCTGATGTTACAACGGCGAGAATTCCTTCGACTGGGTGTGTCCGGGCTCAGTTTGCCATCATTGTTTCGACTCAGAAACGCCGTGGCAAATGAGGGTTCCGAACCAAAGGAACGTACAGCTCTGATTGTCGTGTTTCTGCATGGAGGCGCCAGTCACCTGGAAACATGGGACCCCAAACCGTTTGCTCCTTCCGAATATCGCGGCCCCTTCCAGACGATTCAAACCCGCACCCCCGGTCTGGATTTTTGTGAACTGCTTCCCCGACAGGCCGCGATTTCCGACAAATTTACAATTCTCAGATCGATGACCCACACGGGGTTTTGCCATGGCATTGGTCAGCAGCAAATGCTGACCGGGCATGAGGTGCGTCAGTTCACTCCTCGTTCACAGTATCCCGAAATTCTGACGATTACGAATCACCTGCGTCGCGATACAAAACGCGAACTTCCAAATTACGTGGGCGTGCCCCCGATTCCTTATTTGGGTGCCGCCTACCTTGGACCATCCTGCGAAGCTTTTGCTGTCTACGGAGATCCGAATTCGCCAACGTTCAAAGTTCCCGGTATTACTTTGGCCGATGCGGCGCAGGGAGAACGAATGCGAGGTCGAATCGGACTTCGCCAGCAGTTTGACCGGCTTCAGCGGAATCTCGATCAGACCGGAAACATGCAGGCAATGGATGAGTTCGAACAGTCGGCACTGACAATGCTGACCTCACCCCATGCGAAAAACGCATTCGATCTGAGTCTTGAAGATCCGGCGATTCGGGATCGTTACGGAAGAAACGTCTGGGGTCAGCAATGCCTGCTTGCCCGACGGCTCGTGGAATCTGGCGTGGACCTGGTGACGACAACATTGGCCGGTCCAACCTGTGGCCGTGTGCTCAGCTGGGACGACCATGCTGTAAATCATCATGTGTTCGATGCCATGAAATCCAGAGCACCGTTTTTTGACCAGGCCGTTGCCACACTGATTGAGGATCTTTACGAACGCGGACTTGACCGTCGAGTCATGGTCGTGGTGACGGGAGAATTCGGCCGAACCCCCAAAATTTCTTATGCGCCAGATGGTGCCACCGGGGTGACTCAGCCTGGACGGGATCACTGGCCCGCCGCCAACTCAATGATGTTCGCCGGCGGCGGAATTCCAGTCGGTCAGCTGATCGGCGCAACTGATCCGAGGGGAGAGCAGGTTATTGAACGACGGACCAGCGTGCACGATTTGCTGGCCACAATGTATCGTCATCTGGGAATTCAACCCCGCGGAATCAGCATCAATGATTTTTCCGGCCGACCAATTCCTTTGCTGAATGAGGGCACTCCAGTCCCCGAACTGATATCAGGCTGATGGTTTTCAGGCGGAGGAATTCTGGTCTGCGGTTTGGTTCAGGCAATCCACACCGACTTGATATTCATAAACTCGCGAATTCCGTATTCGGAAAGCTCACGACCAATGCCTGAGTCACGGACGCCTCCAAAGGGCATTCGTGGATCAGACTTTGTCATTTCGTTGATAAAGATGGCTCCTGACTGAATTTCTGCCGCCATCCATTCGGCCTTTTCGATGCTGGCTGTCCAGATACTGCCTCCAAGTCCAAAGCGGGAATTGTTCGCCACATCCACCGCTTCGTTGGCATTCCGTACCGAAATCAGTGCGGCGACCGGTCCAAACATTTCATCGTCAAACGCGGGCATGCCAGGTCGGACATCTGCCAGAAGAGTTGGCGGATAAAAATAGCCAGGGCCATCAGGGATCTGACCGCCCATCACACAATAAGCTCCCGCACCGACGCTGTTCAGAACCTGAGTGTGCAGCTCATCCCGAAGATCAGCTCGGGCCATCGGGCCCAGCATTGTCTGCTCATCCTGCGGGTCTCCCATTTTGAGCGCCCGCATTTCATCCTTCAGCATCGACTGAAATTTCTCCACGACCGATTGTTCCACGATAAAACGCTTGGCTGCGATGCAACTTTGTCCCGCGTTCATGAGGCGGGAGAAAGCGCCCACCCGGGCAGCTTTTTTTAAATCGGCATCAGCAAGGACAATAAATGGATCGGCGCCGCCCAGTTCCAGAACACACTTTCGAAGGTTTCGGCCCGCACGTTCTGCCACAGATCTCCCGGCCGCGTCACTTCCTGTCAGAGAGATTCCCCGAATCACCGGATTGTCAATAAGACTGCCAATCGCATCAGAAGAAATCAGCAGCGTCGTCATTACGGAGGTCGGGAAACCGGAATCATGAAACAGCTGCTGAATCGCCATCGCGCAGCCGGAAACATTGGCCGCGTGCTTCAGCAAAATCACATTGCCACCCATCACGGCGGGTACTGCAAAACGGAAAACCTGCCAGAATGGAAAGTTCCATGGCATGATTCCCAGCAGCACGCCCAGCGGATCGAATCGAACATAACTCTTCGACGCCTCTGTTTCACGAATCTCAGGGCTCAGCATTTGTTCCGCATGTTCCGCGTAGTACTCGCAGACCATTGCACATTTTTCGACCTCGCCGATGGCCTGCCGAATGGGTTTTCCCATTTCAGTGGTGATCAGACTGGCATATTGTCGGCGAGCGCCCAGAAGCAGAGCTGCCATCGCTCGCATTCGGGCTGCTCGATCTGCAAATGACGTTTTTCGCCACGAAGAAAATGCCTGGTCTGCCTGTTGAATGAGCGACGGAAGCTCGTCCGGTCGACGGTCCTCAAATTCGGCGATCAGAGTTCCGGTTGCCGGGTTGACGGATTTCATAGTATCCAGCCTTTGGAAAAACGGTCTCATCGCAATCGGATTGAAAGTCATTAAACTATCAGACACTTCCGACTGGCAGAGTCACCGGGCAGCTGGCAGGCAACCGGCAGGCAACTGCCAATATGCGGTGGACTGGTTGACGGAAGACAGTCTTCAGAACATCTGTGAGTTCATTGTTTGAAAAGGTTTGCGTTTGTCATGACACGATCACTTGGCAATATTATTGCGGATTCTCTTCAGTTGTCTCTGAATTACGGTGAACGTCTGCTGAAAGATGTGAAACCATCGCAGTTTGCTCGCTTTGCGGCTCCTGGCGGGCAGATCGTGGAATCCAATCACGGGGCCTTCATCTACGGTCATCTCAGCCTTTATGGTCCTCGCATCCTGACACAGCTGGGCCATGCTGCTCCTGTGGTTCCTGCTGGTTTTGAAGCGGTCTTCTCGAAGGATGCAAAGTGTGCTGACGATCCCACTGGTACCATCTATCCTGCAATGGGTGTTGTGACTCAGTTCTTTTTTGATGGATATAAGGCGGCCGCGGCAGTGCTGCGAGAAACTCCCGATGCGGCACTGCAGCAGCCAAACCCGATGGAAGGCCGAATGGCGGAACTGTTTCCCACACTGGGTTCACTTCAGGCTTTTTATTGTGGTGGCCACCTGATGATGCATCTCGGACAAATGAGCGCCTGGCGCAGAATGGCGGGTCTGGGTGCAGCGTGAGGTTCGACCGGCTGCGTTCAGATGTACGTGGAGCGTTCAGGAAAGCCTCTGAGTAAAGATTAAACGATCCACAGGAATGCAGGCCAGAGGAATGCAGGCCAGGACAGCCGCAGGGTGATGGCACCATGCGGCCGGTCTTTCTGATCAGGGTTTCTGATTCACATACAGCTTCAGATTATGCGTCGCTCGACCACCGGCAACGATGTCCGGGCGGCCATCGCCGGTGAAGTCCGCCACCATCAGATCTTCCGTGGCCATGCCTCCTTCATCCACGACGTGTTTCTTCCAGTCGACTGCCACCTGATCGGTGCACTGATAGACGATCACACCAAATGTCTTTGGAGTGTCGCTGTGACCAAACACAATTTCCTCGCTGCCATCTCCATCGAGATCGGACGTCCACAACCCGTGTCCCCGCTGGAATCCGGAATCGATGACATGCCGGTTCCATGACTTTTTGTTATCCGAATTCTGAGTATAGACAGCAACACTGTGGCCGTGCATTGGTTCCACCGTGACAATATAGCGAAGTCCGTTCTTCAGTCTGCCGATCCTGACTTCGCCAGCCCCCTGCTGAGCTGGCAGGGTTCCGTCAGCACCGGTTGCAAGACGAGTTGCGTTCCACCCGTCTGAACCACGCTGCACCAGCGTCACGCCTTCCTCGCTGGCGGTGATTGTGTCAACTGAACCATTCTCGTCCATGTCAGCGTGCCAGTGATTGTGCATGCGATTCAGTTCTTCATTCAGTACTGACGTCGGCCAGCGTTCGGTAACCGGGTCTGGCGGGATTTCAAAGGCAGTCAGACGCACTCCGTTTCCCACGGACTTATTCAGAGGTGAAATCACCAGCTGAGGTCGACCGGTGCCCAGTACATCGGCCCATCGGGCGCGATGCAGGGACAGTTCTGTGCCAATTGAGTAAACGTGCCATGGCTCGCTGAGCGAAGCGCCGCGTCGGATCCAGTGCAGAGTGCCGGACTTTGTCCATCCCGCGCCAATCGCAAAATCAATTTTCCCGTCTCCATCGATATCATGAGGAGCGATACACACGTTGTCGGGCGGTGTCTGATCGTGGATCATCACATGAGCGGTCCATGATGGGTTCTCATACCACAGCACCCGATTTTCTGAAACCGCCACGATGTCAGGCTGCCCGTCATTATTGACATCAGCCATTGTTACCGCGTAACACACTTTGCCAATTTCTGCGTCGATCGTGTGAGCTTTGAATGTTGGAAATTCGTCGGCTGCGGCAAGAGCTGACAGGGTGGCTGCTGTGAATCCAAGAACAATTCGTGTGACTGAAAACCTGTTGCATCGGAAAGTTGCTTCGGGACCAGGGCTGGCTGAGGTCTTCATGGTTCACCTTTCAAAATATGCTCCGGCACGTGAAAGCAGCAGTGCTGGAAGTATAATCAAATCTCCAGCGAGGGCCAGAAGCAGCAGTACGGTCATCAGGATGGCGAATCGGCTGGTGGGCACAAAATCGCTGAATGCAAACACCATCAGGCCGAGACCGCAGGAGACTGACGTTTGAACCATGGCGTTGCCGCAGTGCAGAAAACTGTGCAGCACAGCCGTCTGCCTCGTTTGTCCCGATGCCATCGCGCGTCGAAAAAACGTCAGGAAGTGCAGAGTGTCATCGACAGCAATACCCAGAGCGATACTGGCCGTCATTACCGAACCAATATCGATTGGATGTCGAAACCATCCCAGCATGCCGAACATCAGAACAATCGGAAAAATGTTGGAAACCATCGCAAGCAGGCCTGTGATCAGACCTCCTTCGAGTATTGTCATTGTCAGAGTAATGATCACGAGTGCCGAGAGCATGCTTTGAAACAAATCTGTCAGCAGCTGACGCTGAATCTGATGCACCAGCGGCATAATTCCTGTTGCCATAACAGAGCAGCCGAGCTGCTCCGGGGAGTTCGAACGGACTGTGTGCAGACATTCCTTCAGCGTTGCACCTGAGACTCTTTCGATTTCGCTCAGCATCGTGCCATAGTCAAGAGGTGCGAGAGAACTGCAGTGACCGGTGATTCTCCAGATTTCTCCATCTGATGACGATACAAGGACCTTTGCCGTTTCAAGTGCCGGTTTCACCTGTTGCAGGATTCTGTTGATTGCCGCGCCCCGCACTCGCTCCGGCATATCTTTGAGGGATGGCATCGGAGGAAAAAAAGTCATTGCCGATGTGGTCGACAGAATCTCGGGAATTTGCCGTATATTGCGGTTCAGCTTGTCAATCACTTCCAGTCGCTTGCGTGCAGGGATCGGACTGTCCGATTCAAAATGTACCAGCACTTCGATCGGCACAAGCGGACCAATATGTTGTTCCAGCCAGCGATAATCCTGCAGGATTCTGCTCTCCGGGGAAAACAGAGTCTCAATGCGAACCGAAGTGGTCACCTGTGGCAGGCCCACAGCAGCAATCAGAATCAGAATGGTGCCGGCAGTGACGACCGCTGTCGAATAATCACTCAGAAATTCGTAAAGTCGGTGCCAGACTGTGCGATCAGGAGAGTTGACCGACAGTTGTTTATCAGATTCTAACGTGGCGAAATGAGGCGTTTCGGATGTTGAATGGTCCTGGTTGGCCGTTGCCGTATGAATTCCCGCTCCGGACTCACGTCTTCGAGAGATCGGAATCAGCAGCAGTCCGCAGGGTACGAGTGTGAGTACCATTGCGGCTGTCAGTATAACGCCGATCGTTGCGTAAACTCCAAACAGTCGGATCGGCGTCAGCACACTAACCATAAGTGATGCCGTTCCCATGGCAGTCGTTGCTGCAGACAGTGTGCAGGGTAACCAGCCTTTCCTGAAGGCCTCCACAGCTGCCTCGCGCGATCCAATGGACTCATGGCAGTCGAAATAGTAGTTCATCAGGTGTATCCCGCCAGCCACGGCCAGAACCTGAACGAGCGGCGGAAGGATGATGAGCAGAGCACTCAGCGTTTCCCCGCTGTAGTCGATAATTGCGAGCGTCGCGGCCTGACAAAAAGCGGCAATTGAAAACACGAGAAGCGCGGCTTTGACTGACCGAAGTGACCACCAGCAGATCAGCAGGATGACTAACGCGGAGGGCACTGCAAAACTGGCGAGAGCGTTCTGACTGGCTTCGTCAACTGACAGGCCATCAATGACCGGGCCAGCCAGATGAATCTGTCCGTCAGGAACATCACAGCAGACAGTAATGCTGCGTCGAATCAGCCGTACAAGTTCGGATCGCCGTTTCAGGCCATCTTCAGTGAAGATGATGACAAGGCAGGTGGACTCGCCATCAGGTCCAATCAGCGTCCCCTGCAGTCTGGCGACAGCAGAAGCCAGCGGCTGTAATCCGCGTGAAGGAATTTCGGATGATGCCTGCTGAAAATCTGCTGAATCACCGCGAGGCGAGACGAGGGAAGTGTCGGGAAATTTTGCGGCCGCTTCAGAATCTGAGTCGGATTCCGGAGGCAGTGTCATCTGACGCAGTGATTCTCTGCCGGAAACGACATGCCAGAAGCTGGGAGTTCCGTTCTTTTCATGGAACAGCGGCGAGTTTCGCCATGTCCGGACCAGTCGGTCAAGACGACTATCATTCCATTTGCAGCCAGTCCAGCTGACAATTACGGCATCTCCCGGACCGAAAGCCTCCACGAAATGCTCGTACTGCATTCTTGCAGGAAACCGGGAATCGACCCAGTCGATCGGTGAGTTATTGTTGGACCGAAGGGCGTTTGCTGCTCCGGAAATGACGAAAGGCAGCGAAAACAGCAGATAGATCAGCAGTAATCGAATTCGAGAGAATGCTTTCTGCACAAAGTCAGCTCCCGTTGTGGGTCAGTTGTTATGCTGACTTGCGGCTAAACGCGTCATGCTGTGGAGTTAAGTATCGACATTCTTCGGTCTTTGGCGAATGCAGACGGCCAAGAGGACCAAACGAAATCCCTGGATAGCCAGGGACACTCTGCTGGTAATGACGATAGGTATTTCCCAGGTAAAAGGCGAGTCGTCGATCCTTTAATACGCTGCCCGTGAAGATGTAAACCGTCCAGATGGCGGTCAGCACCACGTGATCCATGGTCATACGCGGTGTGAACCAGATGAGTCCAAGAAAACTGAGATACACTGGGTGTCTGAGCCAGCGATAGAGACCTGTCGCAACAAATTCGCGACGAGGCATCTTTGTACCCCGGAGCCAGAACTGCCACTGCGTCCAGCCAGTCTGATATCCGGCACCGGTCAGAGCCAGGCTGTAAATCAACATTCCCCACGAGCTGTAAAAACAGGCGACCACGGCAGTCTTCGCATTACCGCTGAGATCCCAGACGGTGTGTGGATTACTTTGCCAGAAGTGAAACACCAGCATCAGGCTCATACATGTCACGGCGCAATAGAAAAGCCCGTAGAATTCGGGAATTATCAGATGATTCAGGCGGCGTCGCGTGGCCGGATGCAGAAGAATACTGTGAGGAATGACAAATTGCATGGCCAGCAAAATGTCAGTCAGTAACCAGTTGGATATGAGTGTATTTGCAGTCTGCGGCTGTCCGCCAAATCGGAGGAAGCTAAACAGATAAACAACGGTTAGTAAAAAAAACGCCTGAGTGGCAATGCCGGCCGTAAAACCTGCAAGCCTCTTTCCAGTCCTGCTCATCGCTTCCCTGCTGCTTAAGCTTTCTTTTCGGCAATGAAACATCCGTATTGCATTGCGCGTGTGTTGTAGGCGTCCAGAATTGTTTGAAATCTGTCAAGGAAAATCAGCTGCCCGCGATCGATGATTCGAGCAACTTTATGCATGGATGTGCTGCGCACCCGGTCTCGACAGATCTCCCATGTTCTGGAGACCTGATCGGTCCAGTCGTGAGTACTGACCATTGACAGGCCTGCATTCTGCATCCACGCTTTATAGTCGGCCGTTGTTCCGAGTGACGGGCAAAAGAAGCCTTCGCAGACATCGGCCACCAGCTGGCGACCGGTTTCATTCAGGGGTTCATCTCCCGCGAGCCATGCACAAATCGCGATGCGCCCACCCGGCTTCAGCCATGACGCGGCACGCTGAAAAAACGCGGCCTTGTCAAACAGATGCTCCGTGCATTCGATACTCCAGACGACATCGAACGATTCCACCGGCAGCTCAATTTTCTCGGCATCATCGCAAAGGAAGGTGGTTCGTCCGGATGTACCACTTGTCCATGATGCCATCGTCGCCCATCGTCGCTGAAATGAACTGATCGTGACACCTGTGACGTCACATTTCAGCAGAGATGCCATATGAATGGAAGACCCGCCCATCCCGCAGCCAACATCCAGAACCCGGTCACCCTGTTTTACGCCGGCTTCCTTAACGACGCGTTCCGTTAGTTGCTGAGCTGCTACCCGGGGCGATTCACTGCCAGACCACAATCCGTGGTGAATGTGCCGACCCCACAGCAGCCGATAGAACAGAGTCGTGACATTGTAATGATTGCGAATCGTGTTCTTTTCGATACCCGGGCAGGAAATCATTGAGGACCCTTCCGTGATCATGAGATGACTAAGACGTTTGTTCGCGTTTCATTGCCGCTGACTACAGCCCCTGTGGCCGTGGAATGCGAACATCGCCATAGATTTTCAGCTGATTGGTAACTCCGACGGCCCCCAGCGCTTTTCGAAACGGAGTAATCCCATATGCAGTCTGCATAATTGTGAAACTGCCTTTCACCCGTAACGTCTGTTCTTCTTCGATCACTTCCACAGGAAACTTCAGTGGATGGGTCACACCATGCAGGGTAAACTGCCCATCCAGCTGATACATCGGATGTCCCTCTTTGCTTTTTCGCGCCGTTTCAATCGCGGAAGTAATTTTGTAGGTGGCAGTCGGATATCGTCGAACATCCAGTACGCCGGGCCCCTTCATGTTTTCGTTGACCTGGCGACGGGTTGAGGCATCTGTTGATCCAGGCAGACCTGTGTATCGCCGCGCAGCATCTGTGTCCGCGTCAAAAGTCTGCATATCAAAGACAAACTCCCCTGCATTTTCCCCCGCACCGGGCCGCAGCCAGCCACTGCGGAATCGCCCCTCAATTCCATGGTCGTGTCCCAGTCCCGTCTTTCCCACAAAGATATAGACTCGACTTTGTTCAGGAAAAATCTCCGTGCCCTCAGGCGCTAAGGTCGTTGTTCCAGCAATGCTGTTCACACTTGTCGGCGGACGCTTCGTCTGCGCAGAAGATTCAGCTGAGGCAAAACTGGTCGACGCGAAGTATTGGAATATTGAAGTGACGCATACAGCAAACGCCGCAGCAAACACTACGACACGCCCATTTGATTTCATGAGACGACAGATTGCTCTGCCTGGGGCGATCTCGTTCCGCCGCACATCTGACAACAGCGAATTACAGCCGGACTCGTGTAAGTGACTGGTCATCGAATTTATCCTTCGCCCGGATACCGGGTAACCCAAATCTGAATGTAAGCTTGACGTTCCGAGGCCGATCAGTGACACTCTATGGAGGGAGAAATACTATAGTTGTCGTAGTTGTGTCGAGATCGAAATCGGTGAATTCTGTTTTCCTGGAGAGGGTGAGTGACCGACTTCCGTTTAACAAGATACGAACTGGAGCTGATGGATGTGCTCTGGAATACAGGAGAAGGCACTGTACAGACGGTTTGCGATGCTCTGGACCGTCAGCTGGCTTATACGACGGTCATGACAACCTTGAATTTGCTGGCGACAAAGAAGAAGGTCCTGGCTCGTGAGAAACAGGGCCGAGCCTTCGTATACCGACCGGTAATTTCGCGTGACGAAGCCTCGCGGTCAATCCTCACAGATCTGAAAGACGTGTTGTTTGGTAACCGGCTGCCGTCCGTGGTGCTTAGCCTTTTGGCGGAATCGAAAACCAGTTCCCGCGATGCAATCATTCTGAAAGAAGCCCTGGAGAAACTGGAGCAGCAGGAATGAACTACGGATTTGCGGCAGAAATCCTGTTTTCTCTGACTCTTCAAAGCACATTGCTGCTCCTCATCACTCGATGGCTGGCAGGTCAGCAGTCAGACTGTCGTGTTCGCGATCGGTTGTGGAGCAGTTGCCATTTGCTCATTCTCTGTGCATCACTCACCGGTCTTCTGTTGCCGCATTTTCGCATCATGCCGGAACCTGCCTGGCCAGCCCGCTGGCTCGGAATGCCTGTTAGTCCCGATGGCTGGTGGGTCTGGAAAGTGGTGGTCTGGGTCTGGCTGAGCGGTGTGCTGATCCTTTTCGCAAGCGTGACGACATCTCTGATACATGCGGGTCGGCTCATTCGTCGTTCCGCGCCAGCTGACAGTCTTGATGCAGAGCTTCTTTCCCGAATCCAGCTGCGTTCATTGCGGATTCTTGTCAATTCAGAGGTGACCAGGCCCTTTTGCTGGCAGTTCCATCGTCCGGCAATTATTTTTCCCAGGTTTATGCTTTCGTTTCCACGCGAAGAATTAACGGTGATCCTGCTGCATGAAAGGGCTCATCTGATTGAACACCATCCGTTTCAGTTGTTTCTGCAGCGAATGGTCGAAATGATCTTTTGGTTCAATCCACTCACCTGGTTAGCATCAAGGGAGTCCGCATTACAGCGGGAGCTTGTCTGTGATCGGCAGTCGGTCTCAAGCCACCAGGACAAGCTTTGTCTGCTGAAAGGGCTTTACCGTCTCTCAACCGAAAACTCTGATGCACTGAAGCTGCCCGTTGGTCTGAGGTTCTCCGGAGAGAGCGAAGCACTCAGGCATCGAGTTGACCAGCTTCTGAACGGTTCGTCCGATCCACTGACCCCACTCACGACGGGGGCAACCGGGGTCGCGTATATTCGAATTCTGATCGCAATTGGAATGGTAATTGCTTTAACGGTTTGGTTTCCATTCGATCCGGCCGCCAGCGGTCGGGCTCGTTTCTCGCCATGGCCGTCTGCAGTTGCCACGGCACTCAAGGAGCTGGGCATCGTCGTTCGAGATTATGAAATTGATGCCCATCGTCATCGGCCTCACATTGTTTACCACAATGAAATGGACCACAGTGAGCTTTTGCCCGGGCCATCAGAAAAAACACAGACATCCCAACACCAAACAGCGGGGTCCACTTCGTCTTCACTGGCTGTCAGCGAACAGTTTCAATCACATTGAATTCAAATACAGTTCTGATCATCATGAGAATCCGAAATACACGCAGGAATCTGCAGGCTGTTGCTTCATCGGCACCGACTTTGTTGACACCGCTCCGACCAGTTCGACGAAACGCCGGCATGTCCGAACGCTTTCAGACGAATGTCCGTCGAGCATTTACAGTGCTTGAACTGCTGGTCACGATGAGCCTGATTGTATTGTTGATTGGTCTGATTTTTCCGGCGATTCAGGTGGCTCGTGAGAGTTCACGCCAGTTACATTGCAGCAATAACCTCAGGCAGATTTCGCTGGCGCTGCAGAACCGCCACGATACGTTTGGGGCACTCCCGGCGGGCTGGACTGGTTTATCAGATCGACCAGTCCATGGGCCGGATGAAGATCAGACCGCGTGGGGATGGGCAGTCGACGTTCTGCCATTTTTTGAACAAAATGCGCTGCATGTGCAGATCGACCGATCAAGTCCTGTTTCGTCGTCGTCCAATGAGTTTGTACGAGGACAGCGACCTGCCTTTCTGCTGTGTCCTTCCGATTCGGCAGTGCCCTTTTTTGACCTGTACGCGGGGACTGAAGTCCGCGGCGCGCACGGTGCATCCGGTGATTCAGTCGGTGAGCCGAGAATTCTGGTTTCTCTGCCTCAATCCAACTACGTGGGCGTATTTGGAGTCTCTGACCCGGATGATGCGGGAGATCGTGCGGGAGAAGGTACTTTTATTGCAGAACGACCGATCTCTTTCCGTGATTTAACTCGCGGACTGAGCAATGTGGCAACGGTTGGGGAACGGACCGCCAGACGGCTTCCCGCCACATGGCTGGGCGTTGATCTTCGAGGTGAAGATGCTCAGGCTCGACTCACCGGATTCGCCTTTCTGGGCCCGAACCGTATCGATGCAGATGAATGTGAACTGGACAGCCGGCATCATCAGAGCGTCAACATGGCGTTCGCCGACGGTCATGTGCGCAGGATTGCCAATGAAGTGGACAGGGTTGTCTATCAGGGAATGGCAAAACGCAGTGAATAATTCTGATCACTGTGAAGTCCTGCCCTCAACAATCGAGACGAACGATCCGGAGGGCATTTTTCTGCCATGGAGTTGAATCAGCGTAATTTGCAGCCGGAACTGATGGATGATCCGAATCTGGATGCCTCGCTGCACGAGCATGCCCTGACCGGTCTGCGAACGGTGAATCGATGGAGCCGAACGGATGCTGCAATCTGGAGTGCCGTTGATTCGTACCTGCTGCAGCAGCGCGAACAAAGAGATCCGGCTGTGCTCAGGGTTCTGGACATCGCCTGCGGAGGAGGGGATCAGGCACTTCGTCTGGGTCGCCGGATGCGGGCGGCCGGAATCCCAGGAGAAGTTCACGGCTGCGATATCAGCCCCACAGCCGTCCGTTTTGCCACAAAACAGGCCAGCTCAGAGAGTGCAGCCAATGTTCGATTTTTTGTCAGCGATGTGTTTAACACTCCGCTGCCACAGGATACGTATGATGTCGTGATGTGTTCCCTGTTCCTGCATCACCTTACTGAACTGCAGGCCGTCCAGCTGCTGGAAATGATGTACCGCGCGGCTCGGCAGCTGGTGATCGTGGATGATCTTCAGCGGACACTGTCCGGCTACTGGCTCGCCTGGATCGGATGTCGAATTTTGTCCCGTTCACAAATTGTGCACTGCGACGGACCGATGTCCGTGCAGGGGGCATTTACGATTTCAGAGGCTGTTGCACTTGCAAAGAAAGCCGGATGGGTCAACCCGGCGATACAGACTCACTGGCCACAAAGATTTCTGCTGACGGGGAGGACATCGAAATGAGACCCCTGCCTGCAGAGTGGTCTTCCGGTGATGTGCCGCGCTGTCAGGTGGCGGTCATTGGAGCGGGAGTTGCCGGAGCGACAGCTGCGCTGCTGAGTGCTCGCGCCGGCTATAGGACCGTGCTGATTGAAAAACAGAAATTCCCGAGGCAGAAAGTTTGTGGCTGCTGTCTGAATGCCCGGGCGATAGATCTGCTCAGTAAGCTGAATATCCAGTCTTATCTCGCTCCGTTTTCGAATGTCCCCATCACTGCAACTCGTTTTTATCTGGAAGGGCGATCCGCTGTCGTCGAAGTGCCCAAAGGTCAGGCAGTCTCACGCCAGTTACTCGATAGTTCGCTCGTCGACGCAGCGAAGGCAGCCGGATGCGAGTTTATGGAACAGGTCTCCGCTGTAGTCCTTCCTGATAAAAAATTTCTGAATGAGGAGTCCATGCCGGACCATGGTTCTTCGCTGAACAGTTCTTCGCTGAACCGCTCTTCCCTGAACAGTTCTTCGGTCGTTGCGGCTTCGGAATCACCGACGAAAAACAGCCGGCTGGCCGCTACCGAACATGACTGTCGGCTGCTCGAACTACGATCGACAGGCTGTAGTAATTCGCCCGAATCGGTACGTCATATTCGGGCCGATGTGGTGCTGATCTGTGATGGACTCGGACAGACCAGTCTCAGGTATTTTCCTCGGCTGAAGTCGACAGCGGCGACAAATTCCCGAATTGGTCTTGGAGTAACGATTGCTCGAATGCCCGGCGACCGACAGTTTCGTGAAGGTGAAATTCATATGGCGGTCTCCAGACAGGGCTATGTGGGGACCGTTGTTCTGAGTGAAAGCGAACTGAACGTTGCGGCGGCAGTAGACGCGGTTTTCTTGCAGCAGCACAGGAATCCAGCGGACGCTCTCATCTCCATCTTTCGTGATGCCGGTGTCGCCCCGCCGGAAGGACTGGCGAATTCTCATGTCCGAGGGACCCTGCCGCTGACCCAAACGACAGAATGTGTGGCAGACCAGCGATTGTTCCTTTTGGGAGATTCCGCTGGCTATGTTGAACCATTCACGGGAGAAGGGATGGCATGGGCGCTGACAGCAGCCACTCGGATTCAGCCACTGATCGGGAAAGTGCTGTCGACGGGATGGACGGAGTCAGTCGCCGATGAATGGCAGCAAATCATCTTTCGGGATTGTGGCCGCCGTCAGCGAATTTGTCGTTTGCTGTCGGGCAGCCTGAGATTCCCGCTACTGCTCCATCCCATGCTGACTGCCTGTCGGATTTTTCCGGCGATGACGAGGATGCTTGTGCGCCGCATGAACCAGATTTCAACAGGTCAGGAGTGGAAGTAATGGACTCATTTAGAATTCTCGGACTGGGTACAGCTCTGCCCTCACATTTTATTCATCAGTCTGAAGCTGCGGACTTTGCCGCAACATGCCTCGCCGGGATGGCTCAGGATCAGTCACGATCAGCCACACTGGTGCAGGCCCTGTATCGACGGTCTGGTGTTCAGACCCGACACAGCGTCGTTCTGAATTCTTCAACAAACTGCACGCCTGCCACTCAGGATTTCTACTGGTCTTCCGAGACGTCAGATGACATCGGACCGACTACGGAATCCCGCATGCAGCGTTACGAACAGGACGCACCTGGGCTGGCAGAGCTGGCCGTCGGAAGGGCACTGGAAAAATCCGGAATTTCCCCCTCCGCCGTGACACACCTCGTCACGGTTTCCTGCAGTGGATTTTCTGCGCCGGGCGTGGATTTGCATCTGATTCGGGCGCATGGACTTTCTCCGGAAGTTTCCCGCACACACGTCGGATTCATGGGATGTCACGGTGCGTTGAACGGACTAAGAGTTGCCCGAGCATTCACAGCCGCCGATCCTGACGCCGTTGTGATTGTTTGTGCCGTGGAGCTCTGTACTCTGCATCATCAATACGGCTGGAATCCTCAGGAAATCGTCGCCAATTCGCTGTTCGCCGATGGTGCAGCCGCAGTTGTTGGCTGTTCATCAGCAAATACCAGCCTCACCGCAACAATCTCCGACGATGCTAATGCAGATTCCATTCAGCTGATTGATAACTTTTCGTTCGTGATTCCGGACACCCAGGACATGATGACCTGGAAAATTGCTAACGCCGGCTTTCGGATGAGTCTGTCGCCGGAAGTCCCGGATGTTATTACTCGCTGTCTTCCTGCAGCTCTGGAAACGTTTCTGAAGCGTCATCAGCTGACTTGCCCGGAAATTTCCAGCTGGGCCATTCATCCGGGCGGTCCCCGAATTCTGAAAGCCTGTGCGGAAGTCGCCCGGCTAACAGAGCAGCAACTGGAGCCATCGGTCAGCGTGCTGGCTCAGTACGGCAACATGAGCTCTCCCACCGTGCTTTTCATCCTCGAAGAACTTCAGCGCCGAAATGCCGGTTTTCCCTGTGTGATGATGGGATTTGGTCCGGGATTGAACGTGGAAATTGCCCTGCTCAACGCTGGTTACTGAAAAAATGGGCGGGGATCAGGCAAAGCCGTGAAGCGTTTTTTCGAGTGAAAACAGTGCGATTTAACCCGGAACGGGTTTCACAACAAAGCCTGGGGTCGACGCGAAGCGGCGCACCCCAGGTTCGTGATGTTTGTTCGCTGCGAACCCTGAAAGGGTTCCACAAGGCTGATAGAAATGCTTCACAGCGTTTGGGATCAGGACTCAGGTTCAAAGGAATCCCATCCCATCCCATCCCATCCCATCCCATCCCATGGGCCAGGCGATACTCACTGGTGCTTTGTCAGGTTTTGAATTTCAGGTAGTGGACCTTGCTAAAGGTCCTGCAGCCAGCGGGATCTTTAGCAAGATCCACTACTTCCAACACGGACTCTTTATCCTGGCGGAGCACTAAGCCAAAAGTTTCTCCAATACCTGTCCGGCGACATCAGTCAGACGAAATGGTCGACCATTGTGCAGAAATGTCAGACGCTCGTGCTCAAGCCCAAGCAGGTGCAGCATTGTGGCGTGAAGGTCGTGCACAGTGACTGGATCCACAACCGCCCGATATCCGATTTCATCAGTTTCACCAAAACTTGTACCGCCTTTGATCCCGCCGCCAGCAAGCCATGCCATGAATCCCTGAGGATTATGATCGCGGCCATCCTTGCCCTGAGACACCGGCATTCGCCCAAACTCGCCCCCCCAGATGACAAGTGTCGAATCCAGCAGTCCTCGCTGTTTCAGGTCCGTCAGCAGTCCGTCAATCGGAATATCGGTGGCCCGACAATGTCCCGTATGATTGGCTGTCAGATTACTGTGCGCGTCCCATTCTCCATCACTATAAACCTGAACAAACCTCACACCACTTTCGACAAGACGTCGGGCGAGCAGACACTTCGATCCATAAGACTTCGTCTCCTTCTGGTCGATCCCGTACATATCGCGAGTGGACTGAGTCTCTGCTGAGAAATCAATCATCCGGGCGGCCTCGGACTGCATCCGCCAGGCCAGCTCAAACGACTGAATCCGACCAAGTAACTCGGCTTCTCCAGGCCTCGATTCCAGATGCTTCAGATTCAGCCGAGCCAGCAGATCCAGCTGGCTGCGCTGGTCTTCGCGAGCAACATCTGAGGGCCGGGTCAGGTTGAGAATAGGTGTACCTTCCGAACGAAACAAGGTTCCCTGATGCGCCGCGGGAAGAAAACCGGAATGCCAGTTCAGCGGTCCTCCCTTGATCCCCTGGTTGTTGCCCAGCACAACAAAACCGGGCAAATTCTGATTCTCACTGCCCAGCCCATAGGTCACCCACGCACCCGCGGCGGGAAAACCGGGCCGGGCAATTCCCGTGTTGATCTGGTAGAGGGCCGGCACATGATCGTTGGAATCACTGTGAAGCGATTTGATGAACGCGAAATCGTCCACATGCTTCGCAACATTCGGATATCGGTCACATACCCAGGCACCGCTTAGTCCATATTGTTTGAACGAGAAGGGGGACTTCATCAGCGGTCCGGGATTGCCGTTAAACACATCAATCGCGATCTTCTGGCCGTCCCGTCTGGTGAGTTCAGGTTTGGGATCAAACAGGTCAACCGAACTGGGAGCTCCTTCCATAAACAGCCAGATCACCGATCGAACTTTGGCGGGATGGTGGCCATCCCTGGGAGAAAGCGGGCTGACAACTCCTGTCTGATCCGCTAAACCGGTGTCACCGGCCGACTTCGACGACGCAGCGTCCTCGGCCCCAAGTAAACCCTGAGAGGCCAGCAGCTGAGTCAGTGCCAGACTGGCAAATCCACCACCAGCTCGCTGCAGCAGCTGATATCGGCTCATCGTTGCAGGTCGACTGTGATTGCCATTTCCACTTGGACCGGATTGTGTCTTTTGCATAGGTTCATCCCGACTTTTCAGCACCATGCTTTAAACAGCCTTAAACGACGGATCGAGAGAATACTTCTCGCATCAAACCGTGGCACTGGCCCTTAATCGATATACAGGAATTCGTTTAGTCCAAAAAGCACCTGACAGAAATCCGCAACGGACTGACGGTTAATTGTCTCGGCTGTCGCCTGCGGATCACGGCTTCGCCGTCCATCAGCCTGCGACACAAGAAACTGCCCGGCCGCCGTGAGTTCATCTTTATCGGGAGAGCGAGCCAGAGCGAGCTGATATCCTCGATCAATCAGCTCCGCAGGCTCTCCGCCACTTTCCTTCAGCAGTCGTTCGGCAAATTCCAGGGCAACAATTCGCACAAACGGATCGTTCATCAGCGCCAGAGCCTGAGGAGCGACAGTCGTATGATCTCGTCGACTGCAGCTTTGCTGCGCATCCGGTTTATCAAACGCCTGCAGCAAAGGATACGGAACGACTCGCTTATGAAACAGGTAAATCGAACGACGTCGCAATTCCGGACTGTCTTCAATTTTTCCCGGATAAGAATCCTTCAGATTGCGAGCCAGAATCGCTTCAGCTGCGATCGGCGGTTTCACAGCCGGACCGTACGACGTCAAATTCAATGTACCGCTGACCGCAAGCATCGAATCTCTGAGGACCTCGCCTTCCAGCCGCAGAAGGCGCATTTTCCACAACAGCCGATTATCAGGATCAGCCGCAACAGCAGCGCCGGAACTGACCTGCTGGAAAACGGAACTCTGCACGATCATTCGATGGAGTCGCTTAATGTGCCAGCCGTTTTCAACAAAATCGAATGCAAGCCATTCCAGCAGATCCGGATGGGACGGTGACTCCGAACGAACCCCAAAATCGCCCACTGTTCTCACAAGCCCGTTACCAAAATGATGCTGCCACACGCGATTCACAAAGACCCGCGCAAGTAAAGCGCCGGCTCCGTGTTTAGTATCAGTCATCCAGTCTGCCAGAGCCCGACGCTGCAGACTGCTATTGCGGACATCGCTCCTTTCACGAGCATCCTGAAGGTAATCCGCAGGCGCTCTTCCATTGGTCAGAATGGAAACAAAGCCGAGCGATACGGGCTGATCCCGATCATAATAGTTGCCCCTCTGAAACAGCCACGTGGGTCCCGGCTCCGGTCCCAAATCGCGATAAACGAGTAGTTTTTCGGGCGATTCTCCGACAGCGACTTCCGCACGTTCACCCCCATGAAAGGCACTCATCAGACTGTAATAGTCGCGAGCCGGGATCGCGTCGTATTTGTGATCATGGCAGCGAACACAGCCGAGCGTCAGTCCCAAAAATCCTGTGCCAATCGTGGACAACATGTCATCCAGTTCGTTGTAGCGATTGCGCAGTCGTTCATCTTCCATCAATCGGTCGGGAAGGGCTGCGAATGGCCCCGCAGCAAGGAAGCCGGTTGCTGCCACGGCATCTGTATTTTTAGGCTCATATTCATCGCCTGCCAGCTGCCATCGTACAAACTGATCGTAAGGCATGTCCTGATTCAGAGCACGGATAACAAAGTCCCGGTAGTACCAGGCAGTCGGACGATCACGATCACTTTCCTGCCCGTCGCTGTCCGCATAACGGGCCACATCAAGCCAGTGTCGGCCCCATCGCTCGCCATACTGAGCCGACGCCAGCAAACGATCCACCAGCGAGTTGACCGCGGCATCATGATCTCTGGAAGCGGACAGACAAAACTGCTCGACTTCTTCAGGAGCTGGCGGTAGTCCGACCAGATCAAAACTGATGCGTCGAATCAGCTGCCGGGCATCCGCTTTTCTTTGTGGTACAATATCAGACGATTCCAGCCGCGACAGAATAAACCGATCAATGGATGTGTGTGCCCAGTTGTCCGCTTTGACGGCAGGTTCCGGCACCGAACCTAACGGCTGAAATGCCCAGTGGCCTCGTGCCTGTTCTACTCGGGGATCCGGAATGTCCGTGCCGTCGGGCCAGACCGCTCCCTGATCAATCCATGCTCGCAGTAATCCGATCTGCTCGGCGTTTAATCCCTCACTATCCGGGGGCATCACCCGGTCTTTTTCCAGAGCCGCCACCAGGTGGATCAGACGGCTGCCAGCACTGTCTCCGGCCAGAAGAACCGGACCGCTGTTGCCTCCCTGCAATGCTCGCTCGCGAATTCCAAGGCTGAGTCCGCCGTCCTCATGGTCGGCTGAATGACATTCATAGCAATGACTTCGAAGAATCGGCTGAATATCTCTGACAAAATCCACAGGTCCGGCATAAGCCGACGGAAGTGCTGCAGCGTAGTCAACAGTTACTGGTACTCCCGCACGAAAATTCTGTTCAATCTCACTACTCGTCAGCGATCGCTCATAAACGGCAACCAGGTGCAGATCGCCTCTCCACGGCCGCTCGCCGGTCACTTCATTCGCCACTGACAGCCGAAAATCACTGTTCCAGTTATCAAACGAACCGGCCACCATGCCCGTGGTACTGACCTGACCATCAACAAAAAGTTTCGTAACACCATCCGCCGATCGGGTAAAAACGACATGCGACAACCGCGTCGAAGCGGCGCCTGCCGGCGAGCTGGTAGAAGGCTGTCCGTTGTCATCTGTTGACGTTGTTCGCAATCGAACGTCGAAGCGGTCATTGTCCTGTCCCAGAGTAAAATTTCTCTGCGACGTATCGAGCGATAAACTCAGGATCCGGGCCGGACCAGACTGTCGAATTTCCAGCGGCTTCAGCCAGACTTCGATCGAAAATTCCTGCGACTTCCTTATCGCATCAGCAATCTTTCGAGCAGGTCCGTCTGAAGCAATCGTCACAGCTGACGTAATCATCAGCCGATCGTTCCGAAACAATGTTCCCTGAGGCTTATCGATTCTCAGATGAACGGGTTCTCCCACGTTCGACCGGTCCGCAATCAGACCGTCTCGCGCTGCCTCTGATGAGCCTTCAAATGAGTACCATGCCACAAGACCCTGAACAACTCTTTCAGGACGTTCCGTCGCTTCTGCTCGAACCGTTAGCAGGCTGCCTATGAGCATCGAGGCAAACAGACTGATGGCAGGCAGTTGTCTGATGGAAAAGACCGCGAACACAAAACGGCCAGCAGTTCGCTTTCCCATGCGGATCACACACTTCTGAATCAATGCAGCTCGGAGGCCCGATCTGATCAGCAAGGTTTGAATCATCACTTTCTGCCTCCGTATACTCAGGTAAGCCACTGCCGCGCAGTGAATTGGTGGAGATGATACCAGGGGTTCACCGAAAGTTCAGTCGAATTCTGCTTTCGGGCGGGAGATGCGTCAGAAGCGTTCTTACCTTCCTCCCCCGGCAAAGCCGGGGGAGCGTTCTAAACTTCCTCCCCCAGCGAAGCTGGGGGAGGTCGAGCGAGCGAAGCAAGCTCGGGAGGGGGCTGGTGAACTGCGGGACGCGGGTGTTATAGGTACGGCGCTCTGTGCCACCCGCGGCGAGCCCTCCCCCGGCCTGTCGGCCGACCCCTCCCACTTCGCTTCGCTGCGCGGGAGGGGAGGTTGTGAAAACCTCCTCCCCCGGCAAAGCCGGGGGAGGTCGAGCGAGCGAAGCAAGCTCGGGAGGGGGCTGGTGAACTGCGGTTCGCGGGTGTTATTGGTACGGCGTTGAGTGCAACCCGCGGCGGGCCCTCCCCCGGCCTGTCGGCCGACCCCTCCCACTTCGCTTCGCTGCGCGGGAGGGGAGGTTGTGAAAACCTCCTCCCCCGGCAAAGCCGGGGGAGGTCGAG
>JALHMY010000047.1 GCA_022843805.1 Fuerstiella sp.
CTCCCACGCAGCGAAGCGAAGTGGGAGGGGTCGGCCGAAGGCCGGGGGAGGGCCCGCCGCGGGTTACACTCAACGCCGCCCCTATAACACGCTCGTCCCGCAGTTCACCCGGCCCCCTCCCGATCTTGCTTCGCTCGATCGACCTCCCCCAGCTTCGCTGGGAGAGGAGGTTGAAAAAATCTCCCATCCCGCAATAACCTCCCCTCCCGCGCAGCGAAGCGAAGTGGGAGGGGTCGGCCGAAGGCCGGGGGAGGGCCCGCCGCGGGTAGCACTCAACGCCGCCCCAATAACACGCTCGTCCCGCCGTTCACCCGGCCCCCTCCCGATCTTGCTTCGCTCGATCGACCTCCCCCAGCTTCGCTGGGAGAGGAGGTTGAAAAAACCTCCCCTCCAGCAATAACCTCCCCTCCCACGCAGCGAAGCGCAGTGGGAGGGGTCGGCCGAAGTCCGGGGGAGGGCCCGCCGCGGGTTACACTCAACGCCGCCCCTATAACACGCTCGTCCCGCCGTTCACCCAGCCCCCTCCCGAGCTTGCTTCGCTCGATCGACCTCCCCCAGCTTCGCTGGGAGAGGAGGTCTTTGAGAAACCTCCCCTCCGGCGAACCGCAGCGAAGCGGGAAGGCTCACCCGCCAGTCCGGAGTCTCACGCTTCTTCTGACTGCCGATGATAGCGGCGGCCGAGCAGAAAGTAGGCCGACGCCCAGAGTCCGCCAAAGACGATGGCATTCAGTTGTGGCACGGCCGTCAGGAAGATTGCAGCCAGAAGAAACAGCCCGCCCATGACATAACAGCCTCCCCAGAGCAGGCTGCCGAGGACCATCAGGATCACACTGCTGACCAGACTCATCAGCGGATAAACAGTCAGATCGCTTCTCGAGATGCGAACCATGATTTCAGCGACTGCAAAGGTCATGATATAACCGATCCACAGACTCCAGATGGTCCGTTCCACCGGATTCTGCGGTGTCAGAACGCCGCCTCGTGCTTTCCAGATGACTGCCAGCAGCAGGCAGTATTTCCCCATGTGAACGATGGTTGACTGTGTCCCCGTGAGAGACGCAAACTGAAGCACCAGATGTGCGAGCAGAACCACGGCGCCAACGAGGTATAGCGCTCGGCTCCAGCCCAGCAGAAATTCGGTATTTCGAGATCGTGCAATGACGCGCCCAATGTAGCCCACAAGATTGATGGACGTTGCAGAGACCGCTTCGCCTCGGGTAAAACGTTCCAGATCATCCCGAAGCTCCGCGGCTGTTGCATAACGGTCCTTTACATTCTTTTTCAGACACTTCAGCACTATGCTCTCGAGATCCGGGTGAACGGCAGCATTCAGCAGGCGTGGTGGTGCGGGCAGTTCGTCGCGGACCTGCTGCAGTGTGACGACAGCGGAACTGGCTCGAAACGGAGGCCTTCCGGTGAGCATGCAGTAAAGCACCGCACCAATGGAATAGACATCGCTTTCGAGCCCCACATTGTCAATTCCCGACGCCTGCTCAGGTGACATATAGCCGGCCGTGCCAAAAATCTGGCCATTGGCCGTCAGTCGAGTTTCCTTGTCATCCAGGCAGCGGGAGAGGCCAAAGTCGGATACATGAGGGAAACCATCCCGATCGAGCAGAATGTTGGCAGGCTTCAGATCCCGATGAATGACTCTTTTTTCGTGGGCGTAGTGAACAGCATCCGCAATTCGAATTCCAATTCGTGCGGCATCGCTGCTGCTGAAAAGATCCTGCTCAATTCGTCGGCCGAGATCCTGTCCTTCCACGAGCGCCATCGCGAACCACATCTGTCCTTTAAGCTCTCCGGGACGATCGACTTCACTGAAATCGTACACGGTGACGATTCCAGGGTGATTCAGTCTCGCTAATGCCTCGGCTTCTTTTCGAAAGCGTCGCCGTGCGTCCTCGCTTGCAAAGGATCCTGGCAGCAGCATCTTGATCGCTGCCGTTTTTCGCAGTGTTCTGTGTCGAGCCCGGAAGACAACACCCATTCCACCGCGATCAATTTCCTCCAGAAGTTCATAGTCTCCAACGATTGGTGATACGTCAGCCGACGGGAAGAAGCTGGTGTCGTAACCGACTTCTGAGAGAACTGTCATCTCATGGCACCCGGCCCTCTGTCCCGACCGTTCACGCAATTGCTGATCCATCGCCACAAAATCCAGAAGCTCGTTTCGAAGCTGTGGGTTTCGTGCAATCAGAGCTTCGACAGGAACGGTTTTCCCATGTTCTGCCCCCTCAAGGTACTCCGCAAGAAGATCCTCAAGGCCTGGCGACGACTGTTGTTCGGGCGATTCCATTGTGTGTGTCATAACAGTTGCTTTCTGCCTGCCTGTTCACGCAGCGTGGCCAGCCCTCGCTGAAGCAGACCAGCCACAGCGGAGGGCGATTTGTTCAGAATTTCAGCCAGTTCTCTTAAAGGGGTTCCCTGCCAGTAATGCAGGATGACAGCATCTCGCTGCATTTCCGGAAGCTGTTCCACGAGTTCAGCGACACTGCGGGCGAGTTCTTCCTTTTCAATCTTTGCCGAAGGTGACGGAGCCGTTGCCATAAACGCATTGGCCAGAAAGACAGATGATTGATCGAGTCGCTGCTGAATGGCCTGCTCTCTGAAAATGTCGCGACGATCACGATGCTGGTCGCGAATCGTGTGCGCGATCACCCCGGCTGCAATTTTCCTTAACCATGCCATCAGTTCGCCTTCACTGGAACCTCGGAAGTCACCGGCGGCCTGATGCGCCTGAAGCATGGACTGCTGGACGATGTCTGAGGGATCTACTCTGTTTCGAAGGTGATTCGGCAGCTGCGTGCGAGCCAGAAACTGCAGATACCTTCGATTCTTCTCAATTTGTTCTTCAGAGATCATCACGTGTGGTTGCCTGAGTGCTGCGATATGAAGGAATCATTCCATCGTAACCAAAGTCACCGGGAATTTGGATGTACTCTGAGCTTGCCAGCAGACCGGTCGTCCTGTCGATGACCGAAACCATTGCCGGGATCCCTTCACCCTGCCGCCACTCGATGCTTCAGATTCCTCGCTTCCCGCTGCATAAAGAAGAACGTCATCAGCAACGACCAGACGCAGATTAAAGCCAGAACGAAAAGAAAAGTGCTCCAGCCCTGATGCTGAGCGATTCCACCCCCGAAGTAATAGAACGCGGCTGTTGCAGCAAATCCGATCGCATCCAGAATCGCCACCAGAAAACCAGAGTGAGGTCCACCGAAATCGATCGAAAAGACACTGACCGGGATGTAATAACAGGGGGAAAGGCACAGCCCGAACAAAAACAGCAATGCCAGAGCCACCAGCATGGCGGTCGAGCCGGTCAGCTGCCACTGTGGCAATGCAGCAAATGTTAACAGACAACACGTGGCCGTCAGCAGAAGGGCTGCCATCACCCAGGCCATCGTCTTTCGGTTCAGTCGATCGAATACAAAACCGCCGACCAGAACAGAAATCAGACTACCGAGCGGAAACGCCGAGGCTGCCCGGGACGCCTGAGCCGTATCAAGCCTCAGGGTGTCCTGCATATACATGGGCACAACCAGCAGAAAGTCCCAGAGGATCGTCAATCCCATCAGACTTCCGGCGATGAGCCAGAACCGCAGGCTGCAAAAGAATCGTGGAAGTGCCTGCAGAAGTGTCATGCCATCAAACGGGTGAGCGTTTCTGGTTTCTGCCACCGCTTCAGGGCCTTCGTCGTCACACTCGGGATCCGGGATGACCCCCGGAGGACGATCCTTCATCGCGACGGCATAAAACATGGCAACCAACAGTCCTGTCGCCGATGCTGCCCACAACATACCGCGCCACGAAATCCAGGTCAGCAGCGTTCCCAGAAGAAAGGTGGCCGCTAATGTCCCGACTCGTGAACTGGTGGAGAGAATTCCCCAGGCTCGACCATATTGTTTCGGATGCACCCAGTTCACAACGATCTTCGTCATTGATGGCCAGCCAGCTGCCTGTGCCATCAGGGTGACAAAGAATGTTGCCTGAAACATCACCAGTGTGGACGACAGGGAGAACAGGGCAACGAATAACGATGCCACAACCAGCGCCACCGAGAAAGTGCGTTTGCCGCCAAATTTATCAGCAGCCCAGCCGCACAGGAATTTTCCCGTCAGAGCCCCACAGGTTCCTGCGGCCAGTACTTTTCCCCACGCCTCAAGATCGATTCCCAGAGACGCATCCGCACGGATCGATGTGCCAGCCACTGTCGGAATCATTCGCAGTACCATGGACACGGCGTAGCCCGCGTACATAGTGCCGATGATCTTCGTCTGCTGGAGTCTGTGATGTGATACAGATCTGTTCATGCTGCGATCCGGGAAAGTTAATCTGTCGTATGTGAAAGTGGACACCGAAACTGATCAGCATCGCTGTCTGGCATCTCAAATCGTGGCCGAGGCCTCTGCAGGCATTGGTCCTTTGGTTTCGTACATCACGCATTCACTGCCCGTTTTTTCCAGCAGCGACTTCAGTGAACACTCAATTGCCGACATCAGCGAATCTGTTTTTGCGATTCGATCACGTTTTGAAGTCACTTCAATTGGATCACCCACCTGAATAACGGCCTTCATGGGGCCATGAGGCGTCTCATCTCCGTTCAGATGTTCATTGAACCGTTCGACGGTCTCAAGAATACGATCGACGGTTGGTCTTGTGGCGACATATCGTGAAGGATAAAGGCTGAGCGACTGGGCAAAGCCAGCGGCGGTCAGTTGCCGCCAGCGGCGGTCCATTTCTTCAGCTGTCAGCTGCCCGTCGATCATCGCCGGCAGAATAGCTCGGCGGATTTCCTTGACCCTCAGAATCGCAGTGCCCTCTTTGGGACCGCCGCACCACTCGGTCTCCAGCGGTGCAAGAATATGGTTGATCAGCCGATTCAGCCGTTCGTCGAGAGTGCCGGTTTGCGGCTGGCCCAGATATTCCTGCTCCTTCAGTGAAAGCAGAGCATTTCCAACGCGATAGATTCGCTGAACCAGACATTGCCCCTGCATGGGCTGCCATGACAGTCGCTTCTCAATATTGTTCAGCATTGCACCGGCCGTCGCCTCAATGTCACCCGTGTAGACATATCGTATGACTACAGGCACCGTATAGATTTTTTCTGTTGCTGGACGACTGGCTGCATCAACGGACTTTTCAAGTTTTGCAGCTGCGGAGCGAGCGATAAATGATACGCCTTCCTGCAGAACGTTCAGATGATCGTTTGCATGGCTTAACGCCCCTTCCGGAAACAGCACCAGCGGACGGTCGCCCTTCACCAGGATGTCGATCCCTTTCTGAATGGCCTGGCGATCAATTCCTTCCCGATACACGCTGAACGCTCCGAGACGCCGTAAGACCCAGGCCAGGAAACGATTTCCCCGAAACAGATGAGCACTTGCCATGACATAAAATGGCTGGCGGAGGCTGGTGGCAAGACTCTGCAGGACCAGAGCATCGGACATTCGACAATGATTCGGGGCGATCAGTACCCTGTGTCCGGACTTCTGCAGCTCCCTTACGATCTCCCCTCCGCGTACCTCGATATTCGTGACAGCGTGCTTTCGTTTCAGGTATCGAGGTGTTAGCCGGCCCAGCAATTGCGGCCAGAATCTGCCCTCATGAGGTGGTACAAACTGATACTTTGAATCCGCAACCAGAAGTGATGTCATGAAAGAACTTCCGAATACTTAAGCAGGCATTCTGTCACGGCGATGCTCAGCCAATGCACCGCCAATGCTCAGGAAGAGCCCGTTCCGGCTCGAATAAAGCGCGGTTTCCGGACTTTTTCAGAAATTTGTCAACAGGCCCTAAAATCGGCCCGAAAACCGGGCCGAAACCGTAGTGGCACGAAGTCACCCTGACCGGGTGTCTGGCAGCTGATCGCACCACACATCCTTGTGACCGGCAAAAGTTGCCGGATTTTGCTGCCGGGGTAGGGAACGCCCTGAGATTTTGTCGAGACGAATTTGAAACACTGCTCGAAGGCGGCATCCCCGGGAGTGAATCACAAAGGAAAATAGCGATTTGGGACGAACGCTGAATGGTAATGCAGGAACTCAGGACGACTCCGACTGTGTGGCTCAACCTTTGACGACGTTCGTGAAATGGTCAGCACGAGGGTCGCGCATGGTGGATCCTCTGGCTGATGAAGTGCGCGGAGCGAATGACAATCGCACGGGCCGGAATCGGATACCTCTTTGCCGTTCTTTCGTTCCCCCCCCAATTTTTCTGCCCACAAAATTTTTCTGCCAACCAGGGTCTGCTCTCCCGCGCACACACAACATTCTTCGCGCGATTCGCTGCCAGACGATCTGTGCCAGCACATCGAGCGATTCCTGAGGACAGCCCGACCAGGGTGTGACTGATCCGAGGATAAAAGCGTTTGGCAGAAAAATTTCAGGGCAGAAAAATGAATCGCAAATGAAATGAAGAGGACTACAGGACGTCTTCCCTTCACGTCCACTCCAGGCGTTTTCCAGGGCCGCTGCCCATGGCATTCGTTCTACAGCGATCCACTACCACCATTGACAATGGATAGCGACCCGAAAGAGTTATGGCGTGGTGAGACGTTCCGTATCCCAAATCCTGATAGCCCCGGATTCGTCGCCTGTTATAACGAACCTCTCGTCGGGTGAAACCTCCATGGAGATAATCTTCCTTGTATGTTCCTGCTCCATACGAATGCTATCAAATGCGAAACCTTCAAAGCTGTACACTTTAACTCTCTTGTCCTGAACAACCAGCAGCCGAGAATTTTTTCCATGCACGATACGAAACAGTGAACCCCCAACGTCAGAGTCTTTGCAAATCTCCTTCATGAGGTCAATATCCACTGCATGAAAACCGGAACCGCCAATTGAGTAAAAGACGGTCCCGTCGGCCGACATGGCCGCATCTTCGATCCCCTGATCGGAGAATTCTCTGATCACTTCTTTCCTGGAGAGATCGACGAGTTTAATCGTTTGTGCGGCAAGGTGTGTGTCGACGACTACGATCAGATTGGGATTGTGCGTCAGAAAAACAGCCCAGATCCCGCCAGAACCCCATTCGAGCATCGTGGCGAGCCTGGTTCCGGTCGCCACATCCCAGACTCGGAGACTGCCGTCAGTCGCGGCGGATATCAGTTTGCTTCCATCTTCCGTGAACAGGAATGCAGAGCGGATGATCCGGTCTCCATGGCCGATACACTCGGCCATTTGCTTCTTTGATTTCCAGTCAAAAACCCGGACGACTCCGTTCAATGCCCCCACGGCCAGTTTGGTACTGTCAGGCGAGAACGCAATCGCCGTCATTTCCTGTCCGACCTCACGATGAACCACACTTTCCCTGCCATCGGGTAACGTCCACACGCGGGCAGTTCCATCCGTAACGGCAGCCGCCAGCGCGTTCCCGTCAGGGGAGACTTTCAGGCTTGTAATCTGAAGGATCGATGGCGGGAGTCTCGCGATTTCAGTGCGTCTCTTCATGTCCCACAATCTCAGAGTGCCATCTCCCGCCTCAATTGATGTATGAAAATCACTTGAATAACGTCGAACACTCCCTGCTGAAATCAGGTATTGGCTGTCCGGAGTGAACATCAGCGTGACCGGGCCTTCGTGACCTTCCAATTCTGGTTTTTGCAGGTCGATCACCTCAGTCTGATTAGTGGATGATGGCGAATCTTTGTTAATTTCGCCTTCCCTGCTTCCGGCCCATTGATCCCGTATCCACAATGTTGCCAGTACAGCCAGAACGAACATGGCGGCAATCACCACCTCTTTGATTCCATATTTCCAGGCTGACCTCTCTGCCGACGACGGTGCCGCCACATTTTCAACAGTCCGCTCTCCTGCTGTGTCGGCATCGATTTCACGCGATTGTTTCAAATTGAGACGCAGTCGTTCAAGAATCAAATCCGCGATTTCATCCGGGGAGCGATCAGCGATCCAGACACACCCATGGGTCGAGTAAAGGCCCGGGATTTCTGCGTCATCAAAGCGCAGAAGCATGACAAACGAATCGCCCCGCTGCTTAATCAGATCGAAGATTGCATCCCACTCCAGTCCGCACCATTCTCTGTTTCTGTAGTCGGCACCGAGAAACGCGGTGACCAGTTCAGCCTCCTCGCGGTAGAGTCTCGGCAAATACATACCCAGTCGCGGGCGGGCAAACTCTGCTTCATGCCACTGGTCGTACAGGATGCTGTCTCGTCCCAAATGCGATCCAAGTCGTTCTGCGACCTTTGAAACGAATTCGCGTTGCTGACTGGAGAATGACATCGCAATACGGAACCGCTTATGGTTCGAAGGCATCACCGAGAGCTCCCCAAAAACGTGGCGAACAGCATCCTGCATCGCCAGCGTCTTATGCCGGAAAACGCCCATCGGGCGGCGACAACTGGCCTCGTCAATTCACGCCAGTTTTATTAAACACTGAATGCCACTTCTATCGAGTGCTCAATATATCGAGTGCTTAACATCGCGTAACGGACGGAGGGTAACGAACTTATTGGATTTTTGGCAGCACGGATGCCTGTCCCCGCGTCGCGTCTGCATGCAGGGCTTTCCGACATGGCCGACGATGGTATCACTCATCAGGATCGGCGAAGCGATAGCCAACCCCCTGTTCGGTCAGAATCAGTTTTGGGCGAGATGCATCTGTCTCGATCTTTTTCCTCAGCGTTGCGACGAAAACGCGAAGATAGTGAGTCTCCTGTATATTCAGAGGCCCCCAGACAGATTTCAGAAGGTACTGATGAGTCAGAACTTTTCCGGCGTTCTTCACCATGACAGCCAGCAGCTCGTATTCAAGTTTTGTCAGATGAACTTCCTGGCCAGCTCGAAATACTCGCCGAGCGGAAAAGTCGATCTGAAACTGGCCATTCTCACAACTGAACCGTGGGTGTGACAGAGGTCCGCCCGACACTCCGCCCGTTCGTCGCAGAGCTGCTCGCAGCCGCGCCAGCAGTTCTCCCATATGGAAGGGTTTGCTGACGTAGTCGTCTGCCCCGGCATCAAGAGCAGCAACCTTCTCACGCTCCTGATCTCGCGCAGACAGGACGATAATCGGAACATTCGACCAGCCTCGAAACTCCGTGATCAGCTCCTGTCCATCCCGGTCCGGCAGCCCCAGATCCAGCAGAACAGCAGCTGGCGTTTCCTGTAACAGGAGACGCTGACCTTCGCGAGCGGTTTCCGCCTCTTTGACTCGATAGCCCTCATTACATAATGAGGCTTTGAGAAATCGGCGAATTGCAGTTTCGTCGTCGATCACAACGATGAGCGGTGCAGTCGGTTCCAGCTCGGTCATGTTTGTATCCGCAACGAACACGCAGTCAGTTCCACAAGCCCCATCCGCCAGATCAGACCCGACCATACCCGCGGAAGATCGCGATCCATAGAAACCGACGTCTCATTCACTGCATTTCCCCATCACACAAAGAACAGTGCTGAACAGAATATCGCAACGCTCTGATATTCGGAAATGTCTTTGACGAATGGCATCAGACACGGGCGCCCTTTCAAATCGTACTGGCCGAGTAATCTTCCAGGTTCAGTTGGGGCGCCACCCCGTCGAACGGCAGACAAATCTGAAAGATGAGTCCACTTTCCCCGGTACGGTTCAACGCTCGTATTTCACCCCCATGCGCTCGAACGATTGCTCTGCAGATCGCCAGCCCAAGCCCGGCGCCTCGCGAATCCGGCTTTGCGTTCGTACCTCTCTCAAATTTCTCAAAGATCCGCAACTCATCACCGGCGGTAAGGCCCGGACCATAATCAGCCACGTCAATCACTGTCGCTGAACCCGATGTCCTCCCGACGATATCGATCGGTGTGCCGGCAGGTGTATATCGACACGCATTTTCCAGCAGATTCACCAGTACCTGTTCAATTAATACTGCATCAAACTTACCCATCAGCACTTCGGTCGGCATTTTCACATTCACAGGCCTCGATCCAATCAGGTGTTCCAGCCTTCGAAGGGACGAACCAATGACATCTTCCACAGGATGCCATTGCTTTTCGACGAAGAACTGAGAGGAGCTCACCTGAGTCAGCCGCAGCAGGTTTTCGACGAGACGGGCCAGTCGATCTGATTCGTCGAAAACCGTCTGCAGTAATTCTCGCTGTGTTTCCCCATTCATTTCCGGATTCCGCAGAATGCTGCTGGAGGCGCCCGAAATGACTGCCAGGGGTGTTCGCAGATCGTGAGAAACCGACGACAACAGTGTATTTCGCAACTGTTCCGTTTCCACTTCGACTCGTGCCGTCTGAGATTCCAGCATCAGTCGATCGCGATCCAGCGCCATCGCGATTTGTGTGGAGTAGTTCTCCAGAATCATTCGATATTCGGGCATTCGCAATTGAGTAGCATCCGGATGCCGAATCGCAAGGACGCCCACCGGGCCGTTCGGAGAAAGCAGGGGAAGGTAAAACGACTGCGCTGAAGGCAGCGTGTCCGTACCCCGCCCGGCGACCTGTGAATGATCATAGACCCACTGAGCGGCACCAATCTCTGAAGCACTGGAAACGAACTGAATGTGCTGAGGAAGCACGGGTTGCAAATTTCCTTCAATGGGAAGCAGAATGATGGCGTCACCCCCAAGGACTTCATTGATCGCCCGCTCTGCTTCGGCGGCAATAAAATTGCGGCCGTTGATCCCTGATAGTTTGCGTCCCAGGCGGTACAGCGATTCTGCTCGCCGTTCATTGCGACGCGAAAGTTCCGCCTGGCGACGAATGCGTGCAGCCAGTGTCGAAACACTCAGCCCCACGAACAGCATCACGGCAAATGTAATCACATACTGCACGTCATCGACGACAATGGTCCGGTAAGGGGGAACGAACAGAACATCAAACAGAACGACGGCGAGTATCGAAGCAGCGACAGATTGTTTTCGTCCGCAGCGAAATGCCACAAAGACGACTCCCAGAAGATAGGTCATCACAAGATTCGCTTCGCTCAGCCCAAGCGAGTGCCAGAGAGTACTGAGACCCGTTGCGATCGCCATCACGGCCGCAGTCATCCCCCATGGCTGCCATCGAAATTCCTGCTTCACGGAAAAACGACTGGCTGGAAGCGGTTCTGCCACTCCCCGAATCACACAAACATCGATATCGCCGCTCTCGCTGATCAGACGATCCACAACCGAAGGTCGGCGAAAGAACCAGCGATTAACGGCAGGTTCTGACTTTCCGACAACAATTTTTGTCACATTACGCTGTTGTGCATAAGCGATGGTTTCGGCGACAACATCGTCCCCGGTCAGCGCCACAGTCTCCGCTCCCAATCGTTCGGCCAGCTGCAAATTGGCGAAGAGACGGGCTCGCGCCTCAGGGGGCAATTGTCCCGTCTCAGGGGTATCAATGCTGACGGCAATCCATTCGGCATCCAGCGAATCAGCCAGACGTTTCGCGGTCCGGATTACCCTCGCCGATGTCGGGCTCGGCCCCACACCAACCAGCAGACGCTCCTGCGTGGCCCAGATATCACGAGTCGCTTTCCCAAGCCTTGCGGTTTCCACATCGGCATGCACTCGACTTGCAGCTCGCCGAAGCGCCAGTTCACGAAGCGCACTCAGATTATCCTTCCGAAAAAAGCTCTGCAGCGCTTTGGCTGCCTGCTCCGGAATATAGACCTTTCCTTCGCGCAGTCGCTCCAGCAGGTCGTCCGTTGAAATATCGACCAGTGCCAGTTCATCAGCCCGGTTAAACACTTCGTCCGGCACTGTTTCCCGGACAACAACTCCGCTGATCTGAGCAATCACATCGTTTAATGATTCCACATGCTGCACATTGCAGGTCGTGTGAACATCGATACCAGCGTCCAGAAGTTCTTCAATATCCTGCCAGCGACGAACATGTCGCTGCGATGGTGCATTGGTATGCGCCAGTTCATCAACCAGAATCAGCGAGGGTTTTCTTGCAAGCGCAGCATCCAGGTCAAATTCCCGCAACGTCGTACCGCGATAGGGTATCTTCAGGCATGAAAGCTGCTCCATCCCTTCCAGCAGGACCTCAGTTTCCGGTCGACCGTGCAGTTCCACGTAGCCAGCGACCACATCTGTTCCGGACGATTTCTCCCGGCGGGCGTTCTGCAGCATTGCAAACGTCTTGCCAACCCCCGCCGCATACCCGAAATAGACTTTCAGCCGACCGCGTTTTTGATCAGATGGCTGCTGTTCACCTTCCGTTTTCAAACGGGCCAGCATTTGTTCCGGAGTCGGACGATCGTGTTCAGGCATCGAGTTCTTCGACCTTTACTTGCTCAGGTGATCCAGTTTCAGGTTTAACTCCAGCACGTTCACAAGCGGTTCAGCGCCGAATCCCGGGAACACAGGCTGATATCGTGTTTCTCCGATCAGCTGAATCAGATCTTCAGTCGAAACACGCCTTGCATCGGCAACCCTGCCTGCCTGCATTGTCGCCGATTCGACAGTAATATGAGGGTCCAGTCCAGATCCCGATGTCGTTACCAGATCCGCAGTCACCAGTTCTCCTTCAGCCAGACGCAGTCGGCCAATGATCTCGGACGCGCGTTCTGTAATCAACCGGTTTGCAGGCGACAGATTGCTGCCGCCGGAAGCACTGGCGCTGTAGTCAACTGCTGATGGACGCGGCCAGAAGTATTCCGGTCTGCTGAAAGACTGTGCCAGCAGCGTCGACCCGACAATCGTCCCGTCGGCAGAAACGATCAGACTGCCGTGCCGAGCCTCAGGCGCAGCCACGCAGGCAAATCCCAGGATGACTGCCGGATAGGCGGCCGAACAGACAATCAGAGAAAGCACACACAGACGAAGTGAAGAAACGAGATAATTCATGAGCGTTCCACCGGATGCGATTTGAAGCTGTCCTGAGCACAAGATCTATACGAAGCCAAGAGTAACGAGTGCCAGATCGATCAGCCTGATGCCAGCAAAAGGAACGACCAGCCCGCCGAGGCCATAAACAAGCAGGTTCTGTCGCAACAGAGAGTCGGCTCCAACCGGCTGATATTTCACTCCGCGAATCGCCACAGGGATCAGGCATGGAATCACGATCGCATTAAAGATAACAGCCGACAGGATCGCACTGCGGGGAGTCGCAAGATTCATCAGGTTCAGAACGGCCAGCTGCGGCAGAGCTGCCATGAAAATGGCCGGTATGATAGCGAAATACTTGGCAACATCGTTGGCTACGCTGAAGGTCGTGAGCGCCCCGCGTGTCATCAGCATCTGTTTACCAATGGAAACCACGCTGATCAGCTTTGTGGGATTCGAATCGAGGTCGACCATGTTGCCAGCTTCCCGGGCCGCCTGTGTTCCGGTATTCATGGCAACAGCAACATCGGCCTGAGCCAGAGCGGGTGCGTCATTTGTTCCGTCGCCTGTCATCGCCACCAGATGACCTTCATGCTGATATTGTCTGATCAGAGCAAGTTTTGCTTCCGGAGTCGCCTCGGCAAGAAAATCGTCGACGCCTGCTTCAGCAGCGATTGCGGCCGCCGTTTTGGGATTGTCGCCGGTAATCATGACCGTCCGAATCCCCATCTGCCGCAACTCTCCGAATCGTTCCTTAATGCCGCCTTTAACAATATCCTTCAGAAAGATCGCACCCAGGACCCGCGAATTCTCGGCAACAACCAGCGGCGTTCCACCCGCTCGCGAAATGGCGTCCACGTCGTTTCGAACACACTGGGGCAGGGTACCTCCCTGCTGAGAAACGAATTGAGAAATTGCATCAACCGATCCCTTTCGGATTTGCCGATCTCCAAGATTCACTCCGCTCATCCGCGTTCGAGCAGAAAACGGGACGAATTCGGCATGTGCGTGTTCCATTTCCCGCCCGCGAATGTTGAACCGCGTTTTGGCGAGTACCACGATGCTGCGTCCTTCTGCTGTTTCATCTGTCAGAGAAGAAAGCTGAGCGCGATCGGCCAGCTCCCTTTCCTCCACACCTTCGGCTGCCCGAAATTCGCTGGCCTGTCTGTTACCGAGCGTAATGGTTCCGGTCTTGTCCAGCAGCAAAATGTCCACATCACCGGCTGCCTCAACCGCTCGACCCGACATGGCCATTACATTGGACTGGCTGAGTCTGGCCATTCCTGCAATACCAATGGCCGGGAGAAGAGCGCCGATTGTCGTGGGAATAAGACAAACCAGAAGCGCGATCAGAGTGGGAACATCGATTGTGACGTCGAAATAGCGGGCAATCGGATAGAGTGTTGTGCAGACCATTAAGAACACGAGAGTGAAACCGGCCAGTACAATTGTGAGTGCAATCTCATTCGGTGTTTTTCCGCGTTCGGCACCTTCCACCATCGCAATCATTCGATCGAGGAAGCTTTCGCCTGGTTTTGCCGTAACACGAATCACCAGAAAATCCGACAGCACTCTCGTTCCTCCTGTCACCGCCGATCGATCACCACCGCTCTCACGAATGACCGGAGCACTTTCACCCGTAATCGCCGACTCATCAACCGACGCGACTCCTTCGATGACCTCGCCATCCGTGGGAATTGGCTCTCCGGCGCTCACCAGAATTTCATCCCCCTGACGCAGCAGGGACGCGAGCACATCTTCAGTCGTGCGTTGCTCCCGATCCACCATGCGATGGGCGGTCACATCCTTTCGGGCAGAACGAAGACTGTTTGCCTGCGCTCGGCCACGCGCCTCGGCAACCGCTTCGGCGAAGTTACCAAACCAGACGGTCAGCCAGAGCCAGACGGAAATGGTGAAGAAATAGAACTTGTCAGCACTGCCGCTGATGATGGCTGCTACGGTCACCAGCGACGTCAGACCAGCGCCAAGCTCCGACACAAACATGACGGGGTTCCTGGCCATTGTACGCGGACTGAGCATTCTCACGGCCTGCCACAGTGAAGGTGCCAGCATTTGTGCCGTGAACAGCGAACTTCTCTGGGAAGTCGCGGCATGCTGCAAATCTGAGCCAATTCGTGTCTGCTGATTCATGAATTCCAAATCCTTTGACCACACCGGAAGAAGTGCAGAATCCGATACAAGTGCGGAACAGCCCGGCATTCTCAGCCACCGAGCTGTTCGGCGACTGGCCCCAGAACGGCCATTGGCAGGAACTGAAGCGCCCCGATGATCAGAACAGTTCCGATCAGAACAATGCCGAACAGCCCGGTATCAGTACGAAACGTGCCGGCCGTTTCGGGAGTTGCCCGCTTTGCTGCCAGCTTTCCCACAATAGCCAGTGGAGCGATCATCGGAACAAAACGGCCGAGCAGCATCACCAGTCCGGTTGCAATGTTCCATGGGACGGTATTGTCCCCCAGTCCTTCAAACCCCGAACCGTTATTCGCCGCGGCAGAACTGAACTCGTACAGTATTTCACTGAACCCGTGACTTCCGGGATCCTGTGTTGCGGAGGCACCCCACGAAGTTGATGCGAACAGTGCCGTGCCACCCAGAATGAGTGCCGGATGGACAAGAAGAGCGATCAGCACGAGCTTCATTTCTTTGGCCTCCACTTTGCGAGTCAGGTACTCGGGAGTTCGGCCGACCATCATGCCGGCAAGAAACACTCCGGTGATCACAAAAAGAAACATGTTGATCAGTCCGACTCCCACACCTCCGAAAATGACGTTCAGCCACATAGCGGACAACGGAACCAGGCCTGTCAGCGGGTTCAAACTGTCATGCATTGCATTGACGCTGCCATTGCTGGTTGAAGTCGTTGATACCGCCCATGTGGCTGCCGCGGCCGATCCGAATCGCAGCTCTTTTCCCTCAAGGTTCATTGACGAAGCAACCGGCAATGATGCGAGCGAACGGGTCGGTGCCGACTCCAAAACACATCCGATTCCGACAGAGCTTACATAAAGCAGCAGCATAACGCCGAAAATCACAGCCGCATGTTTCATGCGGCCGGTGATACGACCGAACATCCAGACGGTCGCCATGGAAAGCTGAAGAATTGCCATCGTTTCCAGCACATTGGACCAGAATGTCGGATTCTCGAAGGGATGGGCGCTGTTTGGCCCAAAGTATCCTCCACCATTCGTGCCAGCCTGTTTGATCGCAACAAAGGCTGCAACCGGTCCACGGGCGATCGTTTGAGCATCTCCCTCCAGTGTCGTGGCCACCGCAGCACCTTCCATCGTCATTGGAACACCGCACAGGACCAGAAGGCAGGCAGTTATGATGGAAAGTGGCAGCAGGATCAGTCCCGTTGCTCGCCAGATGTCCTGAAAGCAGTTTCCGAAATCTGTCCGACCCGCCAGCCCCCGGGACAACGCGGTGGCGGCGGCGATCCCCGTGGCCGCACTCACAAACTGCAGCCACATCAGTCCGAACAGCTGTGAAAAATAACTCATCGAGACTTCGCCCGAATAGTGCTGCAGGTTCGTGTTCGTCGTGAAACTGACGGCCGTGCAGAATGCAAGGCTCGGTTCCAGAGAAGTTTTTCCATCCGGGTTCAGAGGATGCCATTGCTGAGTCAGCAGGATGGCATAGAGAACAACGAACATCAGTATGTTAAACGTCAGCATCGAACGACAATACTGCTGCCAGGACTGGCCGGTTTTGGCAGCATGTCCCAGGAATGCCGCACATGCCGATTCATAGCGGCTTCTGATCGGGCCGCACGAAACCGGATCCATCGCATACACCAGATATCGCCCCAGCGGCCATGACAGGCCGACGGTCACAATGACCACAAATACGGGCAGAAAATACTCAGACATGGCAACTCAACGCTCAGAATTTTTCGGGAAACAAAATCACATAACTCAGATACGCACATGCAAAGACAGTCGTCAGTACGACCACTGTGTTGATGATCAAGGTCATGGGATGCCCTTTCAGATCTTCTCGCAAAGCCAAACAAACCCGAAGAACAGGGCGAACACGCTCAAACCCGTCGACAGCAGAATCCACACCATTGGTTTGCACCCGGAGAAGGAATTTAAAAACTCAGTCATGGGCATCTCACCGATGCCGCATTCATTTTAACGGCTGGCATATCAGGGAGGTGTCAGAAGGTGATTTGATCGTATCAGGATTTCATCAGGATCGCGGTGAGTGACAATCACATTGGCCACCATGAGCTTGTGGGGGCGGCGTGACGCGATAAGACGCCCACGAGCTTGCCTCGTGGGTTTACCTCGCCTTTGCGCCAGGCGGAGTTCCCGTCAAACAACCGCGTTCCGCAGGCTCGTCCCTGGCGCAGAGGCCCTGCGAGCCCACGAGGCGAGCTCGTGGGGGTGGTGGGGGTGGGGGTGGTGGGGGTGGTGGACGCGACTAGCCGCCCATAAGCTTGCCTCGCTCACCCTCCCCAAAACTTCGTTTGGGGCAGGGCGGTTTACTCACGATCATTTCAGATCGTTGTCACGCTGTGCCCCCAGTTCAAATTCATAGTCCTTCGGATAATTCATACTCCGCAGGATCGCGGAATGCTTCCACGGAACTTCACGAATTCGTTCCGGAAAAGCCATGAGCAGGCCTCGCAGGCCGCTGTCGTCAAATCGCGTCAGGACGTCGTCCCGAAAGCAGCTGCCAAACAACAGTGGATGACCTCGCTCTCCATTGTAAGTGGGCACAAGTATTGCGTCGCGGTTTGCATCATCAGAATTGAATTCAGAAATCAGCGCAGCAACCACTTCCGAACTGATGGAGGGCTGATCTCCCAGGGCAATCAGGAAGCCGCGGGACTTCGGTGATGCGGCGAGCAGACCGCAGCGGACGGAAGACAGCATGCCCGACTGATAGCCAGAATTGAAGACAACCGTCGCGGGTGTGATCTTTGCCGCTAAATTTTTCGCCGACATGCCTTTCAACAGTGCGTCAACGACTTCACTGCGGTGTCCTGTCACTGCCAGAATTTCGTCGGCACCTCCTTCTGCAAGCACTCCGACGATATGTTCAATGACTGTGCCTTCCCCCCAGGGAAGCGCAACTTTTTGAGTGCCCATGCGCCGACTTTCGCCTGCACACAGGACAATCGCTGAAATCATGTCTGCACCAGCTGAGCGGCGGTTTGCCATGGGCGGACCCATGCATCACGGCACTGGATCAGCTCGGCCGTGACACTGATCGCAATTTCGCCCGGCTGATTCGAACCCAGTTTCAAACCGATCGGGCATCGAAATGACTGAGCGGTATCATCCGGTATACCGGAGGCAGTCAGTTCACGCACGAGCACTTTTCGCTTGGCCTGACTGCCGATCACTCCCAGATAGGGCAGGGCGAGGTCGCTCTGCATAATTGCTTCCAGAATGGGGCGATCCGTCCTGTGCCCCATAGTCATGCATAGAACAAAGTCTGTCGGACGGATATGCTGCACCTCGGCCGCCATGTCGTCTGTCTGAATCTTAATCAGGCGGGGAGAATTCGGGAGCAGGTCCAGCCACTGGCGGCGAGGATCAATGCAGGTGACTCGACAATGCAGACTCAGCAGACAACTCACCAGCGCCTGCGCCACATGTCCGGCACCAAACAGGACAATATGCCAGTCATGCAGGTTGTAAGCTTCGAAGTACAGCTTAACAACACCACCACATGTCATCCCCACATCGCGCTGCAGATTCCATTCAACGAGTGACGGCTGATCGTCACGTCGGTCGGCCAGCATCTCGCTGACATGCTGCAATGCCTTCAGTTCAACTCGCCCCCCGCCAATCGTTCCAAACAGCAGTCCATCAGTTCCAACCAGCATTTTGCTGCCCGCGTCCTGAGGAGTACTGCCGATGGCCTGCACCAGAGTCACGCAGACAAAGGGTTGCCCGGTTCGGCTGAGCTCAGCGAGTTTTTCAATGAATCCGTGTGGTATAGCCATAAATTTCGTCACTCGGCGTCTTCTGAAATCAGCAGTTGCTGGAATTCCCGGAAGTCGATGAATTCGAGTTCTACCGGGAAAATGTTCAGCATTCCAGCAGAAAGCATTGTTGAGTGCTCAGAGTTTCTGCTGGACCCTGAATTTTTCAACATTAGAATGTTCAGGCTGGATCAATCCCGGCTGAATCAACCCGGCTGAATGTAAGGAGAGTTAGAAACATGATCACTTCCGCGAAATTCGCTGCCTCAGCACCTGCCGCTCGTCGGACACCTGCCATCTGGCGAACGATTCTGAGTTCCGGCCTGTTCGTTCCGGCGATCGTAACGGGAATGTTGTTCGGTTCCGGATTCTCTTCGTCGGCGAGTGTATCAGCGAATGACAACTCAACGACGGCGGAGAAGGGTGATACCGACAGGGAATCAGTCAGTAGAATATCGGACTCGGGAAACGCGGAAGCGGCTGCCATTGAATATCTTTCAGGGCATTATCTGGAAACTCGAACGTGTCAGGTTTACACGGGCCCCTGCTTTGCCAATGGTGAAACCGGGCTTACAGGCAGAGAAGCCATCATGGCCTGGAATATTCAGGAAGGTAAATATCTGGGTGTGGATCTGACAGGCCTGAAAGTTGTCATGGCGGTGCAGGGCACGCAGACGCTCGGACATGGCGGCCTTCAGGATGCGAAAGAACTACGATCCGTGATCTATGTTGATGAAACTGCCGACGCTCGTCAGCATCAGGCACTCGTGGATTTTGCAAAAGCCAGTGCAGCCCATACCAGCCACACAGTTGTTCGAATCTCCAGTGTTCCGATCGAGATGTCTCTGAACGAGTTTAAGCTTCAGGGTCGGCTGGATGTGGGACGTGACGTTCAGCTGATCACTCGAAAAGCCGGGCTTGCCGACTGTATCTGTTCCAACGAAACGGCCTTTTATCCGCCGCTGACTAAAGTAGAAAACTTCGCTCCCGGAGTCACCACCGTGGGCGAATTTCATGGCCGCGGACTGGGAGTCAGCTGGTCGACACCGGAAAGCCGCAGCTCGTTTATGGCCACCTTCAGTACGCAGCCAAAGGTGCTTCAGGCCAGCACCGGCAAATGACGAGTACGGTGATTGATGTCCGGCCGCGGAGTTGCCGCATTAGGGATTTTGAGAAACTATCCTCTGCAGAAAGCAGGAGCAATCAATGAACATTCGCCGTCTCACCGGGACAGCCCACATCCTCTCATTTGCAACAATCACATTTACCATATTCACAGCAGTGATATTTGCAGCGACGTCGGTGCAGGCAGCCGAGTATCGGGTTGAGCCGTTGAATGAACCGGCACCGAAGGAAGAGTTCTCTGATGAGGTCTCCGCGATGCTTGCTGAAACCGGGTTTCGTGTGATCCGTGGTAAAAATACTACTTACTGCGATATCTGGCTCTGTAAGAAATGGCCTGTGGTTGCGGATTTCCAGCAAACTCCGGCGATCCTGTATCCCTTTAAGCCAGGGCAGCTGATCGGCGTGGTGCGTTTCGCTCGCAAGGGTGCCGACTTTCGCAACCAGGATATCCCCAGCGGGTTTTATGCGCTGCGCTATGCTCAGCAGCCTGTGGATGGAGCTCATGTGGGAACTTCTCTGACACGCGACTTTCTCCTTCTGGTCCAGGCAGAGGATGACCAGTCGGCTGCCAATACCGAACAGAAGCAGCTGAATGTCCAAAGTGCCAAAGCCGCAGGATCCAGCCATCCCGCGATGTTTTCCATGCAGCGGCTGATTCCGTCTGAAAAGTATCCGTCGATTCGGCATATTGAAGAATCCGACTGGTGGGTCGTGGGAGCCAGAGGAATGAGCGACACGGATCCCGCCGGAGAACTGGCTATTGAATTTGTCATCTCCGGGCAGGCAGCCGAATAAACTGGCCAGCAGACTGGCATAGCGTTCACACGAAGAACGGGGTATTCATCAATGTGGCCGTTTATGTGGCGATCGCTGTTGCTGTGTTCCATGATTGTCATCTTGCTGACTGCAGCTCAATGGTCTGCGGCCAATAGCCCTCAGACTGTGCCTGAGGATACCGCCGAGTCTGGCGAAATTGCTGATACCGACAAACCTGCGTTTGAGATGAAGCAGTTTCGCGGGCGAGTCGTTTGGATGGCCGAAGCGCTCAAAAGAAAATTCGGTGTTCAGCAGGTCCCGGAGACCGCCGAACAAATTCTGGCGATTGAAACGACCAGTGGTGAATTGTATCCGCTGGTGGAAGATGTGAGAGGCCGGGCGTTTCGGCGAGACGAACGACTTCGATCAATGGAACTTGAGATCTCCGCCAGACAGTATCGCGGCTCACCGATGATACAGGTCATTCAGGTTTTTGAGATTGTCGGAAAGCAGCGACATGAGCTGGACTACTGGTGCGAGATTTGCGCGATCGCGATGTTTGAACTGAAACCATGCGACTGCTGTCAGGGCCCGATTGAACTTCGCCGACGAAAAGTGGATGACAAAGGTAATCCGGTTCGCTAACAAATCCTGATGCGAATGTCACTGTCAATTGGTGATAATTTTTTTTCTTCATCGACAGGCTGTCCCGGGTCTCCCGGAATCGGCTGCGTACAGTTGTGTACGAGAACTCATTTGTTATTCTGCTGACGTCTGATCCTGCTGAAACGACTGCGACGGTAAACCGGGCAGGGCAGGGCGACCGACAGTCCGACGCCTTCAGGCGTCAGACGGTTTCACCAACTAAAGCAGGGGTGAACTTATGACGGACTCCCGGAATAAAACAGGATCCTCGTCCGGCTTTAATCGCCGTGACTTTCTTCGAGGGTCCGGGGCGGCAGCTGCTGCCGCTGCCGTACAGACTCAGGCTGCCCAGGCGATGCAGGACAGCGGACCAGCGATTGTTCGTGGATCACAAAAGATCGCGCTGAACATCAACGGCAGCCAGCATGACGTCACCGTTGAACCTCGCACAACACTGCTGGATGTGCTTCGCCACCAGCTTGATCTCACCGGTGCCAAGCCTGTCAGTGCTGACGGGAGCAGTGGTGCAAGTACTGTGTTGATTGATGGAAAACCGGCAACGGCATCCACAATACTGGCGCTGACAGCCGTCGGAAAGAAGATTCAAACGATCGAATCGCTGGGTGGAGATAATCCGGATCCGGTGATACAGGCCTTTGTGAAGCATGACGCTCAGCAGTGTGGCTTTTGTACTCCGGGATTCGTGATCGCAGTACGAGCATTCCTGAACAAAAACCCGAATGCTACAGAAGCTCAGATCCGCGAAGGTCTGAACGGTAATATCTGTCGGTGTGGAACGTACGCAAATATTGTCCAGGCCGCCGTTGCCGTAGTGAAGGGAGCCTGATCATGACTGAATACAACTGGCCGAAACGCGACGCATCGACGGTCATTGGTAAAGAACTTGACCGGGTGGACGGCCTGGTCAAAGCTACCGGAGCTGCCAAATATACCTACGACATCAATCTGAAGAATCAGCTGTATGCCGTGGCACTCGGCTGCCCCCATGGTCACTGCAAAATTAAGTCACTGGATATCAGCGCCGCCAGCAGTGTGCCGGGTGTGGTTCATGTGCATGTGTTTGATCATGCTCAGCCGGATCGTGAAATTGAATGGGAAGGTGAGTTGCTGGTTGTTGTCGCGGCTGAGTCCGAAGGGGCTGCTCGCGAAGGGTTGTCCAAAGTCAAACTGGAAGTGGAGAAACTGGACGTCTTTACCAGCGCAGAAGATCTGCAGGCTGCGGAAAAGGCCGGCAGAACAAGCAAAGGTGGCGGCAAGGTCGAGACGGTTAACGAACCGGGTGACGACGATGACGAAGAAGAATTCGTCGAAAAGGAAATCGAACGCCTGCTGAAGGAATCCAAGTACGTCGTTGAAGGTTATTACGGAATCGATGCGATCACGCACTGCTGCCTGGAGCCGCATGGTTCGACAGTTGAATGGAAAGACGGAACACTTGAGGCTCATCTTTCAACTCAGAATGTTTCCGGCACAGACGAACAGTTCGCGCGGGATTTGAAAGTCACTGCGGATAATGTGACGGTGCACTGCGATTACATTGGAGGCGGATTTGGAAGCAAGTTTGCTCCCGATTACTGGGGTATTGCAGCCGCGCAGATTTCCCGGGAGACTGGCCGTCCGGTAAAATTCATGTTGTCCCGCGATCAGGAACTGAAGATCGCCGGCAACCGTCCCTCCGGTTATATTAAGGTACGGCTGGGAGCAGACGAAAAAGGAGTTGTCCAGGTCTGGGATTCCGTCAGCTGGGGCAGTGCGGGAGCTCAGGGCGGGGCAGTCAGCCACAGCGTGCTGCCCTACGTACTGGTGCCCAAAAACTATCGCAGAGTAGCCACGACCATTAAGTGCAATACCGCCCCGTCGCGTGCATGGCGAGCCCCCAATCATCCTCAGGCGTGTGCGATGTCACAGACGGCTCTGGATGATCTGGCCGGAAAAATGGGCGCCGACAGCTACGATGTTTTTCTTGCAAATCTGGTGAATGCCACCAACGAAAAGGCAGACGTCTATCGTGAGCAGATGCAGATTGCGGCAAAGCTGATGGACTGGAAAGCCAAATGGCATGCGCACGGAAAAGGCGGAGCTCGTGGTTCCATCGTTGACGGCCTCGGAATGGCGCTTCACACGTGGGGCGGCGGTGCAAACGAGAGTTCCTGTCTGCTGAAGGTGTATCCCGACGGAGGCGTTACGTCGTTCTGCGGAACGCAGGACCTCGGTTCGGGCACTCGAACAGTCTGTTCTCAGGTACTGGCCGAAACATTTGGACTCGGCATCAATGACGTGCGAGTCAACATTGGAAGTTCCCGCTATCCAAACAGCGGGGCTTCGGGCGGCAGTACAACAATCGGTGCCGTTTGTGAATCTCACCGCAGAGCTGCTCAGGATGCTCTCGTGAAGATTTTCGACCTGGCTGCTGCAGAACTGAAAGTTGCCGCGGATACTCTGGAGGCGGTGGGCGGAAAAATTCGTGACCGAAACAATCCCGCGAAAAACCTGACATGGCAGAAGGCATGCAGCCTGCTGGGGCTGAAGCCACTGGAAACCACAGCCAGCTACGTGCGAGGAACTCCAAGTCCGCTTTCCAACAGCGGTGTCGCGGGCGTGCAGATGGCGCACGTCGAAGTGGATCGCGAAACGGGCGTGATTCGGATGAAAAAATTCGTGGCAGTGCAGGATCAGGGGCTGGTGATCAATCCCAAAACCTGCAAGAGTCAGATTTACGGTGCGGTGATCATGGGGATCGCTGCCGCTTTGTTTGAAGAACGAATTACCGATCCAGCAACCGGTGTTTTCGTGAACGCGGAACTGGCCGATTACCGTCTTGCGCGACTTGGTGATATCGGTGAAATTGTTGTTGAACTATACGAACCGGAAAGTGAACGCATTCGCGGTGTGATTGGAAATGGCGAACCACCGGCAATCAGCCCCAAAGCCGCTATTTCCAACGCAGTTGCCAACGCTCTGGGTATCCGTGTTCCCGTGATTCCACTGACTCCCAAACGTGTTCTTGACGCACTTGCAAAAGCATAGGCTTGAAGTTAACGGAGGCTGAGAAGATGAAAGCATTTGAATATGCGGCACCGGCGACCGAAAAAGAAGTGCTGCAGCTGTTGTCACCGGAACCCAGCCGTACGGAAATCCTCGCTGGCGGTACGGACCTGGTAGGACTGCTGAAGAAACTGGTGGTGACGCCGGATCGAGTGGTCAACATTATGGAGGTGGAGTCGCTGAAGTCGATTCAGGTTTTGCCGGGAGGCGGAGTCTCCGTTGGCACGGCCGTCACTCTGGATGTTATTGCCGAACATTCCTGTCTGGACGTTTATCCGGCAGTGCGACAGGCAATTCACGGCATCAACAGCATGCAGCTGCAGTGTCAGGGAACTCTGGGAGGAGAACTGCTGCAGCGGCCTCGATGCTGGTACTTTCGGCAGGGGCGCGGTCTGCTGAGCACGGAGGTTGAAACTGGAGCCAATCGACTGCATGCGATTCTCGGCAATTCAGGACCCGCAAAATTTGTCAGCTGTTCACGCATCGCACCAGCGCTGATGGCACTGGGGGCAGAAGTACGTGTGATCGGCCCGGGACCAAATGATGAAAAGCGGCTGCCGCTTGCCGATCTGTTTCAAACTCCTCAGAACAACGAAGAACGCGAAAATACGCTGCTTCCAAACCAGCTGGTGACTCATATTATTTTGCCGCCCGTCGCGGGGCGAACATGCGCAACATATGAAGTCCGACATGGCGAAGGTCCGGAATTTCCCCTGGCAGCAGCCGCAGCGGCGTTGCGAATGGATCACCGAGGTGTCGTGGAAACGGCTCGAGTTGTGATGGGGCAGGTTGCTCCCATTCCGTGGTTATCATCGGAAGCCGAACAGGTGCTTTTGGGTCGAGTTGTTGATGAACGTGTCGCGGAACAGGCGGGTGAAGCAGCTGTCAGCAGGGCAACACCGCTTTCCGAGAACACTTATAAGGTTCAGCTGGCAAAAGTTGCCGTAAAACGAGCAATCCTGCTTGCCGCCGGACTTGACTGTGGTGATTTTCGATCACACGCACGTCAAATTGAAGAGCTTGTTTAAGTCCGAGAGCTTGTTTAAGTGCGAGTTCCCGTTGTAATCAAAGGTTTGGATGAGTACGGCCAATCGAACATACCGATCGATGTCGTTTAGCCAGTTGGTGCGATTCCTGCCCCTGTAATCCTGAAGTGCGTGTGACAGGAGACATTTCATGGTTTTCCAGAAATCCTATGACGAATTGCTGCCGGTTTCGGAGCCTGCCTGTATCCATCTGCGCAGTAAAGCCATGTACGTCACCGGCAGTATTCGAAATCCCGAACATCCGGACGAAGTGGGCAGCCATGCCTGCTGGTGCAACAGAACTCAGCATGTGATTGGTCCCGATCAGCAGGCGGTCAACCGCCGGGAATGTATTTCCGGTCGCCCCTGTTATTCAGATACACACTGATCATGATCAACAACCTCTGCTCGCTATGCCTGTACAGAGTTTCTTCGCGCGTGACGCGCTCGCAAAGTCCTCGATCCTCCTGCATTCGTTCGCTTCATATTCGTTTATTCATGGTTTGCGCGCTGCTTCTCGCACACGGCATGGGTATCCCTTCCGGTGCAGATGAAGATCGAGCCTCAGATGTTTCGCAGTTTCCGATTCTGAACGAGCAGATTGCTGGCGGGCCGGTGCACCTGATGCTGCACCGCTGGCTGATGGGGCAGATGAAACAGGCGGATCAGAAAATCGAGGCTTCCGCGGCCGCCATCAACTCGATGGAGTCACTGCGGGCCTGGCAGCAGGACACTCGAAATCGCTTCCTGCAGGCACTCGGTGCATTCCCTGAACGAACTCCTCTGAACCCCGTTGTCACAGGCACGATAACGCGGGATCTGTATCGGGTGGAGAAGATTCTGTTCGAAAGTCGTCCGAAACACTACGTCACCGCGGCTCTGTTTTTGCCGGCTGCGGACAAGTTTGCCCCTCCATATCCGGGAATCCTGATTCCCTGTGGTCATAGCCTGCAGGGAAAAGGAATAGATACCTATCAGCGCGGCGCAGTACTGGCTGCCGCGAACGGCATGGCAGCGATGATCTATGATCCGATCGATCAGGGAGAACGCATTCAGACGGTCGATGCGGATGGCAAATTTTCGCTCACCGGTGTGGCTGGCCACAACCGAGTCGGTGCCGGTGCGATACTGCTCGGCTGGAATACGGCAAGCTTTCGGGTCTGGGACGGAATGCGGGCACTGGATTATCTGACATCGCGATCAGACATTGATCCAAAGCGAATTGGCTGCATGGGAAACAGCGGTGGTGGTACTCTGACAGCCTTCCTGACGGCCCTGGATGATCGCATTCAGGTGTCGGCGCCCAGCTGCTATATCACTTCCCTGACACAGGTATGTGAAAGCATCGGGCCGCAGGATGCGGAACAGAACATTTTCGGTCAGATGGCGTTCGGAATGGATCACGCTGAATTTCTGCTGATGCGAGTGCCTGCACCGATTTGCATCTGTGCGGCCCGGAAGGATTTCTTCCCAATTGAAGGTGCCCGTAATGCCTTTAACCGGCTTTCGAGCGTTGGGAAACGCCTGGGATTTGAAGAACGAATCACCATGGTGGAAAACGATGGTCCTCATGGCTGGGCCGAACCCCTGCGGCTCGGTGCAAATCGCTGGATGAATCGCTGGATGCGTGACACGGAAGATTTCTTTGTTCCTCCTGAGACCGAGATGGGGATCAGCGAACAGGAGATTCTTGTCACTGAACGCGGACAGGTCATGCTGCTGCCCGGTGCTCGCTCTGTTTATGACCTGATGCGGGATGAATGGTCTCGACTGAAGAACCATCGCCAGCCGGTATCCGTATCAGATGCCGACGGCAATAAGCCAGCGGAAGACACTGCGGCTGGCGACAGCAATACGGCAGCCGGAAGCCAATTATCGGGCGAAAAACTGCGAACAGCAGTGCGAAATCGTGCGGGTATTCGCTTGTTGGCGCAAATCCCGAATGCGGAAGTGATCGTACGAGGTGAGATATCTCGTCCATGGGGTCGAATTCGCCAGATGACTCTTCAGTGGCGGGAAGGACTGATTCTGCCTTCGTTGTTATATGAGCCTGGCAGTAAAACGGGATTACCCGTTCTGCTTGCACATGGTGATGGCAAATCCGCTGCCACCGATCAGGCAGAGCAACTGGCCGCTCAGGGGCGAGTCGTGCTTTCGGTTGATTTGACGGGATTTGGTGAAATGCAGGGTGCCGCTAAAGAGTTTTATGGTTCGCCCGTCAAAGATGAACCCGCCGCCGTTGTGGCCTATCTTCTGGGCCAGTCGCTCACCGGCCTCCGAGCTGAAGACCTTCTGGCGGCAGGCCGCTGGCTGAGCCGGGAACAATCGGCGCAGTCGGTTCAGTTGTCTGCAGCCGGCTGGGCTGTCACTCCAGCGCTGCACGCCGCTGTGGCCGAACCGGAACTGTTCACCAGCGTAACCTTGTCGGAACGTCCGATGACCTGGGGTCAGGTGATCAAAGAAGGAGCTCGGCACCGTTATTCGGATCTGGTACACGGAGCCCTCCAGGATTACGATCTTTCCGATCTTGAAGCAGCAGTTCACGAACGCAGGTGATCGGTTCGCAGGTGTGAATTGGTTCATCGCAACTTGTGGAATCGGTGCACGAGAATCGCAGAGACGTGTCGTGTGAAGTGGACAGAGGACGGATTGGATGTTGGTTTGGTCATTGCCTGGGCGCCAGCCCGCAATCGCCGGGATTTATCGCATAGGCCATTAAGTTTTCCTGGGATTCAATGTATTGTTTCAATATATGAGCCATTGCGACCTGCCCCAACGGGGCTCAGTGTGAAAGCCTGGGGCAACGCCCCAGGAATTGCACACAACGATGACGAAGGCCCTGAAAGGGCCTAAGGAAACATGTAACCATTCCGCCCCGCTGGGGCTTTCATCGTCTATGATCCGCGTTCCCAGGGCGTTGCCCTGGGCTTTCACATTTCGGACCTTCGGCCCCGGAAACACAACGCCACAATCGACGCACAATTCACAAATCAACGGACAAATCACCATGGCCCAATCACTTGCGTGTCTTTTGGCTCACGTCGTGTTTTCGACAAAACATCGGCAACCTATCATTACGGACGACGTCCGCAACGAATTGCACGCATACATTGGTTCATCGTCAATTGTGGAAACGGTGAACGAAAATAGCCGAGACGTGTCGTGAAGCGGACAGAGGACGGATTGGATGTTGGTTTGGTCGTTGCCTCGGCGCCAGCCCCAATCGCCGGGATTTATCGCCTGGGCCGTTAACGTCTCCTGGGTTTTAGTGTATGGTTTCAACACAGGAGCTATTGCGACTTGCCCCAGAGGGGCTCAATGTGAAAGCCTGGGGCAACGCCCCAGGAATTGCACACAACGATGACGAAGGCCCTGAAAGGGCCTAAGGAAACACGCAACCATTCCGCCCCGCTGGGGCTTTCATCGTCTATGATCCGCGTTCCCAGGGCGTTGCCCTGGGCTTTCACATTTCGGACCTTCGGCCCCGGAAACACAACGCCACAATCGACGGACAATTTATAAATCAACGGACAAATCACCATGGCCCAATCACTTGCGTGTCTTTTGGCTCACGTCGTGTTTTCGACAAAACATCGGCAACCTATCATCACGGACGACGTCCGCGACGAATTGCACGCCTACATTGGGGGAATCCTTCGTAATCTGAAGGGTACGCTGTTGCACGCCGGGTCAGTCGAGGATCATATCCACTTGCTTGTTGCGCATCCTCGAACGTCTTCACCTGCTCAACTGGTCGAAGAGGTCTAAACGCGGTCATCGGCGTGGATTAAAACAAACGGGCAACGATTCTCAGCCTTTCACTGGCAAAGTGGATATGGAATCTTCTCCATCAGTCCATCCCATCGGCCTGCCCTGGAACAAGACCCTGATAACCAGCGAGAACACTACTCTCAAACAACAATCTGCACCGCGGACCATGTTGCGTTTCCCGTCGTGCTATTCGTGCCCCCACAAAACTAAAATTGCCCGAACAGCAGTCGGGCCACGTTCCGTGACGGAAACGCGGGCATTCGCACCTTGATGGCGCACAGTACGGCACGGTACACTCTTGCCACGCAGGAACCAGGTTAGTGTATTCTTATCTGTGGCCATCTGTGTAATCTGTGTTAAAAAAACGCCTCGGCGACCCATGATGTACATCGCGTTGCCGTACCCGGTGAAGGAAAGGAATCGGCGATCACGTCACGGCCCACGCGCACTTCATTTGACGTTGAACCTGGATTCGTTCAATGAAAGGTTTTATTGCGTTGTTGGTGAAACCGAATGGCAACAGGGAGAACCCGTGCAATGAGTTTTGCAAGATGGCAGCAGACAAGCGCTGAGTATGTCACCAGATCTCTCTTGATGTTCCTGACGGTTTTCCTGGCATTTACGGGCGATGGTCGTTGTGCCGATGGTATTCCGCGAACAGATCTGATCGCCGGGGTAAGAATTCATTACCATCGAAAAGAGCTGACGATACCTTTTGTAGCGGCCTCCGACGAAAGATTAGGGTGTCTGGCTATCTTGCCGCCAAATAGCGCGGCGAAGAAGGGTACTCTAATATGTCGACTTGGGTGACGCTGGTCGGCCAAACGGATAAAGCCTGGAGCCAATCCACGGATCGAGGACGGAGATGCCATATTGTTTGTCAATCTCGATACAGGAACCTATCGACGGTATACGGGGATGCAGCCAGCGCCTGATTTCGTTACTGTATCTCCCTCCGGAAAATACTTTGCATTTGCAAGTAGCGCTGGCTGGCGGTTGACCGAGCACACAAGACGACAGCTATCTGGAACACGCAAGAGCAGGCAATTCACTGGGTCGGATTTGAATTCAGCCGAGGTAGACACAAGACTGGCCTCCGCTTTTGTGGGTACCACACTCTATTCAATTTGGGAAGTGGACTCCCTTAGGCCAGTCTGGGAAATGCGATACCCTGACCGCGGAACTGACAGCGACGTTGAACTGTTCGGTGCGCCCTGGGAAAACTCCCTTAAGTTGCCCGCTCCGTGGTGGGCGATTGACGATGAACCTGAATTGAATAACTATCCCGCCATGGCGTTTTCACACGATGATCGGTATTTCGTAACGTCAAGTGAGAGATACGGTGTGGTCATTTTGGATTTGGTGAATGGTAGACAGTCGCACGTCAGGCAGGCCTTCTCTCCGAAGCTATTCGTAATTCGTGATTCAGAGCATATTGAAGTCTTTTTGTCGAATGGTAACTCGTCTCGAATTCGATTAATTGATGGCGCTGTCGAAACAAGTTCAGCAACGATTTTTGAGTCATTTCCCACAGAGGAAAACTCAGGAGAGGTTTGGCCACTGTTTCAGACAGATTCCACGGCGCGTTGGATCGGAAGTTTGTCAAAAAACGGCCTAACGCTCTCACGCCTCGACGGTAGCCTGGGAACTGTTGGTCCAATTAGTCTGGTCAGTGGAAGCCTGCCGATGGGTGTGACGCGGTTTGAGCTGTCAAAGTCAGCCAGGTGGGCAGGATTAGGGATTCGCTCCGTGCATGAGTCGCTTTCCAGTCACCGATATCACGACACAGGATTTATCGATCGATTCGAACGTATCGACTTGCAAAATGGTCGAGTGGTGGAGCGAATTATCAACATGGAGCGAGAGAGTGCCAGGTTGTTCGACGACGGGGTGCCAACAATGAATGTCGGCGCTAACGGATACGTGAGCTCATTCGGGGCGTGCCTTAGCCTGGATGGGAATGAAATTTTATACGCGATTCCATATTCTGTTCAATGATCACCTTTGGATGATGAGTTGCTGATGATTTCTGAAGGAAGTGGATCGACCGTGAATGTTCCGGAGTTTGAGCAAGTGTTTTCGGAAGGATTCGATCCTGCCTGGGCTGTCGAAAAGTCTTCATTTTTGGCGGCGATCGGAATTTTTTCCGCAGTGCTTGCCATCATCGGAAGACGTGGATGGTTGCGGTATCACATTCGCAACAATAAGGAACACGTTGAGACTCGTGCCTGGTCTTTTCATGCTTCAGAAAACGGCTAACCGATCTGTCATTACAGTTACGACCGTGCTTCGAACCGGACAGGGCACAAAGACGGTATGCTGACTGGGTACGATGAACTCTATACTTATGACGGCCCATTACCTGGAATTCCAATGAACCACTCAATCTGGATAAGCGAATTGTGTGAGTTTTTTGGAACTTTGCGGAGACGCTCCGTGATGAGGAGACTAAATTGGTGCTGCGAAATTTCTTTTCCGATTTCACAGGAGCAACTAAAGCGTGACTTTCGGAACGATGGACTGATGGAGTTGATTTCTCACGATCTGATACGTTTTTGGACCGAAGGAAGCGGTGGATGTTACTGTTTTGCCTACATGGACCTTGAGGCGGAGGATAATCAGGATTTAATGGCAATTCTAAACCAGGAAATCGACGAAATCGCTGGGACATGTTTGGACTTGGTATTCGAAGTGCAAATCTTCTCACCCTCGAAGGTCATCTCTACCTGGAAAGGGAGACTTGAGCCGCCAGATGACGCCATGCGTCAGGATCGTATCGAGGACATGAACACTCGAAACCGATTGGGAGAATGGATTCCCTTCTTCGACTATAAGACCGGGCAATACATCGCAGTGGAGTCGAAACACGTCAGGAAAGTGCCTCGCGTTGCAATTGTCAACCTGATGGCAGGTCTGGATCGCATTCGTGATCTTGAGGTAATCGCTGATTCATTTGACGAGTTTCTTGATTTGTGGAAGAAGAATGCCTTTCGCACCACAGCACTCGGGGCTTTTCAATGTCCGGAGAGTCTTGTATTAAGCGAACGTATGCGAACGGTGGTTCGGTCAAAGTATGTGCCTTGATTGAGGATGTATTAGTTCAGCGTCAATTGTGGAAACGGTGAACGAAAATAGCCGAGACGTGTCGTGAAGCGGACATAGGAAAGATTGGATGTTGGTTTGGTCATTGCCTGGGCGCCAGCCCCCAATCGCCGGGATTTATCGCATAGGCCATTAACGTTTCCTGGGATTCAATGTATTGTTTCAATATATGAGCCATTGCGACCTGCCCCAACGGGGCTCAGTGTGAAAGCCTGGGGCAACGCCCCAGGAATTGCACACAACGATGACGAAGGCCCTGAAAGGGCCTAAGGAAACATGTAACCATTCCGCCCCGCTGGGGCTTTCATCGTCTATGATCCGCGTTCCCAGGGCGTTGCCCTGGGCTTTCACATTTCGGACCTTCGGCCCCGGAAACACAACGCCACAATCGACGCACAATTCACAAATCAACGGACAAATCACCATGGCCCAATCACTTGCGTGTCTTTTGGCTCACGTCGTGTTTTCGACAAAACATCGGCAACCTATCATTACGGACGACGTCCGCAACGAATTGCACGCATACATTGGTTCATCGTCAATTGTGGAAACGGTGAACGAAAATAGCCGAGACGTGTCGTGAAGCGGACAGAGGACGGATTGGATGTTGGTTTGGTCGTTGCCTCGGCGCCAGCCCCAATCGCCGGGATTTATCGCCTGGGCCGTTAACGTCTCCTGGGTTTTAGTGTATGGTTTCAACACAGGAGCTATTGCGACTTGCCCCAGAGGGGCTCAATGTGAAAGCCTGGGGCAACGCCCCAGGAATTGCACACAACGATGACGAAGGCCCTGAAAGGGCCTAAGGAAACACGCAACCATTCCGCCCCGCTGGGGCTTTCATCGTCTATGATCCGCGTTCCCAGGGCGTTGCCCTGGGCTTTCACATTTCGGACCTTCGGCCCCGGAAACACAACGCCACAATCGACGGACAATTTATAAATCAACGGACAAATCACCATGGCCCAATCACTTGCGTGTCTTTTGGCTCACGTCGTGTTTTCGACAAAACATCGGCAACCTATCATCACGGACGACGTCCGCGACGAATTGCACGCCTACATTGGGGGAATCCTTCGTAATCTGAAGGGTACGCTGTTGCACGCCGGGTCAGTCGAGGATCATATCCACTTGCTTGTTGCACATCCTCGAACGTCTTCACCTGCCCAACTGGTCGAAGAGGTCAAAACGGGGTCATCGGCGTGGATTAAAACAAACGGGCAACGATTCTCAGCCTTTCACTGGCAAAGTGGATATGGAATTTTCTCCATCAGTCCGTCACATCGGCCTGCCCTGGAACAATATCTTGATAACCAGCGAGCACACCACCAGAAAGTGACGTTTCAGGATGAGTTTCGCCGGTTGCTGCGGAAGTACGAAATCGAATTTGATGAACGATACGTGTGGGATTGAGGGAAAATCACAGGCCGAAGAAAAGCTTCAAGGATAAAAGCCTGCGCCTCAACATCTGTGCCATCTGTGGTTCAATTTATCGCTGAAAATACGGAACCGGCTGCACTGGCAGGGCGTTTCGTGCCGCTCGCACGATTTCTCAGTGCTGCTGCTGTCGTTTCCATTCCAGTCCCGGCTGTTCAACTCGGAACTGTACCAGTCTCTGGTGTTCAACTTCCGTCACGTACACCGTTCTGCCGTCGGGACCGCCGAAGCACAGATTGCTGGGACGAGCACCCAGAACATCCACTTCCTTCAGAATTTCGCCGGCAGGCGTCATGATCACTACGGTGCCTTTGCCATAGCGAGTGATATACAAATTGCCCTGAACATCGATTCTCATTCCGTCGAAGCCATGGTCGGGAAATTGTTTCACCAGTTTTTTGCCGACGAGTTCTCCGGATGGCAGAATATCAAACGACCAGATATTTCGTTGCACACTTTCGTTGACGTAGAGCGTTTTGCCGTCGGGGCTGACATCAATTCCATTGGTTGTTCCCATGTTCGACGCCACTCGCAGTACCTTTCCATCACGTCCAATACGCCAGATCTGCCCGGTGCTTTTGTCCCAGTCCGGGTCGCTGGCATAAAGCACTTCGTCCTCCGTCATGGCGATATCATTGGGCTGATTCATCTTGGGCTCATGAGCGAAAACGCTCACCTGTTTTGTTTTCGCATCGATTTGCAGAATATTGTGACCCATATAATCAGCGACAAACAACATACCGGCACGATTAAAACGCAGGCCGTTGCCAACGCTGATTCCGGGAAGTGTGACATAGACGTCCGCTTTGCCATCCGGAGTGACTCTGCCGATCGTCTGCTGTTTCTCAAAGTTGACAGCGTAGACATTACCCGAACGATCACAGGCGGGTCCTTCGATGCCAGGAGTGAAACTGCCTTTTTCTGTCAGAGGCGTCGCCACATAAAGTTCGTCGGCAGAAAGAGGCATTGCGGACACAGTCAGGACGAAAGTCAGAAGCAGCAACGGGCGGTGCGGACAATTCATTCGATTCTTCCGGGCAGGAGAATTTCGGTCGGAGACACACACAAACTGACGCTCAGTCTGGTCAGCAGAGGCAGGAGGGAACAATTCTGGCTGAGAATAAGCGAAGGCCGGGAAAAATTCACCTCTGGCAGATCCACTCGGCAGCCAGCATCCCCAGGATCCATAAAAGAGATTCATAAAAGGTGCGGCGTGTCATCGGTCGACGGATTCTGTAAATTCGATATGGTTCTGCGACGAAACGCGCGCTGGCCCCTGTGAGCGGAATATCAGAGAACCAAAACTCTGTTCACAAAAAGCAGCGAACGAACAGGCTGATTGAGCGGGAACACCAATTGGAGGCGTCGGCGATGCTGGTGGGGTATGTCAGTGATGAACGTTATGTGGCTCTCGCGGATGTGATGCTCGAGTTTCTGGATGAACATGGTCAGTCCTGGGAAACTCGATCACGAGCCACCGGCTCGGTACACGTCGACCTGCCGCCCGGATACTACCGGGTGATTCTTCAAAAGCCCGGATTTGGTGCACGGTTTTCCAGTGTCACACTTCCGCTTTCGAAGCCTCATCAATTTCGAATGTTATCCGACGGTCTGCTGGGATATGCATGGCCAAAGTGGGTGCGAAGCGGAGAAGAAGCCGAATTTCGGGTCCATGCTGTCGAACAGTATCGCCTGGAGCTGTGGCGATACGGAGCCAAACCGGAACGAGTCCAGGAACTGGGCTGGCATGACGAGCATGGACCGCGAGCAACCATGCAGGTGACTCCTGACGGCGACTACACTCAGACGGGTGTTGAATGGAATAAGGTCGGCTATGTCAGTCCGACTCATCGACAATACGCGAGAGCGCCGGAGCGAAGCGGGCTCTATTATTTCCGGGCCAGCACAAACTCGGGCAGACAATTTTCCTTTCCGTGGATTGTTGCTCCTGCAAAACCGACATGTGGTCTGGCTGTGCTGGCATCCAACATTACGTGGAATGCCTACAATCCGTTTGGAGGCCGCAGCAACTATATTCACGCCGACCATCTTCCTCCGACTCCAACGGTGAATTCCCGGTTTGAACTGCGACGCTACGTTGATGCGGAACATGGTACATGGGGCTATCCGTCATATGCGCCACTGTCTTTTGAACGCCCGGAACCATTTTGCCATATTGATTTTACTGAGCAGCTTGCCGATCCGATCGAGGGCCGCCAGGCCTGCCACCTGGCACCGGCCGAATGGCGTCTGCTGGGCTGGCTTGAGCAGCAGAAAATGAACTATGACTATTATGCGGAAACACAGCTGGATGATGGTACTCTGGACCTTTCCGCGTACAAGGTTCTTGCAATTGCCGTTCACCCGGAATACTGGACTCGCCGCATGTATGACCGCGTGAAACGATGGGTGTTTCATGAAGGAGGCCGGCTGGTTTATCTGGGAGGTAACGGCCTGAACTGTGAGGTGGAGCTGCATACAAACGGGTCAATGGTTGTTCAGAATGGCAGCATTACTTCACTGTGGAGCAGCGGGATGGGCGGTTATGACAGCCGCTTTGCCGTCCGCCACGAATCTGAAGCCAGCCTTCTGGGGGTCGTATTTACGCCGTCAGGCGCGATGACGGGAGCGCCGTACCGGGTTGTCGACAGCACGCACTGGATCTTTGAAGGGACCGGACTGAAAAACGGAGATCTGTTTGGAACGGAGTGCCTGCATCGACGGTGTCCCGGAGGAGCCTCCGGCCACGAAACTGACAAACGATCGGCAAGTTCACCCGCAAATACTCATCTGCTGGCGAGGGGTGAGAATCCGGACGACGGAGGTGCGGAAATGGTGATCATTCCCATGCCAGAGGGAGGCGCAGTGTTTTCTGTCGGCTCAATCAATTACGTCGCGTCACTCCCCGTTGACAGGGCGATCTCTCAAATCACGGCCAATGTGCTGAAACGTTTTCTTGGAAAATGAAGCCCGATCAGCAGTTCTGCGATGTCCGCGAAGAGATTATCTGAAAATCGCCGATAACCCCCGTTCAGAGAAGCTTAGTAGAGAAGCATAATGAAGATTACTCGGATTGAAGCTATTCCCGTCTGTGTTCCCCTAAAAAAAGGGCTGACGGCAAGAACCGCACATGGGGAACTTGCAACATCACCCTATGTTATTATCAGAGTATATACTGACCAGGGACTGATTGGCCTGGGCGAAGGAACAATCTCGCCCTTGTGGTCTGGTGAAACTCAGCAGAGCACCATTGCTGCGATCCGGGATTATCTTGCACCGGCTCTGATCGGAAAGAATCCGCTGGAGCTGACTGCGATTCGTAAAACGATGGAATCCATCATCAAGCTGAACTCATTTACCAAAGCAGCCATCGAAATGGCGATGTGGGACATTGCCGGCAAGGCAGTCGGCCTGCCTGTCTGTCAGCTGCTGGGTGGAAAAGTGCGGGATCGCATTCGAATCAAGCTGGTTGTCTGGGCTCGGGACACAGCAGGTTCTGTCGCGATGGCCGAGCAGCACCTGGCGATGGGAGTAACCTGCATCAAAGTTAAGACGGGACTGGATCCTGAAAGCGATATTGCTCGTGTGAGAGCCGTGCGGGAAGTCTGCGGGCCCGATATTCCGGTCACGATTGATTCCAACTGCGGGTGGACCGTGCAGCAGGCTCGATACTGCCTTCGAGAACTGACGGATTCGAGATTACTGTTGTCCGAGCAACCCATCCCTCCTGGTGATCGTGCGGCGATGGCAGAGATTCGCCGGGATTCGCCTTGTCCGATTATGGCGGATGAGAGCATCTTCACTTTGCAGGACGCATGGTTGCTGAGCGTGCATCGGGCGGCCGACATTTTCAGTATTTATCCTGGAAAACATGGGGGAATAGCGGCTACCGGAGATATCGTGGCCGTCGCCCGTGCGGCAGGACTGCGATGCACAATCGGCAGCAATCTGGAGCTGGGAATAGGAACAGCAGCCATGCTGCACGTTGCCGCGGCATTTCCGGAAGTCGACACGGATTCATTCCCGGCTGATACAATCGGACCTTTTTACCATGAAGCCGACCTGATCAAAGAGCCTCTGGACCTGGGACCACCGGCCGCCGTCGTTCCCAGCGGACCTGGGCTGGGAGTCGAACTGGACGAGGTACAGCTGAAGAAGTGGCGAACCGACTGATTCCGGGAGATTCCGACGGAATTATCCTGAAATTTCGTTGTTCTTTTTCCTGAAAGGATCCTGGCCGGTTATCATGATGCGGCCGGTCCTTTAAGGCGACTGGCAGGTGAAAACATGCCAATCAACGTGACAGATGGGAGGGCGAGGCTCCCGCCGAGCCGAGAAAACCTCGGCTCTCGGCTCGGCAGGAGCCTCGCCCTCCCGGGGAAACAATTTTGCCGCTCGCTTAAACATTTTACACTTGCTGATTCGAATCCATGTCATCGCTTCGCACATGCCGACTCGTTACGCTCGGCTGTAAGGTCAATCAATACGAAACGCAGCTGGTTCGCGAGGCACTTCAGCAGAGTGGATATCGTGAAGCACTCGATCACGAGTCGGCAGATTTGTGCGTCGTCAACACGTGCACCGTGACAAACACGGGCGACTCAAAATCTCGTCAGGTCATACGCCAGCTGGCCCGACAGAATCCCGGTACAAAAACCATTGTGATGGGCTGCTATGCCACTCGGGATCCGCAGGCCGTCAGTGACTTGCCCAACGTCATCGAAGTGGTGACGGACAAGCGTGAGCTGCCGGATGTTCTGAGCCGATTTGGTATTCACGACATGCCCGCCGGGATCAGTGAATTTGAAGGTCATCATCGGGCATTCGTCAAGATTCAGGATGGCTGCATCCTGAAATGCTCGTATTGTATTATTCCGACCGTCAGACCGGGATTGCGAAGTCGCAGGCCAGCCGACATTGAAGAAGAAATCCGTCGGCTGACGGGCAATGGTTACCGTGAGATTGTGATCAGTGGTGTGCATGTCGGCCATTTTGGCGTGGATACTCACCGCCTGGCGAATGGTGATCAGCCGGAACGGCTCTGGCATCTTTTACGGCGGCTCGATCGAATTCCCGGCGACTGGCGCATGAGGCTTTCCAGTATTGAATCCGTTGAAGTCAATGACGACTTTATCAGCGCAGCTGCTGATTGTGAGCACCTGTGTGCTCAGTTTCATCCGGCACTGCAAAGTGGCAGCAATGGCGTCCTGACGCGGATGCGTCGGCGATATCGAGTTGAACGGTTTCTGGAACGGCTTGAACAAATCAGAGAACGACTGGGGCAGGGCACCGCCTTTTCCACGGACGTGATCGTGGGATTTCCAGGTGAGACGGAAGAAGAGTTTCAGGAAACACTGGAAACCTGTCGGCGCGCACGGTTTATGAAAGTTCATGTGTTTCCGTTCAGCCGACGTGACGGAACGCCGGCCGCGACAATGGCCGACCAGGTGTCACCTGCCGTGCTGCGTGATCGCGTCCAGCGACTCAGTCAGCTGGAACGAGATCTCGCCCTGGATTTCTATCAGACCAGCCTCATCACACCAAATGCGGAAAAGACCGGATCAGGATCGGCCGATCAGATCCATTCGGCCCCGCTTCTTGAGGTACTCGCTGAACGTCCCTCAGAGGCTCGACCGGGCTGGGTGAGGGGCATGGATCGACGATATCAGCCGGTTGAAGTTCCTGGCACTTCGGCAGATGCGGGACAATTCATCCGGTGCCATGGTATTTCAGCGACACGAGAAGGAATTGTGGCAATCCGTGTACCGGAGAAAACTCAGGCCGAAACCATGGGTGAAGCCGGTTCCAGGGAAGCAGGTTCGGGCCGCCTTGTCGGAGCAGCCTCGTGGGAAGGCTGATCGCCATTGAGGGTATCGATGGATCCGGAAAAGGTACTCAGTCCGCCAGACTGGTTGAAGCTCTGCGGGGGCGAGGCGTACGGACCGGACTGCTCCAGTTTCCTCGTTATGCGGCCACCACGTTTGGTGCGGCGATCGGAGATTTTTTGAACGGCCGATTTGGGGAACTGAATCAGGTTCATCCTCAACTGGCGGCGGTTCTTTACGCAGGCGACCGTTTTGAATCGCGAGAACTGCTGCTGTCCCGGATGACAGACCACGATGTCGTCATTCTGGACCGCTTCGTCGGGTCAAACCTTGCCCATCAGGCAGCCAAGCTCGAGGGATCTCAGCGGGAAGAATTGATCACATGGATAGAAAAGATTGAGTACGGAGTATTTCAGCTGCCCCGCCCGGATCTGACAATACTGATCGATATGTCGGCCGGCTGGAGTCGCGAGCTGGTGAGTCGAAAAACAGCCAGGGATTATACGGAACGGACGGCTGACCTGCAGGAAGCTGACACTCCCTATATGGAAAAGGTGCGGCGCTGCTATCTGGAAATCGCAAAGGTGCGTCCGGACTGGAGAATCGTTCCGGGGATTTGTGACGATGGTCAGCTAAGAAGCATTGAAGACATCGGGCTGCAAATCCTTCAGCTGGTTGAAGCAGGTCTTTAGACGCTGTCAGACAATAAGTGTCTCCATTTCCTCCGCAAAAGAACGCTCTTTCGCGGAGCGAAAGGCGACTATGGCGGTAACTTATTGTTTTCCAGGTCCTTAGATCCACCAGACGGATAGATCAGAGTCGCGGACCGCAGAGCCGCGGGCAGCCACTCATGCAGCACCGCGATTTTTAATTTTCAGCGTGGGAGACGCAGACGCCGGGTTCAGCCGGATTTCTCTGTCGGTCGCTTCAGGGGAAGTGCTGGCATTGTCCGGTGAATCAGCATCGGATGCAGAATCACCGTCGCCGTCACCACTGCCGTCGTCGAGTTCTTCGTCCTGATCTGCGGACGGAAGCGGAGCCGCATTTTTGCGACGCAAAGTGGCGTGTGAAGGCAAGTCTTCAAGACTTTGCAGGCCGAACATCGTCAGAAACTGCCGAGTTGTCACGTAAAGAAATGGCCGTCCGAGCGAATCATCTTCACCGCCAATTCGCACCAGCCCTCGGTCGATGAGCTGGCGAATCATTTCGGATGACTGAACTCCGCGAATGGCTTCGACATCCGCACGCATAACCGGCTGCTGATATGCAATGATTGTCAGAGTTTCCATGGCAGGACTCGACAGCTTCATCTGTTCCTGCCGCTGATGCAGACGATTGAGCCATGGAGCCAGCTGTGCTCGGGTCATCATGGTATAACCGGCTGCGGTCAGTTCGATTCGAAATGCACTGCGGTCACGATCATAGCTGTCGTTCAAAATCTGAATCAGCTGTTTTGCTTCTTTTGCATCAATCAGTCGTGCCAGCTGTACAAGTTTACGAACCGGGACAGCCGCACTGGAAATCAGAAGAGCAGCCTCCAGCTGAGCCATACGGCGAGATCGGATGAGTCCACCATCAGGCAGATATTGCAGCTGATCCGCCCATGATCGACGACTGCGGCGTGAAGACGATCTCTGCAGAGAACGAGTTCGCTCGTCAGTTTGGTCGGGCATAATCCCCGAGCATGCCGCCGGGCCAATGCTCAGCGAAGACCGAACAGTTGCGTGTCTGCTGAAGCGATAGAACGGGCTCAGGAATGAATTCGGACTCATGGCGACGCAGCCCGCTGAGCATTCTGCCACTCGGTGATTTGTGCAAGTACCAGGCGAATTGCTTCCGCCCGAGAGTTACCAATGGCTTCGAATCGATAACTGATTTGTTTCGAATTGACAGATACGAAAGCCGCAAAGCCAAATTGTGATGGCTTGCCCGGCGTGAACCAGATCGTTCGTGTGGCACCCAGTGCCATGATCTGCTTTAGCAGCGCAGACTCATCATCGGGAGACAACGGCAGGCGAGAATCGGGAGCCGGTTTCTGCGGAGCGGGCGATGAAGGACCAGCGCCTGGCATTGCAGGCGATGCATCAGGCGAAGCCGGATTCGACGGTGTTGAGCCGGGCAGTGTCGCGCCCGGAGCAGCCGAGCCCGGGGCAAACGGATCGGGTTCGAATGGCGGACTGGGGACCAGTGCCGTCTGAGAGTCCGGTTTTAGCTCTTTCGATTCGAACAGTCCATTCGATCCTGCCTGATCTTCCCTGTCGGACAAGCCTAAGTAATCGTCAGCATCGTCAGAAGACTCGTCCTTCTCGACCTGCTTTCCGTCATTGTCAGGACTGTCCGGGGGCAGTTCGTCGAATTCAAATTCAGAGAACGGATCGTCTGCGGACGATGCTTCAAGAGTATTTGTGGAAATTCCAGGGGCAGGAATGGCGGGACGCAACAGAGCGATCGCCGGGACCACCACAAGCGGCACCGTCATGATCAAAGTTGAAAGTAAACCGCTTCGGGAGGAGTCCATTCCTGAATCCACATGAGTTCTCTGGAGCTTCCGGCTCCCTGTGTGGCAAAATCTGCCGGAGTTTAAAGGAGTATTCAAAACGCCACAATTCCAGTTTTTACTGATATTTTTTGGACGGGATTCTGAATATTCGCTCTCCACGAGTTTCCGGCAGACGGATATCATTGGATCTGATCCGGCTCTCATCATTGACTACAAGTGGCTTATCTGATTTCTTCAGGGATTACGGATTGTTCCGGGAAGCGTAAGTAACATGTCAGAGAACTCCTTCAGCCAGAATTTCAGACCTTCACGTCGTTCGTTTTCCGGAATGGCGGCTGGCTTCGCCGCGTGGACGCTGGTTCCTCAGTGCTTTGCTCAGACAGTTGAACATCCGCTGACACCGGCCCTGGGACACGCAAAGACAAGCTACGAAAAAGCCATGGCTCTGACAGGTTATGAAGCCACCTTTGTAAAGCGAGAAATTGTCGGCAGAACTCTGGTGACGCAGCAGGTGCGAATGAAAGTTCGCCACTCTCCATTCAGTGTGTATATGTACTTCGAGAATCCTCATGAAGGTCGCGAAGTCATCTACGTTGAAGGACGCAACAAGAATAATTTGCTGGTTCATGAAACCGGGCTGGCGGGGCTGATTGGCACACTGGAACTTCAGCCCACCGGCAGTCAGGCCATGGCAGAAAATCGATATCCCATCACAAAGGCGGGAATCGCCAATCTGGTCAAAGCAGTCATGGAACAGTGGACCGAGGAAACGAAATTCGGAGAAACAACAGTAAAATACTACAAGGACGCAAAAGTCGGTGACTACACCTGCAAAGTCATTGAGAGCATCCATCCGCAGCCTCGAAAGCAATTCAAATTCCACATCACTCGATTATGGATTGATGATGCAGGCGGACTCCCTGTGCGCGTGCAGCAGTTTGGATTTCCCGCAGCTCCGGATGCGAAGCCGCCGGTTATTGAAGACTATACGTTTTCAAATATTAAACCGGACGTGCGATTAACCGACCGTGACTTCGATGCCCGGAATCCCAGTTACAAGTTCTGATGGCAGACCTGCAGCTATGATCGTTGAACCGTCTCCCGTTCGGACTCGGATGGCCGTCCGCGCTGCCAGACTTCAGGGCCGGCAGACTGGAATTGTGCCAACGATGGGCGCATTGCATGAAGGCCACGTGAGTCTGATTGAGCGGGCACGAGTCGAATGTGGGTTTGTCGTTGCCACAATCTTTGTTAATCCGACGCAGTTTGGCCCAAACGAGGATTTCACCAAGTATCCCAGAACGCTGGACGCTGACCTTCAGATGTGTGAGGCTGCAGGTGCCGATCTGGTATTTACCCCTTCAGCCTCGGACATGTATGGGCAACATGCTCAGACGTTTGTCCGGGTGACGAAGCTGTCCGAGTCCCTCGAGGGTGCACATCGCCCCGGCCACTTCGATGGCGTCTCAACGGTTGTCGCCAAGCTCTTTAACATTGCTGAACCTGATCGCGCTTATTTTGGACAAAAGGATTTTCAGCAGCAGCTCATCATTCGCCGCATGGTATCCGACCTCGATTTCCCGATTGAGATTATTACGTGCCCGATTGTGCGGGAGGCTGATGGACTGGCCATGAGCAGTCGCAACCGATATCTGACTCCGGAGGAGCGGGCCACCGCCACAGAACTCAGTCAGACGCTGAAAATGGCTCAGAAGCTCGCTGCTGAAACACAGCTTTCCGCCGCAGAAATTTCACAGCGTATGCAGCAGCGATTGTCCGGCACCCCGGGTATTGAGCTGAGCTACGCATTAATCGCGGATCCGGAAACTCTGGAACCGCTGGAAGATCGACAAGTCACCGCAGTGGCCCTGATTGCCGCACGCATTGGAAAGACTCGGTTAATTGACAACGAAATTCTGCAATTTCGCTGATCGAGCTTCTTTCGCTATCATACCGGGACTGTGATTCGATTCTTTGCCTGGGACCTGCCTGAACTCACGGATTCTGACCTGGTATTCGAGCAGGGCCTCCATTCGACGACTGGCCCGTCGCCATGCGAAAAGTGCTACTGCGTTTTGTTTTCGACCAGTTCTGGACCTGGGAGTCTGTCGGCAATGAATTGCTGGTGGGTGCAGGCTGGCTGGTGATATTCTGGCTGCTGGTGGCGATGATCGCGGTCATCGTTAACTGGAAGCTGACACGCGATGCCGGGCAGACAATTTCGTCCAGCATTTTCTGGCTGATTATCCCCGCCTTTATCATGGCGATTCCTCTGCTGCAGCTGCCGCTGGTTAAGACCGGTATTCCGGTGTTTGGTTATGGATTCATGCTGTTCATAGGCTTTTCCACCGCCACACTGCTGGCCTCACGGCGGATCAGGTCGGTCGGTCTGGAACCCGACATCATCTGGGATTTAATGATGTGGCTGCTGTTGCCCGGGCTTCTGGGAGCCAGAATCATCTATCTGATGCAGTATGGTGACCGGGTATTTGCCGGCAAGCAGGGTATTCAGAAGCTCGTCGCACTGATTGCTCTCTGGGACGGCGGCATTGTATTTTATGGGTGCGTGATGGGTGGAGTGGCAGGGCTACTGTTGTTCTGCCGCCGCAGACGCATCGATCCGGTTGTGCTGTGTGATGTCGTGGCTCCTTCACTGTTCGTTGGAGAAGGATTTGGCCGAATCGGCTGCTTTTTGTATGGATGCTGTTTTGGAGCTCAGTGTGATCTGCCGTGGGCAGTCCGCTTTCCACCGGACAGCATCACGTTTGAACGACTGGCCGAACGTGGAACGATCGCTCAGGATGCGCTGAGTACAGTGCCGCTCCATCCGACTCAGATTTACAGTTCACTCTCGGCTTTTTTGCTGGCAGCCTTGTTATCATGGTTTTTCCGCAGGCGTCCGTTTGATGGTGCCGTTCTGTCGCTTGCATGGATTCTTTATCCGATTGCTCGATTTATCCTTGAAATCTACCGGGATGACGAACCGGGGCGGCTGGGTGTTTCCCTGACATTTTCCCAGCTGATGAGCATTGGACTGGTCATTTCCGGTATCATCGCCATGGTTTTCTTCTCAAAACGAAATCAGCTGACCAGAGCCCCGGCCACAGCGACTTCCAGGGTTGAGGTGAGAGCGTGACGACCGGGGTTTCAGGTGATCAGATCGGCGGAAAGACGCAGCTTATGGGAATAGCAATCGATCGCGGCTGAATGCATTGCCGACGATTTTTGATGTTGGGGGCGAGGGGTGACAGGGAATCGCAAAGCGTCACTCGGAGAGTGACGGCTACTTTGCAAAGCATCGTTTGGAGAGTGACGGCTACTTTGTCACGCAACTAATAAAGCGGCGGATTTGGCCGATCTTGATTCGCAGGCATTCCTTGTGGTACTGTTCAATCGGCCGTGATCGGAGCGTCGACGGCGACGCCAGCTGTAAACCGATCCAAAACCGGTTTCCAAAATTCACGGGGGCGGCCGGCGTTTGTTTTCTTCCGGCCATTTTTTGGCTGTTCAGAAGATAACAGCAGAGTTAAGCATCAGGGATGATGAAAAATGCAGGATGGAATGGTTGAAATTCCCGCGGCTGAGGCCGCAGTTGACGCGGTTGCACCGTCCGGTGGGCTGCTGAGTTCTGTCATGCAGAATCTTGCACAGTACCTGACGGTCGAAAAACTGACCGAAGTCCTTTTGGCCTGGGGTCCCGGGATATTGAAAGCCGGGCTGGTATTTTTCGTCGGTCGTATCGTCGCGAAGCTGCTGACAAGTATGATCGTGCGAGGCGCAGTACGAGCCCGCATGGATGAAACACTCAGCCGTTTTGGCGGCAATGTCATCTACATTATGATGCTGATGGCCGTCTGCATTGCGTCCCTCGAATGTCTGGGCGTCGACACAACATCTCTCAGCGCGGTTCTGGCTGCGGCGGGTTTCGCTATTGGAATGGCTCTTCAGGGGTCACTTGCCAACTTCGCATCGGGCGTCCTTCTGGTCTTCTTCAAGCCGTTTCGCGTTGGAGACACGGTAGAAGTCAGTGGAATACGCGGCAGAGTTGTGGACATTCAGATTTTCAGCACGATGCTGCTGACACCCGACAATGTGAGAATTTTTGTTCCGAACGGCTCAATCACCAGTGGCACAATTCAGAACTTTTCCGCGGAAACGAAACGGCGGATCGACCTGATTGTCGGATGCAGCTACAACGATGACCTTCGTGCCGTTAAAGCATTTCTGCAGGAGATCATTCAATCAGACGACCGAATACTGAAGGATCCGGAACCGGTTGTTGCCGTTTCTGAGATGGCAGAGAGCAGCGTGAACTTTGTTGTACGCCCGTGGGTCGCCAGCAAAGATTATTGGGCCGCCCGGTTTGAACTGACAGAGAAAATCAAACTGGGATTCGACGAACGCGGCTTTACGATTCCGTTTCCGTCACGCGACGTGTTTGTTCATCAGTCTTCCGCCTTCGACCAGCAGACGGTTAACTCCGTCAGTGCCTTCGCGGCATAGATCAGCGGCAGAAGACCAAAATCGGCCCGGAAGTTGCTGTTGCCCGACTCTGAATGCTTTATTCAATCCATTCAGAGTCCGGGCGCATTCCGGCTATGTCACGTCGATGACCTGCTTCCAGTTTTCATAGATGATCCGATGAAGAGATTCCTCAGGGAATTTTGGCAGCCCTGTCCCCTTCACAATGTCGTTCACCTTCTTCAGGCCGGCAATCACCTGTTCCGGCGTCGCTGACGGAAAGTCGGAGCCAAAAATCAGCTTGTGATCCACTCCGTACTCCATCGCCGTTATAAAGGCCTGCCAGTGTCGCCAAGGACGATAGTGCAGCGCGGAGACATTGGAGTACAGGTTGGGATGTTTGCGAATCAGTGAAATGCATTCCGTTTCCCATGGATGGCCCATATGGGAGATGATCATTTTCAGGTCAGGACATGCCACTGCAATGTCTTCCAGAAGTACTGGATTGGCATATCGCAAAGGAGCAGGCCGAACAAACGTCGTCCCCTGATGCACATTCACCGGAATGCCCAGTTCTTCCGCTTTTCGGAACAGGCGAATATGACGGGCGTCGAGCGGATCCCAGTTCTGATAGATGGGTGACACCTTCAGCCCCCGGAAACCCAGATTCTTCACGTAATGTTCAAGCTCATCGGCGCAGTCAGGATCATTGGGATCAACAGAACACCAGCCAATAAATCGGTCTGAGTGTTCCCGAACAAATCGGGCAATCAGTTCCTGATCGCAGTTGATACCGGAGAAGCGGGCTTTGATTCCAAAAACAATGACTTTGTCACAGTTTTTGGTCGCCTCCAGCAGCTGCTCAGGACGTGAATCAAATCCATTTCGTTCATCCTTATCACTGCCGGCAAAATAGACATCAGGCGTCATTCGCATTTTGGCTTTCTTCGCCTCCAGCGCGAACCTGACAAATTCGTCCGACAGATGATCCGGATACCACAACAGATTGGTATGCGTATCAACAAGCATGTAACAGAACTCCGTATAGTGAAAAGGAACAATTGCCGGAACCACGAATACGACGAAGAAGATTTCCTTCAGAACGAATATCGACGTCAGCTCGGAATGATATATTTTTTGGCAACTTTCGCGGCAACCGTACCGGTCGTGAAGTGACCGATAGAAATCTGCCCCACCTGTGTCAGCAGATCGTAAGCATGCCAGCGATTCCAGCCGTAGTCGGACTCCAGCCACAGAATCAGTCGAGCATAACTTTCTGCAATGGCCCGTTCCAGAGGTGAGACGCAGGCGACGGACATCAGTTCGGTGGGTGATTCGATTCTTGGCGCAACCAGTCTGGCCTGTTTGATCAGATCAACTCGGATGGTCGTTCTGGCGGGCATTTCCAGAGCAGTTGCCGAAAGTTCCCCGTGCCCCTGAGCGGCATGGGCATCGCCAAGATACAGATAACCTCCGGGAACATAGACCGGGAGATACACCGTATTCCCTGGACAGACTTCAAGCAGATCCAGGTTTCCGCCATGCCTTCCGGACGGCCCGGTCGTGGGAACGCCCCAGTCTGGTGCTGTTCCCAGACAACCCAGCATTGGGGCGTAAGGAATTTTTACGGTATCACTCCATGAGATGAAGCCGTCTTTAATCGGACAGATTCGAGTACCAGGCGGCACATCAATTCCGAGAAGTTCTGACATCAGCCCGGGTGAGCCCGTATAGGTGGCACACTGACCCATCAATGGTTCAATCGATTCAATGTGAACGGCGAGTGCATCGCCGGGTTCTGCACCGCGGACAAAAATCGGACCGTTCACAGGATTGCTGTATGGCATCGTCTGCTTGTTTCGACGGTCTTCCGGTCGTCGCAGCTGCCCTGAAAGAGCATCTTCAGAATCCAGAGTGAGTCGGGCACCGGAATCAATTTCAGCACGAGGTGTGGCAAAACGACTGAATTCATATTGAAGAGGTGTGGCAGGGATGGCGTTCATCGAGTTCTCTCAGGAAAAAAGCCGATCGTGCGGCGGCACAGGATTGCGGACGTTCAGACGGATTTGTAGCCTTCCGGAGCAAAAATACCCAGTGATGCGATGAGGCTGAAAAACGTCGCAGAAGAATATCTTCGAAATGAATCGTGACCGGGGCGGATCCGGAAATGCGATGATTTTATATTCAAATTGAACAACTGGCGAAACGATTCGCAATCTGATTTGACACAACCACACTTCATGTTGTGCAATGGAAACGTGCAGTGAATCCTGGAGCCGCAGAGTAACCCATGAAACAGGAGAGACTCTTATGGTTTCGATTGATCTAACCGGCAAAGTTGCGGTGGTCACCGGTGGCGGACAGGGGCTGGGAAAGGCAACGGCTTCCCGACTGCGCCAGGCAGGTGCCAGAGTTGCCGTGAATTTTCTGGATGATGCGGATGGAATCGGCAGAGCCGGCGCTGAAGAAACGATCGAAACATGGGGCGCAGATGGCCTCGCGATGGCAGCAGATGTTCGCTCACGAGACGACATGAAGCGATTCTTTGCCAGGATCAAAGCCGAGTGGGGGCGCGTCGATATCCTGATCAACAATGCCGCCATTCTTCGAGATCGGACGTTGCGGAAGATGTCGGATGATGAATGGGACGCCGTCGTGGAAACCAATTTGTCATCCGTCTTCCGTGTATCACAGACAGTGCTCGACTTTTTGCAGGATGGCGGACGCATCGTTAACATGGCATCGATTTCCGGAGTGATCGGCTTTTATGGACAGGCCAATTATTCCTCTGCGAAAGCGGGAGTGATTGCCTTAACAAAAGTACTGAGCCGGGAACTTGCTTCCCGACACATCACGGTGAATGCGGTGGCACCGGGCGTCGTGCTGACAGAAATGGGCAAGTCGATTCCGACCGAAGCCCGCGAACAGATGCTGGCACAGATCCCCCTTCGAAGATTCGGTGAACCAGATGAAATTGCAAGCGTGATTCTGTTCCTGTGCAGCGATCTGGCCTCGTACGTCACCGGCCAGACCCTGCACGTGAACGGAGGCTGGTGGGCATGACGCTGGCCCAAAGCACAGAAAGTTCAGATTCTCTGCAGCCTGTTGTAACTCATTCCCCGCTCTCAAAAAAACTGTGTACTGCCGACGAAGCTGCCAAATTCATTCCCGATGACGTAACGCTGGTGAGCGGCGGCTTTGTGGGTGCCGGTCACCCGGAAGCTGTTACGTCAGCGATCGAACGACGTTTTTTGAATGAACAGCATCCGCGTGGACTTACTCTCGTTTATGCGGCAGGGCAGGGCGATGCTCGCAGCCGGGGACTCAATCATCTTGCTCATCCGGGACTGATTCGCCGAGTGATCGGAGGCCACTGGGGCCTATGCCCGCGTCTCGGACAAATGGCGATCGCAGGTACCATTGAAGCCTACAATTTCCCTCAGGGTGTCATCTGTCAGCTGTTCCGAGACATTGCAGCTGGCCGACCAGGATGCGTTACACACGTTGGACTCGGGACTTTCATTGACCCGGAGTACGGCGGAGGAAGGCTGAATGCCCTGACAACCGAGCCACTTGTGGAACGAGTTCAGCTTCGTGGAAAAACGTGGCTGCTTTACCATGCGTTTCCCCTTGATGTCGGACTGATTCGTGCAACAGCGGCGGATCCTTTCGGCAATCTTATCATGGACGAAGAAGCAGTGATCGGAGATGTACTTCCGATTGCACAAGCCGTACACAACAACCGGGGTCGCGTAATCGCTCAGGTTAAACGACTTCTGGATCGCCCCGCTTCACCGCAGCAGGTTCGTGTTCCGGGAAGACTTGTCGACCATATTGTGCTGGCCAGTGATCAGGATCACTGGCAAACCTTTGGCGAACTCTTTAACTCGTCATATTGTTGCCCATCCCCTGACTGCGACGGATTCAGCAGTCATTCCAGTCCGGAATCTCTGCCCATGGATCTGCGTCGGATCATTGCATCGCGAGCGTGTGATGAGCTGCGACCGGGAGCAATTGCGAATCTCGGAATCGGGTTACCGGAAGGCGTTGCCACAATTGCCGCAGAACGCGGCCTGCTGGCTGATGTCACACTAACGGTCGAAAGCGGACCGATCGGCGGAGTTCCAGCGGGTGGCTTGAGTTTTGGTGCGTCCGCCCACCCTCAGGCCATTATCGATCAGCCAGCCCAGTTCGATTTTTATGATGGCGGCGGGCTGGACTTTGCCGCTTTGGGTGCAGCTCAGGTCGATCAGCACGGAAATGTCAACGTCTCTCGCTTTGGTTCCCGATTTGCCGGCGTCGGCGGCTTTGTAAACATTTCTCAGAATGCCCGCCAGCTTGTCTTTTGCGGTACTCTGACAACTGATGGCCTTGAAGTTGCTGTAGAAAACGGACAGCTTCGAATTATCCGGGAAGGTCGAATTGCCAAGTTTGTCCAGCAGGTCGAACAGGTATCGTTTTCCGGAAATATCGCGAAGGCATCAGGCCGAAAAATTCTGGTTGTGACTGAACGCGCCGTATTTCGGCTGTGCCCTGACGGATTGGAACTGATTGAGATCGCACCCGGCATCGACCTTCAGCGGGATATTCTGGATCAGATGCAATTTAAACCTCTGATTCGCAACATTCAGCCGATGTGCATCGGCAACCGTTCGAAGCCCTCCGCTGCGACTCGTCAAGACGAACCGTAGCGGAAATTGCACGAACAGAATACTGGCTGATTCAGTTGCCGCTCTTTGAATGAATCACCGGCAGAGTAATAAACGATGAGTGCGACGCGCTATGATGAATCGTATTGATGGCCGTCTGTATTCGACGGTTCTCGTTCAAAGGTTCACCTGTATTCGGGTTGACATCAAATCGGGGAAAATTACTGCTGGATATGTCAAGTCGAATACGATGTCCTTTGCGGAAAACGTTTGACGTGGGGTAAAGGCGAATGGTGACGGAGGCGATTTCGCCAGGCTCCAGAAATTGTTCATCCTTCAAAGATTTCCGAAAACGGGTCCGCTGAATTCCATCGCCGATATTCAGAGAAAAACCGGCTGGATAATCTTCGCTCGCAGGGTATTCATCAATCAGTTTTGCCGTGAAATCCGTATCCGGCGCCGTTGAAGAAATCTGAAGTTGCACAGAAAGCTCTCCTGTCACTTCCAGGTCCTCCGTCAGTGGCTCCGACTGAAAGACGACAACATCATTGCGTGCGGAAAGCGGAATAGGCTGCTGCCAGTTCCAGACATGTGGTCCGCCTTTCTGATCCCACGCTCCCTGCAGCATGATGTCTGTCCCCGATGATATGTTTCCGCCAATTGTTGGCACGGGATTGCGAGGATCAAAAACAAACTGAGTTGCACTGAGTGCTGACTGGGGCGCGGCTAACTGGGGCGAAGCCACACTGGGAGCACCGGGTGATAATACTCCACCCGGTTTCAGATACCATTTGACGTACTGTGTGCGGGCCAGGGGCCATTCCTGTTCGTCGCGCCAGTATCCGCCATGATTCAGCAGCCCTTTTTCATTGCGGCGACCATCTCCCGTTCCCATGACAAAAATTCGCACAGGCGTTCTGAAAGGAGCCGCTTTTCCTACGGAATTATCTGCATCTTTCAGCCATCGATCGTACCATTCCAGCCGCCACGCCAGTGGATCGCTGATCGCCGCATCTGCCCCAAAGCTGACCTGGCCGTGTTCCGACGAACCCTGTGCTCCATGGATCCACGGCCCCATAATCAGATACACCGGGCTTTTGAGACGGCCATTCAGCTTCTGAAACGATGCCGTCGTATTGCTGGCCCATGAGTCATACCAGCCTCCCACGAAATACACGGGAATATCCTGATAACGTTCGGGGAAGTCGATAATATTATTCTGATCCCAGTATCCGTCATTGGCCCCATGCCGCATGGCCTGGATCAGCCAGTCTTCATATTCCGGAGCAAGCTTCAGCGGCGTCATTCCAGGTCGCAGTGGCAGCAGATTCAGGTATTCCTTCCGACCGACCGACAGCTGTTCCAGAATACTTTTCGCCTCATCATTGCGGGCGGCACGGCTGCCTTTCGCGGCATGCATCATGATCCAGTTCCAGAAACGCATTTCGAATGCACCGCCGTTTCTCATGCTGGCGTATCCCATATTGCAGACCGCATCCACCGGGATGACGGTCCGAAGATGTGGCGATCCCTCAATTGCAAGCGCGTGCTGTGTTCCACCCACATACGAAGTACCGATCATCCCGATGCGTCCGTTCGACCATGGCTGAGCGGCAATCCATTCTGCTGTGTCTGCACCGTCAGGGCCGTCGTCTGTCATCCAGTGCCATGTTCCCTCAGACCCATAGCGACCTCGAGTGTCCTGGGCAACGAACACGTATCCCCGCGCTGCATAGTACTGTCCGAGCGATTGGCTGCCGGCTCGGTCGTAGGGAGTGCGAGTCAGTATGATGGGGAATCGCCCGCTGAGTGGCTGGCCGTCCTTCGAAGGACGATAAACGTCCGTCGCCAGTTTCACTCCATCACGCATGCTGACCATCAACCCGACCTCAGCATGGACCTCCGTAGTTCCGTCCTGAGCAAAAGTTGCGGCAGTGTTGAAGATCAGGCTGCACATGAACACGAAAGGCAGAATGGACCGCTGGCCCTGAAATCGTCGTTCAGCAAATGCTCTCATTGTTCACTCCGGCGAGGTCAAAGATTCTGCAAAGTCTATAGCATGTGGAGAGAAAATCAAACCTGAATCGGACGGTAAATGCAAATCATCGGGACGACAAACTTAGAGCAACAACCCGCCACACGCTGTCCAGAATGGACCGAGTTTCTTTAGAATACTCAGGCCTCGATGGCTCATTGATGCAAAGTCCGCATCAGCAGATGTCCGGAGAAGACTCGGCCCAACCAATGTCATTCTTCCGACGTGCAATCGGGTGTTTTCAGTCTTTTGTGCCAGAACAGGGTGATTGTTATATGCAACGAATTTGCTCGTTTGACTCTTTGAGTTTGGGTGTGTTGGCCAGTGCGCTGCTTTTAAACTGCGGAAGCCTGAACGCGCAGACCGCGGCCGTGAATTCGGCAACCGTCTCCGTATCCGCAGAGATCAGCGACGGCCTTCTGGGCCACTGGCCGCTTGCCGGAGATGCCAAAGACACCTCCGGTCATCAGCGACATGGAAAGGTGCACGGCAAAATTGAATGGAACGCATCAGGTCCTGCGGGTGCCGGCCATCAGTCAGCTCTGTTCAACGGACATGACTCCTGGATCGAAGTTCCCTCAGTAACGCTGGGTGAGTCCGGAAAGAGTGATTTCAGTATCTCACTGTGGCTGCATACGAATGACAAAATGAAGGATGTTCCCGGAGATCTGATCAGCCAGTACGATCCCGAATCTCTGCGTGGTTTTCAGCTCTCACTGAAAAGCAACTCCGTGACTACAAGTGTGGCAAATCAGCGACAACTGATGTTCGGAATTGATGACAATCAGTCATCGGAATGGCAGGACTGCGGACGGCCTGGTAATGCGCTGCTGGCGTTTGGACTGGCGGTTCATGAAGGATCCCTTTATGCCGGAACGTGTGAACCCGGAAAGAACGAGTCAGGACATGTCTATCGATATCAGCCAGCTGGTGGCACTGATTCTGATGGGGCCTCGGGAAAACAGTGGGTTGACTGCGGATCCCCTGACGGATCAAACAGCGTAACGTCGCTGATCTCATGGCGAGGTCATCTGTATGCCGGAACCGGCAAGTATCGGGTTGCAGGATCAGCACTTGCAGAGTCCGAAAACACAACACTCGGTGGTGGCATTTTTCGATACCTGGGAGACACTCGCTGGGAAAGCTGCGGCCAGCTTCCAATGACGGAAGCGATCGGTGGGCTGGTGGAGTTCGACGGAAATCTCTATGCATCGTCTCTTTATCGCCCCGCCGGGTTTTATCGATTCGATGGCCAGTCGAACTGGACTGATTGCGGCACACCAGACGGCAAACGCGTGGTGGCACTGGGAGTTTACAATGGCCACCTGTATGCCACATCATACGACGGTGGTTATGTTTACCGATATGACGGCACAGCATGGACTGACTGCGGACGCCTGGGCGAGAATACCCAGACCTATTCGTTTGCCGTCTGCCAGGGACGACTTTATGTAGGTACATGGCCAAGCGGCCGAGTCTATCGCTTTGAAGACCTGAATCAGTGGACCGATGTCGGTCGTCTGGGCGAGGAACTCGAAGTGATGGGTATGCTGGTCCATAATGGACGTCTGATCGCAGGCACGCTGCCGCTCGCCGAAGTCTATTCCTGGGACCACAAGTCCACATGGAAAAAACTGACTCGCCTGGACCACACTCCGGATGTGAAATATCGTCGAGCATGGACGATGGCTGAATATCAGGGTCGATTGTTCTGCAGCACGCTGCCAACAGGGAAGATTTTCTCCTTCGAGGCCGGTCGAAATGTCATGGCCTCGGATTCTCTTGCCTCGGGCTGGCATCACATTGCGGCTGTTAAGTCGAATAATCGTCTCAGCCTTTATACTGACGGCAAACTGGTGTCAAAGTCCGCTGAAACATCACACGACAAATTCAGCCTGAATTCCGGAGCTTCACTCAAAATCGGTTTCGGGCAAAACGATTTTCTTGCTGGCGGGCTGAGCGACGTACGGCTGTATGAACGTGTTTTGAGCGAAAACGAGATTCAGCAGCTGGCTTCGAAATCACCGACCAAATAACTTTGGAACAGTGCTGTGGAAAATCCCGGAAAACGCCCGCCCAGCAGCGGAAAATGAACCGGGGCGACCGCAGCACTTTCTTCCCGCTGACAGCCATTTCAGGAGACTGTCCGTCCAATAATTCCAGAGTACCAGCGAATGGCGTCGGAATCCATGCGCTGTTTTCTTTTTGAGATTCTCCGGGCCTGCCTCGATCTTCTCAGGAGCATTTTATGCTATTTTCACGCCATTCTCGCATCGGGTGGTCGCTGTGCCTGATGATAAATGCGTTATTGTTTGGCCTGAACCAGTCGGCGACGGCCGCACCGGCCGCCCAGCCTGACGAGAAGCCTGATGTAAAGGGTCCTGTGTGGTACGGTGTTATGGACGCCGGACCGCGAGAATTTCGATTCGCGATTGAGCAGTCGAAAGCGGAAGATGGCACCACCGTCCATGATCTTGTCAGCTTTGATGAAGGATCGCAAAAGTTTCGCCTCGACGACTTCCAGCTTGATGAGAAGAAATTGTCATTCAAGCTGAAGATCTCAAAAGCTGAATACGAAGGGCAGCGCAGGCAGCCAAACGAAGTGGCGGGCAAATGGAAACAGGCGGGTATCGAATTTGATCTTGTCTTTCGACAGCAGGAGACGCTGAAGCAGGAAAAGCCAGACGAAGTCTGGACGGGCGCCATTCATCCTTTGTTTCAAAAACTGAATCTGCAGGTTCGAGTCTATCAGCGGGAAGGCGGCAGTGACAAAGTCCTTTTCGACAGCCTGTCTCAAAAATCCGGAGGGTTCAAGGCAACTCGTAAGATCGAAGGCAAACAGTGGACTCTTGACGTGGCTTCGGTAGCCGGAAAGTTCGTCGGAACATTGAATGATGAAGGTACGGAAGTAGTCGGCAAGTGGAGCCAGGGCGCTCTGAAGCTCGACCTGACGTTAAAGAAAGTGCAGGACGCCGTCACAAACGATGGAAGCGTTTTGCGCCGTCCGCAGAATCCAAAACCTCCTTTTCCATATTCTGTTGAATCCGTTACCTTCGAAAATCAGGCAGATCAGGTAAAACTGGCGGGCACTCTGACAATTCCCGAGGGAGCAGGACCGTTCCCGGCTGCAATTCTGATTACAGGCTCCGGACCTCAGGACCGAGATGAATCTCTGCTGGACCATAAACCGTTCTGGGTGATTGCCGATTACCTGTCCCGCAAAGGAATTGCGGTACTGCGTTATGACGATCGCGGTGTGGGTGGTTCAACGGGCGATCCGGCACTCGCCACCAGTGAAGACTTCTCTCGTGATGCAGAAGCAGCCTTTGATTTCCTGAAGGGAAATCCCAAAGTCAAGCCGAATTCGATCGGATTTATTGGACACAGCGAAGGCGGAATTATTGCTCCGCTGATTGCATCCCGCCGATCGGATACGGCGTTTATCGTGCTTCTGGCCGGCACCGGCGTCAATGGACGGGAAATCCTTCTTTCTCAGGGCCAGCTGATTATCAAAGCCGAAGGTGCGGGCGATGCGGATACGCTGGAATTGCAGCGAATCGTACAGACGGCTCTGATCAATCTCGTACTCAAAGATGACCCCGTGCAGTCGGATGCGACGGATGAACAGATCAAAAACCTGCTGACTGAGATTCGCGAGAAACTCCCTGCTTCAAGCCTGACTGATGCCACAATGGAAGAATCAGTGCGAGCTGGCCTGAAGACTCTGCAGGCTCCCTGGTTTCAGTTCTTTCTGACCCACGAACCTGGCACTGTCCTGTCAAAGGTGACCTGTCCGGTCCTGGCGCTGAACGGCCAGAAGGATGTTCAGGTAGATCCTCAGGTCAATCTGCCGGCAATTCGCAGGGCACTGGAAGAGGGTATGAACAAAAACTTCGAGGTACTTGAACTGCCCGATCTGAATCATCTGTTTCAGACATCCAAAACCGGCGGCATCAGTGAGTACCAGAAAATCGAAGAAACGATCGCTCCCGTCGCGCTCGACAAGATTTCTTCATGGATCCTGAAAGTCGTTCAGCAGGCGGATCTGTCAAACGCTCAGTCGAAGTAAATAAACTCGTTCAAATTAAACAGTGCCAGACACAGGTCGGTCAGTGCTGCGGCGTCTTCCAGGTTTAAGGAACTTTCTGTGGCCTCAAAACCTGCCGGAAGGGCAAGTGCAGACGAGTCCACCTGTTCCTGCTGCAGAACCCTGGACTGTTCACGAAGAAAGTTCAGTGAAGACTGCAATTCCTGCTCGGACGGGGATCTTGCCAGGGCCAGCTTAAATGCCCGCTCGATTCGCTGAGATGGCTCGTCCCCAGGATCGCCAATGATCCGACCGGCAAAGTACTGAGCAGCCTGCAGTGACTGTTCAGAATTCAGCAGCACCAGGGCCTGAGGTGCGATGGTACTTCGATTTCGCTGCGGACAACTGGCATTGGTGTCAGGCCGATCGTAAGCCTCAAACAGCGGAAATCGCAGGTTCCGTCGGACAAACAGATAGATACTGCGTCGGTTGTGATCAGAAGAATCCGGACTCACTTCCCACTGGTTCTTTAACAGAGTCGCCACCAGTTCCGGCGGAAGCGGAGGCCGAATGCCCGGACCTCCTCGCCGCAGATTTAATGTGCCGCTGACAAACAGCATGGCGTCGCGAATCGCTTCTCCTTCCAGTCGCTGCCGGTTCATTCTCCACATCAGCCGATTCTCAGGATCCAGCTTTTGAAGCCTGATGAAACGTTGCAGATCCTCCGCCCCGTCAGCAAGGCCTGAATCAGATGCCCCGGACTGCGCATGCTTACCGGGACCACTGGATTGTCGCCATGTTGCCGAGGACAGGATCAGCCTGTGCATCTGCTTCAGACTCCAGTGACGCCGAGAGAATTCCGCTGCCAGCCAGTCCAGCAGTGCTCCGTGAGCAGGCGGATCACCCATCGTTCCAAAGTCGTTCGGCGTGCGAACGAGTCCCTCTCCGAAATGAAACTGCCACAACCGGTTGACGATGACGCGAGTCGCCAGAGGATGATCGGGGGAGGTCAGCCATTTCGCCAGAGCCAGACGAGGCGGATCTGCTGAAACGCTCGGTTGAGCAGGACCGGCAGGCGATTTCGGAGCCATAGCGATGCGAAGAAAAGCCGGCTGCATTTCCGGTCCGGGTCGGCGAAAATCACCTCGAAGCATCAAATGAGATGTCGCTGGCAGGCCTTCACGGACCACTCGCGCCATCTCGCCGGCACCGCCCGCCACGGTACTGGCGGTAGCCGTTGCTGACCCCGATGTCAGACGCACTTCCTTTGTCCATTCCGTCGATTCAAAATACGCCCTCAGCCGATAGAAGTCGGCCTGACTGATCGGATCGTACATATGGTTATGACATTGAGCACACCCAACCTGCAATGCCATGAAAGCCGCGCCGGTTGTTGATGTCATTTCATTCAGAACATTGTGGCGACGTTCTTCCATCAGATTCAGATCGGGCATATCCGGCCCGCACAGCAGAAAACCCGTGGGAATCGCGGCTGCAGGATCATCCGGAAACATCAGATCGCCGGCAATCTGTAGCTGCACAAACTGATCCCAGGGAAGATCTGAATTCAGGGCATCAATCACCCAGTCGCGATATCGCCAGGCATTGGGGCGGATCAGATCATGTTCAAATCCGTCTGTGTCCGCATAGCGAGCCAGATCCAGCCAGTGCTGTGCCCAGCGATCGCCATAAGCCGGTGACGCCAGCATATGATCAATTAGTCGGTTCCATGCGTCGGGCGACTGATCGGAAAGAAAGGCGGCCACAACTTCAGGAGCGGGAGGCAGCCCGGTCAGATCAAACGACAATCGTCGAACCAGAGTAACGGCCGAAGCTTCTGTCGAAGGTTCCAGTCCTTTTTCCTGCAGCCGCTGAAGAACGAATCGATCAATTTCGTTTCGTATCCACGATTGCGGATCACTGACCGAAGGCAGCTCAATCGTCTGCAGTGGACTAAATGCCCAGTGTGCTCGATCAAGATGACTGATTTCCGGCTCCGATGGCCCGGACTGTTCATCCGACGGCACCGGCGATTCGGACTCGCTGAGTCCTCCGGCTGGCAGGTTGCTGCAGAAAAACAACACACAGCAAACACAGATGCTGGCAGCTCGTGTCACCCGCCGTTGCGTAGAGAAATGCAGCATGATCTGTCTCGCTGATACCGTTCACCGTTAAGATTCTGCCTGCCAGTAAAGATGGCAGTACAGATAACACAACGAGTCAACAACAAATAAAGTGCAGATTGTCAGTTACAGTTAAGGAAGGCGTTTGCAGAAATTTCCAGATCAGTCGGACAGACGGGATCGAAAACGGTTCGCCGGATATTCCGCAATGACCACGCAGCGATTGTACAAAACACTAAACGCTGCACGCTACGAGCATCACGTATGCTGACGGAAAGCGACGAGATTTTTTTAGATTGTCAGCACCGAAGTCATGTCATCGGGTTCCGAAGTGGCAACGATCCCCGACAGGGAGGCAATGGGGGGCTGAAGCCCACGCTACATTTTCAGAAACTCGCAGCGGAACATGATGTCATCACCGGGTGGTCTTTACGGAGTATTTCCAATGCGCAGGCTGCGGCCGTCGGTGACGACCTGACTGGCTAATAATTTTTTTGCGGCCGACAACTGCTTCTGATCACAGCCAAGCTCATCGCGAAGAGATTTCAACGACACCTTGTCTTTGCCCTGTCCTCGTTCCCGCTCCAGTATCGACAGCAATCGGGTCGCAAGTTCCGTGACCGATTCCTTCGATGCCGGAACTACGGTGCTCGCAGAGTCTTCAACAGGAGTGATATCCAGCAAAGTATCCTGAGACGCTCCCGGGACCACAATTCTGGACGCACCGCCTCGACCTTTAACAACCTTAATCTGCACGGGAATCGCATCCGTCATCTCGGTGACATGTGAGATCACACCCACCTTGCGGCCCTGGGCTTCCAAATGCATCAGCGCGCTCATTGCCGTGTTCAGAGTCTCCGGGTCCAGACTTCCAAACCCTTCGTCAATGAACAACGATTCGATTCGCAGTCGATTCGATGTCAGCGAGGCAAGTCCCAGCGCCAGAGCGAGCGAAACGAGGAACGATTCGCCCCCGGACAGCGAATGAATCGAACGTCGCTCTTCGCCCATGTCACAGTCGAGCACAATCAGGTTCAGCGATTCAGGGATTCGTTCCAGTCGATACCGAGCTGCCAGCTGACTGAGCTGTCGATTGGCATACCCCAGCAGCAGGTCGAGCGTCCTTCGCTGCGCAATCATGCGAAACTTCGCGCCGTCCGCGGATCCAATCAGATCGTTCAGCTTTCGCCACGGATCGGCCTTCGCATCCTGCTGCCGGATCTTTTCCATCAGCTCCTCATTCTGAGCGCGGCGACTATCGTCACTTAGAATTACTGCACCGGCCGAGCTGAGGTTATTTTTTGCCTGCGCCAGCTCCTCGTCTATTGCCTGCAGAGCTGTCAGCACGGTTTGCTCTTCGTCATGCGTCGGCGGAGTGCTGACGTGCTGCTGAAGCTGATCGCAATGAACCCTGCAAGCGCTTTCCGCACTCGTGACCGCTTCATCGAGCTGCCGAAGTTCTGCCCGTTCCTTCTGCATCCACTCTTCATCACGAGCAAGGATTCCGTCGAGTTCCTGTAAAGTCAGCGAGGTGGACGTTTTCGCTGCGAATGCTTCCATCCAGCGTTCCCTGACCGATACCGCTGCGGCCAGTTCTCCATGGATCGACTCAACGGCCTGAATTCTCGTCGCCACCTCCGACCTCGCAGCAATCAGCAATCGGTCGGCACTGGTCTTTGCATTAGCCGCCTCCTCGAGTGATTTCGTCGCCTCTGCCAGACGAGTTGCAAGCTCTTCTTCGACTCTCTCCGGCGGTTGACCATCGAATAACAGGCTGCGTTCCTTCAGACGGTCATCGTAGTCTTTCGAGATCGAGGCAAAAGTGGCGGCACAGGTGCTGGCCGCGGCTCTCGCATCCGCCACCGACTGTTCCTGCGGACGGATAGCCGCGTCAGCCTGCTGAATCAGGCTTGTTACATCAGCAATCCGCTTTTCGATGCTGGCACATTCCGTCGCCGATTGTTCGAACGCCAGGCGAAATGCGGCGGCATCAGATTCAAAATCCTTTTTTGCTGTCGGCAGTCCTGACCACAGATCGTTGAGCCGACCATCCGCTTCAGCACGCTGATCTTCAGCCTTTCGCAGCCCGACAGCCGCATTACTGGCGGTCTCATTCAGAATTCCACGGCTGGTTGTCAACTCCTGCAGTCGGTCGTCCAGTTCTTTCAACTTCAGCTGAGAATCCTGCAAAGCGGCACGGCAATCAGATGTCTGTTTTGCGGCATTGCGAGCGTTCTGTTCATTTTTCTCGATGGTTCGCAGTTCTCCGTTGATCTCCAGCAACCGAGCTTCCATCACCGGCAGGCGCGAGCCTTCCTCATGGGCCAGCACAGCGGCAACTTCCGGATGGTCGTGCGATTCAAAAACAAGATCGACGACCTGCGTTTTGAGGGCCGCCAGTTCCTGTGTCTTTTTATCGATCTGCTCCCGGCGAGTTTCCACTGAGCCGTGCAGACGAGCCTCGCGGCTGATGGCTTCGTCGCGCTTCTTTTCCAGGTCCTTCACGGACTTCTTTGCAGCCTTCACAGCAGTTGCTTCAAGCTCGGGCGCATGCTGGCTGTACGGGTGGCTGGTCGATCCGCAGACCGGGCATTCTCTTCCATCCTGCAGAGTCAGTCGCAGACGTTTCGCATGATCGTCCACGGCCGCCTGAATAAACTCCAGCTGCGTCTTTGCAACTTCGATTGCCAGTTCCGCCTGAGGAATCTCTGCAGTTCGAATCTGTTCAATGGCCGTCGCCTCAAAGCCCTGAGCCGCCTGAAGCTGTTCGAGCGACTCTTCTTCAGTCTTCACACGTTCGCGCAGGACCTGAGCATTCTTGACCTGATGAAACAGCACCGTCAGTATGTTCTTCGCGGATTCTCGTTTTGCCCGATCCGCCGCAAGCTGATCAGTATCGAATTTCTTCTCTGCTTCCGTCGCAGTCGTCAGCGCCGCAAAGGCTACTTCACACTCCGCCTGGCGAGGAGTTCGCGACCGTTCTTCGGTCGCCAGTCGTTCATCAAGTTCCTTCAGTTCCTTCGCCCGGGCCTCTGCATCTGCTTTCGCGACGACAACCTGCTGCGCCGCCGCGATAGCCACGTCGATGCGATCCAGCCAGCGGGCGGAGTCCGCAACAAACGGAGCAAACGCCTTCAGACGTTCACGGTCTCGTTCCAGAGCTCGCTGTTCCTGCAGCCGAAGATTGCGATCGTCGACGGTGGTTTTCAGATTTTCTTCGGCCGTCTTCAGAGACGCATTTGCGGCTTCAAGATCGGTTCCGGCCTTCCGCAGCTGATCCTTAACCAGCAACAACCCTTCATCCAGAACACGAGCTCTGCGGAGGGGCAGTTCGTTCGCCTTTTGTTCTGCCAGTAAAGCGGCATGAATCTCAACGGCGGTCTGGTGTCGCTCGACAGCGACCTTGAAGTCCAGCTCCAGTTGGTCACGTTTGGTCTTCGCGAGTTCCACCGCTGAAACTGCGGCCGCTGCCTGACTTTCAAGGGTTCGCTCCGCCATGCGCAGCGGTCTGGCTTCGCGGGCAATTTCTTCGGTGCGAGCGAGTTCGCGACGACGAGGCTCGGCTGCCATTCGACGTGTCACCGCCAGCTGCAATGTCTCATCGGCACGCGACTTTTCTGCAACAAGTATTGAACGCCGGTTGAACCAGTCGGCCTGCGACTGCAATTCCTTCTGTCGGGATTCGACACTGGCAAGTTGTTGTTCGGCAGCAGCTCGAGCAGCCTCGGCTTCGGCACGAGCGTCCTCCTTCAGCGGTGCATTTCCCTCCAGCGATGAATGCAGGGATTCCAGACTTTTCTGCTCCACACCGAATCGCAGAAAAACCGCTTTGGAGATTGCTTCGAAACGCTCTGTTCCGGTCAATGCCTGCAGGATTTCGGCTCGTTCCTTGTCATCGGCTTTCAGGAAGGTGGCGAAATCGTTCTGAGCCAGCAGGACTGCGCGAGTAAACTGTTCAAACGTCAGCCCAATTTTGTCCTCGATCGACTTCAGCACCAGCGTCCGCCTGCCGCCTTCTTCGATCGGTCCTTCGCCGCCTGGCGGAATATGGCCTTTGTAGAGCGTCATTTCCACGCTCTGGAGAGCACCTTCAGCGCTGCGGCGACTTCGACGCACTCGCCAGCGAGATGTCCATGCCTGACCATCGACGCCGACAAAAGCGACTTCGGTAAATCCTTCCCCCGCGCCGCGCCGCAGAAGATTTCGAGGATCGTTCTGCCTCTCGCCGTTGGCCAGTTCAGCCAGTCGCCCCACCTGATTCAGCCGCGGAGTCGCGTCGTACAATGCCAGACACAGCGCATCCAGCAGTGTGCTCTTGCCAGCACCGGTGGCTCCGCTGATGGAGAATAATCCGGCTGATCGGAGCGGGTCACGAGTAAAATCGACTGTATGTGTGCCCGCGAGAGACGCGATGTTGTTCAGAGTAATACGCAGAATCTTCATGAGGCATGGGCCTCCTCACGCAGGATCTCGTGAAATGCCCTGATCAACGACTCGTCGGCCGCGGTGCCATACTTTTCCAGATGAGCGCCGAGAAAGATCTCTTCAGGATTGATGGTCTTCAGATCCGCGGTCGGCAGTTCGGCTGTTGCATCGTTGAAAGCGTGCCGTCGAGCCGGGTTCTCGACTTTGATCGATGCCAGCCGAATCGGCTTGCCTTCCAGGGCCTGCTCAATTCTCTTTCGCCGGGTCGGATCCGGCTGATCTTCGAGCACTCGCACCTCAAGAAACGGATGCTGATCGAGCGGAAGCGAGGCATTCGGGAGCTGGGGTTCGCGTTGATCGCTCGCACCCGGTTCGCCTGCCGCTTCCACGTTGTCTGGCAGTGCAGCGTCATTGCTCACAGATTGCGGGCGAGGGCAGGGGAGAGGAGGCGTCCATCGTTCCAGCATCGCAAGGACCTCAGTGATGGTTGCAAATCCTTCCGCAGGAACTGTGATCATCGCCGCTGATCGCGGAATGGGCACCGCATCCACAGCCGTCAGCTTCTGTCTTTCAAACGTCAGGCGCATGATCTGATGGGTGTATCGCATTTCTGCAAATGAAAGCGGAATCGGGCTGCCGCTGTAACGGATGCGTCCGTCATGAAATCGCTGAGCTTTATGCAGATGGCCGAGAGCCACGTAGGCGACTTCGCCTGAAAACGTTTCAGGCGTCAGGGCTTCCGCCCCGCCAATCACAAGTCGGCGTTCTGAGTCGAGTGATTCTTCACCGCCGGTCAGATGACAATGACCCATGGCGATCAGGATCGCGTCGGGACAGAGCTTCGCTTTCATTTCAACAGCCGCTTCGGTCACCAGTCGATAAAGTTCCCGAATACCGTCCAGATAAGGGTCCGCGGCACCCGGGATGAGCGGAACATCAGACGGACGAAGAAACGGAATGGCGAGAACAATGGCTTCAACCGTTCCATCGCTGTTCGTCAGCGGGACCAGAAACTTCTGCAGATCGATGTCCCCGTTTTCGTTACGGCTGACAGTTCCGACCACGGTGACATTGAGTGAATTAAGCAATTCGGCCGGCGCTTCCAGCCGCGCGCCTGCGTCATGATTTCCGGCGGTAATCACAATCTGCAGATTCGGCAGCGCCGCGTGGGCTCGGGCGAGAAAACTGTAGTATCGCTTTTGAGAGACTGCGGACGGGTTGATCGAATCAAAAACGTCACCGGCAACAATCATCGCATCAGGTTTCTGTGCCTGCAGTTCGGCCAGCAGCCATTCGAGAAAACAGGTATGTTCGTAGTCCCGATCAAACCCAAAAAATGACTGGCCAAGGTGCCAGTCGGCCGTATGAAATACCGTCAACATGCAAAAATCCTGCCCCTGTGAACGTAAGTCGCTTTCGCAACCATTCATTGTGTCAGGTTTTTCCGAATTGTCACTTCGGCAGACGTGATAAGAGGGAGCTGGAGAGAACCGCTTGTGGAATCGCCAGAGATACGTCGGATTTGTTCATTGACCCGGGTCAGGTGATCTTCTTTCAAATACCTCCTCCCCCAGCTTCGCTGGGAGAGGAGGTTAAACAAAACCTCCCCTCCCGCGCAGCGAAGCGGAGTGGGAGGGGTCGGCCGAAGGCCGGGGGAGGGCCACGCCGCGGGTGGCACTCAACGCAGTACCAGTAATACACTCACCCCGCGGGTCACCCGGCCCCCTCCCGATCTTGCTGACGCTCGATCGACCTCCCCCAGCTTTGCTGGGAGAGGAGGTTGAAAAAACCTCCCCTCCCGCGCAGCGAAGCGAAGTGGGAGGGGTCGGCCGAAGGCCGGGGGAGGGCTCGCCGCGGGTGGCACTCAACGACGCCCCAGCAACACACGCGCCCCGCGGGTCACCGGCCCCCTCCCGATCTTGCTTCGCTCGATCGACCTCCCCCAGCTTCGCTGGGAGAGGAGGTTAAACAAAACCTCCCCTCCCGCGCAGCGAAGCGGAGTGGGAGGGGTCGGCCGAAGGCCGGGGGAGGGCTCGCCGCGGGTGGCACTCAACGCCGTACCAATAACACCCGCACCCTGCAGTTCACCCAACCCCCTCCCGATCTTGCTGTCGCTCGATCGACCTCCCCCAGCTTCGCTCATCGTACCACACATCTTTGTGACCGGCAAAAGTTGCCGGATGTTCCCACCGGGACGCGGACCGCCGCGAGGTTTTGGCGAAACGAATTCGAAACACTGCTCGACGGTGAGATTCCGGACGTGAATCATAGTGGACAGGAGCGATTCAGGACGGATCGCTGAATG
>JALHMY010000048.1 GCA_022843805.1 Fuerstiella sp.
ACCGAGGCAGTCGTCCCAGACCAGAGTGGCGGATGATGAAGTCTGCCAGAAATCCGGATGATCAATCTTCCATCCCAGTGCGGCCATGTATTCCGTGATGATGGATTTATTCATTCTTTTCCGGCTCGCCCTGCGGCCGCTCCATATTCCCGAATAAACACTGAGGCAATCTCATGCGGTGGAACGGTAAAGCATGTAAACATGACTACATGGTAATCGTCATAGGGGAACATGAAACGGGTACCGGCCTGAGCATGTGGGTTGAAAATTGTTAATGTTCATTCCGTCGTCGATCGATCTGCTGCAACCTGCCTGCAATAAGAATGGCGTTCGCAACGGGGACCATCCTCAATGAGAATTCCCCAGCAGCGACAGACCATTCTGAACGTCATCCGCATAAATCACGAAGATATTTGCATCCGGCATGAGATTGGCCATTAATGCGGGTCGCGACGCAATCGGCGTGTTGAGAAAACGATTTTCATTCACTCTCAGCCGCGTCCTTCTTTTTCAGCGATCGATCATTCGAAAATTGCGAATACTGCCTCTTGATGGCCGCCGCCCCAAGTTGATCAGCCACAGCGCGAAACCTCCGGAAGAGAATGAAGAATTGTTCGGTCGCCTCCGACTCTCGCCCGAATTTTTCCAGAATGATTCCCTCCCATCCCACACAACCCGGCCCTCCGACCTCCATGAGCAGCCACTCCCGGAATCCGTCAAAGTCACTGATTTCAGTGGGCTCAATCTCAGAACAGGCGAATTCGTAACCAAGAAGCCACAAGCTGACTTCATCAAATCGCCTCGAACCCAGATAAAGGGGCGTTCTCGTTGCGAACCCCGAATCGAAAAGTTTAACTATTCGCCCCATCGCGTGCTCCTTGTGATGCGAGATAGCGTGAACTTACTCCGTTAGCAATAGATAGGGATCCGGAGTAAACCTGTAAAAATCGCCGACTTCGTCCAATGGATCAAGATTGTTGTTTCGCAACATGGCAATCCAATCATCAATACCGATTCCATTGGGAAACGCCGGATCAATGAGATTTCCGTTCTCAAGAAGGAAGTAGTGGTGGTACATAATTCCTGATGGTTGCCCGGCCACCGGGTACCCCGGCAGCTGACCGACAATACCGTGTTGATTCGGGTCCATGCGAATCCTGACAGCGTTCGGATGGGAGGCGAGTGCATCGTTTGCAAAATCAAAGCAATCGTTGTGAACCAGTAATCCCGCTGCCGACACATGGTAAACATGCTGCCCGTCCACTTCCAGATTGTAAGTGAATTTCGGTGGTCCGCGGTGTGGGGTGATCCGTGTGATTTGAGACACGATGCCAGTTTCAGAACGCAGGAATTCTCCAGCCTGCAACTGACCGGCGGGGACAAAGTTTTTCCGGGTTTCACTCCAGATGGGATGTGCATCGGTGACACCGAGCGGCTCGTTTAATCCCGAGATGCTCACATTAAGGATGTTACTGGCCGGGTGCCGCATCGTGCCGGTGACGATGTGCCTTCCAATTCCGTGGTCGTCTTCGATTGGTGTTCAGGAATCGATGGACACGACTTCCGCCAGACCCTGCAACCCCATTTCGTGCAGTTCCAGCGAAACCATGCGGCCGGGCTCAGCGCCACTGGAATGTATCCAGGACAGAGGCCGCAGGAAGGCCAGATCGTAGACGATTCCGTCCGAAGTCATTTTCAAACGAACAGCCCGCCATGTGGCCGGCTGGATCACCGACGGCGACTGTGTCTGCTCCCGAAGAGGATTACGGGCGACCACTCTCTGGCCGAGCCGAATGTCTTCAATGTTCTGAGTGATCAGATGTGTCTGAGGTGCGGACGTGGTTTCGCCGCTGACTGTCCCGGAAAGCGACGCAGGCCTTCGTACGGCCATTTCGGTCTGAGTGGCAGATGCCTTTTCCAGTGACGCCCGCAAGGAAAAGAAACACCCGGTCAGAAGAGCCACAGCAATCGCAATTCTGCGTGTCATCGTCAGACCTGACTGTTCATGGCGTGTGAGGCATCGAATGTCCCCTGTCCCGGATGGTAAGAACTTTCAACAATGCCTCTGGCGTCCATGGCATGACCGTAATACTGGACTCCTTTTACTGCCCAGTTCATCTGGCAGGCGGGAACCTGACCGGCCATTGTGGAAACCACCGTTCCATAAACAACGCCGCCGCGGTACGACCAGGTATATGTCGCCGAGTTCGTATCAATTCCTCCATTGATTCCCAGCAGAGTCCGCAAATCGTTTGTCAGCCCCTGCAGATTCCGTCAACAAAGCCAGCCGCCGCATTGGCCGAGTAATCCAGCCAGTCACCATTTCAGACCATGATATTGGTTACGTTCGCAGAAAAATCCCGGCATGCGAACCAGATTATGCATTCTTGTTCCGGGTCGCGAACAAGGTAATTTCCAACCACATTACCCATTTCTTTGGCAGGTCTGATTTCAAGATGGCCAATACTGATTTCGCTCCAGTCTGGTTGTTGGATCCGAAGCTTTCGCACTCCATCAAACTCGAGATTGAGCCGTTCACTCTGATCTGAAGAACTCTTGCAAAGTATCAGAATAATACGTTGCTCCCAGTCACCATTTGGACCTTTACCTTGCAACAATGATAATGAATGCACGACCGAAAACCTGGTTGGTTGCATCGAGTAATATTTATGAATGTGAGATTCGCAATCCATCATTGAGGAAACTCTCCGAGTAAGTGATCGTCTACCTTTCGGCCAAGTGGAAATTCTGCCGAGTATTGCCAGCGTTCGTAGAGCACGTCCGGAATGTTTGCTGTGCGATTTCCCGCGTTATAGTCTGTTCTCCCGATTAACCTACCGAATCCATCGTAGTGGGCTCGCCAAGGCTGAACGCGTCCCAAATCATCCACATAGTGCCCTTCAAGTTCCAAAGGTCCGGGCTCAACGTTTCGAGGAGCCTTACTTGAAATTGGGCCAATATTTGAAGGTGCTCCTCTTAAACTCGTCTGTCCGGGCAATCTGCCCATCGTGCCCGGAATGAGCGGTACCATGCCGAGCAGTGCTGGCCAGCTGGGTTTTTTAGTAAATTCCACAAATGAGGCGAGAGTGTCAATCGGATCGAATGCAGTTCTGATGGCAATGTCGAAACCGTTCACGATGGCCGATGTCGTGATCCCGCCGATTGCATCCACCGTCATCCGGTCCTGAATTCGTCTGGCAGTCAGTTCGGCGATCAGCATGTCATCCGGATCGTTTCGGTCATAGGCGATCGTCGCCATCCACTCGCTTGGCTGTAAAAAGTTGGATGGTGAGTACACATGGAAATAGCCGACGTTTGAAATATAGACGGTCGTGATGAGGTTGGTCCCTCCGGCCTTGCACATCACGGCATTCCACACCGTACTCAGCCAGTTCAGGTACCTGTTGTACCGACCCGTAACATCCTGGATATCCGATGCCGTCGGTCGCCAGGACGCTCCGCTGCTGACCGCTGTGTTCCCCGTGGGATCTATAAAACTGGTCGGGGAATTCTGCACATAGCGGGCGAGATTTGTGTCGAGACCTGCAAAGCCGATGGGGTCATTCGAAACAAAGCGACCTGTGGTCGCGTCATACCATCGGGCTCGGTAGTAGTATAGTCCGGCCTCCGCATCCCATTCGCGGCCGGTGAACGCGTGAAGCGGGGTGTCTGTCGAACTGGTCTGACCGGCGATCGTTCCAAACACCGTGTACGTGATGTGATTCAGGACGCTGGTCGTATCTGTCCCGAAATCATACGTGATTAAGTTCCGAATCGTTCCCAGATGATCGGCCGGGGAAAATCACTTTGAGACGTCAGTCAAAAAAAAGGTCACGGGAGTTACGCACTTCATTAGCGGACTTTCTGGTATACTGAAAAACTATTTTGCAGCCTTGTTGTCATTGAATTCATCCTGGCTTGCCATTGCACTACCGTCGATCGAAATCGCGACCCTCGTGTTCGGATTGTCGATCTTCAATTCGATTGCCGAAGGGTGGCCCGGTTCTCCTTCATAAAACTTACAATCCTCTCCGTGCTCCAGACGAAACGCTCCACTTCTAAACCTCTTGTTGCTCGTAAGATTCACTCTGAATCGATATTCCCCAGGGGCGAGTTCCGGGAAGACAACACGATTCGTCTGAGAATCCATCCTCGCAAACAGCTCGGTCTCGATGATGAATAAGTATCCGCCAGGAGTTGAACCATCGCGATTTCCGGGATGCTTTGTTCGAATTTCTTCGGTCCAAAAGGGGTGTCCACTCACTTTTTTAATGTCGAAGTCAAGTGAATGATTTTCTTCTAAAAGTATGCCAGCGAATGGTGGGTCATCAATTCCCCACATTCCACATGCCGCGGATCGACCTGTACGGTTCACAATTCGTAACGTATCTCCGGGATGCGCCACAATGACTGGTGGACCGGATTGGCCCTGGTTGGTTTGTGGCCTGCGAAACTCTAAAATCAGTTCTCGCGTTACTGGAGTCTTCCAGTGCCGTTTCATCGACGCCGGATACCGGTGAGCATGCATACAAACGGAGTCATTTACCAACTGACTCGCGTTTCGAAGTTCGATTTGAAACTCTGCACTTCTGACCTCTAAACCCGTAATTGCGAGGAGGATCAAAGTGACCAGCGAAAAAATGCGTTTAGCAACACGCCAAGTGCAAATCATAGGCACCTTCAGGTGATTTGAGAGTCCATTGGCCTGATTCGTAGAAGTTGACATCATCGGACCACTCCTCATTTCCAGGGCAATCATCGAAGATTCTGCACCGGATCTGGTTATCTGGCGAGTACCGTTCCAGTAAGTAAGGAATTAGATGGTGATTACTCCCATGCACTCATTTTTAGTTGCTTCACAAGTTGGAAGTGCCTGCTGCTCCCACCCCCAGCTTCGGTAAGGAATGCCCTTTCCGAGACGACTGTATCAAATCGCGTTCCTTCACGAACGACATCCTGACCGTTAACGGCGTGATGTCAACCTTGTCGCAGCCCCGTTCGCTGTCAATCCATTGCGATTCATGGAGCATCTCCAGGTTAGGCAGGTGAATGTAATTTCACATGCCCGCGGGTTGCGTTTCTGCGACGATGTGCGATAGTCGCTGTCCTGAGGCTGCAGTCCTTAACCGGGTATTTTCGGCCGCCTGATATCTTCAAGGTCGGCAACTTTATCAATGAGCGATTCAATATGATTACCATCCGTGTCACAGGCGGCGATCTGTTGTCTGTCATGTGCATGCTTCTGTGCCTTGTCTCAATGAATGTGACACATGCGGATACCGAAGTCGTCATCCACGGAATTGGGTCATCGGTCGCTTCGGCCGTCACGATCAATACCCATGTTGAAAGCGTTACCTACTCGACTCCAAAAGAGGTGCAAATTAACGGAATCGATGCTGTCGAAATCCGGGGTATTGTCAAAGGTGTGGGCTGGGGAGGCACTGGCATTGTAAACCGAGCGGCGGATGAGCACTATCAGTATCGTATACCGTTTGTTGCCCGCTGGAGAAAACATGGCCAGTGCTCGCGACTGGTGTTTTTCAATCACGGTGGCGGACTTCGTCTGATCGATGCACTTAAACGTGAAAAGGCAGTGGGGGCTACCAACGAAAACCGTTTTGCCGAGCTGAATGGCGATAGTCTCGCAGGAGTTCCTGCACTGGTTGGTCAGGCGGTTTACATTTCGATCAACCGACGAGGGCTCCGGAGCGATGGATCATTTAGTGCAACATACACGAGTTCTGTCTCTCCTCTGACAGCAAACGAGGTCAGTAAGATCGAGATGGAACTGGCGGAGTCCGGCCCCGCAGGCTTCAAACATCCGGAAATTGTACCGGGAGCACCGGTCCCTGTCCTGCCAACGTATGACGCTGCGACCTGCCGAGACATCGCTCGTGCACTTGAGCAGACGGTGGCAGGAATTCTCGGAAAACCCTTTCGTACAAAAATCGCTGTCGGAAATTCGTCAGGAGCCCGACTGTTTGCTGCCATTAACTTCGGGCGAAGCGTAATCGGCAAAAAGTCGGTCCGGACCGGGGGAAATCAGATTGAGCCGTACGTTAAGTCGTCAGGGCGAATCTTTGATGCTTATCTGTTGATCGGGTTTCCGTACGAACCTGGAGTTGAGCATGCGGACACTGAGATTCCGATGTCAGCGCCCACCGTTTTTCTGCAGGGACAGGCCGACGAGCGATACCAGCAGCATGTAACGATGGCCCACGAATTGTTGCTGAAAGGTGTGAGGCTGAATGGTGCAGTCTGGATTTATGACATCAGGAACCTGACCCATATTCCGCGTGACATCGTGATGGGACCGCCATCAAATGGCGACCGCCTTGGCTGTTTCGCGAGTGCATCAATTCGTAACCTGACACAACTGATTGAAAATGGACAGACACTCCCTGTCAGCCGCATGGCCGGGCGAATCATCAACAATGAACTTCAGTTTGATCAGGCTGACGGCTCTGTCACCAGCTCTGCGCCTGTACCGAATGATCCTCGAATCGACGAGATTGTCATCGCAGCGGACCTGAAGCTGCAGACCCTCGGAAAAGACGAAACAAGTCGCTGGCAGGCAGTAACAGCTGTGCTTCCACGAGTCTGCGATGCAATTACTCCTCCGACAGTGGCCTGTCGGATCGGAGGATATAAATTGTCGTTCTCCGGTGCTCGGCTGACTCCGTTCTCCTCAGAAGTGCTCTCGAAGAACTACGGTAGTTTTGAGTGTTACCGATGTCGCATGTGCCAGGTCGTTTGTCGACTTGAACAGCAGCGTCTTTACGATTCACGAGTTGAGTCAGCGTTTGCAACGGGCGAACTCGCGAAACAACTATTCTGACTCATGCGTCATCCGACAGGGATGGGACCACCGCACAACGCCATTGGTCGTGTTCCTCCACGAGGTTGTTTCAACTGAGAACAGGGGACCAGATCCCTGGGTGATTGCAGGAACGAATAATGCGGCCGCGATCGCAACGGCTGATGTTCCTCGACCTGGTTTCTGCATCGCAAGGATCCAGGACAGTTGAACAGAACGATCAATGTCACCGCTGCCGCCGGGTGTGTTTTTCCAGTATGCGTCACCCGTCTGACGACTCCAGTCGATTTCTTTGTTCTGGCATTTCCTCGTACTCGTACTCGATCGAAACGTCATCGACACGATTCGTTTCAATCCCGATTTTCCCCGACAATCTGATTCAACTTCGATTGCGTCACAAACAACAAGCACGTGGTGAGTGTCATGGCAATCCAGCAGGAGATCGCGACTTGATGAGGGCCAGACGATACACGTCAGGTCATTCGTTATCGAAAATGCGATTTGTTCTTCAACGTCCTTTCGAGCAACTCGGGGGCTTCTCCTGCAACGTGCCAGAACACGGCGAGAGATACGGACTTCAGATCTGGCGACCGGTTACTTTCGAGTAGAGCCAGTGTCTCGATTGCGAGTCAAAGTTCCCACCATTTCGAATTTTCATTACGACCACGTCATCTGGGATGTGCATTAGTATCTCGTCCTGGTCGTCAAAATAGATCCCAATGTTCTTGTCCTTGATGACGATCGCCTTGTCTTCAAATCGACTGACCAGAATGATCTCCGAATATCGAATGCCGAAAGTGTCGACGTACTGTTTCGCTCTTTCGTAGTCGCGACGAAAGGAAATTACATAGACTTCCGCTGGCCAGAGATGCGACAGAGGCGCGAAGAAATGTGGTGCCTCGTCGATGCAGCCATCTAAATCGATTCCAATTGCCGGCACGTGATCCAAAGTACTAAGGCTCCGATTTGGAAATGGTTGCTGCACCGATTAGCGATAGGCAGGAATGGCAGTCATTTTTTGTCAGGAATGGATGTGCATTGTCAGCGAAAGTCAAAATCACCGGCTGCGGCTCGTGACATGGAAATGTTTAGAAAACGCACTACTACAGCTCGGACGCATTCTATTGTTCAGGTCAGCCGTCGTCATGGGGGGATTGTCGTCGGTCAAATGTAGTGCTTCTGTCTGGAGTTTGCCATAAGTATTCGGGGCCTCTGGCTATTGTACGAACGTCAGTAGGACGCTCTTCTTTCAACAGCCCCTGTCACGTTGAAAATGGAGATCACAGGAGACCATCGATCGGTGGAGCGGTGAACCGGGTTGCGGTGTTGCCCGAACCCATGAGTGTGTGTCCGTTTCCTTTGTCACCGAATATGCCCATTCAGCCGCGATACATTTGTTTGGGCGACCGGGCAAAAATGGGGTTTGCCAATCAACAGTGCGGAACAGATCAGTATTGAAGATCCGAAGATACGACCTGCTGCTTTGATCAGGCACGTATTCGCTAAATGACTTTTCTTTATCGTTAATGCTGCGCAATCGATTGGCGTGCCAGCGAACGTGCTGGTCAGCCGCAGTTCCTCTATGCTGACAAAAAGATCGTGGATATCCCCGGTTTCCCGGATGGCATTACCGGACAGGAGCTTTCCGAACGTACGTTTCGTCAGGCAACAGTTGCCCTGGTTCAGTTTCGAGTTGAGGAAGAACTGGTCGAAATTCTGGATACTGAGCACGCAGGAAAGGACGATGTCCTGAAGAACGTGATCACGACCAAAGGCGAACACCTTTGTCGTAAAGTCATTCTTGCCTGCGGTCTGCTGCATTATCCCAGGAAGCTTGCCGTTCTCGACTCGCTTGCAGAGAAAAAAGTCCATTACAAAGTGCCTCGACTCAACGATTAAAGCTCGTCATGATCGGTGAGAAGATCACTCGAGCCGCCAGTGATCAGCGGCGTGGGCGGCCGTAGGGGAGACCGCTGATAACAGTGAGTGACTGGAAAAATGGTGGCCCGAAAAAAAGGTTCTGCGCGAAGTGAATCTTCAGAGTTGTTGGGGGATCGGCACGGGAATGGGCTGCGGGTCATCACGAACCGCGGCCGTTTCGGTGTGGTTAATCGAGTGAGAGTTCGAGCTCAGCCACTATAAAGGCTTCGCAGAATTTCATTGGCAGAAAAATTTCGTTGGCAGAAAAATTTCGTTGGCAGAAAAATTATCTGTTCAGAAACATCTCGAAGGATTGAAAGATCTGTTTGGCTGGGCGTTGCGTGGCATCCGCAGAGGAACGTGCCGGACGCTCCGTCAGAGTCTGCGATTCATTTTTCTGCCCTGAAATTTTTCTGCCAAAATTTTGTTCGCAGATCACCGATGCCGTTTTTCATTGCGTCTCCGCGTGAGAAGAAAATTCTGCGAAGAGACGCGATGACGCAAAGGCGCAGAGACGTAAAGGGGAGGGGCGAACTTCGACGCCTCTTAACATCGCAGGAGGCAAGGGCAGTCTCTGATCGGTGACAGGAATTGAAGGTTCTGCGCGAAACGAAGTGCGTGGATCGGAATCGTTTTTTAGACCACTAATGAACACTCATAAACGCTCATGGTTTCTGAGGTCGAGCCGCGCTCGTCCCGAAGACCTCGTCGAGCAATAACAGCCTTAGTGTTCAATACGGATGATGCCATTGTTTGCCCACCTGTTTTTCATTGATGAGCGTTCATTAGCGTTCATCAGCGATTGAAACTCATGTCTTCTCCCCGTTTTCTGTTTGGCTGACGCTTAGGTCCGGCCATGGAGATCCCTCGCTGTTGCATTTGCTTCGTCCTGGGTCGCGCACTTCACTTCGCGCAGAACCCTAAAAAATTGAATCGAGTTGGCTCGTGATGCCTGCCAATTCAGAAGAATCTCTTCTTAATCACGAGTTTTAAGCGAAAATCCTCAGCATAATGAGTTGACATGTCGATAGCTCCCGATATATTCAGGAAGAACAATGTGGTGAGGGAAACGTGAAGGGGCTCGGAGCATGGCGCTGAATGGCCTTCATGCTACGATTAACAGACTGCCGGAGTACAGAGTCGTCAGGCTTCGTGTTCGATTCAAAGGAACTCGCAGGGAATGCGGCTTGGCCGGCGCTGGTGAGTCTCCCCGGTGAAGCTCAACTTTTGAGGAATCTGCTGATGTCAAAGCCGTTTTGTCGTTCTTTGTGCTGTTACATTCTGATTAGCAGTATCCTGGTGCCAGGTCTGACCGCACAGGAAAAGAGTGTTCGTCCTGGAGTTAACGATTCCTTTCGGGACCCGGATCCGAAGCAGTTTACGGAACGATTTGAGATCGAGAGTCGCGAGGTCTTTGCGAAACGAAAGGAGATTCTCGAGGCGATACAGTTAAAGCCAGCGGATACGGTGGCTGACATTGGCGCAGGCACCGGCCTGTTTACTCGGCTTTTCGCATCGAAACTCGGTCCTGAAGGTCGAGTGATCGCCGTGGATATCGCTCAGAAGTTTCTTGATCACATCGAGATCACAAGCCGTGATCAGAAGATTCGCAACGTGGAGACTCTGCTCTGTACGGACGACTCTACGGAACTGCCGCCGGAGTCAGTCGATGTGGCATTTATCTGCGATACATATCATCACTTTGAGTTTCCTCAAAAGACCATGGCATCGCTGTTGAAGGCACTGAAGCCGGGAGGTCGGCTGATACTGATTGACTTCAAACGAATTGAAGGAGAGAGCACCGAATGGACTTTGGGACACGTCCGAGCCGGGCAGGAAGTCTTTGAAGCAGAAATTAAGGAAGTGGGATTTCGCAGGGTTGACGAGATCAGGGGTCTGCTAAAAGAAAATTACATGGTGGTGTTTGAAGCCGACAAACAGCAGCAGGCTTCTGCCGATCAGGATCAGAGTTTCCCGGGTCGAGGTCGCGGGCCTGGGCGCGGAATGGGAGCTGGGCGAGGAAGAGGACGTGGTCCGGATGCTGCGATGCGAGCTGACCAGGATGTTTTTCATTTCCTGCTTGAGCAGCACGGTCTGATTCGTCGGCAGGTGAAGAATCTGGAAAATGGCGTTGAGACACTGACGGAGTCAGATAATGCAGAGGTGACGGCAAAGATTCAGGAACATGTCGCGGCGATGCATGGGCGAGTGAAATCCGGCCGTGGTTTACGATTCTGGGACGAGCTGTTTGTTGCTGTCTTCAAAAACCATGAGAAGATCGACATGGTGGTGGAGAACACGGAACATGGGGTCAAAGTGACAGAGACATCCGGTGATCCATACACGGTAAAGCTGATTCAGGCTCATGCCATAGTCGTCAGCAGGTTTGTGGAGCGAGGATTCGAAGAGGCTCATGAGCATCATGCGGCTCCCGTCGACGCGGCGGTACCGGTGAAAGCGTCGGGGGCAGCCGAGACCAGCCTCGTTTTTCCAATCATCAATGGGTACGGGGGAGTCGTTGCAATTGCGGATGCTGTTGAGCCACCGCGGGCAGGGATCAAAGTCGTTATGGATGTGACAGCGGAGTCGAAGAAGCCTGAAGAAGTTAACAAGGGGCTGGATCGTGCTGCCCGCCTCCTGAATCTTTACGGTGTGTCGGGACTTAAGGCGTCCGATGTTCAGATCACCGTAGTGCTTCACGGTGAAGCAACCAGGTCGGTGTTGTCAGATGCAGCCTGGGAATCCCGTTTACAGATGAAACACAATCCGAATTTGCCGCTGATTCGTCTGTTGCAGGAAGCGGGTGCGGAAGTGATGGTCTGTGGGCAGGCACTCAGTTATAAGAAGATCGATCGTGATGAGGTTGCCTCTGATATCCCGGTTGCTGCAGCTGCGCTGACAGTGTTATTGCATCGACAGGCGGATGGATTTGCCTATGTGCCTGTGCCTTAACGTTAATTTCGTCGGAGCTAATCGCTCAGATGCTTGTATCCGTGGTGTTCTCTGGAGGGTGGTGAATGTCTGCTCCGCCAAAAGCTGCCGCAGCCTCATTGAATCGTCTCAGGTGGCTGCTGGGTGTCGTGATGACGGCAATCGTGGCTCTGATGCTTCTCGCTCTGGCGGGAGTGTTTCATCGCAAGGTTCCCTCTCAGGCGTCTGATTTACAGTATCGATCAGCTGAAGGGCTCACGACGGTAGCTGTTCAACTGATTCGACGGCCCCGTTTCGAGACAGCTACAGGAACTGTAAAGCCAGTTTACGAATCGGCTGTTGCGGCAAAGCTGCTGGCAAAAGTTCTGGAGATCAGTGTGACCGCCGGTCAGGCTGTCCTGAAGGACCAGGTTCTTGTGAAGCTGGACGACGCCGAACTGCAGGCTCGACTTAAGCAGGCTGAAGCCGGATTCACCAGTGCTCAGGTGCGCAGCGAGCAGACAAAAACGGAATTTGGGCGAGCGGAGCAGCTTCAGGCAAAAAAGGCGATTTCGCGAACAGAATTTGATGCAGCGCAATCAGCAATGAAGGGGGCCGCTGCGGACCTGGAACGAGCATCTCAGAGTGTCCGTGAATCTCAGGTGATGCTTGACTATGCAACGATCAGGTCGCCAATGTCGGGCGTCGTCATTGACAAGCGAGTCGAAGTCGGTGATACCGTCAGTCCCGGTCAGGTACTGCTGACTCTGTTTGATCCGACTCACATGCAGATGGTTGCCTCCGTGCGTGAATCACTGGCGCTGAAGCTCAAACCGGGCCAGTTGCTGTCGACTCGCCTGGACGCTCTCGACTTTGAATGCGAAGCAACGATCAGTGAGGTGGTTCCTGAAGCCGATGTGGCCAGTCGATCGTTTACCGTGAAGGTTACGGGACCATGTCCGCCCGGAGTCTACAGCGGTATGTTCGGACGTCTGATGCTTCCGCTGGAAGATGAAGAGATACTGGTGATTCCGGAAAACGCTGTTCAGAAAGTTGGTCAGCTGACGATGGTGGAGGTGGTGCAGGATAACGCAGTATTTCGTCGCAGTATTCGCCCAGGACGTAATCTGGGTTCCGATGTGGAAGTGTTATCAGGCCTTGTAGAAGGCGATCTGGTTGTCGTGAACCAGGCATCCCCCGGCAGTTCACCTGTGAGTCTTTAACAGCAACAGGGGTTTAGTGTCATGACGACAACTATCGACGCTGATTCTGATCAGGGTCCCTCCGATCCGCTGTCTCAAATCGTGCGGATTTTTCTGGAATCGAATCTGTCAGTCATTCTGATTGTATTTTCGGTGATTGTCGGCGTTGCCGCTCTGCTGATTACGCCACGGGAAGAAGATCCTCAGATCGTTGTACCGCTGGCCGATATCTACGTGAGTTTTCCTGGACATTCGGCGGCCGAAGTTGAACAGCTGGTGTCGACGCCTCTTGAACGCATGCTGTATCAGATTGACGGCGTTGAATATGTATACAGCATGTCTCGTGAGAACCAGGCGATCATAACGGTTCGGTTCTATGTTGGTCAGGACCGTGAACGCAGTCTGGTGAAGCTGTTCAGGAAGATTGAAGAAAACCAGGATCAGATTCCTCCCGGCGTTGCAGGCTGGGTGATGAAGCCGGTAGAGATTGATGATGTGCCGGTGACTACGCTGACACTGAAGAGTTCTGGCTACGATACGCATACCCTGCGTCGAATCGGTGAAGAAGTTGTGGAACGTCTGTCTGCTGTTCCACAGGTTTCAAGGGCTGAAGTGATCGGTGGTGAGCCTCGCACCATTCGTCTTAACATTGATCCCGAGCGTCTTCGGGGATACAGACTGAGTGTGCTGGAGGTTCACCGGGCGATTCGGGGAGCGAACGTATCGCTGCCAGCTGGTGAACTGACTTAGATGGATCGGGTGGTCCGAGTCGAAGCGGCTGCCGCAATTGTGCGTCCGGAGCAGCTGAATGAGCTGGTCATTGGGGTCTCCAGCGGACATCCCGTGTTTCTGAAGGATGTTGCGGCAGTTGAAGATGCTCCTGCTGAGATTTCCAGCTATGTGCGACATGGATGGGGACCGGCCCGAAGATTCTCGCCTCACGCACACGACCATTCAGAATCGGCCCAAACGTCTGTCACGGTTTCGCCGAAGGACGGTGAGACTGCAGAACCATCCGATTCCGCAGTAACCATCGCAATCTCCAAACAGAAGGGCGCCAATGCCGTCACGGTGGCGGAAGAGGTGATTCAGGCGGCCCGACAGCTGGAAGCAAATGTTCTGCCAGCTGGTGTTGAGTTGCTCGTCACACGAAACTATGGTTACACCGCCAACGAGAAGGTCAATGAGCTGGTTGAAGGGCTGGGAGTCGCGATCGTTATTGTAATTGCATTGCTCACAATGAGTCTCGGCTGGCGTGAAGCATTCATTGTGGCCGTGGCAGTACCCGTTGTATTTGGGTTAACACTGGCGGTGAATCTGCTGTTTGGATACACGATCAACCGTGTCACTCTGTTTGCACTGATCCTTTCGCTTGGCCTGCTGGTTGATGACCCGATTGTGGACGTCGAAAATATCGCTCGGCACTTTGAAGAAAAGAAAAAGGCAACTCGTCGAATCGTACTGGAGGCTGTGGCTGAGATTCGTCCGCCTCTGATTAGCGCAACTCTGGCAGTGATTGTCAGCTTTCTGCCGATGTTTTTTATCACCGGAATGATGGGCCCGTATATGTCGCCCATGGCGCTGAATGTTCCGATTTCCATGCTGATGTCGATGCTGGTGGCTTTCACGATCACACCATGGCTTTGTTTTCATATGCTCAAAGGAAAGGCGACCGCTCATCAGGCTCCTGAAACGTCTGACGGGATGGGAACATCTGACGGGATGGGAACTGTCAGGGCAGGTGAATCGACTTCAGGTGCGGGATCGACGGTGCACGAGATCTACGATCCGGAGATTGTCAGGCAATCGTTTCTTTATCGTTTTTTTCGTCCCATTATGGTGCCGATGCTGAAGACTCGACTGCGAGCAGCCGGTTTTCTGATGCTGATGGCCGGGCTGACTCTGGCAACAGCCGGGCTCGCAGCCACTCGGTCTGTCCCGCTGAAAATGCTTCCGTTTGACAATAAGAACGAATTTTTGCTCGTACTTGATATGAATGAAGGGACGTCGCTGGAACGAACCAATGCGGTGGTTTCGGAGTTCGAGCGGGTGCTTACCACAGTTCCGGAAGTGACCGAATATATGAGCTATGTGGGTACCCCTGGCCCGATTGACTTCAACGGGCTGGTGAGGCACTACTATTTGCGACACGGGTCACATCTTGCCGAAATTCGAGTCAATCTTGCAGGCAAAAAGAATCGCGAGCAGCAGAGTCATGCCATTACTCTTCGGCTTCGTGACCAGCTGACTGCGCTGGCTGAAAAGCATAACGCACTCATTCGCCTTGTGGAGCTGCCCCCGGGCCCGCCTGTCCTGTCGTCGGTGGTTGCTGAAGTCTATGGTCAGGCCGATCACAGTTATAACGACCTGCTTAACAGTGCCGACAAAGTTGCCGATCGCCTGAAGGCAGAGCCTGGTCTTGTGGAGGTCGATGATATTCGTGAATTCACAACAGACAAGCTGGTGTTTTTGACAGATCAGGAGAAAGCCGCGATTGCCGGGATTTCAGTCGCGGAGATAGCTGAGACTCTGAAAATGGCGCTGGGCGGGACGGACGACGAACTCGTGCGACTCGAAGGCGAACGACATCCGCTGCGTATTAATCTTCGACTGCCGGAAGCCATTCGTTCCAGCAAACACGACCTAAGCCAGCTGCACATGAAATCGGCAAGCGGTGATCTGGTTGCACTGGCCGAGCTGGGATCGTGGGAGAACCGCCGTGTTGATCAGACAATTTATCACAAAAATCTTCGGCCTGTGGTCTACGTATTTGCGGAGTGCGCGGGACGTCCTCCTGCCGAGTGTATCGTTGATGTACAGGCCGATCAGGTTGATGCGGATGCGGAAGTTGTCGGCGGCGGATCGGGTGAGTCACGCGGTGCTCGGCCAGTGGAATCGCGGACGTATTTCAGGAATGGCAGTGGGATCGCATGGAGCGTTCCGGCAGGGATTGACGTCGTATTCTCCGGGGAAGGCGAATGGAAAATTACGCTTGACGTCTTTCGTGATCTCGGCCTGGCTTTCGCAGCGGCAATGGTGATGATCTATATCATTCTGGTTGCACAAACTGGTTCTTTCGCGTTGCCCATTGTCGTGATGATGGCGATTCCACTGACGATCACTGGTGTCATGCCAGGCTTCTGGCTGCTGAATGCAATCAACGGAAGTGTCGTGGGAGGATATGCTGATCCAGTGTACTTTACGGCCACTGCAATGATTGGCATGATCGCACTGGCCGGAATCGTAACGCGTGATTCGATTATTTTGGTTGACTTTATCGAACTGGCGATTCGACATGGCCGACCGCTGTTTGATGCCATTCTGGAAAGCCGAGTGGTCAGGCTGCGTCCGATCCTGCTGACCGCGGGTGCCGCGCTGCTTTCCAGCCTTCCGATTACGCTCGACCCAATCTTTTCGGGACTGGGCTGGTCTCTGATCTTTGGTCTGATCGCATCGACTGCGTTCACGCTGTTTGTCATTCCCGTTTCTTACTGGCTCTTAAAGGCAGAAAGAAAGCAGGAAAGAGTCTCCTAAGGACCTCGAAAACAATAAGTGACCGCCATAGTCGCCTTTCGCTCCGCGAAAGAGCATTCTTTTGCGGAGCAAAAGGCGACACTGGGATGGACATGGATCGTTACTGCTGATTGCATTTGCCGTTGCTGATGATCGTAGTTTAGCCCGTGTGAGGCTTAGGGATGTTTCTGGACACGGTCTTCCTCCTGACTGGTTTCAGATAGCTTGTCGCTGCCGCAGCCAGCAACACGGACAACTTCTAATCCATCCACAGGTAAATGGTGCGCAAGACAAAGCAATCCGACAAGACCGGATTGCGATAAATGAAGAAATTGCCGCCCAGCAGCACTCGCCCTCAAATTGCTCGCTGGCTATGGACGTTTGGTCAGAGGCTGCATTGCCCGACAGGATTTTGAAGAATGTTGGGAGGGAATGTCGATTCGGCAATGGTCCGATCGACAATCTGGTGATGTTTGGTGCCTGCACTGGATAAGTCGATCCCGCCAGCCGGACGGACGGCTCGGCGAAAAAAATGATTCACATATTGTTGAGGAAAACATGATGGTCCAATCAACTGGCACCGTGCGATTGCATCGCGTGTTCAAGACCACTCCCGAACGGCTCTACCGAGCTTTTGTAGACCCCGATGCAATGGCTCGCTGGCTGCCGCCGTATGGGTTCCTGGGAAAAGTTCATCAGATTGATGCGAAGGTTGGCGGTACATACTCAATGTCGTTTACGAACTTCGGAACGGGACACAGCCATTCTTTCGGGGGCACGTTTAAAGAGTTGATTCCTGGAGAGCGAATCTGTATCGCTGACCGTTTCGATGACCCCGGTATGCCGGGCGAGATGATCAAGACCATTTCCCTTCGACCGGTCATCTGCGGCGTGGAACTCACCGTTGTACACGAAGGTATCCCGCAGGCCATTCCGGTTGAAATGTGTTATCTGGGATGGCAGGAATCGCTGGCACAACTTCAGCAACTGGTCGAACCGGAAATCCCCGGGGGAAGTTAAGGGAATTTGAACGCTGAAGCAAGGCTGGTGTAGTAGCGGGATGCGGGAGCTATTGGGGCGGCGTTCTGTGCAACGCGCGGCGAGCCCTCCCCCGGCCTTCGGCCGACCCCTCCCACTCCGCTTCGCTTCGCGGGAGGGGAGGTTATAATTACCTCCTCTCCCGGCGAAGCTGGGGGAGGTCGATCGAGCGAAGCAAGATCGGGAGGGGGCTGGTGAACATCGGGGCGCGGGTGTTTTTGGTACGGCGTTGAGTACAACGCGCGGCGAGCCCTCCCCCGGCCTTCGGCCGACCCCTCCCACTCCGCTTCGCTGCGCGGCAGGGGAGGTTATAATTACCCCCTCTCCCGGCGAAGCCGGGGGAGGTCGATCGAGCGTCAGCAAGATCGGGAGGGGGCTGGTGAACAACGGGGCGCGGGTGTTTTTGGTACGGCGTTGAGTGCAACGCGCGGCGAGCCCTCCCCCGGCCTGACGGCCGACCCCTCCCACTCTGCTTCGCTTCGCGGGAGGGGAGGTTATAATTACCTCCTCTCCCGGCGAAGCCGGGGGAGGTCGATCGAGCGATAGCAAGATCGGGAGGGGGCTGGTGAACATCGGGGCGCGGGTGTTTTTGGTACGGCGTTGAGTGCAACGCGCGGCGAGCCCTCCCCCGGCCTATCGGCCGACCCCTCCCACTTCGCTTTGCTGCGCGGGAGGGGGGGGGGTATAAATACCTACTCTCCCGGCGAAGCCGGGGGAGGTCGATCGAGCGTCAGCAAGATCGGGAGGGGGCTGGTGAACATCGGGGCGCGGGTGTTTTTGGTACGGCGTTGAGTGCAACGCGCGGCGAGCCCTCCCCCGGCCTATCGGCCGACCCCTCCCACTTCGCTTCGCTGCGTGGGAGGGGAGGGCTTGCGTCGTACGCTACTCTTCTTCCGGGCAGGCTGTGTCGTACGGCGATTTTGGCATCAAACGTGACCGCTTGCGGTATAAACAGACTCCCGCTCAGCGTCCGGAACTGCGGCAGCGATCGCCTGCATGAGCGCCTCTCTTCCCACAGGCGGTTCAATCTGCCATGAAATCACTGCCGTTCGTTTTGAGTGTTGCGATACAACTTCCTGAATATAGCGTGCTTCATGTCGCTGTCGTTCAATGAGCAGAGGATCAGTGACATGCAGCGGTGACAGGCTCTGATTGATCACCCAGGCGTAAGGTTCAATTTCTGCTCTGCGCAGGTCTCGCTGTAACTGAGCCGCTTCGTGCACGGGGGTGGCTTCCGGGAGCGTCACGATCAGAACACGCGTGAAGTTCGGATCCCGCAGGCGAGGCAGCAGATTTTGTACGGCCTCGGGCATGCCACTTGTTTGACGCGTGACTTCGCGATGATACGCCAGAGCAGAATCAAGCAGCAGCACTGTGTGCCCCGTGGGCGCTGTATCCAGAACGACGAACCGATTTGTTCCCTCGGCGACGGCGTCCGCAAAGGCTCGAAAAACAGCAATTTCCTCTGTGCAGGGTGATCGCAGATCTTCGGCCAGCAGTGCTTTTCCCGCCTCATCCAGCCCGGCTCCCGCGGTCTGCATCACTTCATTTGAATAGCGAGCTGTTTCGACGATGGGATCAATACGGCTGACCGTCAGGCCGGGCGTGGTCTCTCCGGCAACGGCCGCCGCGATATGTGCAGCGGGGTCAGTCGTTGAAAGATGCACGTCAAAGCCGCGGTCGGCGAGTGCAATAGCGACGGCCGCCGCGACCGTCGTCTTTCCTACTCCACCTTTTCCCATCGCCAGTATCACACCATGGCCCGGTGCGGCAAGATCGTCCATCATGGCCGACAATGACATCTGCGATGGTGCTATGGCCGACAATGGCAGCGGCAGCTCAGCTCGATTCCTGACCGCATCGGCAGCAGGTTTTTTCGTCTCCTGTTCTGCTGGTAATTGAGGAAGATCTGTTGGTGTTAGTGGATTGCGAGCCAGATCCCGCAGTGCGGCAATGCCAGGAACGCCACCCGCCGTCAAGGGAATCATCGTGCGAGGCAGATCTTTCAGAACCTCGGGCATATCATGAATCGCTTTTTCACCCCTCTGCTGCATTGCCACCGCGAACGGGTCGCTGTTGTCATTCGCATGAAAAACTGCGTTGATCACCAGGTGCTGATTGCTGACACCCAGCGCCATAAGTTCGCCACTTGTGCGGGCAGCTTCACGAAACGCGGTGGTCTCCGCGCGTGTCACCAGGATCAGCGTGGTTGTGGCAGGATCGCTCAGCGCGCGCACGGTTTCCTGATACAGCTTCTGCTGAGTCTGCAGACCGGCGAGCGGACCGAGACACGACGTTCCTGTAGTGTTGGACTCCATAAACCCTGACCAGGCCGACGGCAGGGTGAGCAGTCGCAGAGTATGGCCGGTGGGTGCTGTGTCAAAAATGACGTGATCAAACCGGGATGTCTCAGCTGCATCTCCAAGCAGCCGGGAAAATTCATCAAAGGCGGCGATTTCCAGAGTGCAGGATCCGGAAAACTGTTCCTCCATGCTGGCGACAGCGGCTGCAGGCAGCAGGTTTCGGTACGGCCCCACCATGCGTTCACGGTATTCAGCCGCTGACTTCTCCGGATCCAGATTCATCGCAAAAAGATTTGGAATCGAGGGAATCGGAGTGGGATGATTCTGCAGTGGAGTTTCAAGTACTTCATCCAGATTCGAAGCGGGATCGGTCGATACCAGCAGGACACGTTTGCCGACATCCGCCAGGCGGACGGCGGTCACACAGGCGATCGACGTTTTGCCAACTCCTCCCTTGCCGGTAAAGAAAAGATTTCGAGCAGGATGTTGAAGGAATTCCATGGATGAGGTCCTGTTTCGACAGAGGTTTAGCAACAACCAGTTGTGCCGCTGCAGCAGCCCTGATCAGCAATCGGAAGAGCGGTCGCCTTTGCGGCAACTCCACCCGTCCACATGTCAAGCATCTCACGCGACGGATAGATTCCCCGGCTGACAACAATGCCATTGACAATCACAACTGGCAGGACGTCCGTACCCTTTGTTGAAAGCAGCGAATGAATCTCCGGATTCTTAATGAAAGCGTCCGGCTGCTGTGCCAGATTGAATCGTTCCACCGTGTGGCCGGCAGTCTTGAGGTTATCCAGGTCCGCGGCAAATCGCGGAAGAACAGGATCCACCTGCGGTCCGCAGACTCCCGTCGAGCAGCACATGGGTTTGTCATAAATCTGAATCGTCTTCATTTGTGAAGCTTTCTGTGTTCTATCGTGTTGGAATTCGTTTAAAACTCGACTGTCCAGAGAATATGTGTGCTCTGGCGGCACACTGCGCGAGGTGACGGTCGCATAGACTCGTACGCTCGCCGCATAGGCGTTTGCATCAAAATCCTGCATTATCTGTGCCAGCCCATCGTGAATGGACAGGTCTTTCCTTTCGCTGGTATCGGTGTTGCCCGTTCCGGCACAGCATGCTGACGCCGGTTCTGCTGAACAGCAACCAGAGGAACCAGCCTGAGAATAGACGTTCAGATCGGCACCTGTGTCACTAACGACAACAGCGTCGAATCCGGCCTGTCGCAGAAGTCGTTCGTATTCAGAAATGTGCAGGGCACCGGCGATGCAGCCGACATATGCCTGCAGACTGTCTGCAATCGCCGGAGGCAGTGGTTGTCGCAGAGCAATATCACTGATCGAAATGCGACCACCCGGTTTGAGCACTCTCAGCATTTCCCTGAAAACTTTGGATTTATCGGCAGCCAGATTGATCACGCAGTTACTCAGGATGCAGTCGACAGACTGATCAGGAAGTGGAAGCTGATCAATGTGAGCCTGATGAAATTGGACATTGGTCGCCCCGACCCTCACGGCTCCTTTTCGAGCCCGATCGATCATCTCGGCGGTCATATCAATGCCGATGGCCTTTCCCTCAGGTCCCACAAGTTTCGCTGCCAGAAGGACGTCCAGTCCGCCACCGCACCCCAGATCCACCACAACTTCTCCCGGTCTGAGTGCCGCGACCGCTACTGGGTTGCCACAGGATAAGCCCATGTTGGCCTCTGACGGCAATGAGGCGAGTTCTTCTTCCGAGTAACCAAAGGCCTCTGCAACCGATCTGACTGCAGCCGAATCGTTGGAAAGGCTGCTTCGGGCAACGTCCGCGTATTTGTTTCGAACCGTTTCAGTAATTGATGTCATGAAGGCTCTTCCCTTTTGCAAAAACAGCCATCGGTAATCGGCGAATTACGATAGATTTGAATGATAAAAAATGGTGATTGAGTACTAAGGACGTGGCGAACAATAAGTTACCGCTATAGTCGCCTTTCGCTCCGCGAAAGAGCATCCTTTTGCGGAGCAAAAGGCGACACTTATTGTCTGACAGCGCCTAAACACGGCTGATAGTGACTCGAAGTGAAGTCACGAGAGTGACTCGTCGCGATTCAAGTGACAATTCGAGAGCGGTCGATCTGCGGCGTCATCACTCCTCGACGACATTTGTCGCCTCGTCGCTCTTCCTTGCAGCTCAACCACTCTCGACACAACGCGGCCACGGAGGTTTTGTTAGGGGTTCTAAAGTGACCCGACCAGAGCTTTCAATGCAGAGAGGTTTTCGGGATTGATACAATAACAAACTCGAGGACCGTCCACTTCGCCCTGAACGAGGCCCGATTCTTTCAGGATCTTCAGATGCTGGGAGACGGTGGACTGAGCGAGAGGCATCTCGTCAACGATTTCACCACAGACGCACGTATTGCGACTGATGAGAAGCCGCACAATGCGCACTCGAGCAGGATGTGCAATAGCCCATGCCAGAGTTGCCAGCTGTTCGGCCGACTGATCGGGTGGCAGTGGACACGGGTTCGTGTCGCTGCAGCACGCCGTCTTTTTAGATGTCCTGTTCGCTGCCATCATTCCTGCTGCCATTATTTCCATGAAATGTTTATCGTCGATATACGATAGGCGACTGTATTCGTTTTGTCAAGAAGTGCTGTTCGCGATTTTCTTCTTACTGCGAGACCTGTCGGAAGCACAAATGACCGCTATGATTACGGGATGTCAAAGCTGAGGGATCTGGAAGCAGCGATCGAATCGGCCATGCACGCCGATCAATTTATTCTGCGTAAACTGCTGCGCTCAGCCCAGCAGACGGAAAAAGCTGGCAATTCAGCGGAAAGACAAATTGAAAAGCTTCAGAAGCAGCTCCATAAGTCCTGTCAGCTGCGAGATTTACGCAAAAATCTGAAGCCACGAATCACGTGGGATCATCAGCTTCCGGTGGTGGAACGGCGTCAGGAAATTGCGGACGCCATCAGGAATCATCAGGTCGTTGTCGTCTGCGGGGAAACGGGTTCCGGAAAATCGACTCAACTGCCCAAAATCTGCCTGGAACTTGGCAGAGGAATCGGCGGAGTTATCGGTCACACTCAGCCTCGCCGCATCGCTGCTCGCTCAATTGCAGCTCGAGTTGCTGATGAGCTGAACTGTCAGGTTGGAAAAGAAGTTGGCTTTCGAATTCGCTTTAACGACACGACTGGTCCGCAGACTCTTGTCCGCCTGATGACCGACGGCATCATGCTGGCAGAAACTCAGACTGATCGATTTCTCGACCAGTATGACACGATTATTGTCGACGAAGCCCATGAACGATCACTGAATATCGATTTTCTGCTCGGCTACTTAAAGCGTTTGCTTCCAAAGCGGCGTGACCTGCGACTGATTATTACATCGGCCACAATCGATGCCGAACGATTTGCCAGCCATTTCGGGGAGCACAATCGACCAGCCCCGGTGTTGCTCGTTTCCGGTCGTACCTGGCCTGTGGAGATCCGATACCGCCCGCTTGAAGAGGATGGAAGTTCTTCTTTTCGAACGGAACCGGCAAGGGGAAATCGTGATGCGGCAGGACGACAGAATCGGACGGCTTCTGAGGACGGGGAGCCTCGTGACTGGCTGGACGCTGTCGTGGAAGCAGTCGAAGAACTGGCGTCCATCGATTCAGGCCATATTCTGGTGTTTCTGCCTACGGAACGCGATATCCGTGAGACTGACAGGAAGCTGAGCGGTCGACGATTCCCCGGGGATTCGCATCAGCATCCGACCGAAATTGTGCCGTTGTATGGTCGCCTCTCGACGGGAGACCAGGACAAAGTCTTTCGGCCATATTCACATCGGCGGATTGTGCTGGCCACCAACGTGGCTGAATCATCTCTGACGGTGCCAGGCATTCGTTACGTTGTGGATACGGGCACAGCAAGAATCAGTCGCTATTCGGCTCGTTCCCGAATGCAGCGGCTTCCGATTGAAGCGGTATCACAGGCATCAGCCAGCCAGCGAGCTGGACGCTGTGGTCGAGTCGGTCCGGGAATCTGCATTCGACTTTACAGCGAGCAGGACTTCCTGAGCCGGGAAACATTTACTTCTCCGGAAATCCAGCGAACCAATCTGGCAGCCGTGATTTTGCGGACCATTGCTCTGCAGCTTGGCAATATTGACGACTTTCCATTTCTGGACCCTCCGCGAACAACGACTGTCCGCGAAGGCTATAAGACTCTGGAGGAACTGGGGGCGATTAGTCCGGAAGGTCAGCTGACGGAATACGGTCGCCGGATGGCGAGACTGCCTGTCGATCCCCGGATCAGTCGCATGATCCTGGCTGCGGTGGAGGAGCAGGCTGTTCCCGAAGTTCTTGCAATTGCCGCTGTGCTGGAGTCGCAGGATCCGCGAGAACGTCCGCTCGAAAAGCAGCAGCAGGCCGACGAAGCCCATGCTCAGTTTAAGAATCGTGATTCCGACTTTCTGACATTGCTGACTTTGTGGGATGTCTGGCATGAACGCAGTGCCAAACTGTCGGGAGGGCAGCTTCGAAAGTGGTGTCAGCAGAATTTCATTTCATGGCTTCGAATGCGTGAATGGATTGACGTGCATCGGCAACTGCGCGAATTGCTGGCCGACAGCGAGGATCCGGCACTTCGCAAAGCCGCTGCACTTCATTCACAAAACGATCGTCGCAATGACTACGCCGCTATTCATCGTTCGCTCATGACCGGTTTACTGGCCAATCTGGCCATGCAAACCCCGGAAGGCGAATATCTCGGAGCCGGTGGAAACAAGCTGACCATCTGGCCTGGTTCGTCTCTTTCTCCAAAGGGGCCAAAATGGTTTGTGGCGTCGGAACTTGTTGAAACCAGCAAACGCTTCGCCCGTACAGTTGCTCGAATTCAACCCGAATGGATTGAGCCGCTGGCCGGGCATCTTGTCAGTCGTGAGTACTCCGAGCCGCACTGGGACTCGAAAGCCGGCAATGTGATGGCTTTTGAAAAGGTGTCACTGTGGGGACTCCCGATTGTACCGCGCCGCAAAGTGTCCTATGCGCGAGTCAACCCGGTCAAATCGCGTGAAATGCTGATTCAGCATGGACTCGTGGAAATGGGATTGCTGCACGGCTCCACCGAAGACGATCGGGAGTCTGATTACGCGGAGGAAGAGGAACTTCTGAGCCGCGGAAATGTGTCCAGGATTACTCCAGGGCGTGCGGCGGCATCCGGGAAAAAGGGGAATGCAAAGAATAAAGGTTGGGAAAACGAGTTTCCATTTCTTCGACATAACCACAACGTGCTGCAGGAAGTCCAGGATCTGCAGCACCGAACTCGTCGGCATGATCTGATGCCCGCAGACGAAGTTCTGTTTGAATTCTATCATACGCAGATTCCCGAGGACGCGGTCGATCGCGACCGACTGCGACGATGGTATCAGCGAGCGTCCGGTCGAAATGCCGGTCTTCTGCAGTTTCATATTAATCAGTTTACGCATCAGTCTGACCGCGATGAGCAGGCTGCCGCATTTCCGGAGACTGCTCAGTTCGGAACCATGACACTGCCGCTGACTTATCAGCTGGATCCGGGGCAGGAGGCTGACGGTGTGACAGTCACAGTTCCCGTCGAAGGGCTGGGGCAGCTTTCGGAGTCTCGGTTAGGCTGGCTTGTTCCGGGACTGCTGGAACAGAAAATTCTTGCTCTGGTTCGATCTCTGCCAAAATCTTTGCGGCGTCATTTTGTTCCCGCTCCGGATACGGCCAGTCTTGTTGTTGGACAGCTGAAGTTTGGCCACGGCGATCTGTTTTCGGCTGTTGCCACTCGGCTTTCCGAGATCAGTGGTGAAGTTGTTGATGCTCGAGTCTTTGATCTGAGTACCCTGCCCGAACATCTGCGGTTCAATATTCGGGCCGTCAGTGATCAGAAAACGGTGGTGGCCGAAGGTCGGGATCTTCAGCAGTTGCGTACGTCGCTGGTGACCAAACATCAGCAGGCGGTAGTCGTTCAGGGGCCTTCTCCGGAAGAGCAGCAATGGCATCGCAAAGGATTTACCTCGTGGGAATTCTCCGACGTTCCGGAAACCATCAGCATTGAACGTGCGGGTATGAAGCTTTCCGCTTTTCCGGCCGTACGAGATGATATTGAAACTGTCGGACTTACTCTCTGCCAGACACTCGGCGAAGCCAATGCTGTTCATCGACGTGGTCTGCGACGTCTGGTGCTTCTGGTCGACAGAAAGCGAATTCGAACTCAAATCGACCACCTTCCTCAGATCGGTCAGATTCGTTTGTTGTCAGCCGCTGTTAAAGGGATCGATGTTACCAGTCAGCTGATGCTGCTGATGTCTGATCGAGCCTATATGGCAGATGCAAAGCTGCCTCGTACCTCCGCCATGTTTAATCAGACTTTGCAGCAGGGCCGCAATCGTCTGAGTCTTGTCTCGCAGGAATTCGTTCAGTTTATGCCGAAACTGTTTGAACAGTTTCATGAAACTCGAAAGGCGCTGGAACAGGCAAAAGGGCCTGGTTGGGACCTGCTGATACAGTCGATGAAGCAGCAGCTGAGTGGACTGGTCCACAGTTCTTTCCTGATTGATACTCCGTGGCCATGGCTCATTCAGTATCCGAGATATCTGATGGCCATCCGCCAGCGACTGCTGCGTCTGGCATCCGGCGGTTTAAAGACCGAGACGAACCTTGAAAGCGAATTCGTTCCGTGGCGGCAGCGCTACGAAAAGCGTCTTGAAGAACATCGCCGTCAGCACATTCTCGACCCGATGCTGGAACATTACCGATGGATGCTGGAAGAGTTTCGAGTTTCTCTGTTTGCACAGAAACTGGGAACAGCCATCCCTGTTTCCACGAAGAAGCTGGAAGAACACTGGGCCAGAATCAGCTAAGGCGCTGTCAGACAATAAATGTCGCCTTTTGCTCCGCAAAAGAGTGCTCTTTCGCGGAGCGAAAGGCGACTATGGCGGTAACTTATTGTTTTCCAGGTCCTAAAGTCGCCTCGTCTGTATCCCTCCCCATCCTGAACGTACACGTCTGCAGCCCTTTAGTCGTGGATCCACGACAATCAGGGATAGACATCGGCCTGAACGGGCTCGGATCCAAACAGTGCGGAAGCAAGTTTCTGGACGAGCTCCCCGAACAACGGCGTCTGGCGGAATTCTGCTGATCGCGGCTGAGCTTCAGGCACGACTATTTCTTCCACAATGCGTGTCGGACTGCCTCCAAGAACCAGAACACGATCGCTCATGAAAATTGCTTCGTGCAGATTATGAGTGACAAGAACTGATGAAAGCTTCTGGTCAGCATGGATGCGGGAAATATCCTGCTGCAACCGGATACGCATCAGGTCATCGACAGCCGCCAGAGGTTCATCAAGAAGCAGCAACTGGGGATCGGTCGCCAGTGCCCGGGCCAGCGACAGCCGCATCTGCATTCCTCCGGAGAGTTCCCCCGGACGTTTAGAAGCGTCGGCTTCCGCAAGACCCACCTGTTTCAGAAGACTCATATACCGGGATACGTCACTGCGATTCACGGAGGCCTGTTTTCCAAGTTCCAGAGGCAGCGAAAGATTCTGAAGAGCCGTGCGCCATGGGAGCAGAGTCGGATGCTGGAAGACAAATCCAACTCTCGCCGCATGACTGCGCGAGGGCTGACGAACTTCGCTGGATTTCAACGCTGCAAACCCGTTGTCGGCTGCCAAAGAATTCTCACCAGCTGAGATGCTGCCGGAAGTCGGAACGAGCAGCCCGGCAATCAGTCTGAGAAGTGTGGATTTTCCACATCCTGAGGGCCCTGCCAGAGATAAAAACTCTCCCTGCCGCAAGTCAAGCGAAATCGGTCCCAAAACAGGAGCCGCACCTTCAGAAAATGACAGTGCGACATCCCGCAGTGACATGACCGCGACTTTGTCTCGCGCGTCTAAATTGTCTCGCGCGTTGAATCTGTCTCGCTCTTTTAAATCGTCTGGTGGGACCATGAATGGCTCAGCTTCTCAGGCAGCAGTGAACATACACATCGTGCCTGTGGGTTTCGGCAGCGGAAGATGTGATCAGTTTTTTGACGGACAGGAAGAAAAGGGCGAACTGGATTCGATTTGTCCTGCCGGACGTCGCTCCCGCAGACGTTGTAGCGTGGCCGGTACGGATTTCACACTGTAAAATTCGTTGTTCAGGAACACGTGATGAAACCTCGTGCCGCTTTTTCATATTCGGTATTCTGCCGCCACTTACGCACTCGTAAGATAACGCCGTCGATCCACAAATGACCTGGTGTTGAAATTCACGGAGCAGTCGCAGGATGAATCAAAGACGTATTGTGATTACGGGTGTGACTCGAGGACTTGGACGTGCCATGGCGCTGGGTTTTGCAGAACGCGGGCATCGGGTTTGTGGTTGCGGACGAGCGATCGCAGAACTTCGTGAACTTGCGATTGAGCTGGGGTGTGAGCACCGGGTCGATCAGGTTGACGTGGCTGACGATACGGCGACGTCTGAGTGGGCATCGACCGTCATCGGAGAGTTTGGTGTCCCCGATCTGCTGATCAACAATGCTGCCGTGATCAATCCAAACGCGAAGCTCTGGGAAGTGCCAGCCAAAGAGTTTAACCGGGTGATGTCTGTTAACGTGAATGGTACCGCAAACGTTCTTCGCAGTTTCGTTCCCGCGATGGCCGCAGCAGCAAAAAAATCTCCTCAATCAGGAGGAGTTATCGTTAACTTCAGTTCCGGCTGGGGTCGTTCCGTATCAGCCGAGGTCGCACCTTACTGTGCCACAAAATGGGCAATCGAAGGATTGACTCTGGCGCTGGCAGAGGAGCTTCCGGAAGGAATGTGTGCAGTGCCTCTGAACCCAGGAATTATCAATACGGAAATGCTGCAGAGTTGCTTTGCCGATGGTGCACAGTCTTTTCCTCGCCCTGATGAATGGGCGGAACGTGCCGTGCCGTTTCTTCTGTCGCTTGGTCCACGGCACAACGGTCAGCAGCTGTCCGTTCCCGAATAAGGAGAAGTCGTCTACGGAACCGACTTGTGAGCCACGACTTTCTCGTGCATTGTGTAGAGTCGCCATGCGCTGCCATCGCGGATCAGCAGTCCACTGGACTTGTTCTCTGCGATGGGCAGCAATGGATTTCCCGAATACTTTTCCCAGTGCTGTAAGTCGGTGGAAAATGCCAGTGTTGTTGCCCATTGTCGCGGCTTCTCCGGGGTACCAGTGCCGTGAAGTACTGCCACATACTTGTCGCCGATTTTTTCGATCTGATTCATAGCGATCATCAGCCGATCGCAGGGCTGCGGACCAGGAAGTATGACGGGTTCATCACTGACGTTGGTCCATGTCTTCAGATCGGTTGAACGAGCCAGCCAGATCCCTGCATCGCGACGTTCGTAGAACAGGTTCCAGACGCCGTCTTCAAAGACCGCAGTGGGTGTACCAAACGGTCCTGGAGGAATGGGGCTTCCATCCTTCAGACGCACATCAAGTGTCCCTTCCCGAGTCCACTGAATTCCATCCGCAGATGAAAGCAGCTGTGCCTGATCATCACGTCCTTCCGCAAACATCAGCAGGCGTCCCTGATGACGTATCACCATCATATCTTCCACCCAGAGATCATCGATCAGCGGCTTTTCGCTGTATCGCTGCCATGACAGGCCATCCGTTGAGGTGGCATAACCAAGACGCATGATCAGCGGCTGAACATCCGGGTTGTAACCTGTGTACCACAGCCGCCACTGATCGCCGTCGCGCATGATCCAGCCACGTTCCCGAATCTTTGCATCCCAGTGACCGGGCCTGCCTGAAAAGATCGGCTCAGCAGACATTGGGCTAAACTTCGTGGGAGCGCCGCGCAGTTCTTCCGCAACTACTCGGCCATTAAGTCGGTCAATCGCAGTGAGACAGAAAAACGCGATCGTCAGCAGAACAGACAGAGAGGCCTTTAACCGCCCGGAGGCCGGCTTCCTCAACAACGATTCCGAGTATTTCCGTGGCATCATGGCAGATATCTCCCATCATTTATTCCGGCTCGCAGCATCAGGAAAGTTCCGGATGCTGTTCGTGCCATTTTGTACGCTGCTGAAACAATTTGGCTGCCTGAAGCAGTCGGGAATCCTGAAGTTCTGGCGCCAGAAACTGCAGCCCGACCGGCAGATGATCTGAGGTGAAGCCACAGGGCACGGAGATCCCCGGAATACCTGCGAGATTCGCGCTGATGGTATAGATATCACACAGGTACATTGTCAGAGGGTCATCCAGCTTTTCTCCCAGCGGAAAGGCCGGCGTTGGAGCGACAGGTCCCGCAATGATGTCCACGGACTGAAAAGCGCGGTCAAAATCTTCACGAATTCGCCGTCGAACCTTCAGTGCCTTCAGGTAGTAGGCATCGTAGTAGCCTGCTGAAAGCGCATAAGTTCCCAGCATAATTCGTCGTTTGACCTCAGGGCCAAACGCTTCTCCCCGACTCTGACAGTACAGATCGGTCATGTCAGAAAACTGGTCAGCTCGATGACCGTAGTGAATGCCGTCATAGCGAGCCAGATTGCTGGATGCCTCGCTGCAGGCGATCAGGTAATAAGCCGCGATGCTGAATTTTGAATGAGGAAGTTCGACTTTGCTGACCGTCGCTCCCGCTGCTTCAAGTTCCGCAATGGCCTGTCTGACACAGTCGCCGACTTCGGGCTGCAGGCCTTCTCCAAAATGTTCATCCACGATGCCAACTCGAAGTTTGCCCGGTACACCCGCCATGATCTCTTCAATCGAAGGCGCAGATACAGGAATCGATGTGGAGTCCCGACTGTCGTGCCCGCCGATTGCCTGCAGAAGTAAGCCCGCTCCAAATGCGTCCCTGGAAAACGGGCCGATCTGGTCCAGCGAACTTGCGTAAGCAATCAGTCCATACCGGGACACCAGCCCGTAAGTTGGCTTCATCCCGACAACGCCGCAAAACGATGCCGGCTGGCGAATCGAGCCGCCAGTGTCCGAACCCAGAGCCAGTGGCACCATGCCGGATGCAACCGCAACAGCAGCTCCACCGCTGGAACCACCGGCAGTGCGTTGCCTGTTCCACGGATTTAACGATGGCCCGGCAAACGATGTCTCCGTGGAAGACCCCATGGCAAACTCATCCATGTTCAGCCGGCCAACGATGACCCCATCTTCCGCTTCAATTCGTTCGGTCACATGCGCATTGTAAGGAGGACGGAAATTCTGAAGCATTCGGCTGCCGCAGGTTGCTGGAACCAGCTTTTGACAGATGTTGTCCTTCAGCGCCAGCGGAAGGCCACCCAGAACTCCCACCCGTTCTCCTCGCCGCCGCTTTTCGTCAACTCGATCTGCCTGCAGCAGTGCCTGATCGGCATTGACGCTGATGAACGCATTGAGAGACGGGTTGAGCATCTCAATTCGGTTCAGACATGCAGTCGTCAGCTGACGACTGGAAAGTCGGCCTTCCGTCAATGCGGAATGGAGTTCGGCTGTATTCAGATAATGAAGTGACATAACCAGATCGGTACAATCAGGATAAGGATGTGGCAGAATGCGTGCGATTTACTTTTTCCGGGATTTCCGCCCGCCACATTGCGTGCCGGACACGGACAGACTGTTGTAACTGATTTTCACCGTGATCACACGGGGTGCGAGCACAAAACCAGCTACAGTTATTTTCCGCCGGACCTCTCCTCAAGGATCTGAGGAACAAGGAAGTATTGTCCGTCTGTCCTCGGTGCGTTGCTCAATGCGTCAGCAACGTCCAGCGAATTTGTTCGCTGGTCGTCACGAAACACGTTCTGCAGCGCAATTGCATGCGGCATCGGTTCGGTATTCTGAGTGTCGACTTCATCAAGAAGTCGCACGTAATCCAGAATACCGGTCAGTTGTCGGCCGTACGTGAGAAGTTCTTCTTCGGTTAATGCAAGCCGCGCCAGCGAGGCAACTTTTCGTACGTCGGAAATTTCCATTGCGCGTAAGGTTCCAGGGGAAAGTGAGTCAGGTCCGGTTGTGTCAGGATGAAGCGTACTTTGTCTCGTGCGAGTACACAACGAAGATTGAATCCGTTTTCGTTTCCCGCGGACTTCGCAGGCAGACCAAAGTTCCGGGAGGGGAGATTTTTTATAACCTCCTCCCCCGGCGAAGCCGGGGGAGGTCGAGCGAGCGAAGCAAGCTCGGGAGGGGGCCGGTGAACAGCGGGGCGAGGGTGTTATTGGTAGGGCGTTGAGTGCAATACGCGGCGGGCCCTCCCCCGGCCTGACGGCCGACCCCTCCCACTCCGCTTCGCTGCGCGGGAGGGGAGGCTTTTTTAAACCTCCTCCCCCGGCGAAGCCGGGGGAGGTCGATCGAGCGATAGCAAGATCGGGAGGGGGCCGGTGAACAGCTGGGCGCGGGTGTTATTGGGACGGCGCTGAGTGCAATACGCGGCGAGCCCTCCCCCGGCCTATCGGCCGACCCCTCCCACTCCGCTTCGCTGCGCGGGAGGGGAGGTTATAAAAACCCCCTCTCCCGGCGAAGCCGGGGGAGGTCGAGCGAGCGAAGCAAGCTCGGGAGGGGGCTGGTGAACAGCTGGGCGAGGGTGTTATTGGGACGGCGCTGAGTGCAATACGCGGCGAGCCCTCCCCCGGCCTATCGGCCGACCCCTCCCACTCCGCTTCGCTGCGCGGGAGGGGAGGTTCTTTTAAACCTCCTCCCCCGGCGAAGCCGGGGGAGGTCGAGCGAGCGAAGCAAGCTCGGGAGGGGGCCGGTGAACAGCGTGACGCGGGTGTTATTGGTACGGCGTTGAGTGCAACCCACGGTGGGCCAGGCACGACCGTGCAACCGGAGCGTAAATTCAGCCCCGGCCGAGATACTGTTGCTGACTGGGCAGGACGATGGCTTCCAGAAAATTGACATCGGGCGGGACGGTCAGCATGGCCATTGCTGCGCGAGCAATCGTTTCGATGGACATCATTGGTTCGTTGTCTGCTTCCGAGCCGGTATTCTGTCGACGTTCCACAAGTACATTACCGGGATGCAGGCAACTGACAATGATTCCGTGTTCGCGCCCTTCAAGTGCTGCCGCCTGAGTTAAACCCTGAATGCCGAATTTTGCGGAGGTATAGGGGACTGAGTACATTCTGGCGCGTTGTGCCGAGATGGATCCAATGTTCAAAATTCTGCCACCTCTGTTCTTCATGACACGGAAGGCTTCGCGTGTACACAGAAACGGACCATGAAGACATGCGTCGATCACATTATTCCAGTCGGAAAAGGAGAGCTGTTCCAGTGGGCCACCGTCAAAGTTGCCAGCATTATTGACAAGAATATTGACACTGCCGAAACGAGCCATTGCGGAGTTGAAAAGTCGAAGAACATCCGATTCGATTCCCACATTGGCACGGCAGGCAATTACGTCTGGATACTGCTGTCGTAATTCGGCTGCGGTTTCCTCAATCTGCTGTTCGTTTCTTGAACAGATAGTCACCTTACATCCCGCCTGCAGCAACGCCTCCGCGATCCCGCGTCCAATCCCGCGACTGCCACCGGTAACAATTGCCGACTGACCTTCCAAAATGCTCATTTGTGAATCCTGCCTGACAACTTCCGAGCGTTTTCATTCTTTACCCGGATGCCGTTTTTGTAAAAATGATCTGACGGTCTGGTCGAAAAACCCCGTAATACGTATAAACGAGACAGAGAACGTTTGCTGATGATCTGGCACTGATGATCGAGCGGTGACGTCATGGTTTTCAACAAATCACTTTCCGCTGTGGTTCCCATAAAAACGTTTGTGGAGAGTAGTTTTTTTGTGATCAGGTTGCACCGGTTGCGTCAGAATTGTGTCTGAAAAAAGCAACGTTGTTTAGTGCATTCTGGAAAGGTCTGCTGTTGGGACTGCTGGAGATTGACGCGGATTTGAGATTCCGCGTGGATTTTCGTGGCCGCAACCGACTCAGTGGTGCACGATGAATGCGACGGAAACGTCAATGTGACGGAAAATTAATCAGTACGGAATTAAAACTTTGATCCGGGAGGAAATAGCAGTCGTTTGAGCAAGCCGGAGACTGGGCAGTCAGTGCAAATAAGCGGGGACTGCGTATTCCAGTCTGGATAAGATGGCCGAAGCGATCTCGATTCTCGTTTGACCTGAGTTCAGGAAAGGTTCAATTCGATGAAGATCAGTTTTCACCTTGATTCCAGCGTTCCGCCTCATGCCGGTGAGTTAATCCGGAGTCGCTGCAGTACTGCGTTTGCCCGATTTGAGTCGACCATTGAAGAAGTTTATGTCACGCTGGCCGATGTTAACGGTCCCAAGGGTGGCGAGTCGATTCGTTGTGTGGTTCGCGTCCAGATGCATCGTCGGCCGGATGTGATCATCCATGAGCAGGCGGATATCTTTGAGCGTGCGGTCGGTCTTGCCGTTGAACGTGCGAGTCGGCAGGTTGCAAGGAAAATCAATCGGCGCGATTACTCGGCCGAATCTCTGAGAAGAGGCGATGTTCCGATTCTTGCAGAAGCTGTGCCCGCCTGAAGACGATAGAACACTCTGTGGCCTCTCGGGCCTGAAAGGAGGAGTCTATTTCACTGCGTCTCTGTAATTCCCATAAACCTGAAACCGGTTGTCAGAGTAATTCCTCGGACAGCCGGTTTTTCGTTTAAAAGCACTGACCAGGTGGCATTTTTCGCCGGAACTCTCACGCCATTTCCGTTCATCTGTTATCGACACTCTCAGTCAGCGGAAACTCGTTCGACGTGTTCTGTTTTTTTGCAAGGCGCATGGCGATTCTGTCGTCTGATAATTGAAGACGCTGCCAAACAATGAGTGTTGCCTTTTGCTCCGCAAAAGTACGGTCTATCGCGGAGCGTAAGGCAACTATGGCGGCAGCTTATTGTTTTCCACGTCCTGACAGCTGTGTCACTAAAGCAAAAAATCTTCTAAACGAATTGCTGGCAGTGACGAATTGCTGTTATCGAATGTTCCCTTTGAGCGGTATGGCGGAAATCTTTCCGCACACATCGTTCCTGGTGCAGGTTCCCTCCTGCAGTCATTTTACACGAAGGAGTTTGTTAGTCGTGAGTGCATCATTGAGTTCACCCGGATCCGTTCCTCGCAGGGCTTCACAGGAGAGTGCAATACACCGGTATCACCGCATTGCAAACCTTGAAGCCGTTCTTTCCATCAGAGAAAAACAACAGCGAAGAGCTCGCCGCCTGGTATTATGGACGGGAGTAGTCATCATGTCCGTACTTGGGATCGCCGCAGCCGCAGGCTGGCTGTAAATTCCCGGGCGAGCATCAGCTCGCCCGGTGCATAGTTTCAACCGCCGCAGTCACGACCATTTCCACAAGGCAGCCTTTGCCCAGTCCCGCTTCCACGCAAGCTCGGACAGGCGCATCGCCCTGTGGTATCCATTCGTCCCACACCTCGTTCAGCTGCGTGATGTGATGAAGGTCTGAGAGATAGATCAGTACCTGCAGCAGTTGCGTCCGTGAACTGCCGATCTGTTCCAGCGTGGCGTCGATCTGGGACAGAACCTGTGCGACCTGGTAGCGGGCATCCGGAGTCTGATCGGCTGCCACTTCGACCCAGCGTGCGGTTCCTGCATGAATGACAACGTCGGACCAGCGAGCTGAACTGCCAATACGAACAATCTCCGACATATCGACGCTCCGATGAACCCATTGAAAAACTGACGGCAGAAAATTATTCAACTCGAATGATTCGGCTGCCTGTTAACTCCTGCCCGTTGGGATTGGTGGCACGAACATAAATTGTATGAGTACCTCCGGGAAGATTATCTCCCAAACTCGCTTTCCACAGATGCGGACAAATCAGCGGCTTTGGAAGTTTCCGCCACGTGAGTGATTTTTCACCAATCGCAAGTTCCTCATTCACAAGTGTCTGGAATACCGGGTCAGGCGATGCATCTTTTTCCATCAGATTCCATTCGGACGTTTCATTCAGACGCCATTCGACCCTGGCACTTGGCATCGCATTGAAAACGTTGGCATGGAAGATGGCTGTTCCTGTCTTCTCCGCTGCAACGACTTCTGGCGCGGTGATTCGGACCTGATACTCGGGCGGTCTTTTTGCCGCACGATACTCCAGCAGATACTTCGTTCCATCAAAGTGCATGATTGTATGACCATTGGGTGTTCCGTCGGCACACAAAGTATGTGGAATACCCTCCTCGTCGGGTTTGCCGGACCACCACGAACCAGACACGGTCACATTGATGATGTGATGATGAGGTCTGGGTCCCTTCCAGCCATCCGCCTCTGAGATCATCGTCTGTTCATGGTGATGAGTATGTCCTGCGAGTGAAATACAGTGCTCTCTTGATTCCAGAATCCGAAACAGCCGTTCACGTTTGGGTTCAAGCCACGGTGTCGAACGGACAAAAGGGATATGCATCATCACCACAACCAGTCGATTCTGTTCAACAAGACGCAGGTCATTTTCCACAAAGTCCAGTTGTCGGTCACTCAGCCCGGTGCGATAGAACTTTCGGTCGCCATCCTTCATCCAGTGAATGTCATCGATCACAACAAAATGGACAGTGCCATAATCGAATGAATAGTACGGGGGCCCGTAAACTCGCTCAAAGGTCTCATCACTCATTTCATCGTCGTCAGACGCAAAATTGATGTCATGGTTTCCGATAACGTTGTACCAGGGAATTCCAATCTTTCCGATTGTCCGATTGAGACTGTCGAACAGGCTGAGATCGTCGAAAAGGATGTCGCCCAGAGTGACACCAAAGGCGGCTTTACTTCCGATGAGTTCTTCAACGACATCATGTGCGATATAGTCGATTTCCTTCTGATCGCGAGGCTGCGGATCACCGAAAAAAAGCACATCAAATGCGGTCGGCTCAGCCACAGGATAAAGCGGGAAGTTCACGGCTGACGGAAGTGGACCGGTTGGTTCAACTCCTGGAAACTGCAGATTCGACGGAGACCCGCCGGGCTTGTGAGTATAGTAAAATCTGGGTATACCGTTTTCGTCGATCGGAGTTTTGTAGCCAGTCGGCTTCACCACAAAAATGTTGGCGTCGGCGCTCAACGGCAGTGAATATTCACCGTTGTTGTTTGTGGAAACAACTTCTCTTCCATTCGACACCTCGACTCCGCTGAGCTTCTTTTCGCCGGAATCCAGTATCCCGTTACCATTGGAATCTTCAAATACGACTCCCCGAACGATGTCCTGCGCGAAAACGCCGGTGCTGTTCACGAGGAGCCAGATCATTGCGATCTTCGCCATTGCGCTGATTGCCTGTTTACAAACCAGCTGCGGCTGATCATGGTGCGATGAATGCATCAGTCTGAAAGCCCTTGCTTAAGAGATTACCTGGCGTTAGTGAAATGAAAAGCAGAGCCTGACGACTGGTAACAGAGCGGTCAGGACTCCATGCGATCCGCGAACTGACCGGAATCCTGGCGGGTTAAAAGGGTTCAGGCAAGGCGTTCCGGTAAATTGTTTTGTGCTGAGCGGTCGAATGAACGGAGTGAAACGGATAACATTCCAAACCTTTGGCAGCAACTGGTTTCAGTCACCTGACAGATTAACAGAATATTAACTTTGTGCGTGGGGACTGGTATCAGCGTGTCCGGCGTTCGCCAATCATTTATCTGACAAGTCAGTTTTTCACAGAGGACGAACATTGTGGTCAGGCTCGACCGAATCTACACAGGCGGAGGCGACCATGGTGAGACTTCGATTGGAGATGGCAGCCGCGTCGCCAAACTCCACCCCCGGATCATTGCAGGAGGAGCCGTTGACGAATTGAACTGTGTGCTGGGAGTCGCAGCTTCAGCCTGCCCACAGTCCTCCTTCCAGGAGATCATTTTTCGGATGCAGCAATTCCTGTTCGATCTCGGTGCTGATTTGTGTACGCCATTCGGTGAGGATAAAGGCGAACCGAACTCTTGCCCGCGAATTAAGGCTGCTCACGCGACAAGACTGGAAGAGCTCATTGATGATTATGTTGCACAGCTGGAACCATTGACGAGTTTTGTCCTGCCAGGTGGCACGGCAGCGGCTGCTTCATTGCATCATGCTCGCAGCGTTTGCCGTCGAGCCGAACTGGATGTTCTGCGATTATCCGAGATCGAGCCTGTGAATCACCATTTGCTGGTGAGTCTGAATCGTTTGTCCGACCTTCTGTTCGTGATGGCAAGAATTGCGAATGACTGCGGTCGACAGGACGTGCTCTGGAAGCCCGGTCAGACAATCCTGTGAAAGTGATCGTCAGGCAATGCAGACGGCTTGTACAACGAGTCGTATGGTTCTCTGCCGACGAACTGCCATCATTTTGCGCTGTGTCCATCAGAATTTGCCGCGCAAAAAAAAGGTTGTGACAGCTGACGCCTGTCACAACCTATAGCGATTCTTTGTGCCCGCGCCCGCGGCGAGACTGATGGGACCATGTCGCCTGCGATGCCGTTTACATGCGATATCTCGGATTGTCTCGGCTGAAGTCCTCAGCGACCAGTTCGACGGCAAAGTTGACTGCGGTGAATGAGTAATTCTCGATCAGAGTCTGATCATCAAGTTCCTGTGCTGACAATCCGTCCGCTTCACGCGCCCATGTAAAATTGCGAGCCATCAGTGGAATGTTGTGCCTTGCATCAATCAGGATGATACTTTTGCGATAAGTTTTCGAGATCTCCGGCGATTCGTATTCGAACACGAAACACATGCAGTTCTTCTCGTCGAATACCTGGTTCGGCAGACGTCGGCAAATGCAGCCATGCCCGCGTTTCAGATCCAGTTCGCGATGTGAGATGATTTGCTTCATCATACCCAGGATTCCGGCTTCGGTAACCGGATATCGTGCTTCCGACATGGCCCGATCGCCCCTCGGATCCAGCTTAATTGCCGGCAGCAAGCGACCTTTCAGTCCGCCGAGTTTAACGACAAGCTGTCGGTCTTCGTATTCTTCGTTGTAAAGCAGCTGGCGACCGGTGTCGGAGTTCTTCCACTTCATGTAGACACCAAAGGTTGGTCCGTGCTGAACCTTCATCTCGATGATCTGATTTTCAGTCAGATCACCCTCTATGCGTTCCTGCTTGGAGAACAGCGTTGAATAATGCTGAACCCCCTGCAACCATGTCGCTCCGTCCTTCAAGACGAGCAGAGAGAATTTAATGGCTTCATTGTTGTCCAGAACAATTCCACTTTCGGGTGTCTGAACGATCTGCACGGTTGAGTCAGCAGAAGCTGGATCGGCCGCCGTTTCCACGGCTGTGTTCGTTTCGTTCGCCTGCGGAACGACTGTCGCATCCGGCGGGACGGGAACGGTTTCATTGATGTCAACAATTTCGAATGCAGTGGCCGTGGCTACCGGCTGCTCTCCATCGTGAAGATCTTCTCCTGCGGGAACCGGATCGAAACTGGCGTACAGCACAATCAGACTGCCGGCAATAACGCAGGCTGCCAGTGCGTTCGATCCTCGACAGGAACCGCGTGAACAGGAACTGGGCATCAGGGACTCACCTCGTACATGACCAGAGTTCATCGCGAATTTCCGATGCGCGACGAATGGTGCTGGTCTGCAATTGTCAGACCAGATTCAAATCGAGGATCCGTATCGGAATCTGGCATTTTCCGGAGTCCTTCCCGGAGGGAAAAATGAATTAACTGCCTTACTCCGCAGCTCTTTGTCCTCTTGTCGTTTCAAATGATGAACGTTGTTTTCAAAGTACCTCGGTTTTGCAGCGAGGTACTAAAGAACATCAGTGAATGACCGTAGAAGCGTTTCGATCCCAGCAATGGCCGAAGTTGCTGGTATCAGACTGCAGGAAGCCGAAATTGCCGAAACGCAGAAGACAGGTGCTGAAAATCAGTGACAGCAGACATTTGCATCGTCACTTTTCCACAAGCCGACTGGTTCGTAACTTCTGCTTTTCTTCGACATCGGCTAACTTCTTTAAACCGTCGTTGTTTATTAGTCACCAGCGGGAAATTTTTTCCGTCCTGTCTGAGCTTCCCATCTTTCCCATGTGTTCGCGGATCACTGGTTTCTCGCGATCCAGGGAATTCCGCAATTAGGCGGCTGCTTTTTGCTTTTGAAAGGGTTTTCGGAATTTTCCAGTAAGAGCTCTGCGTTCCTGTATCCTGTAAGCCCTGCGTGTCTGCCGGACTTTGCTGTTTCCAGAATTCTTTGTCGATACCGGAGTGGCCGTGTTCAATCAATTTACGAAAGCCTCGGACTGGAAATTTGCTGGTGTGCTGTCCGCGGGAATCAGTGCTGTCGGTGCAATTAGTGCATGGACATTTTCCTTCAAAAGCGCTTCGGCCGCACATGAGTGTGACTTTGTGCTGGTCTCAACCGGGATTGCGACCCCGGGTGTTTCAGCGGAGATTTCTGCCCCGGATCTGGAGGCGGAAGACATCCAGTGGACGGACATCGTATGTAAACGGCCCTTCAGTGCTGCCGAGCTCAACGGAGCCAAAGCGCACGTGATTACCGGCGGTCCAAGTGCCGTGTTTGTGGGCTACAGCGAACTTTTCGCGGATGCACAGATTGGCACGGACGTGCTGTTTCAAAACGCTCGCAACAACGGATTCTCACTCGGTGTTTCCGTAGAGCCTGGGTTCTCAGTCGGTGAATACTCGGGATACTGGTTATCAATCGGACTGGTTCTGAAGAAGCTGGTCATTCCGACGCTGAAGGCAGGAATTCTGATTACCTCTGTCGGTACCGGCCTTTTTCAGGCGGGTGACGCATTGCTTGCTGGCCGAGCGGAAGCCGTTCGCAACGCATACTTTGGTGGTTACGCTCAGGGTCTCGCTGACCTGACGGGCGAGAAGTTTTCTGAATCGTCAACGGCATGGATTCATCAGAAACTGCTCACAATCAATCCAAATACCGCTTTGCAGTCTGCTCTGGATATCTACGGAAAGAAGGGAAGTTCCGGGGCTTCTACGGCTCTCGATCAGGCTCGGGATGCCGGACAGGCTCAGATTCTGCAGGATGTGGACGGATATATCAAAAGCCGGGGATTAAAGGCTTATGAGACCGCAGTACAAAAGCACAGTGACGTTTTTGGCAGGTCCGATGTGGTGAGAAAGGATCGATATTTTGACCTGCTCAAAGCGCAATACAAAACCTCGGGCAGTCTTTTCGGGATTCGTTTCGACTTCTAGTGTGTCATCCGCTCGTTAATCTGCAATTCCGAAGCGAACAATGCACCACAGCGCCTGAAAACCGTCTTTCCAGCCAATCTTCTTGCCTTCCGCGTAGGTGCGGCCGGAATAGCTGACGGAAATTTCATAGATCCGATATCCTCGTCGTGCCACTCGTGCAGTGACTTCCGGTTCGAATCCGAAACGCTTTTGAACAAGCTTCGGTGTAATCTCATCAATCACGTGACGGCGGAATACCTTGTAACAGGTTTCCATATCGGTCAGGTTCAGATTGGTGAAGCAGTTCGATAGTGTCGTCAAAAATCGATTGCCCAGATAATGCCAGAAGTAGAGCACCCGGTGCGCCTGGTCACCGAGGAAACGACTTCCGAAGACGACGTCGGCCCGGTTTTCAATAATGGGCTGAAGCAGTCGAGGATACTCGGTCGGATCATATTCCAGATCGGCATCCTGAATGATCACAATATCCCCTTCGACTTTGCTGAAGCCAGTCTGAAGAGCGCCTCCCTTTCCCTGATTAATGTCATGAAAGAAAACGCGAATTCTGTTAAATTCGTCCTGAGCGGATTCTGCTTCCAGCTGGCGAAGGATCTCCCTTGATCGGTCTCGGCTGCAGTCGTCGACGAGAATCAGTTCCTTGCGAATCGGAACCGCCCGCACACGATCCACCAATGCCCGAAGAGTTTTCTCCTCGTTGTAGACGGGAATCACCACGGACAGCCGCAATTCCGCAGGGATCACGTAGAAGCCCAGCTGTCGGCAGGCGAATTCTCCCAGTGTCGCCTGCTGCTGCTGGTACCACGGCTGTGAAAATGGAAGATGCACGGTGTCAGCTGTGGCGCTTGTCATGGGGACAAATAATTCCTGCGATTGCAAAGATTCGGCGCCTGCATGTTGTTAAGGCTCCGGGACCATGTGGTACCAGCTTTTATCAGATTTAGCTGGCATTTGAAATTTGATGCCGCACGGAAATCAGATCCTGAACGTCGTTCGAGACAAACAGAGCAGTCAGAACGTCTGGTGAAGTATTCCCGATGAGCAAGGGACTTGTTGGCACGAGTCGTACGGATGCTGGCAGTGTTTTCGCAAAGCAAAAGCTGCCCTCCTTTACCAGTTTGGCCGAAAAATGAGCCCAAAATCCAAATTCGTTGGGTTTCAGCAATTCTGACAGGGTCATCGCAATACGGCCCATCGTCATCCGACCATTAATATCATGACACAGCCTGAGAAATTTCCGGCCAGACCGATCGGTAAAAACCATACAATCGATCCCCACAGGGCCGAAGTAACCGAGCTGTGCGGCCGTGCTGACAATCCGGTACCCATGCTCCACAGCACACTCCCAGACCGGATGCCGCACACAAGCGCGGGACGGTGGCAAAACCATGCTGCCAATATAACTTCCCTGATCACTGTTAATCAGTTCGGTAGTACCATCCAGCTGAATCCGGCGACTTATCTCGGTGAAACCGCTGACCTCTCGCTGGTGAGCCAACTCTGAAGGGTCGATCCGTTGATGCTGGCATGAGACGGAAACTTCGCCACCCTGCATCGCGGACTCATGCAGGACGGAAAACTGCAGTCCACACTCTGCTATCCGCTGAACCCACGGTTCAACAGCAACAATCAGGCCCCGATCAAATTGTTTGCGCAGCCATCCACGATGAGCATCACTGAGCAGACAGCCACGGCCAGGAATTCGATTTCGAGCCGCATGACTCACCTGAGCTTTAATCACCCAGTCCGGGCCAGTCGTCTGTATCAGCTGTTCAAGCCTCAGCTGCACTTCCGCAAGCGAACTGCACATGCTTGAAAACGGACGAGATGAATGGAACACCGAGCCATGGTCATTGATCGAGCTTTGCTGGAGCAAATGGCCGTCGCCGGTGTCATCGTGCTTTCGCATGACCGTCGGCAACGTGTTGTTCGTACAGTCTCGCAACAGGTCAGCATCGATACCTTCGAGCGGCACAATGCGGTCGAACGGAGCCAGAAACTGGCGACCGTTAATCGTTCGCACGACATCCATTTCAGGCGAAGAGTAATCGGCGTTCAGACGGTCTGCGATGTGCCGAACATCATGGCTGTGTCCCCACGGATGCAGGATCAGCGATCGGTGCTTCAGACGGAGACACTGTTCAATGGTGCTAAATCGAACGGAAGAAAGGATCTCAGGCAGATGCGAAGGCACGGCGTCGGACGCCGTCAGGACGAGATCGTCAGCCCGGTCGGCAAGCAACCCCATCACGGGCGCCAAAGCATTGACTCGTGCCAGCGCGCCCGGTTTAATCGGCGCACGCATCAGCTGTTCTTCAAAGAGCAGATTGGGAACAAAGAGCCGCGACATTTGAGAATTGCAAAAAAGCAGCCCGGTATTTCATGGAAATACCGGGCCTGCAGGAAGTTATTCAGGACGCACGCTTTGGCCGGTCATTTCCCGAGTTCAGTTTCAATGACCTTCACAACTTCTTCTGCATCAGGCTTCGTGCGAGTCTTGAATCGGCTGACAACCTTGCCATCCTTGCCGACGACAAATTTCTCGAAATTCCAGCCGATGTTGGCGTGATCTTCCGCACCCTTTTTCAGGAAGTCATACACTGGCGACTGATTGTCACCATTAACATCAATCTTGGAGAACAGTGGAAACTTGACTTTGTAAGTTTCAGAACAGAATTCCCTGATTTCAGCAGCTGAACCTGGTTCCTGACCTCCAAACTGGTTGCAGGGGAATCCCAGAACGACCAGGCCTTTTTCGCTGTACTTGTCGTGAAGTGCCTGCAATTGTTCATACTGTGGAGTAGCGCCACACTTGCTGGCAACATTGACCACCAGCAATACCTTGCCTTTGTAATCGGCCAGATTGACGTCCTTTCCGTCCAGCGACTTCACCTTGAACTCATGGATCGATTCAGCGGCCATTGCGGATCCTCCAGCGACTCCAATCGCCAGCCCCATCAGGACGGATTGCCAAAGTTTCATGCAAAATTCTCCCTGCCTGGGACTTGCCAGGACAAAAATGAGGTTAACACTACCACAAGACAAGCGACTGCATGACCCGCAGCAGTACCCAGCCGCATTTCGGCTGGCGTCTTTGATGTCCATATTGTTACGGACCATTCGCTAAAGGCAAGTACACCGCGTGCAGCGGTGCGAGACGGACAGAAAATGGTCACCCGCTGGGATGAGAATCGTGCATTTGTCGCTCGCCGCTTCTTTCAGGCGACGATTGTGCAGTGCGCGCTGGCCGGTACGCTGACGTACATTCTGATCCGAATTAATGGCTTGCCGCCCATACGATCCGTCACTTCGCTTCCCGCTGCCTTTCAGTTCGGGACGATTTTTCTGGCTGCCGGAAGCTGGTTTATGCACCAGGCGGTCGAGAACGTAAAGGTCGAACGCCAGCAGCAGTTTCGGTTTTCCCTGATCCTTGCACTGTTGTCGGCCGTTTTGTTTGTGGGTGTTCAGTCATACGGACTTTGGGCCTTTGTCCGCGGAGTTCCAAAGTCTGCATGGCAGCAAACAGACGTGAATGCCTTCATTTTCATGTTTACCGCCCTGCATGCGATGCACTTTCTTGTCGCTCAGGCTGTGTTGTTGTGGATTGCCATTTGTGCTGAAGCAGATCGCTATGACCACGAATATTACTGGGGAGTGGTCTTTGCCGCCTGGTGCTGGCACGTTCTTGGGATTGCCTGGATGGTGATCCTCGCAGTTTTTGCGATCGCTTTGTGAGGATTCTTTTGCCAGGGCGAGACGGCGAAGATGCTCAAAATGTTCCGACTTCTTCCAGGAATCCTTAGCCGGGTATTTTTCGGCCGTTTCGTTCCGGAATTTTGCCACGCCCTGTTTTCCTGGCAATTACCTCGTTCGTCCAGTGACAAGTTCGAGTATCTTATTGTCGTATGGGTTGTGCCTTTCTGTGTGATTCCTGGAGTGCGAGTTATGTTTAAAGACAATGGGTTGGGTGCTCAAAAAGCCCTTCTGCTCATGTTATCCGCGATGTTATCGAGTAGCCTGCCGGCTGCAGAACCTGGAATGGAATCACCACTGGGTCAGGCACTTACGGCATGGCGCGAGGGAGATTCCGCTGCAGCGACGGCGTCGCTTTCGGAGATCATTTCTGGTGGTTCAAAAGATCCGCGAGCCTATTTTTATCGAGGACTGATCGCTGAACAGCAGGGACAGGACGGAACCAGCGACTTCAAAAAAGGGGCTGAGCTGGAGGTTGCCAGCGGAACGTCGCGGCGAGTCAGTGCGGCGCTCGAAAAAGTTCAGGGAAGCCTGAGATCAAAAATTGAAGCGATTCGCGAGCAGGCTCGGATTGCAAATACCACTGATCCGAAAGCTGCAGCAAACGCAGCGCTGTATCGGGACGCGGTGGTCGCCATGAAGGCAGGTAACGCGGCCGAAGCGCATCAGAATTTCGATGCCGCCATTAACGGCGGTACAGACGATCCCCGGGTCTTTTATCTGAAGGGCGTGCTGCTCGCACAGTCCGGCGATCTCGACAATGCCAAAAACCTGTTTCGTCAGGGACTGATGCACGAAACAAACGCAAAAGAATCGCGGCTGGTGAGTATTGCTCTGCAAAATGTTCAGGGAAGTATTCGTCGCATTGTTGAAGAAGAAGTAACGGCTGGTGAGGGTGAGCAGAAACTTACAAGGCAGTCCAATCAGCGGGCTCTTTTTCAGCAGGAAGCGGAACACCAGCGACAACTGGACGCAGAAGATGATGCTCAGCAGCGCGAGCTTCTGGCAGCCGCCGAGAACGAAAAGCGGGCTCGGGAAAAGTCAGCAGCACAAAGAATTCTGGCTGAAGAACAACGTCGCGCAGAGGAGGAAGCAAAGCTGAACTCCGTCGCTGCTTCTCCTGTTCCTGCCGCTCCCCGACCATCAGTTGCCGTTGCGGAAGCTGCCCCGGCCGCCGAAGCACCTGATTCGGCTGGAGCGCCCGCGGTCAATCCGTTTCTCTCGGGAAATCAGTCGAGTGGTTCGGGGACATCGCAACAGGGAGCTCCTGTCGATTTTTCATGGCTTGCGCCGAATACTGAACTGGTTCTGTACGTCCGACCTGCTGACCTGACCGGTAGTCGGTTTATGGCTCCGCTGATGGGTTTGCCCCCGGTGCAGGAAAATTTGAAGAAGATGGTCGAACAGGCGGGATTCTCCGTGTCTGATATGGAGTCGCTCACATATGGCATGGGAGATGTGCTGGCGAAAATCATGGGAGCAGCACTTCCCGCTGCTGGCGGTGGCCCCCCGGACCCAGCTCGCATGGCCCAGCAGTTCATGAATAATACGACAGCGATTTCCGTTCTGCGAGCTTCAAAGGATATTGACTTTGCTGCCATTGCGAGGTCTCAGAATGCTGCTGAAGTTTCCCATGCGGGCAAGACTTTCTTCCTCATGGGTGAAGCAAATCCACAGGTTCCTCAGACAGGCGTTTATCCGGTTGATTCCAGGACTTTCCTGTTTGCAACTGAACCGGCAATGAAAGCGGCACTCGACCGCGGACCCGGCAAAGCGGAAAACGGCCAGTTTGCGTTCGTATCTTCTGACAGTGATTTCGTACTGGCGTTCAGCAATCCTGCACTCGCCCCACTCAGCGGCTCAATCCCTTCACCTCAGAATGCACCGCCGTTTGTCGCTCAGCTGCTGGATGCGGTGAAAGGCCGAGTCTCCGGCGTAGCGATCGCGCTGAAAGCGTCTGCTGATTTGAACCTGCAGGTGCAGCTGAATCTGAACGATCCGTCTGCCGGTGCCGGTGGCCTGAAAGCCCTTAAAGAGGGAGTCGGCATGCTTCAGCAGATGTACCCGATTATGAAGGCTCAGGTTCCGGAAAAACTGCATTCCGTGACGGATTCCGCGGTTGAAAGTGCGTCCGCCCAGTTCTCCGGCAGTTTGCTTAAGTTCTCCATTACTGTTCCGGGCGAGCTTGTGACAATTCTCCAGAATTCTCCGGAACTACTGGGGCCAATGATGGCTCCTGGACTCGGGGCTCCAGGATCTGGTGGACCGCCACCTGGATTCGAAAATCCTTCACAGGGATTCGGGACACCGCCTGCTGCAGCACCGGGATTGCCACCCGAAGCTCCCTCTGCACCACCAGGAGCACCTCAGCAGAATCCTTCCGAAGGCTTTGGATTTGGAAACAGCCCAAAACCATAATGACTGTCGGTGATTGGTCGTCCTGAAGGCGCAGAACTGTGTTAATTCCTTCGACATGGTCGTCGGGGCGATATATTGGCGACGTTTTCGAAGTTCGAAAACGTCGCCTTTTGCATTTCCAGTGTGTTTGAAGATCGGAAGGTGATTTCCCATCTTACCGCCAGCAAGTCTGGCTCAGGATCACGATCCATCGATACTGCCAATATCCGTTGTCGTTGAACGTTTTTCTTGTGTGTCGATCTATGCTAAAAATTCAGAACGCACTCAACCACAGAGATCACAGAGATCACAGATGACAGGGGCGATGGCGACTGTGTCTTTTTCTGTGTCCATCTGTGTCATCTGTCGTCAAAATTCAAAACGCATTGAACCACAGATAGCACAGATTTTCACAGATGACAGAGGCGGCGGTGCTGGTGTGTTGATCTGCAGCATTCGTTCTGTCAGTGATCAAAAATTGGGGCAATCAATTCGAAATGCGTTTGATTCCGAGCTTTATATGCTTGAAGTTCAGTAGCAAGGCTGTTTTCAAGCCGGTGATGTTCAGGTAGCCCACCAATTGGGCGATGTGGTTGTCATTGAATTCGCTGACAACTTTTGTATCCACGATGACTCAGCCATCGACAATCAAATCCGGAACCAGAGAACCGAGCAGTTTGCCGTCATAGAAGACCTCGTACTTTTTTTGCTGCTCGCAAGAGATGTTCTGTTTCGCAAGTTCGATAATCAAGGCTCGTTCGTAGAGCTTTTCGTTCAGTCCAGGTTTCAATACGTTGAGCACTCTCATCGCGGCACCAATGACGATCTGTGTGAGTTCCGCGTTTGGAGAAGCTTCGGCTGATTCAGACATGGTGTTGCTCTCGGAAGGAAGATTTACCAAAAATGAGAGGAGTGCTGGGCCTTGTGTATTCATCTGGTTCCATCAGCGTAATCTGTGGCCATAAAACCAGAACGCATTCAACCACAGATAGCACGGATTTTCACAGATAACAGGAGCGATGTTGCTTGCGATTTTATCTGTGTTCATCTGTGCCATCTGTGGTCAAAAACTCAGAACGCATTGAACCACAGATATCACAGATTTTCACAGATGACAGGAGCGATGTCGCTTGCGATTTTTTCTGTGTTCATCTGTGCCATCTGTGGTCAAAAACTCAGAACGCATTGAACCACAGATATCACAGATTTTCACAGATGACAGGAGCGATGTCGCTTGCGATTTTTTCTGTGTTCATCTGTGCCATCTGTGGTCAAAATTCAGGACGCATTCAACCACAGATAGCACAGATTTTCACAGATGACAGGAGCGATGGCGCTTGCGTCTTTATCTGTGTTCATCTGTGTTCATCTGTGTTCATCGGTGTTCATCGGTGACCATCGGTGACCATCGGTGGTCAAAATACTCCACGGTCACAAACGATTTGCGTGGATCATCAATTGAAGTTTAACCACAACTGGCTAATCCCGGGAAATGCATGCTCGTCCCGCCGCGATAGGAAATGCGTCATTGTCCCCAGTTCATGGCCGTAATCAATAACTGCAATACTGTCGCCAGAGAAACCCAGAGGAAATACGGTATCTGTGCCACCGCGACCCATCGATAGTACGGCCAGATTGCCGCAGACAGCCAAATGATGGTTGCCCAAACGATCAGAATATCGACCGCTGCCAGTGGCAGATTTCGCATGCCAAACTGAATCGGCGTAAAGATCACGTTGGCCAAAAGGTTAATGCCAAAAGGAAGTACCACTTTCCAGCCAATTTTTCCCCGGATCGCCTGCACCAGAACAAAACCGAAGCTGAAAAGAATGACTGGATAGAGGATCTGCCAGATCGTCCCAATCGTGCCAGGTGCTGGCGTCCATGAAGGCTTCTCGAGACCATTGTACCACGTCATCCAGTCCATGCTTCCAAACTCCTTCGGTCTTCCGTCCCAGCGACAGTCAAAGCCTCAACACCCACTGAACCGCAGGATCCCTGTTTCTATAACGATCTTCAGGGGAGCTCGCTGTTAACCGCGTTCTTCTGCTGAATCAGCGGACCATACAAATCCGGTCGACGCTGACGAAAATTTCGGCTCGTGCTTCTAATCTGGCGAATCTGTTTCAGGTCAATGGTCGCCGTGATATAAGCTTCTTCCCTGTCAGGACACCGTGCAAGGATTTGCACAGGCGATCCGGAACAATCCCCAATCATTGTGCCACTTCCATATGCCTGATTTGTGGAGATCATAGCCACATGGCTTTGAAACATTGTGGATTTCAGGATGAAATCTTCAACTGAGCCGCCCCGGCCATTGATCCATACAATCAGTTCCGCTCCCTTCAGTGACATGATTCGCGGAGGCTCCGGGAACCAGCCGTCGTAACACGTCATGATGCCGACCGTGCCAAAGTCAAACTCGAATACGGGCAAATCACCACCAGGCTTCATGATCCACTCGGGGTCATTCTTCAGCATCCATTCACGAGTTTTTCCGGAAGGCGGATGCACCCATGGAGGACTTCCTTCAAAGTGATCAATGGCCGCATGAGTTTTCAGATACTTGCCGCTGATTTTTCCTTCTCGATCAAAAATCAGAGCGGAATTCGCGAACGATTCGTTTTCCAGTATCTCCCAGCAGCCCACAATGACATATATGGCATTCGCCTTTGCGGCTGCCGCGATTTTGTCAGTAACCGGACCAGGTACCTTAATGTGTCCCAGCACATATTCAGGGAACACAATCAGCTGTGCACCTTCTTTGCCCGCACGGTTAATGTAGGGAATGAAACTGTTCGCCGGATCGTATCCTTCGCGAGGCACATCACCCTTGTCATAGCCGCTGATTTGAACAGCGGCGACTTTCACTGCATCTCGATTGACCTGGGCTCTCTCGTCGCCCATGCCAGAGGACAAAATGACCAGCGAGCATGCAAGAACAGCGGCCCCGGAGTATGCAATAGCAGCACGTTGTGCAATGCGTTTTAGCGAACTCATAGAAGTCACAAATCCATAGACTGAAATTCGGTAAATGCAATTTTCCGGCGAAGGGAAAATCTGCTGCTCAATACTCACTCAAAATGGCAACAACTTCTGTTTGAATTGGCCCGCCTGTGACCTCCACGGTCCCGTCTTTATGAATGTAGATGTCAACTTCGCTGCGGACACCGAATTCCGGCAGATAGATCCCTGGTTCGATCGTAAACAGCGTGCGAGGCAGAATGCGACGGGTTTCATGGGTCTCCAGGTTGTCAATATGAGTTCCATTGCCATGCGTCTCCTGAGCCATATTATGTCCGGTGCGATGGCAAAAGTACTGTCCATATCCCGCTGCTTCAATCACTGCTCGCACGGCATCATCGATCTGCCACCCCTGAAGCAACTGCTTTGCCGCGAATGCGGATTTAACTTTAGATATTCCCGCGTCCCGGGCTGCGGCGACAATGTCAAAGATCTTTGAATACTGCGGTGGGACGGTTGTACCCACGTATCCGGTACGAGTCAGATCGCTGTAGACGGCTCCGGGGCGCTGCATTTTTGCCCAGAGATCGATCAGCACAAAACTGCCCTCGCGAATGATCGTATCGCTGCCGGTACCGGTTTCGTAGTGCGGATCTCCTCCATTGGGACCTGTGCCGACAATTGGCGGATGATAGGTTGTCATCTGGTTCTCAGCGAAATGCTGCATAATGACGTCGCTGACAGCCTTCTCTTCAACTCGACCGTTCGCGCGAATCTGTTCGGCAATGAACGACCATGCTTTTCCGTACGCCGCATTGGTGTGCAGCGATGCCTCGTAGTGACTCTGCAGCTGTTCGTCACTCAGACGAGATTCGAACAGTGAAATGAGATCGCCCGAGGACACCACATCGCAGCCAAACGATCGCACCAGTTCCACGGTTCCTGCATCGACTCTCGAAATGTAGGGATTTCCATTCCGGGGTGAATACTCCATGGCTATCGTTCGAGCACTTCCGACCATCGTTTTCAATGCGGATTCCAGTTCCTGCCATTTCAGATAAACAATTTTTTCACCTGGCAGATGATCCAGAACGCCCGATTCAATTCGGTGAACCAGTTTGAAGGGCTGGCCCACTGCCGGAACGAAACAGGCATATCGTCTGGAGCCGCTAAAGCCTTCCGGCATCTGCAGCACTCGCTGAGCCAGTATATTGCTGCCACGAAAATCGTACAGCAGCCATCCATCCAATCCGAATTCGCCAAGCGCTTTCTGGATATCTGCAAGATCAAACATGAAGTGCCTCTCAAAAATAGCTGACTCTAAACCGGAATATGCCAGTCTGCCGTCAGTCCATCCATTATTTATTGACCAGCGCCGCAAGAATCGCCTGTGCATACAGACGATGTCCAAAATCGTTGGGATGATTCAGCCCATTTCCGGTCAGGTCGAAATCATGCTTGTGCTCCAGCATAGTCTGCCAGACATGAGTAACGTCAGTCAGAACAATACCCGGACCGGTCAGAGTCTTTAGCTGATCTCGGTACTGAGCAAACATCTCCCGGGGAGTATGAATCCATTCGGAATGTCCAAGCATGGGAGACACCAGGATGATCTCTGTTTCCGGGGACGCCTCTCGAACTCGCTGCAACAGAATCTGCGTTTGTTCCAGAAACCATCCCGGGTTGCGTCGTCCAACATCATTCATACCGTAAGCGACGATCATCAAATGAGGTTTTGACTTCAGCAGTTCGTCCAGATCCTGAACACCGTTCGCAACGCTCCATCCGGACACAGCTCGGTTTGCAAGCGAGATTTCAGAGCCATACGTTTCCTGCAGCTGAGCGGCAACAAGGTCTGCATAGCCCTGCTGAAACGGGGGCACTGCAGACAGCGCGGAAGCATCAAGTCCTGTAGAAATGCTGTCCCCGCTGACACCAATCGTCAGTGACTGTCCGGCAGTGAGTCGGGCGATCGTTCGAGGCAACTGATCCCCGCAAAAGACGTTGATGGCCGAGTCGTTTTTCGCTGACGAGTCGACCGGTGAAGCGGTGTCTGAGTTGTCTCGTCTGCGGTAACTGATTTCTACGTTGCGTTCATGAAACCATTTTCCTGGATTGTAAAGCAAATTCTGTTCGGGATTGCTGACACGGTGACGATAACTGTTGGGAGAATCCTTTGGAGGAAAGAAGTCAGCCGCGCGAATCGGAACGACATTCTGCGGATTACGAAACACCAGCGTTCTACCGTCGGGAGCCACGACAAAATCCTTTTCCGGAACAAACCGATAGCTGCCATTCGCGGCCGCCACTTCAAGAATTTCAGCGGCGGCAAAGGCCAGCCTGGCTGTGATCTCCCCATCCGGCTGCATCTGCAGCAGAACACTGCTTTCCTTCCAAACAATGGGTGACTTCCATGCGGGTTCCAGCAGGTGCATCTCATGAAGAGATCGCAGCGAAAGTTCGTGATCCGGACGAGCAGCATTCAGAAACGGCATCACAGAAGCAAACCACATGGCGGCAGCATTCCGTTGTCCAATGCCCGTGAAATGGCGTCGAGTCTTTGGGTCGCCGCGGTTTTCGTGGCCCAGCACGTCGGTATCGGGCCCTGGGAGAAATCCGGGCTGCAGGCAAAGTCGACGAATTCCTTCACGAATTCGGCCTTCCCCTGCCGGCTCATTGTAGACCGTGGGATGTAACGTCGATTTCGCAGTAAACCAGACCGGATGAAATCCCCATGAAGCGGCGGCTGCATCACGAATCGTCGTCACATTTTTCACGTAGTCATCGGTTGAGACTTTTCCAATAACGTCCGATTCACCCTGCTGCCAGAAAACTGCTCGAACCGGACCCACATGCGGCCCAATATCACGCAGTCGTTTGTGTAGCGGACCGTCGGGCATCCATTGAGCTGTTGATGTTCCACCCACCGCGACATTCACGAAACCGACTGGTACTCGAAGTGAAGGAAGCAGCAGGTCGCCGAAGACTGGCCAGATGGATCCCCCGTCACTGGCATCTCCGGCTGGCTGAGGATCATTAGCAATCTGCCATGTGCCGGTTGAGTGATTGAATGCCGAAATTCTCAATTGGGCATCCTGAACACGAAACTGCTCATCATTGCAGTTGGTGGCATATGACTGACCGGCGATCACGAAGACTTCCCCAACTCCGAAAGGATCTGCAGCTGCGCTACCCACAACTTCCGAGCCGCTGAGACATCGAACCTCCAGTCGATACCAGCCGCCGGCGTTGATACGCACCCGACCTTCGAGCTTATCGGCCGTACGTACCAGCGAAACGGGTGTCCATGGGGCTTCAGTGATCGACGACTCGCCGTCGCCTGCCGATGTGCTTGTTGGTTGTGTGTTGAGCACCCGGTACTCAAATTGACGGTCAGTTGTGTCGATCTGCTTCAGGCGGATGACGACATCTGCAAATCCCAGCGCCGGTCCGCCCGGCTGATGCTCATGAGCGTACTGTGGAACGAAACCCGTCCGCTGAACGACCTGCCATGGCTGAGGCGAAATCAATACCAGTGCGTCTGCGTCGTCCGCCAGCAACGGCGAGCGGCCAGCTGCAAAAAGTAGGGTGCACAGCAGTCCGTATCTGAAAAATCCATAATCATTTTTCACGTTCAACGCCCTCAAACTCATCAACCCCAGGAGTTCATTCTCCATTCATTGCTGCCGGAGTTGACGATAACAAGGGACAGGCTGCGAGGCAATCGCCCGGCGGCGCTCTGTTGTCGATTCAAAACAGCAAGGGGATTCCGAGTGTTCAACCCTGATTCCGGTTTTCCACTTCTTTCGCAGTGACCTAAGCGAAACGCTGATGTCGGTGATCGAACGAGGCGTGATGTTGATGTCTCGACGCAGCGTCTTTGGATCTGCTATGGGGATTGAGGCGAGAGTTGACTTAATCCCGGACGAGCGACGTCTGCCTTGTAGAGGCTGATCGTCGATTCTTCGGCAACGGCAAAAATCTGACCATTGAAGCTAAGGTCGAAAGACTGAATGTCTGCCTCGGGCGGCCAGGTGAGCAGTTCACTGCCGCTCTCAACATGCCAGAATCGAAGGTCGCCGCGCGTATCCAGTGCCAGCAACGTTCTTCCGTCAGACGAGAATTTAAGGCTGTGTACTGCACCAAGGTGCCCTGTCAACGATTTCTGCTTTACGCCGGTGTCGGTGTCGACCAGTGAAATCACTCGATCATTGTGGGCAATTGCTATCATCGTACCGTCACAGGATTCTGCGACAGCCGACACTGAACCTCCTGAGTACGGCCAAAGTTCCCGAAGTTTTCCGGAGACGGGATCGATGCGAATGACTCCTGAGTCCAGGAATGCCAGTATTCTGCGGTCATTCTGAGTGAGCGCTATCTTAACCGGGACAATCCCGGCAAGACGATGATCGAAAAGCAACTGTCTCTGCTGAACATCCCATCCTCGTATTCGCAGTTCCGGTCTGCTTTCAATGGCAAGCAGTGTGAGAGTGCCGGGCAGGAATGCGAGTCTTTCGAGTCCATCGTTTGCGGTTGCAGAATCCGGGAGTGGTTCGAGCAGGCTGGTGTTGGTCACGTTACTGCAGTAGATCTCAGATGTACTGTCAGCATAGGCCAGCCAGCTGCCAGTATCGTCACTGGCGAGCCGCTGAATCGAAGTGGGTTCTGGTTTATACGGCTTTTCGAAAAGCACATTGCCGGAGTTGATGTCAAACACTCGTAGTGCGTCCAAGCACCAGGCGACAACCTTGCTGGCGCCACGCAGAACGACCACCTGACGACAGCCTCCCTTCGCGGGAATCTCCATCTTGTTGGCGGGCTCGTGATTACAGTCCCAGCGGGCAATCCTGCCGTCGAATCCTGCTGAAATGAGAGATTCTGAATCAGGCGTAAAACAGACGCTTCTGGCCGGGCGAGCATGTGCTGGCCAGTGGCTGTGGCATTGCTGCGAATTGGCTGGTGCTGCCAGCGCCTGTTTCCATCGCCATAAATGAACAGTACCGGTCCGTTCGGCTGCAGCAAGACAATCGCCATCGGGCGAGAAGCACAGATCGTTGATTTTCTCAACAAGTTGCAGATTTCCGATAAACTGTTCGATCTGCCGGTCCCAAAGCATCAGCTCTCCGGACGTGTTTCCGAGGGCGATGATCCGGCCATCAGGACTAATTGCTATGCTGCTGGGAGCAAACCAGAGCAGCATCGGTTGCGAGAAAACCGGAACCTCGTCATTCGAAAGATGTCTGACCTGACAGGGAACTTTTTCCCCATCATCGCTGACTACAATATAAACGCCAGTGCCCAGGGGGTCGTCGGCAAATTCAAGTACGAGATCATGCCCAGTGTCCCAGATTTTTTCGAGCTCATATCGCTCCAGATTCCAGAAGGAGATCCTGCCCTGATTGCCCGATGTCAGCAGCTGACCCCCAACAAAACAAACATCGGGATTTTTTGTTGCGACGGCTGGCACAGGACAACGAAGTTTCACCTGTCCGGTCCGGGTGTCCAGCAGCACCGCGGCGGCTTCATAGCTGATCAGAGCCAGATGTCTGCCGTCCGGGCTGAAATCGATACGGCGAACGTCCGTGAGTCCTGTTTCCCAGCTCTCAAGTGGTTTCTTCTCCGACAGGCTGTACCGCTGAATTGTTCCTCCGTTTGTGGCTGCGACAAGGCAAAGCCCATCCGGTGACAGGCGAGTGCATGAGACATCGCCCGGAAGCTGAAGAAGGTAATCGCCAGGCAAAAGATGATTTTTCTTCAGAAGTTGCCATTCAAGTCCGCGAAGATCCCTTCTTTCAGGCTGGGGCAGCCAGGCATCCAGCAGTTGCTGAGTTTGTACGTGATCACCGGATTGCTGATGTCTGAACGCAAGTCGGATCGCACTGGCATACAGGAGATTCTCGGATCGTTCAGTCTGACGACGCTGTTCGAATTCGGCCGCTTCCGCCCGCAGACGCTGTTGATCAGCCAGCTTCGCTTTTTCCTCAGCGAGTCGAGCATTCTCTGCGGCACGATATGATTCCTCAGTCATTCGCGCGGCTGTTTCGTTGGCGCGAATTCGTTCCCGGTTTGCAACAACCGCCTGCCACATCGCCATCGCTGAGCCAGCGAACAGCGCCAGAATCACAACAGCCACGGTCGCGATCAGTTTACTGTTTCGACGGCCAAATTTCCCCAGCTGATAAGAAAACGAAGGAGGACATGCAAGCACAGGCTCATCAGAAAGATACCGCTGCACGTCAGCTGCGAGGGTGTTTGGCGAATCATACCTTCGAGTACGATCCTTATCGATTGCCTTCATCACGACCCAGTCAAGTTCTCGCTGCAGTGAACATGACAGCCTGTGGGGATCGCACTGACGCTGCTTCGCTACCCTCGATCGCAGTTCCTCTGATAATCCACTCACCCGACGACTTGGACGAAGGGGATCAACCTCTCGTATTACTCGGCGCATCTCATCGATGCCGTCGTCGGTCATTTCAAACAGCTCGAACGGAGTCGTGCCGGTCAACAGTTCGTACAGCAGCATTCCAAGTGAATACACGTCGCTTCGGGTATCAATGTCAATGCGATTTCTCTGAGCCTGTTCGGGACTCATATACATCGGAGTTCCCAGAAACTCATGAAATCCGGTCGACACAGAAAACATGGTCAGAGGCTGGCTGATCACTCGAGCGATACCAAAATCAATGACCTTCACCATCGCTCCGGAATTCTGCACACTGACGAGAACGTTGCTGGGCTTGATGTCCCGGTGAATGATGCCTTTCTGGTGCGCATGCTGTACGGCGCTGCAAACATCGGCAAAAAGCCTGAGCCTCTCTCGAATCGTCAGTCGAGCCTCATTGCAGTATTCAGTCAGCGGAACGCCTTTAACCAGTTCCATCACAAAATATGGTCGCCCTGTATCCGTTTCACCGCCGTCAATAATGCGGCAGATATTGGGATGTTCCATCATTGCCAGAGCCTGACGCTCCACTTCAAACCGAGCCAGAATTTGCCTCGAGTCTCTCCCTTCGTTCAGAATCTTCAGGGCCACCATCCGTTTCACGGGGTGAGTCTGCTCGGCGCTGTAGACCGTTCCAAATCCACCAGCGCCGATGTTCTCGATCAGCCTGTATGGACCGATGAAAGGTTGCGAAGTCAGATCTATACCCGCCAGATTACCCACATCGTCAGCGGTGTCCTGATCCGCCGGATTCAGGGCCGCCCTCACACGATCAAGTGCTCCGGACCTGCTTTCCCTGGCTGCGATCAGCAGTTCTTTGACGTAACAGCCTAGTTCCGGATTCTCTTCCGTTGCGGAGTTCAGCAACGCATCCTGTTCCTCATGAGAAGCGAGTCGCGAGACTGCGAGAAACAGTTGCCTGGCGGCGACAATCTGTTGTTGCTGAATCCGCATGTCGATTACCTCTGACCTGTATCCGCTCGATCAGTGTCATATCCAAATTCAGGCTCCCGTGGCTTCCGGGCGGACACTCCTGACCTGCCACCTCCAACTTCGGAGCAGGACCATAACGTTTCCGGCGATCGATTTCGATGACAGGGCTCGGAGAAAGCTTTCCCGACGATCGCTGAGGATCGGTCAGGCCTGCAGAACCCTTCGCCGACGACGATGAGCGACAGCGATCACGCCGCCCATCAGGCACCATGCTGTGATTGATGCCGGCTCAGGGACCGAAGACGCGGACAGCCCGGAGGCAAAAGTGACATCCAACAGATTTCCGTCGGCGTCAGTGGCGGAAGTGAAGCCCAGAGATCGCATTGAGGACGATTTGCCATCAATGCCAGTGCCCGGTTGATCGAAATTGCCGTTCCACGATGTACCGGCAGATGCCGAAAGCACGATTCGCCATTTATATCCCTCGTACTCGGGGTCGTAAATCGCATCAATATGCGTTGTCGCCACAAAGTCGACACGATTGCCGTTTAGCGTGTAATTCAGCGAATCCCAGCCCTCATACTGAAATCCGCTTAGATCCTGATAGGCAAAACCCCTAAGTGTCGCGTTGATTGGTTCGCCGTCGTCGAAAATACTCCAGCTGGAGACGTCTGTATTCCGGTTAACGGAAATGCGTCCGACAGAACTGGAACCGTTGATTTCCAGTGTTCCAGTGACTTCGAAGTTCAGACGAATCGAAGAGTACTGCGAATCTCCGGCAACAAAAGCAATATCCCGCCACTGAGCATAGCTTTCTCCGCCCGCCGAATTTTGCTGCGCATCAGTCTCACCCATTGCCTCAACACCCAGGAAATCAAGTGCATTTTTGCGGGTAAATCCCGACGCACGTGCTCGACTGTAGGTTCCCCTCGACCCGTCTCCGAAGTACTCACCAGGCATCGCACTATACAGCGTTCCCGACTGATCTCCCATGCTTTCACTGGCCTGTAGCTCAACAGTATTGAGTTGAGTTGCCAGTAACAAATGAGAGTACGAGGGCAGTTGAACTGCTGCCTCGCAGTACGAGCTCCCGGTGATCACACTGACTGCCAGCAGGGCTGCACTGCAGTACTGTTTAAATAGCAGTGCTGGACGCTCTGAACAGATCCCTTTCGGAAAGTGGCTCCACAAATTTGAACGCGAACGTCCCGCTTGCCGCGATGCAGCGACGCCGGTATCTGACGCAAAACCTGAAGACATGATGACTCCTTACTGAGGGCAGAAACTGAAGGAAAGTGATTCGACGACGAACGAACACCGTCAATCAGCTGGACTTTTTTCCCGCAGTGATGCGTTTTCCGCAGCCATTCAGTCTGGCAGTTTTTTGTTCAATTTCTGAAAAATTTCAGAATTCGACAGTGAGCGTCTGTTTCCGGGATCTCAGAGAACTTGTTGCTACTCTGAAGGAGAGCTCAAATGTCGAGCAAACCATGCCTGGACAAAACGCCAGTTTTCAAAAGCCGTCGCTCTGGACCAGCCAAGTACTCTGCCACACTCTTCCGTTGAAAGTCCTGCGAAAAGCCTCAGCTTGACGAACTGAGCAGTCTCAGGATCCTCAGCGTCGAGCTTCTCGAGCAGTTCGTTGACGTCAAGCAGATCCTCGCTGCTGCAGGGAATACCTGCCAGAACGTCTCCTGAGAGTGCCGCTCTTTCTCTGCTGCCTGATCGTTTGGCGGCCTGCTTTTGCCTTGCCGAATCAATCAGCACTCGGCGCATCGCTTCTGCAGCAGCGGCAAAAAAATGGCTCTGGCTTTCCCATCGCTGTACCCGATCAGTACCAACTAAACGCAGATACGCTTCATGAACGAGGGCTGTTGCCTGAAGAGTGTGGTCAACTCGTTCATTCCGCATTCGCGCGCGTGCCAGCCGACGCAGATCGTCATAAACCAGAGGAAGAAGACTCTCCGCAGCCGAAAGATCACCTGATTCTACCTGATCCGGAATCTGTGTGATATTTGACATTCGTTAAGACCAGCAGAGAACTTCGCAATTCCAGTCATATTCAACATGGGAACTCGCACCATCCCCGGTATGCCATCCGCGTCCCGTGATTCCCGTCAGGCAGAGACCTGCAACACGACCGATCTTCAGTCAGAATACAGAGACGTTCAATACTCGGCAAGGATATTGCTTGTTACATGTCGGATTTCACGATGCTTGCAGCAGGTTACGTTTCCTGATCAGAGCCCATCAACGAATGCGGAAAAGACTTTAGATTCTGTGAATGCCCGCCAGTTCAGCGACCAGCTCACCTGTTGTTTCGGCAGGGATGGCGGCCGCAGCAGTCGGCACTGGCACCGCCGACGGATCAGTCCCTGTGCCCGGCTGATCATACTTCGGTTCGATGGCCCCTGGAGTGTCAGCAAGTCCTTCGCGAGCAATTGAAGTGAACAGATGCGTCAGCAGTATTGCGTCGTGGGACTCAGCGGTCACATTTGCTGAAAGCTGCATGCTCGCCGGGCTGCTCCAGACGCCGTAGTTCCGCTGTCCTCCTTCGGCCCGGATTGCACGGACCCAAACCGAATAACGTCCCTTTGGCATCGTTGCCGGAAGCGTGTATGAAGTCCGGAAATACGTTTCTCTATGGACGATGCGGGCCTGTTTTTCCCGTTCGCCACCATCGTAATTGATCCATAATTCGTAGTAAGTGGCACTGGGAACGGCATTCCATGAAACAGTCCGCCCGAGAACACTCAGATCGACTGATGCACCAATGACCATTCGATATCCTTCGCCCCAGGCCGTCACTTTTCCCGCACCCAGATCCGCCCGGACCCAGACTGTGAATTCGCCATTGCCCAGGGGCGTGGCAACTCGATGACTTGTTCCGGTGAGTCCCATTCGACGGTATGCTGGTTCAGAGCTCCCGGTTTGACCAATCCAGAGTTCATACGACCGAGCACCAGTTCGTCGCTCCCAGCCGAGCAAGGGAGTCTGATCCAGTCCGGGGCTCAGTCCGGATGTTACTCTGACCTCAGGCTCCTGCTGCGTTAACACAAAGCGACTCGACCACGGGGACTTCGTGGTATTGTTCACCAGTTCCCGCACCCAAAACGCATATTTTCCGGAAGGAAGATCGAACGACGGCGTCCACTGGGTTGCTCCCGTAACCTGTTCGAGAGCAAGGCGCCGACCGGTTCCCAGATCTGTCAGCCAGATCTCATATGCCGATGAGTTATTGCCGGTCCACTGAAAGGCGGGTCGCGGGATACCGCTGAGTGTGCCTGGGCTAACGACGCGCGGAGCGTGACTGGCGACGACAAATTCTTTGCCAGGGCTCCATCGAGTAATTCCGGTCGAAGGATTGCGCAGTCCCACCCAGCCTCGATATCGACCATTCGGAAGATCGTGAAGCAGCGAATGACTTTTCACTTTCTGATGAATCGTTCGAGTTCCACCCCGTCCAATGTCATTGACCCAGACTTCAAAGCCCTCTTCCTCAGTTAACAGTGTTCCGCTCCACGAAAATTGAACTCCCGCGGGCAGCACGGCGACCTTCAGTTCTTCCGGACTGCGAATAACGCTTCTATTTCGAATGGACAGCGGCAGCGATCGAGATGCACGAGGTAATGACAGATCCAGGGTGTCCGGATTCGGGTCAATGTACTCACGGTAAAAATCAACCGTGTAATCACCATCCTCAAGAATCGGGAAGTCCCTGTAAAAATAGTAGTTTGAGCCAGAGAAAGGGGTGTTTGAAGTGTCCAGCTCATAGAGAAAATATGGTGGAGAATCAAAACGGATGCCCGATGACAGGTCATTTGATCGGCGAACCTGCATTTGAAAGTTCTGATGAACTCTGTTGTCCCGAAATCCGACTCTCAGCGAGCCGTCGTAATAAAAGAACTGTGCGTCATCCGGAAGAATCGGCACCTCCGTCAATGAGAAAGTTGATACCGCCCATTTTGTCGTTTTGCCAGTGGCAGTGACTCCGCGGACGTGAACTGCCTGCCATCCGTACCGACCTCCATTCGATAATTCAAAAGTCGCATCTGTTGAAAAAGTCTGCTTGACATCGTAGGAGAGATTGGAAAAAACGCTGGAGTCGCCGTTCTCGTACCACGGCCTGACGGCCACCTCGTAGAAACTTACGCTGTCCACCGCATCCCAATGAATGCCCAGTCGTGTGGAATTGCCCATCATGACAACCGTCGTTCCAAGGTTTGACGGGCCAGCGGGAGGACCAGGCTGGCGAGGGTCTATCCTGTAAAGGCCGTTCTGATAGTCTGGGACAAGACTGGCCAGTGATCCATGGCCATGGATGTACATGGCGTCTGCACCGGGGATAAACCGAATCCAGGAATTATGTTCGAACTCCCGCGTTGTCTGCAAACCATTGGTATGAAAAATTCCCCACAGGCCGCCCTCGATCTGTCCTTCGAACCAAAGACTTCCATCCAGTGTAACCAACTGCGAAATCCAATCACTTCCGAACGGATTGGTATCAACCAGGCGATGGTTCGTACCGTCACTCAAGTCCCAAACCCAGAGTTCTTTTCCGGAGAGAGAAACAACGAATCGGGATGTGCCAGGAATCATTGCTCCCGTCGTTTGAAAAATTGGCCCCGGAATCGGTCCCATTGCAGGAAAGATGCTGGTATCAGCCGCAGTTCCGTCGGTGAGAATAATCGAAAATTCTGATGCTGCGGACATGGACAGAATGGTCTTCCCGTCAGGCACATTGCTCAAAGAGTGAATCTGAAATGTGCTTTCTCTCGGCTGCACCACCAGACTTTCTTCTGCACCCGTGTTGAGATCAACCGAAAGCAACTGCTGGAAGTAGCCACTATAACGGGAAACGAAAACTTTGCCGCCTGTAATGCCCAGCGGTCGGTCCTGAGATGTTCCAACCTGCTGCGGGCTGCCCCCTCTCGGAGCAAGGAGTTGCAATCCGATCCCACTGCCTGAAGCAAACACGGAGGCTCCCTGCGAAGTCAGCTCGATGATGCCCGACGATGTCCCATAAACAGTGATGGGCGCCGGAGCCTGCGTCGATGGCAGGAATAACAGGGAAGATTGCTGCGCTGCATGGTAGACGCCTACATACACACCTTCTTCTTCCATGGATTGAGCCGCCATCGAAAAACGGCCACCAGCGCTCAATGCGTCATATCGCGCTGTTTGTTCATAAAGTCCTGTCAAGTCCGAACGGCGATAGAAAATATACTCCTGGCTGGCAAAGGCCTGAATATCATAATCGTAGACCCCCACGCTGGTCAGCAATGTACTCCCATCACTCGATGCAAGAAGATGCGTTGAACCGTACAGGTGCTGCGGCTGGCTTAGTACCCCAGTGACTTTATTGAAAACCGATACTGACACTTCAGATCCTATTCCCCCGTATATCGACAGAATCGATGTCTCTGGACTATCGTAGATGATCCTGTGTTCTTCTGAAGACAATTCCGCAATGGGTACGAGCTGCGTCAGCAGCGAGCGGCGTTCAAAGCTTTCGGAGACGGCTGAGATCGCGCTGTGTTTGCCCGGGCGACGGTGAGTTCGAAATCGCGACATTGAGTGGTGTCACCAAAATGGGATGCCTGACAGGCGTTCCGGATCATTAGGGAGTTTCACACTCACGCACGCCGCGTTTCTGAAAAACGCCCCCTGGATGCTAAAGCATATCTGTCGACCGATGTTAATTCCAGTGTGAAACGTGAATCTGTGGCGACCGGGCTTCCCGCATCGATTTCTCGTGACCCGCTGACAAAGGATCCCTCAGACGCAATGCCTGACAAAGCCATGAACTACTTCTGCACGGTCTGGTTGTTCATCATCGCCGCGTGTTTTCCCGCTTAGCCAGGTCCCGGGGACACAACGAGCATATCGGTTGCCTCCGGAAACAGAGTTCCCAGCTCCTTCTGTTTAGCCCGCCTTCCCCAATTCGCTCGAAAGAGCCAATGGTTTCCGGGGTTTCAGGTACTTTTTTCTCACTACATTTTCTTCCGGATTATTTTTGAAGGCAGTTTGAGGCCGAGTCGATCGAGCAGGATTTCCTGATGGTCGCTGGGCCAGGAAATGCATCGGGTTCGAATCTCAGGTCCGGCGCGAGTCGGTAGAACAACATCCATCGAACGGATCTCCGAAAGTTCCGAAAGTACCCGGCGTGGTTCGCTTCCCAGGCCGGCTCGGTCGCAGAGCTGCCCCAGAGTTTTCCACAGCACATAAGCAAGGAAACAAACGAAGATATGAGCGAGGACGCGTTCTTCCTTCTGATGCCAGATCGGGCGGATCGACAGGTCGCTCTTGTGGATCCGAAAGGCCGCTTCTGCTTCGGTCAATTGAATGTACGCTTTCCAGAGTTCTTCGTCTGACCAGTCGGCGACGTTGGTGCGGAGCAGGTAGCATCCCGCACTCAGTGTCGTCCAGTCTCGAGTGACTTCGACCTTTGACCATTCAATGCGAGCGGCTCCTTTGTCGGTCTTTGTCACCTTCACATCAAACAGCTTTGACGCGCGAGAGTTCTTGCCGAGCATACTGCCAATCTCGCGTTCCCCCGCAGCGTAGCGCAGAAGCGAACAGGGCATGGGATCGCGTGCCTGTTTTTCGCAGCGTGTCTTCAGTCGTTTGATTCTGGCCATGGCACAACCTTGACTTCGAGTCCATCACGGATGCTGTGCCAGTCTTCTTTCAGTATCTTCTGTTCGAACTTTTTCAGCATCGACTTTGGCGTTCCAACGATGTAGCGCCGACCACCTTCGCGAAAAAATTCGATGTTGTCTCCACTCACCATTCCGCGATCCATCACCCGGATTCCAGTGCCAGCCATGATCTGCCAAACTGTCGCAGGTTTTCCACTCGCACGCCACCCGCGGTGACTTCCACCCAGCGAGGTTCCGCAGCAACACTTGCATCATCAAATTCGAATTGCTTTTGCTTTCCAGGCGGCTGTATTCGATCTGCTTCAGAAGCGGGCTCAATTGATCTGCGAGCGACATCAGCCGCCTGCTTCACACTCAGTCGGCCAGCTTCATCAAGTTTGCCCAGCCAGGCCACGATTCGCTGTCGCGGCCCCGTTGCCGTGCGATGCGATTCCACCAGCGCCCAATACGCCGT
>JALHMY010000049.1 GCA_022843805.1 Fuerstiella sp.
GCAGTCCTCATTTTTGGTTACAGGGTTGTGACGACTCCCTGACAGGGACTTTCACCCTGCTGTTCAAACGCCTTCACAGGCGCACTAGCCATCACTCTCCGAGTGATGCTTTGCGATTCCCTGTCATCCCAGGCTGCGATCCCTCATTCGACGAAGTGGTTCTGGTGCTGGATGATCTGGTCTCCTGGCTGGTCAGACCGCCCAGCAATCCGGAGGAAATGCCATCGGCAATTGCTCCGGAATTCACACGCAGGCGAGTCTCTCCGAGACTCGCAAATGCATCGGCCGGAGTCGCCACCAGGCGGCGAAGTTTGCGGGTTAAGCGTCTGTTCCGGCGTCTCTGCGAGACGCCGGAACCGCGAGTCTCGGAGAGACTCGCCTACGTGTTTGCAATGAAGGTTCCGGCACTGGCAACCAGGTGCTGTGGTACTTGTCGGACCAGCAGAACACCGTGCGAGACGTGGCGAAGTACGCATCCACCACGGCTGGCAGTCAGGCGACCGTTCGCAATCATCTGGAATACGAGGCCTATGGCAACGTCACCAGCGTCGATGATCCGAGCACCGGTACCGCGAGCGACGGCGATATTCCGGGATCATGCCAGGAAGTTGCTCTCTGGAGTTTCCGGGGCCTGACGATGATGCAGGACGAACTCTGCGCACTTCCGGAGCATCCGATCGATCTCGTTGCCATTGCGCGTTCAAATCCAGCCACTGAAGGGATGGGACATGCCGACCTCTCAGCACGCTCTGTGCCGGGAGGTCGGCATGCCCAATCACCTGTCTATCGCCAGCGTTCAATTAATCCAACCCAGCCCGGACACCCGCGTGAAAATGATGGTGAATGACCGAATGCGGTTTACTTATTCACAGCGACGACATAATACCTATGAGTGATCGCATGGATACATCCTGTCGATTGAGTTATTGCTGTAAGGATGCATTTTTAAAATTTTTTTGTAACAAATTCGGGACAGAACGCCACCGGGAGGGAAACGCACTGGGCCTTTATCTATGCAAACTCCTTTGACCACCGAATTTCTGAACAGCATTCGAGCAGGGGACCAGCGTGCGCTGGGGGACGTATTGAATAGTCTGCGGCCGTATGTCAGGCTGATCGTTCGAAGTCTGCTGCGAGAATATCCTGCACGAGTTGTCGATGAATCGGATCTGATTCAGGAGTCACTGCTGCAGGCATCGCGATGTTCACAGTCGTTTCATGGTCAGTCGCAGGCGGAATGGCTCGGTTGGTTAAGGACGATCACCGTTCGTACTGCTCGCCGCATGCTTATCTCAGAGGAGCGACAGCCCGGGAATGTGCCGTCGGGTTCGGAGCCTGGCACCCTGATTGCTGACGGGCAGTCTGCCCCCGGAAACCGCCTGATCCAGCAGGAGACAGCGGACCGCATGGCGCTGGCACTTGCTCAGCTTCCGGAGGATATGCAGCAGGTGCTGCTGTCGCGTGTGGTTGACAATCTTGGATATGAAGAGATCTCTCATCTCATGGGACGAAGTCCCGGTGCCATGAGGGTTTTGTATCTGCGAGCTCTGAGGCGACTGAAAGATGCGTGGCAGACCGACTCATCTTCAGGATTCGGAGTTCCCCAATGAAAAATACTCCTGGTTTGACAGATGAACAGCTCGTTGACCTGCTGGACAGGGTATTGGCAGAGTTTCGGAGGGACATCAGCGTCTGTTCGAACGAGTGGCGCGAATCGCATCCTGAAGTGACTGGTGAAGCAGCTGAAATAGCGAACACGCTGTTCGACCTGACTCAGGCTGTCGAGGTATGGCGAAATTCTGATCTGCCGACGCTGATTGAAGAGGATGAACAGGGCACGCACGACGCCACCATACTGATGCGTGCTGCTCCCCGGCAAATTGGGCGCTATGAACTTCGTCGGCATCTGGGATCGGGAGCAATGGGCGATGTCTATGAAGCCCATGACCCCCAGCTGGAACGAAAAGTCGCGGTTAAGGTTCCCAGATGCGACAAGATGTCTCGCAACCAAAGTCTGTTTACGGAACGCTTTATCAGAGAAGCGCGGGCTGCGGCCGCTGTTCGGCACGCCCATATCTGTCCGATTTACGATGCGGGAGAAACCGGTGGGCAGCCATGGGTTGTCATGGCGTATGTGGAAGGGCAGTCGCTCGACGCTGTCGTGGCGCTCGGTCGAATCGAAGACGTTCGATATGCAGCGAAGATTGTTATGCAGGTTGCTGAGGCACTCAGTGCGATTCATCATCACGGGATCATTCACCGTGACCTGAAGCCAGGCAACATTCTGATTGACGCTTCCGGTCAGGCGCTGCTCACCGACTTTGGCCTGGCGCTCAGTGAGATGAATTCGGAACGAATTACGACCGACGGACTCATCGTTGGCACACCCGTTTATATGTCACCCGAACAGGCCGCGGGAGAAAACTCAAAGCTGACTCCGGCCGCCGATATCTACAGTCTTGGCGCAGTCCTGTATGAAATGCTGACAGGGCGTGCTCCTTTTCGGGAGCCGATGCCGGAGTTGCTTCGAAAGATCATGCTGCATACGCCGACCCCGGCTGTCGAACTGCGTCCGGAACTGGATCCGGCACTGTCCGCAATTGCTGACAAAGCGCTGGCGAAGAAGCCGGAGGATCGATTCCCATCTGCAGCTGTGATGGCTGATGCCCTGCGCGGATGGCTGGGATCAATCACATCCGGAATAGCGTCACCGGCGCCGATCCTTGCTGAGAGCAGCCCGCGTAAGGCGTCAGCGCGACCTTCGAACAGAGTAATCGTATTGCTGGCAGGCACACTTTTGATGATATCGGCCTCGGTTGCCACACTGTTTTTTATGAACGGCACCAGGGATTCGTTTGTCAGCATCGAAGGGACAAGTCCGCCTGGAGCAGTTGGTTCCAGCGGGAACTCGGCCTCAAAGTACTCTGCTATCCCGTTCCGCCCTGAAATCCCTCGCGATCTGACAGGCAAGTTAACGATTACGATTTCCAGTAACCCCGAACTTGGGCCGGTGACCCGATCTCGCATGGCGGCCACCGAACCAGGCGCTCTTCCCCTGCGCACAGGTGAACTCGTCCACTTCGAAGTGCAGCTCAACCAGCCTGGCTATATTTATCTGCTGTGGGTGAATCCGGATGGTACCGTCAGTCCCCTGTATCCGTGGGATTCGGAACATTCTCGGAAGGGATGGGACGCTCCTCTGCTTGCCGAAAGTGCGGTGCCACGGGATCGCGTGATGTGTCCCAAAAGCACTGCGGATGGATTTGAGGCGATTGAACCGACCGGGCTTCAGACTGTTGTCCTGGCGGCAAGGCGACAGCCACTGACCGAAGGAGTGGACCTTGCTCAGCTGCTGAACGGACTTCCATCCACTCCGCAACTGGCAATGCTCAGCGATACCGGACCGATTCTGAGAGGAGTGGCGACCGGTCAAACCAAATCGATCGAAGATCCGCAGTTCGATGCGCTGAAGAAAAGACTGAGCTCTCATTTTGAGCTGATCCGGGTCGTTTCATTCCCTCAGGTCAATGCGTCCTCGGAAAAAGACAGTCCGGCCGCATCGATCAACCCGGATCATGCGGTGCAAACAGCCGGCCAGACAAGAACAGCAGCCGGGCAGAAAAAAACGGCCGAACAGACTAGTGCGGATATCTACCCGATCAGATCGGCCTCTGCATCGCGCATTCAGGGAGCTGTCGCAGGAGCCACTCGTGCAGATTGATTCCGGCAGACTCAAACGCCTGGTCGGTACGGGAGCCGTGCTTTCCCTGTTCGTGACTGCTATTTTTGCGTGGCTGACGGCTGTGCCTCGGACGCCCCTCCCTGCCCCGATTGTCAGGCCCGTGCTCAGTCCCACTTCGCTGGTTTTACTTCCGGACCGTGGTGAGCCACGCACTGCAAGGCTGGCACAGCTCGAAAAACTCCTGCAGCAACTCAACGCTGAGACAGCGGACCCGGGGCAGCTGGCGGATATCTGGCTGTCTGTGGCGGATGTCCGGATGCAGCTTGAAAAATTTGCAGGCTCTCAGGAAGCCACCGAGATGGCTCGCAAACTTTGTCCTGCAGCCGACTCCTGGCAAAGTCGTGAGTCGGTGCTGTTGCAGCAGGAATTGCATGGCTGGGAGGTCATGGAGACTCAGCAGCTGCAGTTGCGACGTGACCGGATTGTTCAGCATGAACGTGCGTTGAGACTTCATGCGTCGGGAGATTATCTTCAGGCAATTGACTCTGCACGTGAAGCAGTGGCTTCGCAGCGACAGCTTCTGGCAATGATTCGTGCAGCAGGTGAGGCTGGAGATACGGCGGCAGCGGATGGCGATGAGGCACGACTTGCCTCCGAACTTCTCGTCCTCGGCAGTCTGACTCTGGAACACTGCAATACGTACGGAGAAGCGGCCGGTATTCTGCAGGAGGCCAATGAATTGACGGCTGCTGTCAGAGGCACATCTCATCCGGTGTATGCGGAAGTGCTGGCCGCATTGGCACGTGTGGAGGACGAGCGGGGTTATTTCGACGAAGCAGACGATTATTACGAAAAGGCCCTGCAGGTATTGCGTGCGTCACGTGGCGAAAACTCGATTGACTTTGCACGAACACTGGCCCGACAAAGCAGAATGCATATGGACTGGTGGAAGGATTATGGAGAAGGCAAAGGCTATCGGGCGCTGGATATTCGGCAGCGATTGCTGGGGGACGATCATCTGGAATGTGCCGAGAGCTTTGAACATCTGGGGATCAACGCACTGTGGCTGCTGAATTTTGATCAGGCGGACGAATTGCTTCAGCGGGCCTACACAATTCGAACGCGGGAACAGGGTATGAATCATCCGGATACTGCGGATGCCCGCAGCTGGCTGTCTCAGGTTTACATCGCGAAAGGCGATGTTGCGAAAGCATCTCTTTATCTGCAGGAAGCGATTCAGCTGACCCGGTCTCATCGCGGCGAGTCTCATCCGAGGCTGGTCCGATTACTTGCGAATGTTGCTCATCTTGGACGAGACGACTGGAATCAGCCGCGGGGTGAACGCGAAGCCCGACGAGGTGCTGACATTGCTGCAAAAGTCGGGACCAGTCGGCACCCTGCCACGTTTGATGCGATGATCGCACTCGGTGATTTGATGCTGGAAGAAGAGAGTCCGTATGGGGTGGCCCAGGTTCGACGGATTAACCCGTCCTATATTGCGGATTACACGCGGGAAGTGATTGCTGCTCATGAAGCGTGCCCTCACGCCGAGCAGTTACCTTCCTACGCCACAGCCCTGATCAATCTGGCGCACACTGGCTACTGGGATGACTATCAGTCAGTAACTCGTGAAGAGGCCGCTCGGCTGCTGGAACGGTCACTTGCCAATATGCAGCAATATGGTGATGAGTCGCATCCAGCCTTCGCCGAGTATTTGAACGTGCTTGGTCGATGGCATTTATGGGTTGGCGAAGAGGAAACCGGTCGCAGGCATCTTCAAAAGAGCCTGGAGGTTGTGGAATCGCGTCACGGAATTGTGCTTTCGGAACGACGTGCGAGCGCATGGCGATCGCTGGCTGGCGGATATATGCATGCAGGCGAGTTCACACCGGAAATGGATGAATGCCTGCAGACGGTGGCACGTCTTGACGAGGAAATTTATCGGCAAAACGCGGCAGGTCAGTGCGATATTGATCGGTATTGCATGTCACGTGCCCGGTTCTTCTCGGTCGGAGTTTGTGCACTTCACCCGGCCATTCGCCTGTCGGATGAGCAGCGTTATCGTCAGATTCTCTCAGCAAAGGGTTCCATTGCTCGACTGCAGCTGAATGAGCGGATGCTTTACGAGCGAGCTGAATTGAAGCCACTCCTGGACACCGTGCGCGAGAGCAGACGCCGTCTGAAGATGGTCGCCTACGATCTCCCGGCAGTGAAGGATGCCGGCGTATGGCGAGAGTCACTGTTTACAGCCGCCGACGAAAAGGAATCCGGCGAAAGAGAGCTGGCGATTCGGTCCCGACCTTATATACCGCCCATGTCCGGTTTCGATCCCTCCGAGGTCCGGGCGCAGGTGCCTGACGACGCTGTGCTGCTTGACTTCGTGGACTATACGGCTCTGGGTCCACCGAAAAGTGGCAAAGGGCGTCTCGATCGGGAGCGTCGGATTGGTGTTTTTGTTGTTTCAGGAAATGAAGAGATCCGGTTTATTGACCTCGGTAACTCTTCATTGGTCGAAAGTGCTGTCACAAAGTGGGTTGAGACAATGCGAGACCCGGAGGGTACCGACACCGCTCTGGAGTCGTGCGCGATGGATGTGGCCCGTTTAATTTGGAAACCCGTTCAAAATTCCGTTGGTAACCGAAGACTGATCCTGATTGCCCCCGATGGACCGGTTTGTTTTGTACCGTTTGCCGCTTTGCCGGGAAATCAGCCCGGAAGTTATCTGCTCGAAGAAAAAACCATCGGATATATTCCCTCGTCCCGACAATGGTGCGATCTTCTGAAACAGAACGAGCAACCAAAGATTGATGGACTGCTGGCCGTCGGGGATGTGAATTATGGGGGCGATCAGCCCAACCCGGAACGGCAGACTCTTGGAATGCGGGCCTTTGATCCGGCTGCAATGGCATGGGAGAATCTGCCGGCAACCCGAGCAGAAACTGAGCAGATCTGTGAGCTCATGGAGAATTTGGGCAACAGAAACGTGCGAACACGGCTGCTGACAGGTAGTGCCCCTTCAATTGATCAGCTTCAGGCTGCCCTTTCAGAACGATGGCGTTACTTTCACTTTGCCGGACACGGACTGTTTGCCGACCTGCAGGCCAACTGGACCAGCCAGGACAATAAAGACCTTGAATCCCGCGACTCTTCAAACAGCTGGATGCTGACCAAAGACGAAGCCATCGTGTTCGGACGAGCACCACAGCTGCTGAGTGGTCTTGTGCTGACCCGGCCGGACACGTCGAATCATCCGGCGGATGCAATTCTGACCGCGGAAGAAGTCTCCAGCCTTGACCTGCGCGGAACCGAGCTGGTTGTTCTTTCTGCCTGTGAAACGGCACTCGGCAACACCATAGGAGGCGAGGGTGTGCTGGGGCTGCAGCGAGCATTTCTGAATGCCGGCGCTCGCAGCACAGTCAGCAGCCTCTGGAAAGTCGGCGACGCCGCAACCAACCTGCTGATGGAAAGATTCTATCGAAAGCTCTGGAACGAGAAACTTCCAAAGTGGGAGGCACTTCGACAGGCTCAGCTGGAACTGCTTCGCAACCCCACTCTGATCGACGAACGGTCTAAATTGCTGGTTTCAAGGGGCTTCCGCGTTTCCCGCGGAATCGCAACCGGACAGGTAAAAAGTATTTCTCCTTCCGATGAGGATGCGACGAAATCCGTTTCCCGCAGTCATCCATTTTTCTGGGCAGCGTTTGTGCTGTACGGTGATGGAAGATGAATTTAGCGCATTCTGCAAGGCATACTTACGATTGGTCATTTATGAACTGCTTCAATCCCCGACACCCCGAACTTCCTGACGCCGGTCTCGCTACTAAGTCAAGATGCGTTCTCAGTTCCCGTCGTTACAAGACGATGATTGCTGATACTACAGTCGGCAGAGTGACCGGTTTTGGGAGCCACGGTCGTCATGGATTCAGTCTGATTGAACTTCTGGTTGTGATTGCGGTGATCAGTATTCTGATCAGCCTGCTGCTGCCTGCCGTACAGTTTGCTCGCGAATCTGCTCGACGAACTCAATGCAAAAATAATCTCAAACAGATTGCCCTTGCCGCTCAAAACTTTAAAGCAACCCATTTGCATTTCCCGCCTGGTATGGACCGTCGGCATGTGGGACCGCTGGTTCGTTTGTTGCCCTATCTGGAACTGGGAAATCAGTACACGTTCTGGTCTGATGACACAAAATACGTGTACTGGTGGCTGAACCCAAAGAACCGCCCACCGCTGGCCGGGCCTCCCTGGGATCGGACGCCAATTCCTCCTCGTCCTCCCGACCGGTACGGTTCCGAGGGAAATTTTTCGACTTTCACGTGCCCCTCCAATGTCACTCCGCCATCTGCAGCTGAGACACAACTGATGACGGTTACTCGAGGAGTTGCAGGACGCGATTTCACGAACGGGCTTCCCACGGACTGGAATCTTTATTGCGGGGGTCCCGGAAATCAAATTATGGGGGGGACACACTATGCAGCGGTTGCCGGCGACATCTATTTTAAGAATGGACTATACCGAGGCATATTCACCTGGGAACAAGTGGTTCGAACGATTCCAGACGGTACCAGTAACACACTGATGTTTGGTGAAGTGCGCGGTGGTCAGGTGGACTTCGGTAACGGGCAGCCATTGAAAACCGTACCCGCCTTTGGAATCGGCGGTTTGTGGCTCACAAGTGGCCTGAACGACGGCAAGAACTACCCCGACCCGACGGAATTTGGCTCACACAACTTTGGCAGTCCTCACGGCGATTTTATTCACTTCGCGTTTGCTGATGGTTCAGTCAGACCACTCAACTATATCGACATGTACAACCACGACAGCTTTGAAGTGCTTCTCCGACTGGGCGGCACCAATGACAACGAGATGACTCCAGGCGATCTTTGATCAGAGAATGTCATTCCGTTTGCAGCGAAGTCATGCGTTGAGGAGAGGAAAAATGGGGTCTGTCGTTTACCGACCGTTCTTCATCCTGCTGACAGCAGTCTTTGCTGCAGGCTGTGAAAGTGAGCCGCTGAAGTCGCCCGTCAGCCATGTGAAGGTCGATCCGATGGGCTCACCTCAACCTTTTAACGTTTCCCGTAATGCGTGGCATACACCAAGTAAATTCGACAATCAGCAGTCACCATTGAAGAACAAATGAAAATGAAAAAAAACAAGAGACGACTTTCGTTTAGTTTGATTGCCTCATTGCTGCTCGCAACGCTTGTGAACGCTGGTTGCGGGGAAGCTTCGGTTTCTTCGCCCGCGGGAAAAAATCTGCCGGATCCGAATGGCCCCCCCGTTCCGGTAACCGGGCAGGGCAAGGGTTGGGAAACACCTGATGCCGGGACCGGCAAATCACCAGCGCAAAACTGAGACGGGACGAGGTCACGCTGGAGCGGCCACGTAGGCGAGCCTCTCCGAGACTCGCAAATCCAGCGTTCGGACCTGCAATCAGGCTGCGCAGTCTGCAGGTCAAACGCCTGTTCAAGCGTCTCTTCGAGACGCCGGAATCGCGAGTCTCGGAGAGACTCGCCTACGTGTTTCCGGTGGAACAGGGGTCAGGTCTCATTGTTTGTGTGAGAGAGTTGTTATACTCCCTCAATGCCACGAATCAAACGAATTTGTCCCGCGGGTGAGGTCTTCCACATTCTCAATCGAGCAGTGGCTCGGCTGACGATTTTTGAGAAGCCGGAAGACTACGAAGCCTTCATGCGCGTGCACGTGAGACCTGGCAGATCGTTCCACTGCCCATCTTTGCCATGGTCGTGATGTCGAATCACTGGCATTTTGTGGTTCGGCCGGAAACGCCCGATCAGGTCAGCGAGTTCTTCCGTCGGCTCACCGTCATGCACACGAAGCGGTGGCAGCAAGTAGCCCAGCGCGTAAGCCATGGGAAAACGAAACCATCCCAACCGAAAGCCACGAAGTGGCGACAGCAAAATCTGCTGACGCCACTTCGTGGCTGGTGGTTCAGAAGACACCAAAAAACCGCGGGTTGACACCCGCGGCTACATGCTGTCCTTCCTTCGGAGCTGAAATCGCGCAACTTCAAAAGCTCACGGCGAGCCTGACCGGGTGCGTCATCCGACGGTACCGCATTCGACGCGGATGCTGCTGACGATGCAGTGCTGGCAGGTTTGGCATCAGGTTGTTCCGGGTCCGGGGCCACGCCGTTCGGCTCGCAATGTCACCCTGGCAGGTTAGAGATTCACTTCCAGGGCTATGCGCAAAAAGCGTGCCAAAACAAATGTGATTCCCATGCGTGAGGCGGCGCAAATTTCGTGCCGAACACTATTGGACCTGACCCTTTTCTTTTACTATTGGACCTGACCCTTTTCTTTTAACGCTGGAGGCTACGCTCCTGCTACTATGGCCTGGACATTGGTGGAAGTTTTTCGCGTTCCTCCATCTCGAACCCATATGTACTTGGAGGTCGAGCGGTCTTGGCAGATGTTGGTGTCTGCTGAGGCAGAGCCTGATCGTGGACACGGCCAGAAGTGCCGCTCCCATATCTTTCCCAGTTCTCGTTTCCCTGCTTGCGTGCGTTCCCCCAGTGCTCGTTTCCCTGCTTGCGTGCGTTCAGCATGTTTCCTCCGAGATTAAACAAGCTCTGGAGTACGAATGCAGATCTCATCGCATGATCATGCCCCCGGTCATTTAAGGATCGCTGCAAGCCGTATGCTCCAGCGCCGATCGGATTATCGCTGAGGTATTTGAGGTCAGCAAGATGCTGAAGCACGCGTTTCCGACGGATTCCCTCCCAGTCCATATTCACCTGAGGTTTGTCCAGAAGATAGAACTTGTCGAATATGGCCTGATCCCGCGCGGCTTGCTTCTTCGAGTCCACCAGGCACGGCAGACGATTTAGCTCTTCGACAAGACGCGGGTCCAGCCACATTCGTTCCTCCGGGGAAAGATATTTCATTTCCACTTCCAGCCTCTGGACGCCCATCGCAGAGTGCCTCAGCAATCCCGACAGCGCTTTCCTGACCCGTTCCTCAGTCTCCGCATCCGACTGGAAAGGAAGAAACAAACCTTCGATGGGCTCGGATCGACCTCCGCGAATGAAGTCGATGATCTCCTTTTCGCCAATAACCTGCGGAATGGCCGTCCTTTTGGGTTCGACCGGCTTTTCCTGCGGCGGTGCCTGGTTATGAATCACATGACCCTGGTCGCAGTTACGAACTCGCTCACGGTAGGGGGGAGGCGAGTAGCCACGGGGCATAGCTCCACCGATTTGCTGCTTCGTGCGCTCTAACGCCTGCGGAACTGACTCTTTCGTTCGCCCAAACTTCTGCCACCAGGCATCAAAGGTAGCATCCACAAGTTGTTCAGGAATTGCCATCGTACACCTGCCTGTTCGTTGAAAGAAACACACTGATTGAGCTTGCAGGCCATCTGCAAGTACATTGGTTAACAGATGACAGGGATTCCTCTGCCGTTCAGAGACATATGATCAACGACTTCGTGCAACACTGCACGACTTCCGCAAAGTTCGGAACCCTTCTCCAATCCCACCGGGAGCCATCCGAAACCTCGGCCAAACTTTTTGAAAATTTCTGTCCCGGCGAGTGGGTGGGCGTCAGCCCTCCGCGTTTCGTGTTTCGCCCTTCCTCAGAAAAGGCAGAGTCACAAGTCTCGGTAAACCTGGCGGTTTTTTTCGACAGAATCGACTTTCGGGACGCTGCGCACAGGAAGGGTTGACACCCGGTCCCCCCGGATTTGCGGGGTGAATTTTCATTGTTGCCCCGCGTCACAGTTTGTAACCTGCGGTCTCCACACCATGTTTCGCCAGACTGAAAGACTCAGATGTCCCTTCCCGCTTCGACAAACTCCCTGCTTGCCGTCGAGTACTGCCTGAATCGCTTTGGAACCGACAAAGAGAGTGCCGCGAGGGAGCTGCTGGCTGTGTCGATGAACCGCCTGCGGCGATTATCCAAAAAAATTCTGGCCGACATTCCCGGTGTCAAACGGTGGGATAATACAGACGACCTGTTGCAGAACGCGTCTCTGAAGCTCTGGAAGGCTCTGGAAACTCATCAACCGCCGACTCCGATCGACTTTTTTCGCCTGGCTGCCTGCATCATGCGTCACGAATTGATAGATTTGTCTCGTTCCCGTTATGGACCACTGGGAATTGGTGCCAATCACTGGTCACCGCAGCAGTCCGCATCCGGCAATCTGCAAAGGGCTCCATCAGCGGCAGTCACCGATTCACACAGCCCGCACAAACTTGCTGAATGGACGGAATTTCATTCCTACATCGAACAACTGCCCGAAGATGAACGACAACTCTTCGATCTGTTGTGGTACCAGGGACTCTCTGTTGCAGAGACATCTGAGTTGCTCGATGTTCCCGTACGAACTCTGAGTCGACACTGGAAGATGGCACGTGTGAAACTGGCAGAGACGCTGATCGGAGAAGAATGAATCCGGAGATTTATGGCTGCTGAAGACGAACAACGAGTCCTCGACGAACTGCTCACCGAGTGGGAAGATCGCTTTGCGCGCGGGGAGAATTTCACCGCCGAGGAATTGTGTGCGAATCATCCTGAGTTATTTGGTGAAGTGCAGAGACATGTCCGGGCACTGCAGTCATTCGCGTCTCGATTCGGAATTGAATCTGACAGCGACGTTTCACTGTCAGAATCCTCAAGGGAGGATCAGGCGACCGAACTGCCGGTCCGGGCGATCCGGATTGAGGCCGAGTATCAGCTGGAACGACTTCACGGGATCGGAGGCCTGGGCAGCGTTTATCTCGCGCACGATCCGCAGTTGAATCGTCGCGTTGCGATCAAGTTTCCCCGGGGCCAGCGACACTCAGTTCTCTCCCGGCTGCGATTTGAACGTGAAGCCCGAATCACCAGCCGACTCGATCATCCCGGCATTGTCCCGGTGCACGTCGTTAACAGGGACACCAAAGGACAGCCCTGCTATGCCATGCGGTTCATCGAAGGCGATACGCTTCAGGTTGCCATCGAGCGGTTTCACAAGGCTGAAAACGTGCAGAGCCGACCGTCAGCCGATCCCTTTCGCTCACCCGAATTCCGCGATCTGCTCCGCCGCTTTCAGGTTGTGTGCGACATTGCGGCGTATGGTCACAGCCAGGGTGTCATTCATCGGGATATCAAACCCTCCAACATCATGCTCGGTGCCTTCGGCGAAACGCTGCTCGTGGACTGGGGACTGGCGAAGGTCCTGAAACAGGTCGATGATGTGCCCGCACTGGCGACTCATGTGGAAGATGTGGAAGCAGTGTCTGTGTCAGGCGGCGGCACAGAGAGCGGTGTGACATCAACGGACGCGGAAGTCATCAATTCCGCAGCCATCAATCCGACGGTTACAGGCGTCACAGCCACACGAACCGGCCAGATTATTGGCACGCCGGCGTTTGCCAGTCCTGAACAGCTAATGGGGCAGTCGGAGCGTGTATGTGACCGATCGGATGTGTTTTCACTCGGAGCCACATTGTTCAGTGTGCTCACGGGCGAGCATCTGATGCAGTCGTGTGAGCTGCCCGAGTATCTGCAGCGGATTCAGGCGAATCGGCTTCCGCGTCCTCGCGATCGTCGTTCTTCGGTACCGATTCCACTGGACGCAATCTGCGTCAAGGCTCTGTCGATCAGGCCGGAAGATCGTTACAGCTCCGCCCAGGAACTGTCTCGCGACATCGAACGCTATTTGTCGGATGAACCGATCAGCATCCCGTGTGATGGTTTTGGAGTTCGGACGGCTCGCTGGCTGCGTAAACATTCCACCTTTGCGACATCCACACTGGTGCTGATTGTCGTCGGTCTGATCGCTGGCATCACCAGTTCCCTAATCCTGAAAGAAAAGAACACTCAATTATCAACCGCAGTCAATGATCTTCGCGTGACCAACCGGTCTCTCAACCAGTCGTACAACATCCTGGCGAAACTGCAAACGGACAAAGTCACGTGGGAGCAAAAGGCAGAGCAGTCTATCGTGACGAATGCTCAGATACTCAATAGGCTGCATGCTCTGAGCGACCAGGTGACGACGGTATTCCCGAATCGCAGCGATGTGTACACGGATTCGGATGTTCCGTTTCTGCGAACTCTGAGAGAACGGTATCTCGTGTTTTCGACGCAACACGGATCCACAACGGAAAGCCTTTTCATTCGAGCGATGGGACACTTTCATGTCGGCGGTCTGTCGCTTTGTCTGGACGATCTGCAAACAGCGGAGACACACCTGATCGCGGCGAAAAAGGATCTGCTGATGTTGCAGGTTGTGTCGATCCACAACTACGCTGACCAGTGCCTGGCCCGATGTTGTGAACTGCTGGCAGAATGCCGCCGAGCGTCCGGACAGCGGGAGCAGGCCATTGCAGACTATCAGGAAGCCCTGACTCGGTTCGACAAACTTCTGGCGAAGAAGACAGCCGACCTGACTCCGGACAGGCTTCTCCATCGCACGGACACATTGATCGCATTGACGGAACTGCAGATCGATCAGATCGACGTTCAGACGCAGGCCGAACAATGTGCTGCCGCTGCGGTTCAACTGGAAGAACTGTTGAAGACCAGCGAACGGAAGCTCGACGTCGGAGTTTGCCTGGTTCGAACGCTGGAGACAGAAGCCCTGCTGCGCGCCCGATCTGGCGCGACGGAAGAGTCCAGGGCTCTGCTGGCCAAAGCCATCGAAGTCTGCGAAACACTGCTGAAGATCGATCCAAAGCAGCTTCGAGTTCGCGTGTTGCACGCGAAATGTCTGCACGACTTATCTCTTCAGTTCCCGGCAACTCCCGTTGCGAATCTGCCAGCGAACGAATCTTCGGACGCCCTGACAGCACTGACGAAGGCCGTCGCGATCCAGAGTGGACTGGTCGCTGAATATCCGCTGCACGCGGCGTTTCGTCAGACACTCGTTGAACTTCTGGAAGCCCGCGCTGCTGTTCGCCAGCGTGAAAACCTGGCGGATCCTGCGGCTGCGGATCTGGAACTGGCGGCAGCGCTGAAAGCTGATGAGCCGATTGCCCCGCAGGTTCGCGCGGCCGAATTCGCAGGACTGGCGACGGACCTCCTTCGGATTCGAAATGGCTACCTGGGTGAGACTCTGCAGCCCTCGGAGAATCTGCTCCAGATCCTGATTCCCAAACTGCGAGACGCCATCCGTGAACCTCAGGAGCAGCCATTTTTCCTGCGTCAACTGGCGGAAGCACTGACCATCGACGCGCAGTTGAAAATCGGTTCGGGAAGAGACGCTGAGGCTGACGCACTGCTCGCGGAAGCGATGACAACTGTCTCCTCGAATGCTCCGAATCGTCGCGCGAAGCTGATGTTCAGCCAGATTTTTTACGACCTGAGCATCAAACGCTCGGCCGTTCTGAACCGAATGGGTCGAACAGACGAAGCCAAACAGGTGCTGGCCGCCGCCCGCAGCCTGCGCGAAGACGTTGAACCCGGAGCAAGTGAACCCGCACCGCCTGTTCCAACCACGATCGCTCCACCGACCGGGATTGCTGAGGCCGAAAGCCCAGCATCCTTCGGAGTGCTGGAATCCGGCACACCGGATGGGCTTCGCAACCTGTCCCGTCAGCACCGACAGGCCCTGTTGCGAACTCTGGAGCATATGCGCAGACAGTACATGGCTGTAGACAACCTGACGGATGCCGTCACGATCTGGGAACGACAGCAACAGTTGCTGCGAACCGCGAGGAATCGACAATGGCACGCACTGACGTTTCCGGAGCCGGACGAGGGGATGTCGCCGGACCACTGGATCCACCGCAACGACGACATCGTGTACGTGGAAATCAGGGGCACTCAATGGGGCTCTGTCTGGGGAACAGGTCCCTATTCCGATGATTCCGATCTCGGAACGGCTGCGGTCCACAGTGGGTTGCTGAAGATCGGAGAACTCAAATTTGTCGCCATTCGCTTCCTGCCGGAGCAGCCGGAGTTTGCCGGCAGCGCGGCTAATGGCATCACAACGAATGCGTATGGGTCTTTCCGCGGTGCTTACGAAATTCTGGGCTCCGGCATTCGGCACACTCAGTATCCCACGGAGACCGGACAGCCCGCCGGTGAACCGGTGAATGTCATCGTCGTCGGCAACCCGGCTGATTTCAGCGTGGAAGGAACTGATATCTACACGTCGCTCTCCCATCTTGGTACGGCGGCCGTTCATTGCGGACTACTGGAACCCGGCGAAGTGGGGCTGATTCGTGTTGAGTCCCTGCCGGGTTTGAACGAGTACCAGCCTTCCACTCGAAACGGTGTGACCAGTCTGTATCACGGTCCGTGGCCGGAGAGCATTCGACTGAAGCGGGTGCATTAAAACGCCTGACAGAACCTGCGTGAGCCGCGACGCTGGTGGTTGTGTTTCAGGCAGGGAGTCAGAAAAAGACGGGACGCACTCGAACCGGGGATCTGCAACGAACCCATGGGCTCCGGCTGTCGATGTTGTTTTGAAAAATCCGGGAACAGTGACGCGGAATTCGTGTTGCGAAATCGCGGCCACCGTTTTTATAGGAATATGGGGCTGTTCCACGGCGTGCGACGCCAGAAGCTTACGATTTTTGGCGTTCGATCCCATTCATTGTTGATCGAGCAGGCCAAACACAGGCAGCGGATGCGGATCATTGGCAGTTTGTATGGGTGAATATAAATGTGATCACGCGATCACTCTAATCAAAACTGCGCTGGAACAGCCAGCTGCTGTTCATTTTTCATTTTGCGGCACGTTCTTTTTGGCGAAATTCACGAGGGGTAATTATGCGTCTTTGCATGTTGTTGACAATGGTGTCACTAAACCTGGTATTCTCTGCGCGGGCATCTGCCGCCGGAATTGTGATCGGTTACGTTCAAACATACTCAAGTGTGAATCTGTATGATTATGACATTTCTAATGTGATTACCCATTACGCCGATGGATACAACCTGGCCGGCGATTTGGTCTCCGCAACGGCGGGACCATACACATCGACCGTCAGCAGCACGCCCACACCCGAACGTTTGTATGCCCGGTTCAGCCAGACGGGTGCAGGCGATCCTAATGACTTCCTGTACGGGCATGTGGTTGTTGGCTTCACGGCAACAACTGCCATGCCGTACCTGTTCAGCGGACTGCTCACCGGCCTGGGTTCTTATACGGAGTTTCAGGGATATCTGCTTGATACGACGACGAATACATATTTGTTTTGGAATATTCAGGCGAGCAATGAGGCAGCAACGTTTTCAATGGGGCTCGAGGAAGGCACTTATTCAAACGTGCTCGAGGGCAGTGTGGCAGGAATGCTTCAGGCTGGACATTCCTACTATTGGTCGACTGCTTTTAGGATAGATCCGTCTTACGACAGTACTGATGGCCTGGGTTCAGGATTTGGTGAATTGCGATTCCACGAGGTCCCCGAACCTTCATCAATGATTCTGCTGGGAGGTGGATTTGGAGCGATCTGCCTGTTTAGACGACGTCGATAAGGTCTGCAGCTCGCGAGGCCGACCGATCTCTTTCAACCGAGATCGGCCGAGGTGCGTTTGACGCAGATATCCCCGGATCCGGATTCAGATCTCTGCCAGCTTTTCGGTGGCGTCACCAAACTGAGTCAGCCGAACGCCCATTTTGTCCATCAGTGACAGATACAGGCGGCACATCTGCCGATTGGGCTGTTCCCGATAGTCCAGTACTCGACCGCCCTGAATCTGACCTCCACCTCCGCCAACAAGCACAACGGGCAGCTGTGTTGCATCATGGCTGCCGCTCATCATGCTGGAACAGAGCATCAGCATCGAATTGTCCAGAGCCGTCCGTTCGCCTTCCTGAATCGAATCCAGCCGACCGGCGATGTACGCCAGCTGCTGCAGGAAGAACTGATTCACCTTCAGCCAGTCTTCCGTGTCCGAATGTGAAAGCAGATGATGGATCATGTAATCGACACCCAGGTTGGGAAACCGGAGCGATGAATGGTCATTGTTAAGCTTGAGAGTGCAAAGCCGAGTCGTATCCGTCTGAAATGCCAGAATTAGAATGTCACACATCAGCCGCATATGCTCGGCAATGTCCTGAGGAATTCCGTCCGCCGGTCGACGAATGTTGGGTTCCGTCAGAGTCGGTCGCCAGCCCTGCAGTTCGCCCCGTTTCCCGGACTGCTCAATTCGCTGTTCCACCTCACGAACCGAATCGAGATATTCGTCCAGCTTCCTCTGATCGCCCCGGCTGATCTGCCGACGAAGATCCTGAGCGTCGGCGAGTACCGAATCCAGAACGCTCTTATCTCCCTTTTGTACTTCGTCTTTAAACAGACGATCAAAAGCCAGAGCCGGATAGACTTCCAACGGAGTGGGAGTTGTCGGGGAAGTCCACGAGATGTGGGAGCTGTAAAGCATCGAATAGTTTTTATGAACCGAAGGATTGGCCTTCTCGCAACCCAGCACCAGGCTGGGCACCTTCGTCTCACGACCGTAAGTCTGAGCCAGCAGCTGATCGACACTGGTACCCGAACGGATTTCCCCGCCGGAAGCCAGCGGAGCTCCCGAGAGCAGGTTTCCTGTCTGTGAGCTGTGGATATTGCCCTTCAGTGCTTCGGCGTTATAGAGGCCCTTAATGAACAGGGTTTGTTCGCGAAAATCCTGCAGAGGCTGCAGCACGCGTCCAAACTCCATGCTGGCTCCGTCGCCTTTTGCCCACCATTCACGACCATGAAACCCATTGCCGGCAAACAAAATGGCCAGTCGAACCGGAGCCTGACTGCCAGGTTCGCCTTTTGGCTGTTCATCGCCCCAGACGGTCAGAGATTCCAGCCATGGCAATGCCATGCTAACGCCCGCACCACGCAACATTGTTCGGCGAGAAAACAGGTGGGACATCGGCAGACTCCTGGATGAATGCTTTACAAGGTAAGGGGCGTCACGCAGGGGGAAACTTTGATGGTGACGACAGAACCGAGCCCGGATCGACCGCTTTGCTGTGCTCGCCGGTCCTCTTAACAGAATACATACAAACAGCCGACACACCTATTCGTTATTTCGAAAAAGCAAGGAAAAACCGAGACCGAACCGTCAGTTTTCCATGACTTCCTTCTCTTTGGCGACGGCTTTATCGTTCACCACGCCTTCGTATTTTTTCGTCAAATCCTGCACCTTTTCCTTGGTTGCATCGCGATCATCTTCCGAAAAAACCTTATCTTTTTCGGACTGATCGGCGTGTTTGTTGGCGTCGCGACGGATGTTACGAATCGCCACACGAGCTTCTTCCGCCAGATCCCGCACTCGTCCGGTCAGTTGTTTTCGGCGTTCGGTCGACAGTGGCGGCACATTCAGCCGGATCACTCGACCATCGTTGTTCGGCGCCATACCCAGATCACTGGAAGTAATGGCTTTGGCGATCGCGTCCAGGCAGGTACTGTCGAACGGGCGAATCAGAATTTGCTGGGGTTCCGGGACGCTGATATTGGCAATTTGCTTCAGCGGAGTGGGCGATCCGTAATATTCAACCCGGACAGAATCCACCAGCCCGGCGTTGGCACGCCCGGTTCGGATACCTTTCAGTGCATTTGTTAAGACAGAAACGGCCTTCTCCATACGTTCTTCGGTATCCAGAAGAATTTCGTCCTGGTCCATGATGTGTCCCTTCCCTCGATATTTTCGGCAATCGGCAACTTTGGGGGCATGTTAATTGAACGGCAACCGACGTCAAAGCCACCGGACACCCCTTCCCTGAAGAAGATGTCTGGACAAAGCTTGTTGGAACAACTATCATCAGGTCGATAGAGTTTTCGCAGGGTCGCAGATCGTGTCTCGGGAATTCGGTGGGCCGGTTTTCCCGATGATGGAATTCAGCGACCTCATCCGTCCGGCAAAAACAATTTCTGGAGTTCGACATGGTTGGCGCTGTGGCAAACGTGACTGAAGCGGATGTGGTTGTCATTGGCGGGGGTCCGGCAGGTTCCACCGTTTCAACTCTGCTCGCTCAGCAGGGCCTGAAGGTGGATCTGTTTGAACGTGAGAAGTTTCCCCGGTTTCACATTGGGGAATCCCTGATTCCTGAAACGTACTGGGTGCTGGAGCGGCTGAACATGCTGCCCAAAATGCGGGCCAGCAAGTTTGTGCACAAGCACAGCGTTCAGTTTGTCAGTGCCACCGGAAAACTGTCGGCTCCGTTCTACTTTTACGACAACAAGCCGCATGAATGTTCGCAAACCTGGCAGGTCGTTCGAAGCGAATTCGATCACATGATGCTGAACAACGCCCGCGAACATGGCGTGAATGCTCAGGAAGAAGTGCGTGTGCTGGAGGTACTTTTCGAAGACAATCGCGCGGTTGGCGTGCGGATTCAGGAAAAAGGCGGTACTCAGCGAGAAGTCAGAACAAAGGTGGTCGTGGATGCGAGTGGTCAGAGCGGAATGCTGGCCAATCGTCTTAAGATGCGAGTCTGGGACCCCGTGCTGAACAAAGGTGCCATCTGGACGTACTGGGAAAATGCCTATCGGGATACGGGACGTGACGAGGGCGCCACCGTCGTCATTCAGACTCCCAACAAGCAGGGCTGGTTCTGGAATATTCCGTTGCATGACAATCGGGTCAGTCTGGGCGTGGTGGCTCCCTTTGAATACCTGTTTAAAGGTCGGGGGACTCATGAAGAAACATACATGGAAGAAGTGCAGAAGTGTCCGGCGGTCGTGGAGCGAATCAAAGACGCCAAACGTGTAACCGGCTATTTTGCGACAAAGGACTACTCGTATCGGTCCACAGAATGTGCTGGCGAGGGATGGGTGACCATCGGTGATGCCTTTGGCTTCCTCGACCCTCTGTATTCATCCGGCGTTCTGCTGGCGCTCAAGGGTGGAGAAATGGCGGCTGACGCCATTGCGGAAGGCTTCAAAACAGGCGATCTTTCAGCGGCCCAGCTTGGAAAATGGGGTCCGGAAATGAATGAAGGCATCGACAGAATGCGACGCCTGGTATGTGAATATTACGATGGGTTCAGCTTCGGCAAGTTTGTAAAGAACTATCCGGACCTGAAAGGCAAGGTGACCGATCTTCTGATTGGAGACCTGTTCACTGATAAAGTGGACGTCGTCTGGGAACCAATGGCATCGCTGTATGACAACGGGAAAACGCAGCCCCCGGACTGGTCGGAAGGCATGCCAACGGCGGAAACGTCGAGCAAAATGAATGAGCTGTTTGTGCCGGAAGGTGCACTGCCATAACGTCCGCACAATCAGGCAAACACAAAATCCGCACGACAAAGCCCGGGGCATCGCTCCGGGCTTTTTGCATATCCGTTCAGTCGACACACTTCTGGTTCGTGGACCTCTGGCCCGCTCACAGAAAACTGGATCTCTGAGAAGCCGCCGAAGACCTCGCCAAAACCTTCGGAATTCCAATTCCGTACCTGCTCCAGAAACCCGTTTTCGGCATCTCGGGCTCAGCGACTTGTTACACAATTCTCGCGTACGGATACAGGGTGACAGAACTATACATGAGCAGTGATCGCGCCAAGGTAACTGCAGTTGATGAAGAAGGCAAACACGGAAACAACGAGTGCCGCGAAGGACCACAGTCGATCTTTGTTCACAATCAAATACATACAGGTGAAACACGCAACAGCCAACCAGATTAACCCGAACCACGCAAACACGTGATAATCCGGCCATCTCCATATTACCAATACCACATTGATGCAAATAAGGCTGCCGCCGAATCCGCTAATCGTTACTCCCTGGCCTTTGCTAAGCATGAGTCTGTCCATCTGGTCGCATCGCAGCTTCGTCGCCACAAGCGCAAACATTCTCTGCTTGATGAAGTATGCGGATTCTGACGGAAGCGGCTTTCGTTCGAGATTCAGTGTAACGACCCGGATCACGGGGACCGAGGAGTTGAGTGTGGGTTCAAGTTAGACTGCGCCGAGGTCTCCCGGTGAGCAGGGCTAATCTATTGTGTTTAGGATACGGTTTGCTTCCCCTGTTTGCCACCTGGTTTCCCGTGTTGGTGTCACAATCTTTCATCCATGCACAATTGAGGTCGCCCCCTCGCAGATCCGAACGTGCGCCGTTAACGCATCCGACTCCCAGCCGCTACTTATCCACCCCCTTGCGTCACCGCTCAATAATGCAGCAGCTTGCCAGAACGCGGCGAGAGATGTTGCCTTCCAGCGTGAATAAACCCTGGGCAGCATCCAGCAGATACAAAATTTAGGAGCTCATGTCGTTGACCGCCTGGAGGCCTCTCCCGGGCGATTCACCCTCAATATCGGTTCTGCGCGAAATGAAGTGCGTGGCTCGGAATCGTTGTTTAGACCGCTAATGAACGCTGATGAACGCTGATGATGGCTCATAGTTTCTGAGGTCCAGTCGCTGCTCGTCCTGAAGACCTCGTCGATCAATGACAGCCTGAGTGTCCAATACGGATGATGCCATTGTTACTTCACTTTTTTTGCATTCATGAGCGTTCATTGGCGTTGATCAGCGGTTGAAACTCATGTCTTCTGGCCGTTCCCTGTTTGGCTGACGCTGAGGTCCGGACATGGAGATCCCTCGCTGTTTCATTTGCTTCGTCCCGGGTCTCGCAATTCATTTCGCGCGGAACCTCAATACCGTTCTATGTGCGCTTCAACGAGCCACTTCGGCGGGATTCACTCCCGCTTGTCGTCAAACCTTTTCCAGTCCGCACGGGTCTGACCTTCTCGCACAGACCCACAGATCTGTCTACCGCAGTCCGTTGTCGAGTGCCTTGCTGCAGTGAAAGTTGGTTGGAGTGTCAGGGCAAGTCTGCCACGCAAGGGAAAGCCTATGGAGTTCTTCAATCCCTGGGCTCATCGGGCCACTGAATCCGGATACCGCTTTTGAAAGAGCCATGCCGAAGTGCATAAATGATCCGATGTCGCCCGGCACAGATCGTTCGTGCGAGAGAGGCGACCGTGATCGAGATCAGGCACAAATGAAGCATTGGAGTGTAGAACGGAACATTCGCAAAGAGCGGCAGAACACATAGCAACGTCAGCGTTGACCAAATCCACGTCATGCAGACAGGAATCTGAACAACCGGGAAAGGGCACTCATCCGTTACGGAAGCATTTGGGCCAGGCGTCATGCGAAGTACCTGCGAATCGTGAAGACGGAGGTTGTGTGGTTTGGCAACAGATGTGATTTGTTCAGCGGTGTAACGAATTGCGATCGATGCGCCTGTCGATTCGCCGACGCATCGATCGTGTGTTGAACTTTTCCGCTTTGTGGATTGTGTGCAAGGGGGCTGGTGATGGTGATCGGCCCTATACGGAATCAATCACGAGCACTCGGCGGTGGCTGGCAGTTTACTGGCGGCGGCTGGGGTTGTCACCCGGAGACTGGGACTGAGTAAAGATTCGGTCGCGACGACGATGCTGTCTGTACAGTCGCCGCAGGACGACTCGCAACGATCATGCCGCGTTCGGACGTGACATCCATGCCCGCCGACAGCAGGAGTACGCGCATCCGTCGGGCTGGGCGCAGCAGGGCAGGGTCCGCTGCTCAGGTCAGTCGAGCACGGATTGAAGATAAGGCAGGTTGTCGATTTCCGTTCAGCCATCTCGGCACCAATACCACTGCGGGCGATGTCCACAGTCTTCTCCTGGACTGTGGCAGCCTGCTGCCGCTTTCGAGTCCACAGCCTGCTGTGGACAACCACTTGCAACCTGAACATCGCGCGCACAAGGCGAGCAGGACTTCCGGCCCCAACCGACCATGCGTCGGTTGAGCCACGGTTTGAAAACTACAAGCATGGTGGATCAGTCGTTTGAAGTCATTGCGCTGAGCCGGGGTAGTGTAGTTTCCAAACCTGGGCTACATCGGCACGAGGCCGATGGGGGCCATAGCGCTTGGGGCTGGTCTGCTTTGTAGTATCCAAACCCGTTCACCGCTGGCACGAGGCCAGCGGGGTCTTAGGCCCCAACCGACCCCGCGTCGGTTGAGCCACGGTTTGATAACTGCAGGCGTGGTGGATCAGTCGTCTGAAGTCATTGCGTTGAGCCGGGGAAGTGTAGTTGTCAAACCTGGGCTCTATCGGCACGAGGCCGATGGGGGCCGATAAATAATTCCCCAACAGCTGTAGTTTCCAAACCTGGGCTCAACCGGCGTGAAGCCGGTTGGGGCCGGGCAAGCCAGCATGCTGACGTCGATGGGTGTTTCCGACCGTCAGCGCCGATTGCTTTTCCTTTTACGCGCTCGCGAACTGCGATCCATTGACCGCCCTGATTTTACCGGGCTTCCTGAACAAAGCCCTTGATCTTCGGCTTGACGCCTTCTCGTCCGCCGCCGCCAACCACGATCAACGCCCCTCGATCATTCCACGCTCACAATCCGCCAGCGCGAGGTCAAAGGCTTATTTGTTATCCGACGTACTTCGATGTTCAGGTTGTGTTCGCTATGTGCGTACGAATCCAGTCTGCCATCTGACAGACGTCGATCTTACGTTCGGACAGATTCATGATCGCATGGTATTTTTCTTCGCTCGATGCGATAAGATTTTGACCGTTGAGTAACAGAAAAGTTCTGCAGACAACGAGAGCAGTTCTTTTGTTGCCGTCAATGAAAACCTGATTGCACGCGATGGCGAACGCATACTGCGCCGCCAGCGCGGCTATGTCAGGTTTTGGATTTCCGTAAGCAAACAAATTTCGTGGACTGGCAAGGGCGGATTCCAGTCCGTTGCGATCCCGCAGACCGTCTCGTCCTCCATGTTCTGCCAGTTGTGCAGCATGGATTGCTAAAACGACGTCTAACCTAATCCACTGGGGTTCGATCATTTCGAGAGCGCCCTAAGTGCGTCGCGATCTTCGCGCATCACCATTTTGGCAACGTCCATTTGCTGCTGGAATTCAGGATCGTAGGGAGTCAGACGGATGCCATCGACCGTCTCCTGGACAAAAAGAGTATCACCCCTGGACACCCGCAAACGTGCAATCAACTCTTTCGGAAGAACCAGCCCCAACGAATTGCCGACATTCCGAATTTTGATTGTGATCATCGCGACGCTCCTGTGTATTTACACCCGTTACAACCTTTGTTGACACAATGGTATACACTAAGGATCGGCGAGTGAAGCGAGAAAATGGAGGGTTTCGAGCAGTTTGGGGTGGGGTTTCGAACAAGAATCCCACGCAAAGCGACTGCGAAGAGGTCGAAATGGAGCAGAAACGGGCGAGAAAAATTGTCGGATAACGAATTGCCATCCATGCGTTTGGCGATTAGCCCTATGCGGAATCAGTCACGGGCACTCGGCGGTGGCTGACAGTTTACCGGCGGCGGCTGGAGCTGTCCCCCGGAAACTGGGACCGAGTAAAGATTCGGTCGCGCCGACGATGCTGTCTGTGCTGTCGCCGCAGGACGACTCCGGATGATCAGGCAACGTTCGGGTACGACATCCATGACCTTTGACAACAGGAGAGCGATCAAACGGCGGACTGGGCGCAGCAGGGCATGGTCCGCTGCTCAGGAGACTCGAGCACGGGCTTGAAGATGAGGGATGTTGTCGATTGCGGTTCAGCCACCTCGGCAACGGCACCACGCAAGGCCTCCGGCCCCAACCGACCCCGCGTCGGTTGAGCCACGGTTTGAAAACTACAGGCGGGGTGGATCAGGCGTCTGAAGTCATTGCGTTGAGCCGGCGTAGCGTAGTTTTCAAACCTGGGCTCAACCGGCGTGAAGCCGGTTGGGGCCGGGCAAGCCAGCATGCTGATGTCGATGGGCGCTTCCGACTGTCAGTGCCGATGTCTTTTCCCTATATGGGCTCGCGAGCCGCGATCCATTGACTGTCCTGATTTCATCGGGCTTCCTGAACAAAGCCGTTTCGAAACCCTTCGGCCTGACGCGATCGCGAATGCAACCGCGAAGCACGCATTCCACTGCCGACTCAATCGAGAGCCGATAAACATCGAGTCGTTCATGATCGAAGGTTGGTTCTGCCATCACGATCCTTTCGAGTACGAGTACGAGTACGAGTACCGTTGCACTGAGTACGAGTACGACTGCAGTGCAGAACGCTGGCGGTAACGGGGACGCCGCCACAAGACTATGATTTCAAAACCCGCTTCCGCGAGACCTGGAGTCTCCATCTCTCCCAGGAATCGCTTTCAGCAACCAAACAAAGCTCCCGCGAGATCGCCCATTGATTCATTGAGACGCAAGCGGTGGGCGAACTACCAGGGCTCAGCGACCGCGTTGCTGCGCGCGTATAGCGTATGCAATCGGAACGAGCATGATGGTCAGCGAGCCAAACACTGGAAACAGCATAACGGCGGCAAATGTGAGCGGACAAAGGACAGCTAAGAGCACAACACCAAAACGTGAATCAGACATGGGGTTGGTCTTCGCTGGCTCTGGTGTTGGAAACTCGGGCGATGAGATGGCGAACGATTTTTGACAGAAAAGTGGTTCCGTTCCCTATGCGTTGCCTGGTACCAATGCAGCGGCAATTTGAAAAGACCCACTCGCTTCACCTGAGCAAAATCGCGGCAGGCAGTGCGTAGATTTTCTCGGGATCATCTTTGAACCGCGTGACTTAATGCAGAATTCCGGAGGCTCTGCAAACTGGACTGGCTCTCCGATAGTGGTTAGCTTCCAGTCTCCAGGCCGGCAACGGCCGACATCCGCTGGAAGAGAACTTCTTATGACAACTCGGCTTCAATTCTTCTGTTTTCACATGCACTTCACCGGCCTTCACTTTTGCCTGCGGACGGGGGGTTTGGCAAGGGCATGGTCATGCGTCCCCATTTTTTTTGGGATCCTGTTTCTGTGTGGAGTATCGCCAACAGGGCTGCAGGCGGATGACTCAAAGCCTGATGGAACTCAGGCGGCGACAGCGGCAATGGCCGCGTTTCGTCTGCCAGAAGGTTTCCGAGTCGAGCTGTTTGCGGCGGAACCCATGCTTACAAATCCTATCGCCTTTTGTCTGGACGAACAGGGTCGCGTGTTTGTTGCCGAAGATCATCGATTTCTGGAAGGAACTCCGGAAAACCGCTCGCACAACTTCTTACTGGATGACGATCTGCAGGTCAAAACGCTGGACGACCGGGTGGCCATGCAGAAGAAATGGGCGGACCGGTTCGAGGGCGGGAGTGCATGGTTTACACAGAAATCCGACATCATCCGGCAGCTTGTTGACAGTGATGGCGACGGCCGAGCCGACATTTCGACCGTGTTCGCCGATGGTTTTGATGGTCCGCTTGACGGACTGGGATCGGGTTTGATCGCTCGGGACGGCAAAGTCTGGTACACGTGCATTCCCAGTCTGTGGCAGCTGAGTGATAACGATAATGATGGCCGCGCCGACAGCAGAACCGCGTTGCTGGAAGGTTTTGGAGTGAATGCGGCGTTCTATGGGCACGACCTGCATGGGCTGGTCTGGGGCGTTGATGGCAGACTCTACTTTTCTGTCGGCGATCGTGGCGCCCATGTGGTCACGAAGGAGGGAGTGACGATTTCCAATCCCAGACGCGGAGCCGTCTATCGCTGTAATCCGGACGGGACGGAGATGGAACGGATTCACCAGGGACTGCGTAACCCGCAGGAACTCGCTGTTGATCAGTACGGCAATCTGTTTGCCGATGACAACAATTGTGACAAAGGGGATGATTCGCGTCTGGTGTATATTGTGCCGGGCGGTGACAGCGGCTGGAACATGGCCTACCAGCACATCCCTGAACCCTATCTGACTGGTCCGTGGCACGCCGAAGCCATCTGGCATTTGTCACATGAACTGCAGCCCGCATACGTCGTTCCACCCGTTGGAAAGATTGGTGCGGGTCCATCGGGTTTCGTATTTTCTTCGGGAACCAGTCTGCCCGCCAGATATCGCAATCATTTCTTTTACTGCAACTTTACGGGTAATGGCGGAGTTGAATCGTTCGCGCTGCAGCCTGAAGGGGCAGGATTTACGATTGTCGACCATCATGACTTCTGCAAGCCGATCATGGCCAGTGATGTCGACTTCGGATACGACGGAAAAATGTATCTGTCAGACTATCCCACGAATCCCTTTGACCGAACAACATCGGGCGGACGGATCTATACGGTTTTCGACCCGACTCGAGTGGATGACCCGATTGTCGTCGAAACACGCCGGCTGTTTCAACAGGGATTCGAACATCGCGGTGCGAACGAACTGGTGACTCTGCTGCATCACGACGACATGCGAGTTCGCCTGCGGGCACAGTTTGCGATGGCAGCCCGTGGCATTGAATCGGCTGGCAACCTGACGGCCATTGCGAACACTGATTCCAGCCAGCTGGCTCGCCTGCACGCCATTTGGGGGCTCGGCCAGATCGGCCGAAGTCACCCTGAGGTTCTTTCGCCAGTCATTTTACTTCTAAGCGATGGCGACAGTGAAGTGCGTGCTCAGGCGGCCCGAGTGCTGGGCGAATCACGGCATCTGGCGTTTGGCGACGCTCTCATTCCGCTGCTTGCCGATGAATCGCAGAGAGTACGGTTCTTCGCGGCGATCGCTTTGGGTTCACTTCGCCATCGAAGTGCGGCTGAGCACATCATCACAATGCTTCGCGACAATGACGGGCGGGACAGGCAGCTTGCACATGCCGGCGTTGCAGCTCTTGAACTGATCGGGGATTCCGATTTGGTTCAGAAATACGCGAGTGACACATCAATGGCCGTGAGAATGGCCGTGCTTCTGGTGCAGCGTCGACTGGCCGATGACCGTATTATTCAGTTTCTGGACGATGCCGAACTGAAAATTGTCACTGAAGCTGCTCGTGCCATCAACGATCTGCCGATGACAGCCGGCCGAGAAAAACTGGCGAGCCTTGCCGAACGTTATCAGAACGCATCCGGTGATGAAGTGGTGCCGCTGCTTCGCCGGATTGTGAACGCCAACCTGCAACTCGGTGGTCGTTCCAATGCGGAAGCGGTGATCGCTGTTGCAATCAGTGAGTCGCTGCCGCTGGTCGCCCGTCGTGAAGCGATCGCCGCACTGGCTGCCTGGCAGGGATCAACAACACGTGATCGAGTCACGGGTTTCTGGCAGCCGATTGAATCGCGTGACGGGACTGTAGTGCGTGAGGCTGTTCAGCAGGCTGCAGCCAGACTGCTGTCGGTTTCGCCCGATGAACTGCACGCGGATATCACTGGCCTGCTGGTGACACTCAAAGTGGAAACCGACGACCGCCTGTTCGCTGAATGGGCCATTGATGCGAATCGGACTTCCTCTGTTCGCATCGCCGCTCTGCGGCTGCTGAACAGCCGAAAGTTTAAAGGGCTGCCAGCCATCATTGATACGCTGCTCGCAACGAACAGTGCGGAACTTCGGGCCGAGGCACGGGATCTGCTGGCCGACCACAACCCCGATCGAGCAAACTCTCTCGTAACACAATTGCTGGAAGATCAGGATGCCGACGTGAGAGAGAAGCAGCGAGCGTTTGCGACGCTGGCCCGGATCAAATCCCCGGAAGCCGGGAAGATCCTCGATCAGTGGGCCGTGCGGCTGCGACAACGTCAGGTACCGATCCCTCTGCAGCTCGATCTGATCGATGCTCTGACTGCGGCGACATCAGCATCGCGCCAGGCTGCACTGAGCGAATTCAGGGCGGGCGGCGATGCTGCAGATCCGCTCAACGCATGGCAGGTCGCCCTGGAAGGAGGAAATGCAGAACGTGGTCGCAGTCTGGTTGTCAGTCATGCCGTCGCACAGTGCATTCGCTGTCATACGGTCGATGCTCGCGGCGGTACTGCCGGACCCGACCTGTCAGCAGTTGCCAGCAAGGAACGAAATGTGGGTCGCCGATATCTGCTCGAATCCATGATCCTGCCCAGCGCGAAAATTGCCAAAGGATTTGGAACCGTCACACTGGTTCTGGACAGCGGAAAACTCGTCGCCGGCACGGTGAAGGACGAAGACGCAGAGTCGCTGACGCTTGTCACTCCTCAGAACGAAACAATTCGAATCGCTCGCGATACGATCGACGAACAGTCTGCAACCACGTCCGCCATGCCGACGATGACCAGAGCTCTCACGCTGCGTGAGATCCGCGATCTGGTTGAGTACCTTTCGACACTGACGAAGAAAAGTGCACCCTGACAGATCGTTGTCTCAATGACGCCGATCATCAGTCATCACGACTGACTCACATATCGATCTGTCGGGCTCGGGCTTCGATTTGCTCCAGACTGAAGAAAGTGCCTGTTCCCGATCCCGGACATACTTCACAAACTCTCTGCCATGCAGCCGGGCTTTCGAGATGAGAGTTCCAGAACGGCCACGTCCGGCATTGGACGGGTCGTGATCGATAGACTTTGCAATGGCGTGTGGCCGGGTCAAAGAATGTGCAGTCGCCGTTTTCATATTCCGTCAGGGAAACCCGGCCTCGAACAATTCGAGTATGAAACAGACGGATTTCTCCAATCGGCTTGTCCAGATATTCGGCGATCTGCTGCAATTCTTCGTCAGTTACCCAGACAACTCCAGGGGCTCCCGTGCAGCAGTCTCCGCACTGACTGCAGGTAAAGTTCAGGCCTTCCTGATACCATGGGCCTGAGCTTTCGGCCTGTGAACCCTCGGCCTGTGAACCCTCAGGCTGTAAACCATGGGCAGATGAAGTCGCTGATTCGGGTTGTTCCTGATTGCTCACGTGATCGATCCTGCAGAAATACTGACTTTTAACGGCTGAACGCTGATCTTAACCAGAATTCGTCTGACACGAAATCAGGCAGTACGAGATGCACGCCAGTTTGCCAGTCTTTGGATCACATAGAAGAAGACCGGGGTGAGCAGAATTCCGAAGAGCGTCACTCCTGCCATGCCCGCGAATACCGCCGTGCCCAGAGTCCGCCGCATTTCTGCTCCGGCCCCTTCGCCAAGAACGAGCGGGACGACCCCGAAAATGAACGCGAACGACGTCATAATAATGGGTCGCAGTCGCAGCCTGCAGGCATCCAGTGTCGCCCGAAAAACGCTGACGCCCTCATCATTTCGAGCACGTGCGTATTCGACAATCAAAATCGCATTCTTACAGGCCAGCCCCACAAGAACCACGAACCCGATCTGGGTGAAAATGTTAATGTCCATGCCGGCAAGGATAATACCAACAATCGAACAGAGCAGGCACATTGGCACAACCAGAATAACGGCCAGCGGCAGTGTCCAGCTTTCATATTGCGCGGCCAGCACAAGAAAGACGAGTACCACCGCAAGCAGAAACGCATACATCGCCGTGTTGCCCGCCATCTGCTGCAGGAAAGCCAGCTCAGTAAATTCGGCTCGCATTGATGGTGCCAGATTCCGGTCAGCCACCTGTTTCAGTGAATCGATCGCTTCCCCGGAACTCGCTCCCATCGCCGCATCAGCGTTGATAAACGCAGCCTGATACAGGTTGTGTCGAACGATCATCAGCGGGCCTGTCACCGGCTTAATGCTGATGAAGCTCGCCAGAGGAACACTGCCCGCTGACGGAGATGTGACGTACATTCGCTGCAGATCGTTTGTTTTCATCCGATATTTGGCATCTGCCTGAACGTTCACCTGCCATGTACGCCCAAAGCGATTGAAATCATTCACATACAGAGAACCAAAATTGACCTGCAATGCCCCAAAGACATCCGCCAGAGACAGTCCCATTTTCTTAACGGCGTCGCGATCGATGTTCAGCTGCTGCCATGTTGTGTTCGCCCGAAAGCTGCAAAACAAATCCCGAAGTTTCGGATGCTCAAACCCTTCACTGACAATCGTCTGGCTGATCGACTCCAGCATATCAAGCCCGTTGTCTCCGCGGTCCTGAATGACGATCCTGAAGCCGCTGGCCGTTCCCAGTCCTTCAATCGGCGGGGCGCCAAGGATATTGATATCGGCATTGTCAATTTCCTTTTCGAACACCTTCTTCAACGCTTCACTGATACTGTCGGCGGACCGCCCAAAAGGTACTCGGTCGTGAAATTCGTCCAGCATCACATACATGGATCCAAAATTGGGTGCGTTGGCATTCAGCAGTAAAGACTGCCCGGACACAGCGACCGTATGTCGCACTCCGTCTACTTCTCCGGCCAGCCGTTCAATGCGTCGCATGATCTGCTGAGTTCGCTCGAGCGAGGCTGAGTCTGCCAGGCGAACGTTCAGAACAAGGTAACCCTTGTCCTGCGAGGGAATGAAGCCTGACGGAGTGATCTGAAACAGATGGTATGTTCCATAAATCATGGCCGCGTAAACCATCAGGACCAGAACGCTGCCTTTCAGCAGCCAGCCCACGGTGCCCACATAAACGTCGGTGGCATAGTTGAAAGCTCGATTGAATGCAGTGAAGGCGATCGACAGCACTCGATTGATGATGCGGCTTCCCGCCCAGATAACAGCGAGGCCTGCGATGGCCCCGATCCATGGCCACCACACGGCACTGACGTTCTGCAACATCAATGCCTGATCGGCCTGATCCTTCAGCCACGGCCCGCCGATCGCATATCCAAACCAGGCGCCCAGTATTCCCAGGCCGGCTCCCGGCAGGGCTTCATGGTGGCGACCACCTTCGCGGGGTCGCAGCAGCAGCACGGCCAGTGCCGGGCTGAGCGTCAGCGAATTGAAGGCGGAAATGACGGTCGAGATTGCAATAGTAACGGCAAACTGCCGAAAGAACTGCCCCACAACTCCGCTGATGAAAGCACAGGGAATAAACACGGCCGACAGTACAAGTCCCACCGCGATCACTGGCCCGGCGACCATATCCATCGCAAGAATGGCGGCATCCCGGGGGGCCATCCCCTGCTCAATATTGTGCTCAACGGCTTCCACCACCACGATCGCATCGTCCACAACGATCCCGACTGCCAGTACGAGACCAAAAAGTGTGAGCGCATTGAGGCTGAATCCAAATGCTGCCATCGCAGCAAATGTACCCACGATCGCCACCGGCACGGCGACCAGCGGAATGATGGCCGGTCGCCAGCCCTGAAGAAACACGAGTACAACAATCGCCACCAGAATAACGGCATCCCTCAGTGCCACGAAAACTTCTCTGACGGATTCGCGAATAAACGGAGTTGTGTCATAAACAATGGCATAGTCCAGGCCAGCCGGGAAGCGAGTTTTCAGATCCTCCATCTTGGCTCGAACCTCAGCAGCTGTTTCCAGCGCATTTGATCCGGGAAGCTGGTAAATCGACAGCGCGATGGATGGCTGAGTATCCAGAGTACAGTCCTGGTCATAAGCCATGGCCCCCAGTTCCATCCGGGCCACATCACGCAGACGAACCATTCGTCCCTCACCATCCGACCGAACAACCATATCGCCAAACTGCTCTTCGCCAGTGAGTCGTCCCAGCGTTGTCATCGTGTACTGAAAGACCTGTCCGTCAGTTGTGGGCTGCTGACCAATCTGGCCTGCGGCCACCTGAGTATTCTGCTGTTCAATCGCTCTCAGTACATCCTGAGTACTGATCTGACGGATCGCCATCTGCTGGGGATCCAGCCAGATTCGCATGCTGTAGTCGCGCTGTCCCAGAAACGAAATGTCGCCGACGCCTTCCACGCGAGACAATTCATCTCGCATCTGAATGGTCGCATAGTTGCTGAGATAAAGATTGTCACGAGAGCCGTCGGGAGAATACAGATTGACAATCATCAGCACGCCCGGTGCTTTCTTCTTGACCGTCACTCCGCGACGCTGAACGAGTTCCGGCAGCGTGGGCTGAGCGAGTGCCACTCGGTTTTGCACAAGGACCTGAGCCAGATTCAGGTCGGTGCCGGATGCAAACGTTACTGTCAGAGTATATGTTCCATCGTTGGTGCACTGCGACGACATGTAGAGCATGTCCTCGACACCATTCACCTGCTGTTCGATGGGTGCCGCAACTGTATCGGCGACGACGCGTGAATTGGCCCCCGGATACATTGTGGAGACTTCCACAGTAGGCGGTGCAATCTCCGGATACTGAGTGATCGGCAGTGTGAACGCCGCAATACCGCCAGCCAGTGTGATCACAACGGACAACACTGTGGCAAAAATCGGACGATCAATAAAAAAGCGGGAGAACATGCTTGCGGGCCTGTGTCATTCTTTGCCGACAGAAACAGGATCTTCGGTCATCGCGCGGGATGGTGCTCTCCCGGGAGGATGTTTGGGCCCTGCTGCCATCGAAGACAACATGGATCGCACCGGACGACGAATAAATCGCACACTTAGAATTTCCATCATCAGTCGGCCCGTTCTTCCTGCCAGCCCCGCAGAAAAGAAATGCCAGTGTGAGGCATGATCAACGACCAGAAAGAAGACGGGGGTCAGGAAAATGCCAAAGATTGTGACACCCAGCATCCCGCTGAAAACAGCTGTTCCCAGAGCTCGACGCATTTCAAATCCGGCTCCGTTGGCAGTAACCAGGGGGACCACGCCCAGAATGAAGGCAAACGATGTCATCAGAATCGGTCGGAGACGGAGCCGACAGGCCTCCAGAATCGACTGGTGCAGCTCGACGCCCGAATCCCTGCGAAGCTTGGCAAATTCAACAATCAGAATCGCGTTTTTGCAGGCCAGACCAATCAGTACGACAAACCCAATCTGAGTGAAAATATTGATATCCATTTTTGCCGTTGCTACGCCCGCAATCGAACACAGCACGCACATGGGAACAACCAGAATCACGGCCAGCGGCAGTGACCAGCTTTCATACAATGCTGCCAGCACAAGAAATACAAAAATAACGGAGAAGACAAACAGCAGCAGTCCTGTACTGCCGGACGTGCGCTCCAGCCATGAAAGTTCAGTCCATTCCGCTGCCATCGTTGCCGGCAGCTCTCGGACGGCGAGCTCCTCCAGAATGCGAATTCCTTCACCACTGCTGACCCCGGGCGCCACATTTCCGGTGATGGATGTGGCCGGATACATGTTGTAGCGAGTAATCATCAGAGGGCCACCAATGGTTCTGACGCTGGCCACTGATCCCAGTGGTACCATCTGTCCCCGCCGATTACGCACCCGAAGCTTTCGCACGTCTTCCGGACGGTCACGAAACTGCCCGTCAGCCTGCACCACAACCTGCCATGTCCGCCCATACATATTGAAGTCGTTAACGTAGCGAGAACCCAGATATCCCTGCAAAGTCCCAAAGACATCATTCAGGCTCAGCCCGGCAGAAAGACAGGCATCGCGATCCACGTCCACGTACAACTGCGGAGCATTCACATTGAACGCGCTGAACAGACCCTTCAGCTGAGGCTGTTCGTTGCCGACTTTAATCAGCTGGTCAGTTTGTTCCTGCAAGGTCTTCAGACCGGCATCGCCTCGATCTTCCACCATCAGCTTCATGCCACCGGCACGACCCAGACCTGAAACCGCGGGCGGCGGAGAAATCGTTACAGTCGCCTCCGGAATACTCGCGCCATACTGTTTCAGCAGGGATTCCTGAATTGCGCTGGCTGTCGTTTCCGGAGTTGTGCGTTCATTGAATGGAGCAAGAATGATAAACATTGAACAGAAGTTCGATGCGCGTGCTCCCAGCTGGAATGAATTGCCTGCGATGGAATTCACATTTCTGACGCCCGGAGTATCCAGTGCGATTCGTTCAATCTTTGCCAGTGTCTTCAGAGTTCTCTCAGCGGCTGTCGCATCAGGCAGTTGCACGCTGCAGACCAGATAGCCTTTATCCTGCGAAGGGATAAATCCGGTTGGCAGCGATTGAAATCCAAACCATGTCAGTCCCAGAAGGCCGCCATAGACCAGCAGGACGAGCAATGGGACTCGAAGCAGCCGGGATGTTGCCCGAGTGTATCCGCTGATGGATTTTTTGACCCCAAAATTGAACAGACGGAAAAACCAGCCGAACAGGAAATCGATCAGCCTGGTCAGCCAGTCGCGGTCAGCGTGACGGGGTCGAAGTAACAACGCCGCCAGAGCGGGACTCAGCGTTAGCGAATTGATCGTGGAAATGACCGTCGAAATGGCAATGGTCAGGGCAAACTGGCGAAAAAACTGGCCAACGATCCCGGAAACAAACGCACAGGGGATAAAAACGGCGGACAGCACCAGTCCCACGGCAATCACCGGGCCAGCCACCTCATCCATCGCGTGAATCGCTGCTTCGCGTGGTGCCATACCCCGTTCGATGTACTGTTCGACCGCTTCAACAACCACGATCGCATCGTCAACAACAATACCAATCGCCAGGACAAGTCCGAACAGAGTCAGATTGTTCAGACTGAAGCCGGCCACAGCCATCGCGGCAAAAGTGCCGACAACGGCCACAGGAACCGCAATCAGTGGAATGATGGCGGGCCGCCATCCCTGCAGAAAGACAAGTACTACCAGAGCCACAAGAATGACGGCATCCCGCAGTGACTTAAAGACTTCGTGGATCGATTCACGAATAAACGGAGTGGTGTCGTAACCCGTTTCAAAAATGACGCCTTCCGGAAAATCAACCGACAGCTCCTGCATTTTGGACTTCACCAAATCGGCCGTCTCAAGAGCATTTGCATTCGGAAGCTGAAAGATCGCAAGGCCTACCGTCGGCTTCTGATTAAATCGATTGTTGGTTTCTTCAACGCGGGCAGCCACTTCAACCCGGCCAATATCGCCAATCCGCAGAATTCGGCCATCCTCTGTCGTCCGCACGATGATGTTGGCAAACTCTTCCGGTGTACCAAGTCGCCCCTCAACGGTCAGCGGGATCTGCCACTGCTGGCCGGACGTTGCAGGCGGCTGGCCCAGCTGACCCAGTGCAACTTCCGTATTCTGCTCCCGAACAGCAGCCAGAACGTCAGAGACCGCAAGTCCCCGAGCTGCCAGCTTGTCCGGATCCAGCCAGACTCGCATACTGTAGTCCCGCTGCCCAAACACCCTCACTTCGCTCACACCCCGAAGTCGGCTGAGCTCATCCAGCAGCTGAAGACGCGCATAATTGCTGAGATACAGCTGGTCATAAGTACCATCGGGTGAATTCAAACTGACCGTCAGCAGAATGTCGGGCGACCGTTTACGAGTGGTGACGCCGGTGCGGCGAACAACTTCCGGCAGCGACGGCAGCGCCAAACTCACTCGATTCTGCACGAGCACCTGAGCCAGATTCAGGTCCACACCGGGTTTGAATGTCACTGTCAATGCATATGACCCATCGTTTGTGCTGGATGAGTTCATATACATCATGTCTTCGACACCGTTCACCTGCTGCTCAATGGGAGCAGCCACAGTTTCGGCTACCGTCTGAGCACTCGCTCCTGGATAATTGCAGCCGACTTCGACCGTCGGAGGTGCGATCGGCGGATACTGTGCCAGCGGCAGCTGATACAGCGCAATGGCACCAATCATCGTGATCACAATCGAGATCACGGAGGCAAAGATGGGGCGATCAATAAAGAAACGGGAAAACACGGCGTCTCACAAATCAGCAGTTATTAAATTATCCCTTCGCACCAGTCGAGCTGCTCGCCGGACCTGCTTCTTCCGCAGGCAATCCCCGCAATTTCGGCCTGACTTCGGTATTGCGCCGCAAACGCTGCAGACCTGTGACGACAACCCGGTCACTCGCCGTTATTCCCGAACGGATGACGCGGCGATCGGCCATCAGAGGACCAAGCTCCACAGGCCGAGCTTCAACAAAACTCTTGTCCTCCCGGTCCGCCACCACATAGACAAATGGCCGACCCTGATCAGACGCCAGAGACTCTTCCGGGATCAGCAGTGAAGGCTCCGCTCCCCCAATTGGATAACGCACCCGCACAAACATGCCCGGTGAAAGAAGCCCGTCGGCATTGTCTACTGTCGCCCGAACTCGCAGCGTTCCCGTGGCAGAATCCAGCTGGTTGTCAAGAAAATCGACTCGCCCCGAAAGCATGAATTCATCGGAATCGGCGAGTGCAATCTGAACCGTCACTTCACTGGTCATCGCGGATGTCATTGTGCCACGATCCGCCATGCGGCGCAGTCGAAGCACTGATCGCTCATCCATGTCAAAATACACGTGCAGCTGATCCAGCGACAGGATGGTCGCCAGGGCAGTCTGATCGGCGGCAACAAGATTTCCGACGTCCACCAGCCGCCTGCCAATGCGACCACTTAACGGCGCTGTCACACTGGTAAACTGCAGATTCAGCGATGCCAGTTCATGAGATGCACGAGCAGCAGCAAGAGACGCTTGAGCTTCATCCAGATCAAACTGAGCAGCTTCGAAGTCTTCCTGAGAAATCGCGTTCTTGCCTCGCAGTTCCTGGGCGCGTCGCACCTGCCCTGAAACCCGTCCAATCCTCGCCTCAAACTGTGCAATCGCAGCAGCCGTTCGCTGCTCCTCTGCAACAAACGGACGATCGTCAAGCTTGAAGAGCAAATCACCCTTATTAACCTTCGCGCCGTCTTCAAAATTCACCTGATCCAGACGACCACTGACTCTGGCACGCAGCTCAATCGTCTCCGTGGCAGATGTCCGACCCGTGAACTCTTCAAACTCGGTCACATCGTCTGCTGTCGGGAGGACGTACAGCACCGACATCGGTGGAGGTGGTTCAGGCTTCTTCGCCTCAGCACTGCACCCCGACAGGCACACCAGCGCTGCCACACAGATGAAAGCTGGGGCAGGGGAAACGAATACGGCTGCCATAAGACGTGGCATAGACAACGACCGGCAAAAATCGGGAGGAAACTCAGGCAGGAATAAAATGACTGACTGGTCAGTCAGTCACCATAGTGGTAGGATAGAAAAGGTATAGGCTGTTTTCAATCAGCTTTTTTATATAAATGAGCGAGGTTGACTGGTAATGAAACTTTCTGAAGCAAAGACTTCTGCTGATTCTTCTGCGGCTTCGGTTTCAGATCGCAAAGCGGAACGTCGACTCGCCATGATTGCCACGGCCGCGCGACTGTTTGCACGTGATGGTTATGCCGACTGTGAGATGGAGAGCGTGGCCAGTGAGCTGGGAGTGGCCAAGGGAACCCTGTATTTGTATTTCCGCAGCAAGGAAGAGTTGTTCTGTGCGTGCGTGGATCAGGGAATGCGTGAACTGCAGGAGACTGTTCAGCAGGCTGCTCAGGGATCAATTGCTCCGTTTGACCGAATATCCGCCGCCATTCGGGCTTACCTGCTGTTTTTTGAGCAGCACCCGGAACAGGCTGAGCTGCTGATTCAGGAACGAGCGTTTTTTCATGATCGCCCAAAACCCACCTATTTCACCTACCGCGAAGCCAGTCGGGAACGCTGGCGAGTTGTCTGGGCGGAATTATTGTCGGGCGGCAGTATTCGAGACGGACTAACGGTCGATCAGATTCTGGACTTTATCGGCAATCTGGTTTACGGCACAATGTTCACCAATCACTTTCTGGGTCGTTCGGCCGGCGAACAACACGCCCTGATTATGGACATCTTTTATCGTGGCATCTGGAGTGACGCTCAGCGACATACGGGCGAGTGATCACAAAGACCGATCAGGTTGCAGCCGAATGACATTGCCCTGAGTTCAGTCAGTCACGCAGCGATCAGCCTTTTAGGGCCAAACCAGACGATTCATGGAGGAACGTTTTGTCGGACGAGATTAAGAGCAATGTTTTTCTTCCTGGAACAGTCAATCGTTCGGTCCGTACCGCAGACGGGAAGGTCCTGACGGTGCCTGCAGGCTGGGAGCTGCTTCCGCCCGGCGATCCGGGGCTTACCCGAAGAGTCAAGCTGGCGGGCGATCACTGGATTGTCCAGGAAAAGCGAGGCCGTAAGGTTTTTTCCAGGGGAATCTGGGCTCCTTCCGAGACGATCGTCCGCATTCAGCAGGAACTGGAAATCGAGCGATCGACTGAGAGCTACGCGAAGCGTCGGGCATCCGATACGAAGCGACGTGAGAAGGCGCAAACGGCATATGTCGAGGACTTTTGCGGGGCCGTTCGCGAATTCCTGGCTTTCCATCCGACTCATGCAGAGCTTGCCGATCGGCTGTCCCGCGTGGTTGCCGACCATGCAACTCCTGTGGGCAGCGGCACGGTGGCACGGACTCAGCGAATCAGCATTGAAGAGCGAGCCGAAGCGGCAGTCATTGCCTGGTTAAGGCATCAGACAACGGGCTACGATACGATGGAGATCCCCCGGGAAAAAGGCAGCCGCCGGGAAGTACGCCGCATGCTGGCTCAGCGGTCCAGAGAACTCCTGTCCCGTTACCGCCGTGGCGAACCAGCGAACGACAGCTGCCCACTGTATCGAGCATTGTCACAACATTTTCACAAATGACGCAGATGGCCCGTAGCTGACTGGCGGCATGTTTCAGTCGCCCACGAGTCGAGTTAGCGGCGGCTGGGGGACGCGATTGGTCCATCGGCGCAGGGCCAGCGAGGTCGCTGGCCCTGCGCCGGCTGAACCCAGGTTTGCTAACTGGTTTTACGTCAGGATAAAGAGTTCGAGTTTGAGGTAGTGGATCCTGCTAAAGATCCCCTGGCTGCAGGACCTTTAGCAAAGTCCACTACCCGAAATTCATAGCTTGACAATGCACCAGCAAGTGAGTTCTCGGAACGAGAAAAATTGAAGACGGTGTATCGGCTGACGCACCGGCAACAGCGGTAGAAACCACCCACCAATGGTAAATATCAGACTTTTCCACTACACTTTGGTCACTTGAGCCCCTTTTGGCGGCAGCGGCTGACTTGAAAGGGATTGCACCGAAGGCGAAGATTGGCTGCCAACTGATGGCAGCTCCTTTCCAGGAGGCTTGGCGAATCCCGACATTTGCCTTCAGGAATGACTTACGAAAAGCGATTAGCATAAATCTTCTGAGCTGCGTGACGCGGTCGTTTGATTTGACAGGAATGCCATGGTGGAAAGCCTTCTCGATTTGCTGCGTGATCAGTTTCAGCGATTTGCGCGGCGTCGGGCGAATCGGCGGTGGCAATGCCATTGGCCGGGCTCGTCCGAACCGCTTGAATCTCGTCGCATGCTGTCAGCCGTGGTTTCCCCTGTTGCCGACGTTAACCAGGAGCCGCGCGGACTTGAATGGCCGATCGGCCTTACGGCAGAAATGAACGGAAATACGTTTTTCACGCTGATATCGAGTGAACACGGTCAGGAAATTTGGAGAACGGATGGTACTGCCAGCGGTACAGAACGTGTGACCGACATCAATCCTGGTCCAAAACATGGAAATATCGGCCGTCTTCTTTCATTTAGAAACGAGATCTACTTTTCCGCCTCGTCTGACACCGTGCCTTATGGCATGTGGCGTACTGACGGCACCCAGGCCGGTACCGAACGGTTCCCGGTACCCACAGATTCTGCGGAACCGATTGTTGTGCTGGACGATTTGCTGTACTTCCTCGGCCGAAGTAGTGGCAACGACCATGAACTGTGGGCGACGGATGGAACTGAGTCTGGCACACGGATGATTCTGAGTCTGGCCAATCGATCTCATGCAGGTCTGATCAGTGAGGTACGTCTGGCGAGTAACGGGAAGTTCTTCTTTGTGTCTCGTGACAGTTTCGGTACATCAGGACTCTGGGTGACGGAGGGGACAGACGTAACGACGATTCTGCTCTTAACTTCGAGCGAACCGATTTACTCGTTGGCGCCTTCTTCCTCAGAACTTCAGGACAAATCCTACTTCAGTGTGGATGACGGGCAGCATGGCAGGGAACCATGGGTATCTGATGGAACGGTATCTGGCACAAGGCTTCTGGCAGATCTGAATCCAGGCTCATTGTCCTCGAATCCGGGCGGACTTTCGGTCATTGGCAACTATGCAACGCTTGTCGCTCAGGGGCCGGGCGAGATACGAAGTTTGTGGCGCACCAGCAGCACGGATAATTCTCCTGTCGAACTTCTGACCGCATTGACCGAACGTCCTGGTTTCCCTCGGACTGCGACAATGGACGGCAAGCTGTATCTGCTTTACGACTCGACACTCTGGACGTCGGATGGCACTCCTGCTGGCACTGCGAAAGCTTCGTTCATGCCAGATGGTGTGACGGTTCAGTCTCTCGTGCAGATCGGCGGTCTGCTCTACATGGAAGCCTTTGACGGAATCAACGGCAGAGAAGTCTGGGTGAGTGATGGGACACCCAATGGCACGTCACTGATCAGGGATATTAACCCGGGAGGTTACAGCAGTGTCAATTTCGCAACATTTTTCTCGCGAGGCGACATCGCTGTCTGGGCGGCAAATGATGGTATTCACGGAATCGAATTGTGGGCATCAGACGGCACAGGTGCTCATACTCGCATGCTGATCGATATCGAACGCGGCACAGCTTCCTCCGGGCCAGGCCTGCTCAATGAACTGAACGGCGACCTGTATTTCACAGCGAACGATCGCTCGCCAATTGTTCTCCGGAACAGAAAACTGTATCGAATTCCCGCAGACGGTTCGGCACCCGTAATCGAAGTTCAGAATTCATCGATTGACGCCATTCAAAGCAGCCGTGATCACCTGTTTGTTATGCAAACTGACGGGCAGTACGGACGAGAAATCCGGGTCCTTTCGGGCGGTGCGCTGCGGATTCTTGTGGATGCTGCGCCTGGTTCTGAAGCTGGCGGCAATTTGCCACTGTACTCCTTTGATGGAGCCTCTTACTTCTTCGCAGTGGGGCCTCAGTCCGGGCTCTGGAAGACGAACGGGAACGCCCGCGGCACAATGCTGATCAGGCAACTTCCGGTACCATCGGGCGATTCACCAGTCATCCGTGTATTTGGTGATACGATGTATTTTGCCTCCCGAAATCCGGCAGGTGGCTTTGATTTGTGGCAAAGCGACGGGACGACTGCCGGAACCGCACGTCTTGCAGCTGACATTCCAGTCTGGAACAGCTTTCAGCCGGTTCCCGTGACTGCATCGGAAACGACCGTTATCTACCAGTCGGCAGGCCACATTTGGGCTGTCGACAGGCTCTCCGGCACTGTTACTGATATCGGTAATTCTCCAACGGGAGAAGTATTGAATACGTACTACGCAGAACTCTTCGATGACCAGCTCGTGATTCTGGCACAGGGAACAACGCGGACAGGTACAGCTCTCTGGACGGCAACTGCACCGACCGCCGAGAAACGAATGATCCGCAGTCTGCATCTCGCCCTGAAGAGTACCGACTTCGCTCGACTGGGCAGCGATTTAATTTTCGTCGGCAGCGACAGCCTGTGGCGAATGACGCTGACGACCGGCGAACTCACAATGCTCTATAAGTTCACGTCAGTATCGCAACAGCTGGAAATGTCGCCCTTTTCTCTCATCGAAGACAAGCTGTTCTTCTCAATCACTGATGGTTCAGGATTCAGCCAGATCATGCTGACCGACGGAACACCTGAGGGAACTGTTCCTGTTCTGAACAGCGAAGATCCACTGCTAAAAACAGATCTTCGAAAGTTTGTTCGGTATGGTCAGGGTATTGCGTTTAGTGCTTTGTCTCAGGAGTTCGGCCGCGAGGTGTTTCGGATCGACACCACTATGGTGATGCAGCCACCATCCGCGATCAGGCTGACTGACTCATACGAACATGGCGTCAGTCTCAAATGGGACGATGTTCGGGGTGCCGTCCAGTACGAAGTCTGGTTGCAGAATTTAACGGATCCGACCAGAGCTGTCGTTCGAAAACGAATTTCCAGGCCGGAATTCAGTCTCCTGAAGGACCTGGAAGACAGTAGCTTTGGAAATCCTGAGGACGTAGTTCGTGTCTGGATTCGAAGTCTGCCGGTTCTTGGAGAACCGTCGAGCTGGAGCGATCCGAAGAATATCAGTCAGGGACCGAAGCCGACTGTACGCTCGATAGCGAACCTTACATTCCCGTCACATCCCGTTATTTCCTGGGGTGCCGTCCCGGATGTCGACAGTTATGAACTCTGGCTTTCGAACCTGGACACAAGTTCTAAGGTGGCAAATCTGACGGATCTGCGGTCAGAGTCGCATACGATCATTGAAACGCTGTCCCCTGCACTATACGCCGTCTGGGTGCGAGGGACACGTGCAGACGGAACGAAGACAGCATGGTCGGAAGTCAGGAAATTCTCAGTACTCGCATTACCGGTACAGCTCAAATCCGGCCTGGGTATTTCATCATCGGCTCGCCCGGTCTTTGGCTGGGATCCCATCGACGGAGCCACGGGGTACGACATTGAGCTTTATTCAGCGGAGACTATGGAACTCGTATACAGTGTCCGAAATATTCGTGGCCTGAATCACACACCGTCTAAGGACCTGCCAGCCGGCAGGGTGACAGTTTATATTCGGGCTATGAAAGGAACCCGGCCATTGTCGGGATGGGGCAACGGACACGAACTGTTTTTGAAATTACCGCCAGTCGGATTGAAAGGCAACGCCACGCAGGTCGCGTGGGATGCTGTTCCGTCCGCGGTGTCGTATACGTTCGAACTCCGGAATCACAATGGAGCCCTGGTGGTTCCACGCACCAATACGCGCAACACCAGCTTTAATTTGGCCGAGTCGCTGCCGCCGGGACGTTATACACTCCGGGTCTTTGCGATCTTTGCAGATATCGTTTCCGAATGGTCGCCGACATTTGCTTTCGAACTCTTTCGCCCGCCGGTTTTAATCACCTCATCCGACTCTCCAACAGCAGATGCAACACCAGTTATAACATGGAGGCGGTCACCAGACGCCGTCAGTTACGAAGTCATTGTCACCAGACCAGGATCTGAAGTTCCCGTGTACCATCGCCGGAATGTGACCGGCACGCTGCATGAAATTGAGGTTGCACTGCCCAATGGTATCAATCAGATTCAGGTTCGGGCCACCTTTGCAGATGGCTCAACAAGTGCGCTGAACATTTCGCAAAAGATTTTCGTCGGACCAGCTCCGGTATTGTCGTATGTGGACGGAAAGGTGTCATGGAATCGAGTGAATGCTTCTACAGGTTACGAGCTGTGGATCGATTATCTGGGTTCGCCTCTCCAGACCAGAATTGTCCATCGACCTTTGTATCTAAGGAACCAGTATTCACTTCCAAATTCGCTGCCGAGCGGTCCTTATGTGTTCTGGATTCGCACCGTGCGACGCGAAGGTACTGATTTGTACCTCGGAACATGGACAAGCATCCGTTTCGATTTCTGAAGAACGAGCTCAATCAGCGGACAGTAAATCGATCGAGTCACGATTTGTAGTTCCCAAAGGCATTCACAGCTGGCACAGGGCCAGAGAATTCTCCGGCCCCAACCTGCCCGGCGTCGGTTGAGACCTGATTTGGCAACTACAGTCGGTGCCCGGAATGCTATTCTTCGGCATTCAGGAATGGTGTTCAGGCTGCGGTTCGGGATGGAGATCAGCTGGTTTCTTCCAGTACTCCGACAATTGCTGCATCAGCACATAGAACACAGGGACAAAGAACACGGCCAGAATTGTCGCAGCCAGCATGCCTCCCAGAACGGCGGTTCCCAGAGCACGGCGACTGGCTGCTCCGGCACCCGTTGCGTTCACCAGCGGAACGATTCCCAGAATGAACGCAAACGATGTCATCAGAATCGGACGGAAACGGAGTCGGGATGCTTCGATGGCCGCTTCGGTAATCGATCGTCCGCGAGTCCTCAGCTCGCGGGAGAATTCGACAATCAAAATGGCGTTCTTGCTGGCCAGAGCAATAATCAGCACCGTCCCAATCTGCGTATAAATGTTGTTGTCCATTCCTCGTACGGCCACCGCAATCACAATACCCAGAAGCGCCAGCGGAACAACCATGATCACGGCTGCTGGCATGAGCCAGCTTTCATACTGACCAGCAAGCACCAGATAGACCATCAGCACGCCCAGAGCAAACACATACATGGCCTGTGAACCAACCCGTTTCTCCTGAAACGACATGCCCGTCCATTCATATCCCATGGACTGAGGCAGCTTGCCAGCCGCCAGCTGCTCCATCAGCAGCAGTGCCTGTCCCGAGCTGATTCCCTGAGCCGCGGCTCCGTTGATCGTTGCTGACGGATACAAATTATAGCGAGGCACAATCTGAGGACCGAGAGTACGATGAATCGATGCCAGTGATCCCAGCGGGATCATTTTGCCCGCCTGGTTTCTCACTTCGAGCCGGCCAATATCCTCCGGCTGAAGCCTGAACTGCTGATCGGCCTGAACTCGTACCTGATACGTCTTTCCAAACTTATTGAAGTCATTCACATACGCGGAACCGAGTGCCGCCTGCATCGTGCTGAAAACTGCATCCAGCGGCACTCCCAGACTTTTGGCCTTGATTCGATCTATATCCACAAAGATCTGCGGGACTCCGGCTCGGAAGGTCGACTGAACCTGAGCAAGGCTGCTCTGACCATTCGCAGCATCAACCATTTCACCCACTACCTGCTGAAGCTCCGTCAGACCCACTCCTCCGCGATCTTCAATCTTCATCTCAAATCCCCCGGCCACACCAAGCCCGCGAATACCAGGAGGAGGAAATGCCAGGACCAGCGCTTCCCGCACAGACTGAAAACGGCCCATGAGCCCACCGAGGATTGCCTCCTGTGTGAGTTCCGGATGCCCGGCGCGTTCATCGTAGGGCGTGAACGTCATGAACATTGTGGCTGCATTGGAAGTCACGGAAGAATCCAGCAGGGACATTCCGCCCAGCAGAAACCACGAACGAACTCCCGGCGTTTCCTTAAGAATAGCGTTCACCTGACGAGTCACTTCGCGCGTTCGCTCCTGTGAGGCGGCGTCGGGCAGCTGAATCGCGACAATTGCATATCCCTGATCCTCCGTTGGAACAAAACCAGTCGGCAATCGCCAGAACCACCAGGCTGTTAATCCCACAAGTCCGACGAAAATCAGCATCACCAGAAGCGTCTGCCGCACAGCCACTTTGATGATGGTTGTGTAGATCGATTCAAACCAGCCATACGCAGTGTTGAATGCCCGATAGAACCAGTTCTTTCGTTCGGCTGTTGGTCGCAGCCAGACGGCACACTGAGCGGGTTTCAGAGTCACCGCGTTGATGGCACTGATAACAGCGGTGGCGGCAATTGTCAGAGCAAACTGACGATAGAGCTGTCCTGTAATTCCGCCCAGAAAAGCTGTCGGAAGAAATACGGCCATCAGAACAAGCGTAATGCCCATGACCGGCCCGATCACTTCTCCCATTGCTTTGATCGTCGCATCTTTGGGGTTCAGTTTATCAGCATCGATGTGATGAACGGCATTCTCCACGATCACGATGGCATCATCGACGACAATCCCGATGGCCAGAACAAGCCCAAACAGTGTGAGCATGTTAATGGAGAAGCCAAGGGCCGCCATCACTCCAAATGCGCCGATGATCGTTACCGGCACCGTTGTGGCCGGAATCAGAGTGGCTCGCCAGTCCTGCAGGAATACCAGAATTACGACCAGAACCAGAACACCCGCTTCGATCAGAGTGCGGTACACTTCTGAGATCGATTCTTCCACGAAGGTTGTGGTATCAAATGGAATGATTGCTTCAACGCCATCCGGAAAATTCTTCTGAAGCTCCTTCATCGCTTCACGGACATTTTCGGCAACACTCAGGGCATTGGCACCGGGCAGCTGATATACCAGCAGACTGGCAGCTGGCTGTCCGGCGATTTCACACCACTGGTCGTAGGTTTGTGCACCCAGTTCAACGGTCGCCACGTCTTTGACTCGTGTCATTCGCATGCCCGTCCGGTCGTCACTCACCGTCTTGATGATAATCTCGGCGAACTGTTCGGGATTCGAGAGACGTCCCTGTACTGACACGTTGAACTGAAATCCCTGATCCTTCGGCGTGGGAGCCTGTCCAACCTGGCCAGCTGCGACCTGAACGTTCTGTTCACGAATGGCGGCCAGCAGATCCTCCATCGTCAGATTGCGAGCCTTCAGTGCGTCCGGATTGACCCAGATACGCATTCCATAAGTGCCGCCACCGATCACCTGCACGTCACCAACTCCTTCAATTCGAGTCAGTGCATCCTTCACTTTGAGCGTGGCAAAATTGCTCAGGTACAGGTCATCATATGTGCCGTCCGGGGAAATCAGAGAAGCAACGAGAGTGATGTTGGTTGACTGCTTTCTGGTAGTGACGCCCTGTCGCTGAACTTCCTGAGGAAGGCGGGGCATTGCCACGGCAACACGATTCTGAACAAGCACCTGAGCTTCATCCAGATCCGTTCCCACTTCAAATGTCACGGTCAGAGTGTAGGCACCGTTGCTGGAACATGTTGACGACATATACAGCATGTTTTCAACACCGTTGATCTCCTGTTCGATCGGACCGGCGACGGTATCGGACAGCACCTCCGCACTCGCACCCGGGTAAACCGCAGCAACCTGTACGGTGGGCGGGGTAATCTCAGGGTATTGCTCAATGGGCAGGGAAAACGCGCAGACAAGTCCGATCAGTACCGTCACGATAGCAATGACATTGGCGAGGATTGGGCGTTCGATAAAAAACTTTGAGAACATATTTTTGCCACTGTGATCCGTATTGAAGCCGGTAAAAGGGCTCAGGAAATCTGCTGAACACGGGCCTCTAATCAGGTGTCTTCTGAGTGGACTGAGATACGGTCACTGCCGATGTTGACGAACCGCGTTGAGTCTGGTCGCTTGCAGCGGCACCCTGCGGGACAGTTGCCGGCTTCGGCCTGTCGTTCAGCTGGGCCTTCACCTTCGCTCCCGGGCGAACCCGCAGAAGACCTTCAACAATGACCTGATCCGTGACTGCAAGTTCTCCTTCCACAACTCTCAGTGATGCAACTGCGACACCCGTTTTGACAGGGCGGTATTGCACACGTCCTTCGGCATCAACAACAAACACGTACTGTCCTGACTGATCGGTCCCCAGTGCACGCTCAGGCACCAGCAGGGCGTTCGGACGTTCGGCAATGGAAACTCTCATGCGAACAAACATTCCAGGCAGCAGAGAACGATCAGCGTTGGGAAACAGTCCGCGAAGTCTCAGAGTGCCGGTTTCGGCATCCAGGCCTGGATCGGTGTAGTCAATATTTCCAACGCGGGGATAACCGTTCTCCCCCTGAAGTCCCAGCTCGACTTTCAGGTTCATGGATGTCTTCGCACCGGCGGTGCGATCCACGGACAGCAGGGCAGGAGTTCGCTGCAGATCGGTTTCGCTGATCGTCGCATATGCATGGATGGGTTCCATACGAACGATGGTTGCCAGAACCGCCATTCCACCGTCACCGACAAGATTGCCGACATCAATATTACTTCGGCTGATACGACCATCCACCGGAGAGGTCATACGACAAAAGCTGAGATCCAGTTCGGCACTGCGAACTGCAATCGCGGCCGACTCCATTTGCGCGCGAAAGGTCAGCAGAGCGGTTTCGTACGTCGCATTAGCCTGAGCAAGATTGGCTTTGACAGACTCCAGTTCGGCTTCGCGGGATTTCAAAACCGAGGAGACCTGATCCAGTTCGGATTCGGTTGATACCCGCTTTTCAAAGAGACTGCGAACCCGACGCTCTTCCTCCACGGCCAGTGTAACCTGAGATTCGATCAGATTGACCTGCGCCTGTGCGACTTCCCTCGCTTTGGACACCGTTGCCTGCTGCAGAGCGGCATCCGCTTCCCGAAGGCGGGCGCGTGCCGCATCCAGCTGGATCTGAAACGGCTCTTCGTCGATAACCAGCAGCAGCTGCCCCTTCGTGACTTCCGCTCCTTCGACAAAGTGTCGTTCCTTCAGGAAACCCTTGACACGCGCACGGATGTCGACGGTCTCCACGGGCTGCGTCATTCCGGTGAATTCGAGATATTCCGTCACGGCCTGCTGAACAGGAGTCGTCACCGTGACCTCCGGCGGAGGCGGTTCGACATAGACATTTGGATTTCCGCATCCCAGAACGGCCAGTCCGGCTAACAGTCCCTTTCGCCCAAACTTCATAATCATCACCTCAGAGTACTTGACCAATTGGTCAACTGTGTTTACCAATTGGTCAATATGTTAACACTGATGGCAGGTCCGTCAATGGGGTGCACGGGCTGCACCGGATGAAAGAATCCTTTTGGGTACCTTGAATCAGACGACGCTGCACATTTGATAATACTCTGCGGCACACTACTGTTCTGGCGCATACCGGGAGTCAGAGCTCAGGTGGTGCCCTGGGAGTGATGGACACAGAATTTGCCGACAGGTTCTGATCACAGAGAGTGGAAAAGGGAAAAATGACCGAGGGCAGGCACCGACAGCGGGATCCGCAGTCCGTCCGAAAGGCGGTACTGGATGCAGCACTGGAACTGTTTGCACAGGATGGCTTTGCGGACACTTCGCTTCGCGACATTTCCCGAAAATCGGGCATTTCCCATCCGCTGATACTCCACCACTTTGGCAGCAAGGAAGAACTGTACGATGCGGTCAAGCGGCGTGTGGTGGAAGGCTATGCCGAACGATTTCCTTCTGCGGCGAGGGCGGTCAATCGGCCCATCAATCTGCGGACCGAGATGAAGCGAATCCTCACCTACGTGGGGGAGAACGAGCTTGCGATGAAGCTGTGTGCCAGAACTCGTGTCGACGGCGATCACCAGGTTTGGCCGGGAGAGCCGGACCTGCTGAATCTGATTCAGCAGCGAATCGAAGTGGCCCAGAAGGAGGGGCTCATCAGACGCGATCTTTGTGCTCAGCAGCTCAGCGTCATGATCCTGGGCATTGTGTTTTTCTGGCTGGACAACCGGCAGCATTTTTCACAGCGATTTGGTAAACCGCCGAATGACAATGCCTATCTGAATACCGCAGTCAGGATGATTGAGGAAGGACTTCTTCCCCGATAAACGCACATTCGGGAATGCAGCATCCCGCGGAATGCGGAGCATGGCTGCACGGTTAAATGAAAATGGGCACCGGCATGATACCGGTGCCGCGAGGGGACGCATCAAACACACACTGAGACAGGAGAGAGAGACAGGAGGGAAGAGAGGAAAGGATTCAGACAGCGGATCCGCAGAGAGTTCCGGGATCCTCTGAGTTATGATCGGACGATCAATAGCAGAAGGGAGTAAGCAAAGTCAGGTGACAGGGGCAATCTGAAAGGAATCTGTCAGTTCCCGGAAGCGGAACCGGAGACAGAGGAATCGGCAACAGAGGAATCAGCCAGTGAAACTTTTGGATTCGACAGAGTCGTGCTGGTAAGACGTCGCTCTGGTGACACTCGAGCTGCCCGCCATCCTGAACTGTTTGCTGCTCGGGTCAGAGTTGTCTCTTTGGGCCGATTGCTGGCCGGAATTACAACAGACGGTTTTCGCTGCAGCTGCCCCTGTTCAAATGCGGGCATCATTGGCTCAGGGTCACCTGCAGGAGTATCTGCCGGAAAAGTACGCTGCAGTGAGGAGCCGCGAACCGCAGGATCTGCTGGCTCGGGTTCTCGTTTGAAAGTGTTGCTGCCGGAACGAGTTTCGTCTTCTTTAAATGGAGCACGATCTGCACTGCGACTTCCGCCAATCGAATCAGGTCTCGGTGCCAGAGCTGAACGAGAGGAAGTGGAATCAATGATTGGCAGGCCATAAGCCATTGCTGAACCGCCATAGTAAGAACCATAGGCTGTCATTGGTCCATAACCACCACCGTAAGCCAGTGAAGTTCCAATGGGAACGGTTCGGTAGACGGTCTGAGGCCTCAGGACTGTCACATCTTCCTTACGATAAGCCAGTTTCTGAACAGCCACCCGTTCCGTGCGGCGTTCAGCAACCATTTCCGTTTCGCTGACAGTAACGCGTCGAGTTCCCTGAATGGCCACCTGACGAGTTGTGGGAACACTGCAGGTCATCATATTGGGCACGTACTGACGAGACGACGAGTAGCTCGGCATAAACGCAGTCTGCATGGAATAGCCTGTGCGATTCAGCCAGCCAATCACTCCGGGACGCGGATCAACCTGACAGGGCGAACAGCGGGTGATGGGATGATACCGGGTAACCCACCGCCCCATGTCACGATTGACCGTCTGGTATTCGGTGACATTCTGGTAGGATACCGTTGGCACCTCCACTTCACGCTGCCGAGTCACAGGTCGCATCACAGTGAATTCGCGATCTTCATAGGCCGTTTCATAGTAGGGCACTTCAACGGTCTGTTTTTCGCGAGCGTACGTTGTCATCGGCACTGTCTGATAACAGGTCTGGTAGACCGGCTGCACAGGAGTGCAATGAGCAACGGGGGCGGCAGCCATGGGCATCGAAGTACCACAGCTCGAACATCCGTCGGAGTAATACTGAGCGACTGAGGCATCTGAACATGCCACAATCATGAACATTGCCGCAATGGCATCAAACAGAATTCTTCTGGACAGCATGAGCTTCTTCCCTGAAGAAAAAGAGTCACAAGCGCGCAGATTATCAGTCCTGATAGTCTGTCGTGGGCGGGTGAGAAGGGACGGGACGTCACAACATCAGTTTCAGTCGAAATCCGTGCAGTTGGATGACGGCGGCATTGAGTTGTGCATGAGGGATGAGGAGAACAGCAGAAAGGTGAACTGCATTGCAGGTGACTGGCTGAAAATGCCGGGTAACACGCTGCGTGCGGGGGTGATGTAATCCAAATCGAAGAATTGGGTCAATACCGGTTAAAGTCGGAATTCACTTTCTCCGGGGAAACGCGCAGCAGTGTGCTCCTGAGGGGCATTTGCGGGCACTGGATCGGCAAAATTTGCCGACCACATTTTTGAACCGGCTGCAACTGCCGCAGTTGAAAGCGTGTGAGGCTGCTCTGTGGCGACCAGGGCGGCAGAAATGGACATCACTTTTTGCCAAGTGAACGCTGTTGCCGAAAAAATTGCTGCAGCAGCGCCCGACAATCCTCCTGCATCACTCCACCCAGTACTGCAGACTGGTGATTCAGTCGAACGTCAGAAGTGATCTGATATAAGGTACTGCAGGCACCCGCCTTGGAATCGGCCGCACCGTAGATCACAAATGGTATGCGGGCCTGTACGATGGCTCCGGCACACATCGGGCACGGTTCCAGAGTCACATACAATGTACAATCCAGCAGCCGCCACGATCCAAGAACCTCAGCGGCCTGCGTAATCGCGATCATCTCCGCATGGGCCGTGGGATCATTCAGCATTTCTCGCTGATTCCATGCCTCCGCAATGATTCGCTCCTGATGCACAATGATGGCGCCCACAGGAACCTCATCATGATCAAACGCGACAATTGCCTGATCCAGCGCCTTTTTCATCCAGTATTCGTGAGGCTGCAGAGGATTTACCGGAAGAAGCTCAGACACCAATCGTCTCCAAATTGTAAGTATTGCAACGTCAGCTCATTGTAAGAATTGCAAGATCCGGGTGCCCGCGTCTGCTGAAAGAATTCACAGCATCCACGAACCATTTATTCTTTGCGACTGCAAATCATTGCCGGTAAATGACTTAGGGATGTTGTTGAGTTGCCGGACAACAGGTCTCTCCATTTTTTCTTTCCATTGGCATCACCATTGCATTATCTGAATGGCGAGAGAGACCTGGGCTCGGGAGTGAGACCCCTTGAGCCCTGCTGCCTTGAGAAAGCAGCGAAGAAGAGAGTGTGTGCAGCTCGCCTGAGAAACGAGCGGCGATTACGAGCGAATGCCTCCTGGGCGTTCGACTCCCTGAAGAAGGCCATCGGAATCGATAAGATCCGATCGGCCTTTTTTCTTTGCGCCAGGTGATATCCATGACCAGACCACTTGAGGCCGTCGCGGGCCATCGCAAAAGTCAGTCGTCGAGTGAACGCGTTCGAAATGGGGCATTGCCAGGTTGCCTTAGTGCCATCCAGCACCTGGTATTAGCGACGGAACGTTGGCATCAACGGGCGGAAATGGCGCGAGTAATCCTGGACTCAGTAAAAAATCGGAACGCCATTTCCGCTCCGTTGCATCTCCTGATTGGACGCAGCAGTACAAGGTCCGCTGCTCAGGAAAGTCGATCACCATTGGTGACGGAGCATGTTGTCGATTGCGGTTCAGCCATCTCGGCACCGTTACCACGGAAGCCCTCCGGCCCCAACCGACCCTGTGTCCAATGGCGTGGATTTAAGCATCGTGCGGATTTCCATAGTCGTTTTTCGCTCCGCGAAAACACGCGAAAACGCTACTTTCGCGGAGCGAAAGGCGACAATAAGTCCGGCGTCAGAGTGCAAATCGGATCGCCACTTTTGACCAGTTGTCCAGGGCCAGTGAGCTGAGTCACAAAACCGTCGAATGGTGCGATGATCTGCTGGCTTTCCTGCCTCGGAAGCCTGGTTTCGAGATCCGTTAGTTCCTGTTGAGCTTTTGCCAGTTCGGCTTGTGCTTTGGCGACTTCGCCGTTGGCCATTATGGTCTCGACCTCCGCTTTTGCTAACATACCCTTATAATGTTCGACATCCGCCTGAGCCTGCAGTCGTTTCGCGTCACCGTCGTTTTGCTTTTCGGCAATATCATTCTCAGCGGATTGAATGACTGCCTTCGCCTCTGACAACTTTGCTTCTGCTTCGATAAGCTTTCGCTGGGCCTCATTGAGCTTTTCGTCTGAATTGTTGCCTGCTGCGTGAAGCTCCTGGACTCTCTTTAGGGCTTCTGTCTCCAGCTTGAATAATGCCTCGCGAGCTTTCAGTCCCTGCAAGTCAGCCTCCAGCCTGTTTTTGGCAGACGCCACACCTGCATCGCTGGACAATACGATCTTGCCGTACACTTGCTCGTATGCCAGTATTTGAGCCTGATACGACGCCACGGCACTTTGAGTCGCCTCAACATTTCGCTGCATCACTTCGATCTGATTCTTCTTAGCTTCCACCTCCAGCGTGGCAGCAGCAAACTGGGTCTCCAGACGGTGCCTGTACCCCTCTTCGTGCACTCTGATCTCAGCAATAAACTGACCTTTGCGGACCCGAGCATTTTCAACAATGCCCTCACCCCACCGTACGATTCTTCCGTCGATCACAGACTCAAACACCTGCGCACTTCCGCCCTGTCCATTGGCGGCCGCGTTTTTTGCGGGATCGCCACTCAGACGATTTTGCACACTCAGACGATTCAGAACGGCCAGACCCAATGAGGCCAGCAGAAGCGACGTCACGGTTATCAGCAGGCCACGGCGAGACAACAAAACCGCCCGCCAGCCGCCTCCACGGCTGCCTCTGCTTCCCTCTCGCTGCGAAACAGGGAACTCGGTCCCCGTTGCTCCCTCTGCCTCAGTCACTGGCGGCGACACAATACTTTGCGGGAGCGGAACATGAGTCGGCTGCTGCAGATGAGCCAGACAGTTCTCCAGCAATTCGCTCACTTCGGCCGCGTTCTGGAATCGATCGGCCGGATGCTTGGCCATCAGACGATTGATGATTCGACACAACCACTCGGGAATGTCCGAATTGACTTCGCGAACGGGCCGAGGATCATCGTCCGTGATGCGTCGAAGAATTCCGTAAGCCGTCTCCGATCGAAACGGCGGTCGACCGGTGCAAGCCGTGTAGAGAACGCTGCCCAGACTGAACAGGTCGCTGCGATAATCGACGGTCTCACCGCGTGCCTGTTCGGGCGACATGTATTGCGGAGTTCCCGCGATGACCCCCGTTCGTGTCATTGAAGCATCATCCATCGCTCTCGCAACACCGAAGTCGGTGATCAGTAACCGCTCGATGCCGTCGTTCAGCAGAATGTTGGCCGGCTTGATGTCGCGATGCACAAGCCCCTGTTCATGAGCTGCCATGAGCCCGGCCGCGATCTGTCGTCCGATCCGCAGCACTTCTGTCACCGAAAGTGGCCCGCCTTCGTCAATCCGCTTCTGCAGCGATGGCCCGCGGGCAAAGGGCATGACCAGATAGGGAAGCCCATTAGATTCGGAGACACCGTAGATATCAATCACGTTGTCGTGAGTGATCGCAGCCGCAGCCCGGGCTTCTCGCTGGAATCGCGTTCGAGCTGAACCGCTGCCGGCCAGATGGGGCGACATGATCTTGATCGCGACAACTCGCCGCAGAGACTCATCGAATCCTTTCAACACGGCTCCCATGCCGCCAACGCCAACCACGCCGATAATTTCGTAGTCGTCGATTCGTCCAAGCATTTCCGGGTTCTCCGTCGGCGACAGTGATTCCAGGACACTCTGGACCTGACGCGATCGAAAACTGCCGCCGAATTCTTCAGAGGACTCCTGATTCGATCGTTCGGCATCCGACCCGATCGAAGCGGGTTGGTCGGGACCTGCGTCATGTTCCGATGCCGCCTGTTTCCCAAGTGCAGCCGATTGACCGAGAAGTGCGGCCGCGTTCTTCCAGAGGTCAGGCTCAGCAGCTCGACTCTGGATCTGCTGCTGACACGATTCGCATCGTGACAGATGAGATTCGAACTCAGTTTGCTGCGAGCTGCTCAAACGCTCGTTCAGATAGTCATCGATTCGCTGGGAATCGCAGGGATGTTCAAGTGGTTGAGTCATCAGGTTCCTCCCGCTTTGTGGCTTCAGGGGCCATTGCTTCCACTGGGATCATTTCCACTGGGTTTGTTTGCAGTTCCTGCACGGCCGTTCGCAGTCGTCTCATGATTCGGCTTCGAGCCGCGTAGATGCTGCCGGCCGACATACCGTAGCGCTTCGCGGCAACGTCAATGGAGACGCCCTGCAGAACAGTGGCTTCAAAGGCCAGCCAGGTTTCATCCTGTACTTCGCCCCGCACCCGGGCGGCCGCTCGAACAAACACCTCACGCCGATACTCCAGCTCAATCAACGCGTCGTTGGGATTGTCGGCGGGAACTTCGTGAAGGACATTCAGGATATCGGTTCCACCCGTCGCCCGGTCGCGTGGTCCGCGAGAGAGTGCTTTCAGAATTGCATTTCGAGTCACCCTGCTGAGCCAGTTGCGAAACCGCATTCCATCCGGATGCTTCTCGTACCGCCCGATCGCCGCCGAGACTGACATCAACACCTGTTGCACGAGATCGAGCGCATCAGAATGCTGCAGTCCTTTCGCTCGCGCGATCCTGAAAACGACCGGGCGATAAAGCTGCTCGAACTGATCCCACGCCGCTCGATTTGACGGATCGCGAACCCGGGCAATCAGGCTTTCACTGGTTTCCGGAAACTCGGGCATGATATCGTCCGTCGAGGGTTTCATCTGCTGAAGGTGCGCTCGATTCCGCCAATGCGGGCAATCGCAGCGGTGGTTCCCGGCAGAATTTATGCACCATGCAGACCTGGTATTCTCGCACAGTCTAATCCGAGACGAATCCGTTTCTGACACGACTGGGGTTCGACCGGAGAAAGATGATGCCGACTGTGTGTTCTTCGAGGTCACCCGAATTAAAAAACGAATCTCCGCTATTGAAAAACGCAGAGCTGGAAACACCGAACAGGAATTTCGAAGATTTTTCGAATCTTCCCGGATGCGTTCTTTGATACTGAGTCTCAGTATCGTAGATTATACGCAGCCAGCCATTCCGACGACCCCGGAAACAGCCAGCCACAGACGCTTCTGACTCCTTCGATCCATTTGACCGAGGTGCATCCATGCTGGCTTTCCGCTCCCCTGTCCGTGTCGCTCGCGGATTTACTCTGATCGAATTGCTTGTCGTCATTGCCATCATTGCCATCCTGATCGGCCTTCTGCTGCCTGCTGTTCAGTCAGCTCGGGAGGCCGCCAGAAGAACTCAGTGCAGGAACAACCTGAAGCAGATCGGGCTGGCGCTGCACAACTATGAGTCGACGTTTGGTACCTTTCCGCCAGGTTTTATTTCGCAAGTCACCGGCCCATGGTCCGGCGGTGCGAATGATCCTGTTCCTGAGATTGGTCCCGGCTGGAGCGTGTTCGCCATGATCCTGCCGCAACTGGAACAGACAGCCTTGCATCAGCAAATCGACTTCAACCGCCCGATCGCTGATCCCGTCAACCAGTTTGCTCGTTCCACGAATGTAGCCGCTTACCGTTGTCCGAGTGACACATGGGCGACTCCGGTGACCGTCTGGCCTGCGTCGATCGGTGTTAATGACCTCGCCGCAAACAGCTATGTTTGCTCGCTCGGCGGTGCTGATCCGTCCGGCACCGGGCCGACAGGCAGTTACCTTGCGCGATACGAGGAACCCAATTTTAACGGCATGTTCCATCGTAATCATTCTGTCCGTATGAGAGACATCACGGACGGAACCTCCAATACGATTGGGATGGGAGAACGGTCCAGTATGTTCTCTCCCAACGGCTGGGCGGGCGTGATTCCGGGTGGCCAAACGGTCTTCTCTCCAATGATAGCTGCCCAGCGTGGTCAGGTCGTTGGTGCTACTGTCCGGCCTGCAATCACGATGACAACCGTCCACGTAAGAACTGGTGGCCCGAACTCGCCTACAGGCAGTCCGGGTGGGTTCTGGGCACCGCATCTGGGAGGTGCTCACTTCCTGCTGATGGATGGCTCGACTCGCACCGTCGCGACAGATGTGGATATCCGGATCTTCCGAGCTCTCGCAGGCCGCAATGACAGCGTTGTGATCAGCGAGTTTTAGGATCAGCTGGTAAAACCGATGGCGGATCACGGAAATGGCGGTTAAACACAGCGTTCAGGTATCGGCCGCGTTTAAAGGCTAATCAAGCGGAGCATCAACCTCAAGGTTATTGGTGAACTGGATATTTTCACTTTTGGCACCGCGGTGTTCCAGTGCCTTCGGACGACTCGAAAATGTATTTCCGCTGATGTTGATGTCTCAAGTTCCCTCCAGCACAATGCCGCCCGCCAATTGATCGTTCACCTTGCGCTGGACGGCCCCGTCACCGATATAGCTGTCACAAAAACTGTTGCCACTCACCGTAATGCGGCTGCTGTCTTTTCCAATCCGAAGACATCCTGTCTCCAGCTGCGGAGGCTGCGTCCCGTCTTTGCGTTTCGGCGGCATCTTTAGCAGGTGCCACCACAAGGTGCCATGCACCAGGAACCGCACCACAAGGTGCCATGCACCAGGAACCGTGTACCAATTGCAGGAATCGGCGCAAGGTTCTAAATCGCAAGGTGCCATGTACCTTAGGCGTGCAACTGAGTCGGTAATCGCCAGAATTTTCCTAGGCATTCACGGTGCTATACACGAAACCAGAACTCTGGGTGTCAGGCACGAATCGAGGTGATCGCTAAATGCAGCCTCGCCAACACGTGGCGTACGTCCGCTACGCTCGCAGAATCATGCATTTCAATGCGCGACTCTCAATATCACCTGTGCGTACTTGCCATATGTATGCACTGGTTGTACACTCGCCCTTACAACAGTGAATGAACAACCATAGGAAGCTCATATTCCGGGAGGCGCTGTCATGCCACGGGTGAAACGGTCGGAGATCTTTTCGAAGGACGAAGTTCAGGCATTTCACTGCAGCAATCGCTGTGTTCGCAGGACACGACTGTGTGGTAAAGACCCCAGGTCGGGAAAAGATTTCTCGTATCGCAAGGACTGGATCCGCGATCGCATGGAAGTGCTGGCGGGGATCTTCGGCATTGATGTACTCAGCTTTGCGGTGATGGACAATCACATGCATGTAGTGCTCAGAACCCGGCCGGATGTGGTGAAACTCTGGTCCGATGAAGATGTGGCGATGCACTGGTGGCGATTGTTTCCAAAGCGAAAAAAGACAGATGGCACTCCGGAAGAACCGAGCGATCTGGAACTGAATAAGATTCTCGGCAATGTGTCACTTCTCAAAAAACGACGAGAGCGTTTGTCGAACGTGTCGTGGTTCATGAAGTGCCTGTCCGAACCCATTGCCAAACGCAGCAACGCGGAAGAGGAAGTGACCGGCCACTTTTGGGAGGGACGCTTCAAAGCAAAGCCTCTTGTGGATGAAACGGCGATTGCCGCCTGTATGGCCTATGTGGATTTGAATCCCATTCGAGCAGGTCTGGCGCTGACTCCGGAGACCAGCGAATATACCAGTGTGAGAGAACGGATTCTGGACTGGATTCGACTGAGAGATCTCTCGGGGTCGATGAATCTCGCGGCCCCGGCCCTGTCAGCGATTCCCGTTCCGGTCGAAACGCTGCAAGCAATGGAGCTCACAGAGGAGGCTCTGGATTCCCAAGTCGAATCCAGCACAGAGTTCGCCATAGAATCGGCATCGGCTTCAGCCAAAGAGCCTTGCTGTGAATCACAGGATGTGGTTGAACCACAATCGGAAACCGTTGAACTGGCTGAAACTGTTGAGGTGCCTGAAGCCGTTGAGCTGGCTGAGACAGTGAACGAAGAATGGGAAGTCAGATCCGGCTGGCTGGCACCTTTGAAACTCGCATCGTCTCTCACCGAAGACCGAGCAAAACCCAGTGGACGTCGAGCCAGTAACAAAGGCTGTCTGCCGATGAGTCTTGACCAGTACCTGCAGTTGCTGGACTGGACCGGTCGACAAATTCGCCAGGACAAGGTGGGGCATATTCCGGCAGAGTTTGCCCCCATTCTTGAGCGTCTGAACTGCAGTGCGGAGACATGGGTGGATCTCGTCAGGAATTTCCGCAAACGATTCCGCACAGAAGCCGGACTCTCAGCATCTGTCCTTGCGTTCCGCTCGCTCCGACTGTCTCGACGAGCCGCCCAGGCATCGATCTCCTGACTGATGTTCGATATATCGGGCTGACAACAGGCATTCGATCTCCGTCTTTCGACAACCGTCATTGAGTGACAGCGGTACTGAGCGACAGCGTTGCTGGGCACGATGATGCCCGGGCACACGCTGAGCAAGTCGGGTTGTTGCCGACAGGAACTGTCGCGTCGCTCCGTACCAGATGTTTCCATCGAATACTGCGCAGAGCGACAGTGTTCGCGGATCGTTGCGTCAGCCACATGGCACGACGATAGTTGGCGCCGAAAGCCGGTAAAACGCGGGCAATCCGCCCGGAACGATCACGATTCGCTCCACGCTGTTGACAACAACGGACCGGATAAGTGCCGTGGGATCCCTGCGCTCGATGGCTTCCCCGTCTTTCGGGCCCTCTTTTCCGATGTTTGCCCTCATCAACACTCTTTTCCTGCATGCGTCTGCGGAAACGCACTGCCATGGAAGTGCATGTTGAATTCCAGAGGTCGTTCGCTGCTGAGCGCGAACGTCGCAAAGGTGAAAACAGCCACACGACGCCAACTCTGTCGTGACACCCTTTCTGCAAGCCACGGAAATCACTGAATTTTCGTCATTAGGTGCCTGGCACCTGAGGCAAAGAGGTAGGCTCACTCAGCAGGTCTAACTCCATGCGCTGCACCTAACAGGCTTACAAGGTGCCAGGCTTACAAGGTGCCACAGGCTTACAAGGTGCCAGGCACTAAATGAGGTGTCCCAGGCTTACAAGGTGCCAGGCACTAAATGAGGTGCGTTTGCCGGTGCACAGCAAACCTCCGAGCAGTCCGCGTTCAAACTCTTTCATCGTCATTCCCTGCCGAACGGCTTCCTCAGCCAGGGGAAACAACAAGACGGCCAATTTCACAAACACATCAGACTTGCTCAGTTCATCTCCAGTCGTCATGCTCATCACCGACCTCCATGCCTTGCCTCATACGGTTCGTTACACCCGCATAGCATCGCATGGAGGCCAATTTCCCACACTACCAGTCTTACCAGAATTTACCCCGCAAGTGCGGTCACACTCCCTGCGGTTTATGTACCGCGAGTAGGGTAGAAACGACTCAAGAAGTTCCGACCTTGGGCGGATGCGAGGAAGGTAGCTAGGTCTGATCCCCACAGTGTGTCGGTCCATCTGAGTTTCTTATGCGTCCAAGTGCGGAAAGATGGACGGTTGAAATCCAGCACTCGAGTGAGAACGACGCTTCGACAAACCACTCAGTTCCACGCCATTTGATGATGTGGATTTTTTTAAAAAATTAGGTTTTTCTGTCTTTGTTGGTGTCGCTGGATAAGGCGGCCAACCAACAAAAATCCCCGAAGGACCACTTTCTCGTAACCGTTCACGGCCCGGGACTGGACTTTACAAGAAGTTGAGAATCTGAGACATCACGTGGATGACACGGATGTCTGACATACCGCCAGAACTGTTAGCAGAGATGACTCCCGCTGTGCGGGCGTTTGTCGAGTCGCTGCTGCTTCAGATGGCCGAAATGCAGGCCCGTATGCAGGCAGAGATTGACGAATTGAAGGCTCAGGTCAGGAAACTTACACCGAAGAATTCTTCCGTACCGCCCTCGACTCAGCATCCTCATGCTCGAACTCCGGAAAAGCCAAAACCGAAATCAAAGAAGAAGCGTGGTGGTCAGAACGGACACAAACGCACGATTCGCCAACTTGTCCCCGTCGAAGAATGCACGGAAGTCGTTCCGTTGTTGCCCACAGAATGCCGACGCTGCGGCGAGGAACTCAAAGGTTTCGATGCGGAACCACTGCGACATCAGGTCTGGGAACTGCCGAAAATTGAGCCGCTCATCACCGAATATCAAAGACACAGACTCACCTGCGAGTGCTGTGGAACCATGACCTGCGCGGAACTGCCTCCTGGTGTACCAACAGGTCAGTTCGGAGCAAAGTTGCTCGCCTTCACGGCCTTACTCATGGGACACTTTCGGCAAACCAAACGCCGTGCAGCCATGTTTCTCACCGACCTGCTGAATATGCCCTGTTGTCCGGCGTCCACAGTGAATATGCAGAACCGGGTTGCGGCCGCCCTTGAGCAACCGTACGAAGATCTCAAAAGCCGACTGGAAAACGAACCACAGGTGTTCATGGATGAAACACCAACAACGCAGGCGAATGGAAAGGCCTGGTTGTGGACGGCAGTGACTTCCACCTTTGCCGTCTTCGCCGTGTTTTCGAGTCGGGCGGCAACCGCAGTTCCGAAACTCCTCGGTGATTCCTTCAAAGGAGTCATCAACTGCGACCGAGCCAAAATGTACTGGCGTGCCGAACGCCTGCAATGGTGCTGGGCTCATTCGGCACGCGACTTCCAGGCGCTGGTCGACCATCATGATCATCAGGTAAAACGGCTGGGATTCGATTTGAAACGACAAGTCAGAATCATATTCAGCAATTGGCATCGGCATAAGTCGGGCGAAATTTCGTGGGAAACGTTTCAGGCACAGATCCAGCCCGTTCGCAATAGGGTGAATAACTTGTTGCTGCGCGGAATGTGCAGCGGAAACAAACGCCTGAAGGGAACATGCAAAGAATTGTATGAACACCGCGACTGGTTATGGACGTTTGCCGACATTCAGGGCATCGAACCGACCAACAACACGGCCGAACGCGCTCTGCGTCCTGCCGTGATCTATCGGAAGCTCTCATTCGGAACTCAGAGTGAAGCGGGAAGTCGCTTCATTGAACGAATGCTGACGATTTCGGAAACCTGCCGCCTCCAGAAACGACCGATCTATCAATGGCTTTGCGACGCCGTCAACGCCAGCCTGAATGGTCAATCTGCTCCGAAACTATTCACCGTCCCGTGAACGGTTACCACTTTCTCTAGCTCCGTCGTGCTAATGATTCACTTGTCTACTATCATATCGCAGCCTTCATGAAGTCCTTTAACGCCAGAACATTTGCTTTAATGTACGCCGTGGTTTGGCTAACTACGATTTACTCAAAGTCGTCCAATTCTCAGCCACTTTTATCGGACTTTGTTCCAAATGCAGAGCGTGCAAAAGTCCTCCGGTTCTTATCGACTTCCGCGGAAAAGAATCTCAGGGCGATTAAGACATGGTGTGGAAAGTACGAAACGTCCACACAAATTTTGTGTCCTCTAAGTGGGATTAAGGCGAGTAATCCGATACTCGAGATTCCCGCCGAAAATGGCATACTTTCCGAAAGTGGTGTAGTTGAGTTTTCCCTGGATTTGGTCGATTCCAGAATCTTCACATCAAGGAAGATGGAGGCTCCTGTTTACACATATGATAAGGGTGAAGGAGCGCAGACGGTGGACATCACGAAGGCAACCTATGTTCCCGAGCGACAGTTCGATCAATCAATCGTTACATCAGAACATTACCTTAGTTTCAGGCCGTTGAAGCACTACAATCAACTGGAGGAGTTTTTTCCCGCGCCGTTAGATCCAGATGTCTTCCCGCATCGGATGGCGTTCCGACAGTCGGTGAGTGACGTGCCCAGATTTCAATCCAGTTACGTTGACCCCCGACACTTTTTTGGCCATCAATTGCAGACATACAGCAGACTGTTTGAGACGCTTGCTACGGCATTAGAAGGTGGGCTGTCGGATTCAGATTTTAATGCAGTGGACCAGAATCTCAGCATTTCAATGAGAAAGGAGGGAGACGCTACGGTATTTCAGGTTGAAATGGCTTACGAAATTAAAGGTATGGATGCTACGCCCGACAGCAAGAAAGCGGTGCAGACGACGCTGCACAGTTCAGCTGTTGGCTTCAATGTGCTTGATTTCAAACTGACTTCTCCTAAAACAGGAAAACTTCATACCGCCAAACAGTATGAGTATCGCGAGGTAGATGGTTTGTTTGTTCCTTCATTCGTTCAGGAGAAGATCTTAGATGTAGAGACTGGTGAGCCCATTCGGGTTTCTACATTCAAACTGATCGACGTTGTGATTAACGAACCAATCGATCCTTCAACATTTGCTTTTGCGAAATTTGAGATGAAGGACGGTGAAAGAATTTACGACAGAATCGAGAATAAGCTCTTTCTTTATCGTGACGGAAAGCTTGTTGACCCAGGTGCTTCACTCTACCAAAAACCAGACCTATCGGTGGCACCGTGGTATCGTCGTTGGTTACTTTGGCTCAATATAGCGACTGCCTTTGTTTTCCTTTTGTGGGTCACCAGAAGGAGGTTTCGGCGAGATCAGCTTCCACCGGGTACGAACTCTCCCTGAAATCAAGTCGAAGCGGATGCGTCTAGTGCTCCGTCAAGACAAAGAGTTCGGGTTGGATGTAGTGGATCTTGCCAAAGATCCCATCGCTACAGGACCTTTAGCAAGGTCCACTACCCGAAATTCAAAGCTTGACAGAGCACT
>JALHMY010000050.1 GCA_022843805.1 Fuerstiella sp.
CCCGCGAAGCGAAGCGAAGTGGGAGGGGTCGGCCGTCAGGCCGGGGGAGGGCTCGCCGCGGGTGGCACTCAACGCTGTACCAAGATCACCTTCGCCCCGCTGGTCGCCTGCCCCCTCCCGATCTTGCTATCGCTCGATCGACCTCCCCCAACTTCGTTGGGAGAGGAGGTCAAAAAAACCTCCCCTCCCGCGCAGCGAAGCGGAGTGGGAGGGGTCGGCCGAAGGCCGGGGGAGGGCTTGCCGCGGGTGGCACTCAACGCTGTACCAATAACACCGTCGCCCCGCTGGTCACCGGCCCCCTCCCGATCTTGCTATCGCTCGATCGACCTCCCCCAGCTTTGCTGGGAGAGGAGGTTAAAAAAGAACCTCCACTCCAGCGAAGCGGAGTGGGAGGGGTTGGCCGCGGATGTGCGGGTGGTGTGAAGCGACGAGTCGTGCTGGCTGGCAATTGATGGCGTGACCGAGCCAAAACCTGGGCGACGTTTCAGAAGTTACGATAGAAGCTGGATGGCGGTTTCCAGTCATCCGTTTTTCGGAAGTAGCGACTGGGGCCAAAGCGGTTTTGAATACGCTTGTAAACGTTGTTGACCAGATTGGCAGACTGAAAGCTCTTCTGCAGACCAACATTCAGTTCTTCGTAATGCCGATGATTTCGAAGATACCGAATCACTCGATGCACTGAGCGCCACTGAGAATCATCAAAGGCAATCGTGCCGCCGACCGGGATCATCCTGTCGGCAAAAAAGAAGTCCACAAAGGCGTGGTCGAAACCATGATGCCCGTCAATGTAGACGAAATCAGGAGTGACGCCTTCACTGATCAGTTGAGGTAAAGCTGTTTCACTGACCATCTGCAGGTGCCGATGACGTTCCGACAATCCGGAATCATGTATTGCCTTCAATGCAGATAGCCGGATTTGCTCAAACCCAAAATACGGATCGATCGAAATCAGCTGGCCACACTGATTCTCTTCCAGCGCTGTCAGAATCGCCAGAGACGAGACCCCGTAGGCCATTCCAATTTCGATGGCGATCTTTGGAGGGTTGTCCTTCAAAAACCGGTACATCGCAACACACTCTTCACCGGATGTCTCCGAATGAAGTTCATTGGATGTGCCGTCCGCAAGAATCACCGTACGTGATGTCAGAATCCTGCGTAAAGTCTCATTCGGCGGCAGGTCCCGTGGGGGAGCATGCAGGACTGGCATTTCAGGCATCCTTGCTGTGAACCAACAAATGAAAGTTAGATTACATGAGCTTATTTTTGCGATTAAAGCACGTTTCAGCCAGATCAGTTCTCCAGGGATGTCTGCGCGGCAGGATTTGCAGCAGAGTCATGAAAGCCAGGCCGGAGCACGGGTAAAAAAGCCCGGAAAAAAGGGAAGGGCGGATTGTAAAGACCCAATCTCTCCGCTCAGCATGGTTTGGCAGAATCGCCTTAAAGTTTTCGGAATCCGCATTGACTCTGCAATCGTCCCATATAGTCCAGATAACCCTGGATCTCTTTGTTGACAGGGTCATGTAAAAACCCTAGATTGACAGTTCAGTGCGGGGGGAACGTTCTGTGGATGAATGTTTCCATGGCGATTTGATCTGGGTTGGTTCAACAAGCTGGAGGTTTGTTATGAAGAGGGTGTTTGGTTGTTTGGTTCTCACGTTGGTTTGCGGGCTGATTGCAATGTCCGGAACAGCAGAAGCTCGTAAGTCACGAGGTTCTTCCGGATCTTACGGTTCGGCAGATTACGTCCAGACAAGTGATTCGTGCGGGTCCTATGCATCATGTGGATCACATGGAGCAGAAGTTTCTTACGCATCATGCGGATCAGCTCCTGTTTCTTATGCATCATGCGGATCAACCGGATCTCATGAATCGTATGGATCAGAAGGATCACATGGCGGTTCCTCAGGATCATCTCGCAAGGCACGTCGTGAAGCTCGTCGGGCAGCACGTGGCTCGAACGGCTCTTATGGATCATACGGGTCAAATGGTTCACTGGGTTCACACGGCAGCGTACAAGAAGTGTCATTCAGCTCATGCGGATCAGCTGGCTGGTAGTTCGCGGTTGAATGAACCGCTACGAAACTGGGTCTGGAGTCGAGACTTCCGGCGGGTAGAGCCTTATCGAGACTGCTAAAGATTGCGTTTTTCGGAATCGCGTTCCGGATGTTCGGAATGTGGTTTCGTTCGGAAGAGATGCCTGCTGAAATATTGACTCGGGGCTGGTTTTTACCAGCCCCGTTTTTTTCATGATGCAAATTGAAGACAACGGAGCGCCAGGAAAGGTGAAGTAACACTCGGGGTGCGGTATGTCAGGACGTCTGAAAAAGATTGGGTCAGTAACAGGTAAAGTTCTGCTAAGCCTGTGGCTTACGTTTCATGTGTTTTCGGTTTTTGTGGCACCTGCAGCGATGCCGCCGATTTCGCCGTTGCTGCTGGATGCATGGAAGGTAGCACTTCCGTATAACGAAGCGCTGTTTCAGAATCATGGGTATCATTTTTTTGCCCCTGATCCCGGATCCAGCACATTGATCTCATGGAGTATTCCGAGGCCCGGCGACGTTCCGCAGACAGGCCGATTTCCGGATCCCGCGATTCGCCCCCGCCTGTTATATCATCGCTATTTCATGCTGGCGGAGAACCTCTGGTCATTTGATGATCAGACTCAGGAGGAGATTCAGCGAGCGTATGCAAAACATTTTGCATCGCTGCATAACTCCAGTCAGATTGCCCTGAATCGCGTGAGTCACGCTCCGTCTTCGATCCTGCGAATTCAGGCGGGCGGCAGGCTGGACGATCCCGAAACCTACGAATCGGAAGTTTTGGGCACCTTTGATTTTTCCACGGAGAATTCCGAGTCTGCATCGCTGGCCGGAAGATTCTGAGGATGACTGCCATGAAATCTGATGCTGTCGCAGCGACTCGCCAATCCGTGGTTTCAGGTCTTCGGGGATTTTTCCGCGGCCTGTCAGACGACTGGAACCGTTTCTGGTTTGAACCGGCTGACCCGATTCTGCTGGGGTTGATTCGGTTGCTGACCGGCTGGATGCTGTTCTACAACCTGCTGACATGGACACTGGATCTTGAAGCCTTCTTCGGGAAAGATGGTCTGCAGCCGCTGGAGACCATTCGTCGACTGCATGAATCCAAATGGTTGTTTTCCTTCTGGCTGTGGCTCGACGACCAGTGGATGTGGCCCGTTCATTTTACCTGCCTGACGATAGCCGCTTTGTTTTTCCTTGGCATCGCAACGCGCGTTACGTCGATACTCGCGTTTCTGATCACCATTTCATATTCACAGCGTGTTCCTGTCGCCAATTTTGGCTTTGATCAGATTCTCGGAATGCTGTGCTTCTACCTGTGTCTCGGACCTTCGGGTGCCTGCATGTCGGTCGATGCTGTCCTTCGACGATGGTGGAGACGACGGAAAGGCCTTTCGGAAGAGGTGACCGTTCGCCGCATGGCTTCGGCTCGAATGTCGATGCGACTGATTCAACTGCACATGTGCGCCATTTACTTCTGGGCAGGTTTCTCAAAACTCAAGGGCCCTTCCTGGTGGACTGGCGAAGCGATGTGGCGTGTAATCGCCAACTACGAATACCAGACCGTGGATCTGACATGGATGGCCAATGTTCCGTGGTTGCCGTACCTGATTGCTCATCTCACGATCGTGTGGGAGGTGTTCTTTATTGTACTGGTCTGGAATCGCCGGTTGCGTCCGCTCGTGCTGTTTGTCGGACTGGGGATGCATTTTGGGATTGGTGCTTTTCTTGGTATGTGGACATTCGGTCTGATCATGACGTTTGCGTACCTCGCGTTTTCGGACCCGGATGTCTGGCGAAATCGGATTCACCGGCTTGCTGGTCGCATCAATCGTTCGAAGCACGAGCCATCGGACAACGGGACGGTGTCCAGGGGCATCGTTCTCAGGGAGCCAGTCACAGAATCGGCGAGCGTCTGTCACGACGATGCGTGTCTGAGCGCCGCTGAATGTACCTCAGAGAAAGTTTCCGGTGCTTTGTATACCGGGAAGACTCTGGCTCGAGTGGGAATTGTTGCCTGTGAACATGCAGACCGTTCTTCACTGAGGAAATACTTTTGGGCTCATGGTTTCGACTGTCAGGTGGTGGCGAGTCCCGAGGACTGTCTCGGACTGATTGCGCGAAAGCAGATTGACGGCGTGTTGATTCATGGTCCGGGGCTGGTTCTTACCGACGTGGCGGATCTGGCTTCGGAACTGGCCGACGTGGCGGGCGTTCCGGTCCTTGTCACCCTGACGTCCCGTCAGCTGGACATTGCAACTCGTCTGGACCTGATTCAGCGGACGCGATGGATGGCCCTGCCCGCATCATTGCACGAAATCCGTCTGCAGCTGGAGCGACAATTAATACCGGAAGGCTCTCATCATGGCTGATATCCGTCACTTTGTCAGCGTGCGGATCCGGATTGCCCTGCTGCCGACGTTACTGGCAATTGCCGGTTGTGCGAACTCGGCCGATTCACCTGCCGTGATGATGGAGCGAGCTCGTATTCTGATGGATCGGCAGCAGCCGGAGGAAGCCATTCCGTTAATCAGCAAAGTGATTGCCGAACAGCCGGAAGAACCTCATGCGCGGTATCTTCGGGGACTTGCGCACGAGCGGCTTGGGGTGCTGGAAAAGGCGATCGAAGACTACTCCGAATGTCTGCGACTGGCTCCCGATCGAAAGGATGCTCGCAACAATAAGGCGGTGGTGCTTGCGAGAATGGAGCGATTCGATGATGCCATTCTCGAGTTTACTCATCTGATTGAGATGGATCAGGATGATCCGCTGGCCTGGCGAAACCGCGGATTGTGCTATTCCGATTTAGAGAACTACCAGGCATCAGTCAGTGATTATAACAAGGCCATTGAGCTGACACCGGACGACCCGGCCAACTGGTTTCAGCGAGGTAACGTCTTTCTGAACAAAGACGACTTTGCTGCCGCGGAAAAGGACTACAGTGAGGCCATTCGCCTGGACCCGAAACTGGCTCGAGCATACATGAATCGATGTGTGGCCCGATATCATCAGGGGCAGCGATCGCAGGCGGGCGAAGATCTGAAAATCGCTCAGTCACTGGATGACAGTATTGTGCTGCCAGCGCTGAGTTTCTTTGAGGAGCCGGCAGCATCCGGGGCCGCTGAGGGGTCGGGCCTGTGGCAGGCGATTCGCAGAGTGGCCGAGCAGCATTTGACGAGTCGGGGATTTTCGGCGATCGTCGTGAAGACAGAATATCCCGGCCTCAGCTGCGGCCGATATTCGGCGGAACGCGCCGGCAAAGTCTGCGAGATTTTCGTAACATATCAGCCGGAACCGTCTTCATTTCTGAATGTGCCGGCTGTCGCCTCAGATGAGGCCGCGTCATTGACGGAGATGAACTGTTCTCTGCTGGTATTGAGTCGGTCTGGTGCGTCGGATGAAACGCCAGTGGTCAGTCAGTTCCGGGAACAGTGGAATCCGAACGACCAGCCAGGTGAGCCTGTCATTCTTCGTTACCAGAGTTCAGCGTTGACGTCCCCGTAGCATTGCTGTGGGATGAATCGCAGCACATGCGTTGCAATTCAAAGTGGCGGCCACTCCCTTTGAGTCGATCAGCGATTTGCATTTCGCCATTCAAAGCGCCAGTTGGTACTACTCAGCGCCCGGACTTTCGGAAAAAATGACAGGCACCGAGAGAGAACAGTGACTATTGTCTTTGATGAAATCGTTTCCAGGCAACCAATGACCGGCTGAAATTCCAGAGCGGGAAACATCCTGCGAAGTTCTTCCGCTGAATATTCATGAGCATTCAAAATCAGCCAACACCATTGGGAAAGGCGGTTCGCTCCGGAAATAGTCGTTTTATCGAATCTGGACTTCTTCAATTCTACTGTGTGAACTTCGATCGCTCTATCCAGTTTTCGACCACTTTTCTTGAACGCAAAATCCACAAACGCTTTGATCCCCAGTGGTACCACTCCGGACTCCGCAAAAACGTTGGACAGTCGTTTCAGGCCAATGCAAAATTGTAGCCGTTCCGCGACGGTCGATGTAGTCATCAAACCGTGATGAAAATCGACACACCGGAAGAAACGCCTGAAACCTCAGCTTCAAAAGGCTCGCGGATTCGGGGCGTTGTCTCGCTGGCGCATTTCCCTCCACTGAACGCTGCCGCAACTGTTACGATTCCAGAGTTTCCCAGCGATCCAGACAGTGCAGCAATTCCTGTTCAACTTCCTGCAGGCGAGCACCGACGGTGGCGGCACGATTCCCGGCTGCCTGATAGATCTGTGGATCCGCCAGCTGTTCGCTCAGCTGTTTTTGTTCTGCTTCCAGAGCGGCAATGCGATCAGGCAGCTGTTCCAGCTCTCGCTGTTCCCGATAACTCAGACGGCGAGTCGGTTTGGAAGCGGGCGCGACGGCCGTCCCCGGGGGAGTCTGCGTTGCTATGGTGCTTCTGGCCGGAGCTCCGGATTTCGACGGATCCGATGTCCCACCCGAGCCCGTACGAGCTGATTCGATTCCGACGGTCTGAATTCCGCCAGTTTCAGGTTCGGACGACTGCGAGCGAGCCGCAGTATTGTTCCCTGCGTTCGACGACTTTTCCGCCGGTGCGGAAGCCGCGATGGAATCACGGATCTTCTTCTGTCTCAGCCAGTCATCGTAACCACCATCGAACTCGGAAATTTGTCCATCCCCTTCGAAGACGATGGTGCTGGTGACTACATTGTTGAGGAATGCCCGGTCATGGCTGACCAGCAGAATTGTGCCGCTGAACTGAGGCAGCATTTCTTCGAGCAGTTCCAGTGTTTCGGCATCCAGATCGTTTGTGGGTTCATCCAGAACCATCACATTGGCTGGCTTTGCCATCATTTTTGCGAGCAGAAGGCGATTGCGTTCTCCACCGGAAAGAAAACCGGCCAGCGTCTTTACACGGTCAGGGGAAAACAGGAAGTCCTGCAGGAATCCGACGACATGTCGCTTTTCGCCGTTAACCAGTAGAAAATCGGTTCCGTCGCCCAGGTTTTCGCGTGCCGATTTGGTGTCGTCGAGCTGATCGCGAAGCTGATCGAAATAGGCAACGGAGAGGTTTGTTCCCAGTCGTACTTTACCGCTGGTGGGCGTGAGCTCGCCGAGCAAAATGCGCAGCAGCGTGGACTTGCCGGCACCGTTCGGACCGATAATTCCAATCCGGTCACCTCGAAAGATGGTCGTGCTGAAGTTTTTGATTACCTCGGCGCCATCAAAATGGTGAGAGACATTTTCGAGTCGGGCGACCAGATGTCCGGAGCGGTCTGCCTCCTGAATCTGCATTTTGGCCAGTCCGACTTTTTCGCGGCGAGCTCTCCGTTCTTCCCGCATCTTCTTAAGTGCGCGAACTCGTCCTTCATTTCGTGTTCGCCGGGCCTTGATGCCCTGTCGAATCCAGCGTTCTTCCACGGCCAGTTTCTTGTCAAACTGAGCCTGTTCGACAGCTTCGGCAGCCAGCAGCTGATCCCGCCGCACCAGAAATGTGGCGTAGTCACAGGTCCAGTCAAACAGTCGCCCCCGATCCACTTCCACGATTCGACTGGCGAGTTCCTGCAGGAATACTCGATCGTGTGTTACAAAAATCAGAGTACCGGTAAAACGGCTGAGGTAATCCTGAAGCCAGATAATGGAGTCAATATCCAGATGGTTTGTCGGTTCATCCAGAAGCAGGATGTCCGGTTTGCGAATCATGGCTCGAGCGAGCAGCACTCGGCGTTTCATTCCGGCCGACAGGGAACCAAAATCATAATCAGCTGGCAGCTGCATTTCTTCAAGCAGATCCTCCAGCTCATCGGCCGCAGTCCAGAGGTCTGCATCAGCCAGCTGGTTGCTGGCATCATTGTAGATCTTCTGATCGTGCTCATTCAGTAATTCACCGGTATGCTGTTTCCGGGTGAGTGTTCTGTATGCACAGACTGCAGGTCCAAGTTCCGCAAAACCTTCTGCGGCAACGTCGAAAGCCGATTTTCCGGTACCATCCGGAACGTCCTGAGACAGCTGAGCGACAACTGTATCCGGCTGAAACTCTACGGTACCATCATCCGGACGAATCAGTCCGGCGATGATTTTCAGCAGAGTTGACTTTCCCGCGCCATTGCGTCCGACGAGGCCGATCCGTTCGCCTCGTTCGACATGCAGTGTTACATTTTCGAGCAGAGCGGGAGACGCATATGTAAATGACAGATTGTTGAGACTCAGCAACGACATAAAACGGAATTTTCAATAGATCCTGGCAGGAAAGTACGGAGGAGCATCGCTGGTGAAGGATTCACAGACCACCCAAAAAACGACAACCGAGATTCTATTGGGCGGTGAAAGACTGCAACTAATGCCTGAAAGAGCTGTCTGGTGGAAAACCTCAGGCACGTTGCTGATCGCAGATACTCATTTCGGGAAGGAAGCAACTTTCAGGGCCTCAGCCATCCCGGTTCCTGATCAGACCGTTGAACAGTTGTCCCGTCTGGATCGACTGATCCATGAGACAAAGTGCAAAAGGCTGATTATTCTGGGAGACCTGATTCATTCCCGTCATGGACGATGCGAAACCGTATTGTCTCTGATTGGTGACTGGCGGGATAGCCGGAAGTCCCTGAAAATTCACCTGGTCCGCGGGAATCATGATGTCGGCGCCGGAGATCCGCCCATGCAGTGGAAAATTGGCTGCATTGATGAGCCATGGAACGACGGTCCGTTTCGACTGCTCCACATTCCCAATTTTGGTGAAGAATCCGCCGGGCCGGCCTTGTGCGGCCATCTGCATCCGGTGGTTCGATTGCATGGGCCAGGAGGTGATTCCGCCAGACTGGCCTGTTTTCTGCTGAGGAATCAGGTGCTGATTTTGCCGGCTTTTAGCTCATTCGTGGATGGCAAGGCCATGCAATTGTTGCCGGGAGACCGGGTTTTTGCGGTCTGCGAGGATCGAGTTCTTCCGCTCAATTAGCTGCTGGCCGGGGACGAAGTGATTGATTGAAATGCCGGTATCCCGGATACTGTTTGTTTCTTCACAGGGACTGCTGCGAATTTCCATGGCCCTGCTGAACTCCACTTTAGACGAAAAATAACTTTCTGGTCTTTGATTTCGAATGAAAACGCAACCCCGACCGATTCAGGACGTCAACATCAAGGGAACTTCGCCGCTGATTGCTCCCAATGAGCTGAAGCGAGAATTTCCCCTGACTGAAGTGCTGACATCACATGTGGTAAATTCTCGCGCCGTCATTGAAGATATTCTAAAAGGTTGTGATCGACGGCTGATTGCCATTGTCGGCCCTTGTTCCATTCATAATCCCGAGATGGCAGTTGAATATGCCCGTCAGCTGAAAAAAGTGGCGGATGAAGTCAGTGACCGCATCGTGGTGGTGATGAGGGTCTATTTTGAGAAACCTCGGACGACCGTGGGGTGGAAGGGCCTGATTAACGATCCGCATCTGAACGATACGTTCGACATTATGACGGGCCTGCGACGCGCCCGGCAGATTCTTCTTGATATCAATACTGTCGGGCTGCCCACTGCGACTGAGATGCTGGAACCGATTACGCCGCAGTACATTGCCGATCTGATTACGCTCGCCTCAATCGGCGCTCGTACGACTGAATCGCCCACTCATCGTCAGATGGCCAGCGGGTTGTCGATGCCTGTCGGCTTTAAAAACAGCACTGAAGGCAGTCTGGAAGTCGCCATCAACGCGATGAAGGCTGCACGGGCGGAACACTGTTTCCTGGGCATCGATCACGATGGGAAGACCTGCGTGATGAATACTCGGGGTAACGAATTCAGTCATCTGATTCTGCGAGGTGGCCGCATGGGGCCGAATTATTCCGCAGAACATCTTGCAGAGGCGAGCCGTCTGCTTCAGGAAGCCAGGTTGCCCCCACGGTTCGTAGTTGACTGCAGCCATGCGAATTCCAGCAAGGACTATCGTCGTCAGCCAGTCGTGTGGAATGATGTCGTCGCACAGCGGGCCGCCGGAAACGATGAGATTGTCGGTCTGATGCTTGAAAGCAATCTGCGGGAAGGCCAGCAGTCTCTGGGCAGTGATCCTTCTCAGCTGGAATATGGTGTCAGCATCACAGATGGATGTATCAGTTTCGAGCAGACTGCAGAATTGCTGCGTTCCGCATGGAAAACGCTCGCGAATACTACCCAGCCGTGTCAGGCAGCCGTTTGAATGTGTCGTCGGCTGGTCACACTGCAATGTTGACTTTAGGAAGTGATGGATCGATATGAGTCCGGTAGTTCCCGCCTCTTTTCTGTTCCAGTATTCCCTTGCGATTCCTTACATTGGTCAACTGCCAGGAAAGAAGAAAGGCAGCGGATTGCATCTTCCGGATTCGGCGAAGGTGTTTGTTCCAGGACTGCTCGACCGGCCACAGGGGACGTTTCATCTGAAAATGGGGTGGAACGAAAAGGGGCTGGCGATTGAAATCAAAGTCCAGGGAAAAAAGATGCCCGTTCTGGGGCGATCTGATTCCCTGCAGACTTCCGACTATGTTCAGCTAATGATTGATACTCGTCACACAGCGAGCGTCCATCGTGCGACCGCCTGGTGCTCTTCGCTTGTCGTTCTGCCTGTCGATGAGTCCTCCGGCAGAAAGCCGAAAGCCATGATCCGTGATATCGCTCAGCAGCGCGATGTGCGCTCCTCACAGGATGCGTCGGAATGTCAGCTGTTTTGCGATGCTGGAAAGGATGGCTATCAACTGGAGGTTTGGATTCCCTCCGCCCTGCTTTTCGGATTTCAGGAAGCCCCGGAGATTGGTCGAATTGGCTTTTACTGTGTGGTTCACGACTCCGAACTGGGTGAGCTTCCGTTGAGTGTGGGAGGCGATTTTCCTGTGACGTTCGACCCTGCGACGTGGCTGAGTCTGGAACTGACACGCTGAAGACATTGATTGGACTTACACTGTTTCGTGCTGTCTGAAGTGTGTCGCCCGAGGCACTCAGACGCTGTCAGGCAATAAGTGTCGCCTTTTGCTCCGCAAAAGGACGGTCTTTCGCGGAGCGAAAGACGACTATCGCGGAAACTTATTGTTTTCCTGGTCCTGACGCCAGGAACGCCTCCGCAACGCATAGCCGGAATCAGGCACCAGGTACTCTGTCAATACTTCGTGTTGGGGTACGATGGGCATTCCTGCCCGTCAAAATGCAGTCGGACAGGAATGTCCAACCTACATTTTAAGACTTGACGTGGAACCTGGGTGTGTCCATGTGTATAATTAAATGTAATATGCCCGCGTTCGGCAGGGAGGTACATGAGTGTCAGGCAGGGCGAAACGATTGCGAATGGACACAGGAGGGCATTCTTTAATTGAACTGCCCGAACAGGACTGGAGAATAGTGGGTGTCGAATTGAAAGGTTGCCAGGATTTGGAAACGTACATTGTGTGCCGGGGATCCGTAAGATGACATTGCTGGAATGTGGTTCTCGAGTCAGAAGGCTCTGGCGGGAACATACAGCGATTGTGCTGCTGCTGGCTGCTCACATTCCGTTTGTTGCGTACTACTATTGGGGTCTGTGGAAGTTTCAGAGTCACTATCAGTTCTTTCCGTTTGCCGTCACGGGTTTCGCGTGGCTGTTTTGCACCAGAAAGCAGCTGGATCAGCCGGAAAAGTGGGGGGTGATTCCGCGAACACTGATTGTGGCGGATCTGATCTGTGTTTGTCTGGGAGTCCTGAGCAGTTCGCCCTGGCTGTTTGCTGCAGGAATGTGCAGTACGCTGACCGCCTGGTGCTGGGTGTCCAAAGACGAAGGATATTTTCGGCGGCTGACATATCTGTCGCTGTTGCCACTGCTGACGCTCCGTCTGCCCGGGAACGGGGATGTTCAGGTGATTCAGTTGCTGCAGGCGCTCACAACGACTGTTGCCAGCAGGACTCTTCAGCGATTCGGATATCTGCATTATCAATCGGGCACCATTCTGAATTTTCCCGGCAAGCGCTTTCTGGTTGAAGAAGCGTGCAGTGGAGTACAGTCGCTTTTCACCATTTTGTTCATTGCAGCAATGGTTATCTGTGTCAGGCGTCGATCGCTGGCTCATGGTATGGTCCTGCTGCTGAGCGGAGTTGTATTTGCCGGCATCATGAACGTACTGCGGGTCATTTCGATTGCGATGGTCTGGAGCCATTATCAGCTGGACCTTTCAACCGGATTCCGGCATGACTTGCTGGGTTATGGGTGTCTTTCGGTAGCCGCTCTGCTGCTGATGAGTGCAGATACTTTCCTGGCGTTCATTACAGACCCGGTTCCGGATGTGCAGCGGCCTGGCCCGGTGGAGATTTTTCGCAATCCGCTGATTACGCTGTGGAACTGGTTGTTCACTGTGATTCCTGAACCAGCACTTCGTCCGACCGGTATGGCGGATCAGCGATCCGCAGCGAGCCCGGTACGTACTCGTTCGAGATTTGGAATCGTCGCGGCTTTCTGCGCGATGTTGCTGGCCGCCCAGGCTTTTGCGCTGCTCAGCAATGCCCGATCGGAATCAGAAGGCCCCACAAGTCAGGTCACGGTGCTCAGCGAAGAGAGTCTGCCGGAAGTGTTGTCCGGGTTTTCGAGAACCGGGTACACGACGGAAACTCGGGAACGCACCAGTGAGCTCGGTCACTATTCAAATCTGTGGGACTATGCGGGTGCAGGCATCAAGGCTCGAGTGGCATGCGATCATCCATTTCCTGAATGGCATCCACTCCAGCAGTGTTACGTGAGTCAGGGCTGGCAGGTAAACAGCACAGGCAGTGAACTGTCAAACGGCTGGCGAGCACTGGTGGTTCGCCTGAGTCATCCCACCACTGGTCGCAATGGTCTGCTGATTTACAGCCTTTTCGACAAATCGGGCCGTCCGGTACAGCCGCCGGGCCTGGAGAATCCCGGGGCAATGATTATGAATCGACTATTCCGAGGCACGTCCGTTGGTCTGCTGGATCCGGTTTGTTTTCAGTCTCAGGTGTTTGTGGAGACGGCCATCGCCGTCGACAATCGTTATCTGGAACCTCTCCTGAAACTGCATTTTGCAAGCCGCGAGACGATGAGACAACAGATTACGGGCAGGAATCCAAAGTGATTAATGCAGTGAACTCTTGCCAATAACCGGGGAAGAACGCAACTCTTACGCGATTCCGTTGGACATGCGCGGCCGCCCGAAACTGACCGGCGATCCGCATCGGCCAAAGGGCACTCGGGGATGAATTTTAAAACACAGAGACACGGAGTTCACAGAGACAATCAGGTCATTCAAACTCGGTGATCTCTGTGCCTCTGTGTTTCGAGTCTGTGATCGAGCATCAGACAGCCGCCCCCGAAACTGACCGGCGATCCGCATCGGCCAAAGGGCAATCGGGGACGAAATCTAAAACACAGAGACACGGAGTGCACAGAGTGAATCACGTCATTCAAACTCTGTGATCTCTGTGCCTCTGTGTTTCGAGTCTGTGATCGAGCATCAGACAGCCGCCCCCCGAAACTGACCGACGATCCGCATCGGCCAAAGGGCAATCGGGGACGAATTTCAAACACAGAGACACGTCATTCAAACTCTGTGGTCTCTGTGCCTCTGTGTTTCGAATCTTTGATCGAGCATCAGACAGCGTTGCCACGACTGGTTCGGCCTGCGGCCCCCCGAAACTGACCGACGATCCGCATCGGCCAAAGGGCAGTCGGGGATGAATTTTAAAACACAGAGACACGGAGTTCACAGAGACAATCACGTCACTCAAACTCGGTGATCTCTGTGCCTCTGTGTTTCGAGTCTGTGATCGAGCATCAGACAGCCGCCCCCGAAACTGACCGGCGATCCGCATCGGCCAAAGGGCAATCGGGGACGAAATCTAAAACACAGAGACACGGAGTGCACAGAGTGAATCACGTCATTCAAACTCTGTGATCTCTGTGCCTCTGTGTTTCGAGTCTGTGATCGAGCATCAGACAGCCGCCCCCGAAACTGACCGACGATCCGCATCGGCCAAAGGGCAGTCGGGGATGAATTTTAAAACACAGAGGCACGGAGTGCACAGAGAGAATCACGTCATTCAAACTCTGTGATCTCTGTGCCTCTGTGTTTCGAGTCTTTGATCGAGCATCAGACAGCCGCCCCCGAAACTGACCGGCGATCCGCATCGGCCAAAGGGCAGTCGGGGATGAATTTTAAAACACAGAGGCACGGAGTTCACAGAGAGAATCACGTCATTCAAACTCTGTGATCAATGTGTTTCCGGGTGCCTGCTCATAGCCATTGATAATCCGATGTACGCCATCCACCAGCCTGACTTCATGAAAGTTGATCAATAACCCCACGCGCAAATTCATTAGTCGAAGGTGCGACAACGTTTGGGCCTTATCCACCGGATGGATGGCTGATTTGGCCTTCAACTCAACCACAACTAACCTATTCACCAGCAGATCTGCACGAAATCCACAATCGAGCTTCACATCGTCATACACCACCGGAATCGGTTGCTCCACAACAACGTCAAAGCCGCGTTTCCGAAGTTCATACACGAGACAAGCTCGATAGACTGACTCCAGCAATCCCGGCCCCAATCGCCGATGAACTTCAATTGCCATTCCAATAACTGCCTGAGTTATGTCATTGATGCTCATGTGCTAGTTTTTCGAAAAGGCAATCGAAAACACTGAAGCGCAAGCGATGCGGATAGATTTCCTCTGTGTTTTCAGCTGTGGTTCATTACCCGATTCTGTGGGGCAGAAAACGGAGTCAGGATTCTGATCAGTCACCGCTGCCTGAGAAGCGGATTGTCCAATGTGACCGCCACAGCGCCCGCCTATTCGGCCTTTTCAAAGCCAGCTTCCACCAGTTTTTCGTAACCTGCTTTCAGTGGTCGCAGATCGAAGCCCTTGTCTTTCAGAATCTGAGCACATTTCAGTACCCGGCCGCCGGATCGACAGTGCAAATAGATGGGACGATCTTTGGGAAGAAGAGCCAGATATTTTTCAGGAATCATGCCATCTTTAACTTCGCTCAGGGGAACAAGCCGAGCCGCTTTCAGGTGGCCTTCTTCCCATTCATCCTGCTCTCGAATATCCAGCAGAACGGCCTTCATGGCCGAAACCTTCTCTTTGACCGTAGTAAGATCGTCAACGGTATGACCCGACTCAGTAAACATAGGAGCATCCTTCTTTTCTTCCGCGTGAAGCAACATCTGGTCACTCGGCGGCGACAGTAATACTGTCAAACTCAAAGCTGTTGCCGAAAGTGCGAATCTTAAACGCATCATTTCATTCTCCGTTGGTGGAAGATTTCGAACCGCTGCTGATGGCAACCTTTTTTGGACCTTTAAAGACCGATGAATCCGGGTCTCCGCCGGACTGAAGATAGGCGATCAGGTCAAAGACTTCGTCTTTCGTCAGATTGTTCAGCAGCCCTGTTGGCATCATCGAAGTCTTTGAGACAAACGATTCTTCAATTTCCTGTCGAGCGATGGAAGTGAGGTTTCCCGGGTCGAGCATATTTTCGCTGACAAGCAGTCGTTCAGCATTCAAATTGACGACTCGTCCAATGACCTGTTTTCCCGAGTCAAGAACGAAGACACTGGCTTCATACTGGTCGGAGATCACTTTACTCGGCTCAATCAGCGACTCAAGCATCGTTCTGGCATTATAGCGGCGGGCTACTGCCGTCAGCTCCGGACCGACAATTCCACCATCACCGGCAAAGCGATGACACTTGTAACAGGCGGTTGCCATAAACATTTTTCGCCCATTTTCATAACTGCGTCCTGTCAGGCCGGCTTCAACATCGCTAAGCAGGTCATCGACGGTCCATGCCTGAACAAACGGGCGAGTTGAAGCTTCGATGACTGGTTCTGATGGTACAGGTCGAGCATCCAGAGTTTCCTTCAGGGCGACCTTATCGTCTTCGGATAGCGAGTCGATTGCTTCCTGACGAATATTCTTCAGGAATCCGGAGAACGAATTTCCGCCCCGCAGTCCACCTGTCGTCACAAACCAGTCAAAGTATTGCTTTCTCTGGTCCAGAGTCCAGCGGTCGGCCCGAAGTGCTCTCAGGCAGAGCACATAGTGAATCTGTTGTTCCTGAGTCGATGCCGATTTGATCAGGTCCAGGGTTTTTGCCGCGACTTGAGCATCGTTCAGATAAACCAGCAGAGCACACAGTTCACGATTGAGTCTCAGGCTGGTTGACGGATAGCTCCGGTTCAGAATGGCGGCGACAGTCTGTGCCGTCTGTTCGTCGGGAGGGCCAAGGCGGATAAAGCACAGCCCCAGAACGCGGAGCGCCGCAAGTTGCTGATCTTCCGTCAGGCTGCTGCCATTGAGCTGCCCCAGCGACGACAGGACCTGGCCCTTCATGGATTCGTCGCCACAGCGAGTGACTGCCAGCAGAGCATTAATTTTGGCGTCAGAATTCGTATTTTCAGCCAGTGCTCGCTTCAACCAGCCGGAAATAGGCTGATGCTCAACAGCCGTTCGAGCCGCGAAGCGAATATTGCGGTCCGGATGACCAAGATATTTCCATGCAGAGTCAACGGCCTGCTCATTTCCTGGTGTATGCAGTGATTCCAGCTTCTTTCGCAACTGGCGCAGTTCGGTGCCTTTATCCGGACCAGCGGTCACCGGGCTCACAGAGTCCTGCCCGATATAGGTCACGCGATAAAGCCCTGACTGAGTCTTTCGACCACCAATTGTAAAGTACATGGCCTGGTCGATCGGATTAATCACCATGTCTGTGACGGGCAAAGGAGCAGCGGAAATAAATCGCTCTGCCTCGCCGCTGAATGACGAACCTGAAGGCGTCATATGAACGGCGTAAATGATGCCGTAGCTCCAGTCAGAAATAAACAGGGCTTTCTGATATTTGGCCGGGAACTTCGCACCGGTCCCGAAGGCAATTCCCGTTGGAGAACCCGGTCCAATATCCACAACTGACCCCAGACTGTCAGGATACCAGACTGGCCATTTACCGGTTCCTGATCGCCACCCAAACTCTGATCCGCTGGTGACGTGATTGACTCGAGTTGGCCGATACCACGGTGATCCAACGTCCCATTCCATGTCGGCGTCATACGTAAACAGTTCGCCTTCAGGATTGAAGGCAATATCGTATTCATTGCGGAATCCCATTCCCACAAGTTCCCAGTCCTTCCCATCAGGACTGACTTTGGCGATCCAGCCTCCCGGTGCCATGCGACCGACGGCGTGCCCGCCCGCATCCCACATTCGAGCAATCAGATGGTCTTCCTTCCAGACGCGGGGAACTCGGGAAGTGGAGAACTCCGTCGGGTCTGTGTGATTTCCGGCACATACGTACAACGACTTTCCGTCCGGGGAAAGCACAATGGCATGTGGACCATGTTCTCCACCTCCGGCAAGCGGACGCAGGAATTCAGTTGTATCAAACTGGTCGTCGCCATCTTTGTCAGTGACCCGATAGAGTCCCTGTTTGGCGGCGTCTGTACCGTTGACCATGACATAAAGACTGTCGAACGCATACAGCAGTCCCTGAGCCATACCGACTTCAACATTGATTGTTTCCACAATCAGTTCACCGGATGTCCCAATTGCAGGCGGTGTCAGCCGATACAGTTTGCCATACTGATCCGATACGATCAGTCGGCCTTTGGGATCAGTCGTCATGCTGACCCATGACCCGCGTTCTTCCATCGGAACGGAATACAACAGCTCTACGTGAAAGCCATCCGGCATTTTAATGTCGGCTACTGGTGTGGCCTGTGGAACCGGAGGAGCATCATCAGAAAGAACAATCGAATCGATCAGCATTTCGCCCTTTGCTCCCATCGGGTCCAAACGCAGCGATGTCACGGGTGAATCGGTGCTGAACCAGAGTCTCAGAGTGCGAAACTCGTTCTGCGAGCCGGAGAATTCTCCCCGGACACTTTTATCTTCTGAGGTATTTCCGGCTGCCGCAGTTGTCCAAAACACCTGGAAATCCGATTTACCACGGAATTTCGCCTTCACCGTCAGCTGATGCGGACCCGACTTTCCGGCAACCGAAATGGACATAAAAGGATCGTTTCCTTTTGATGTCACGAGGAGGTGTCCGTCCTGAAGCTTCAGATCTGTCTGATCGTTCGGTTTCCAGTCAGCCGACTCACCGTCAAACTCCCACCGGACAATGTCGTCTGCGGAAATCTCTGTGGCTGCGAACGTCAGCAACATAAGAATTGCCGTAAGTCGTGCTGCATTAAAAACTTGTGGAAACACTTCACTCATCATTTATTCTCACGGGAAAAACTGCATCAGGCAGAAAATTGAAGACAAATCAGCGAAACCAAGAAACGCCACGACTGAGAATTGTTGTTAAGCCCTTCTGGTCAGATCATCACCGGGTGTACGGCTCACCGCCGTTGAATTCCCTGCTGTGCGATTCCCAGCGGTGTAATTCAGCATCGTACCGCCTCAGTCTGACACCCAGTTGCACCTGAATCAAGGGAACACAAAGCCGGGCTCTCATGGGACAGGGAAAAACAGGCTGTCAGGCAGGAAATCTGCGGCGGCCGCGTTTCAGACGACTTTCAAACCCTTGCTTTGGTCAGATTGCTCAGCATCGCCAGCCGCTGCTCTCGTAACTGAATTGCCTCGGCAATTTTATCCAATGTGTCCGAATCAGGAACCCGGTCACCTGCGGAGGCCGTTTGTTCAATTTGCTGCGGGCGACGAGCACCCACAATGGCCGATGTCACAGACGGATGCTGTAAAACCCAGGCGATCGCCAGTTCCGCCACGGTCCACCCGAGCTGAGCAGAAATCTGATGCATCGTTTGAACAAAGTCGAGGTTGATTTCCAGCTGAGGTGACTGAAAACGAGGATCTCGACTTCGATGGTCTGTACTGCTCAACGCAGCCGCCCGTTCTGCCGTAAATGTCCCTGACAGCAGTCCCTTTCCCATCGGGCTGTAACATATCACGCCGATCTGTTCTCGTTCGCAGAATGGAAGAATTTCCTGTTCGACATCTCTTGCAATCATGCTGTAGGGCGGCTGCAGCGAGACGATTGGATGGATCGCCTGCAAACGCTTCATCTGGGATACCGAGTGATTGGACACACCGATGTGGGCCACTTTTCCCTGCTTTTTCAAATCCACCAGTGCCTGCCAGCCTTCTTCAATGTCTTCATCCGGTTCCGGCCAGTGCAGCTGATAAAGGTCGATGCAGTCCGTGTTGAGTCTGCGAAGGCTGGCTTCACATTCAGCAATCACACTGGAGCGTTTCAGACATTTGTCGATTTCGCCATTTCCAACGGCCACCCGACCGCATTTTGTGGCAATCAGCGGACGATCGGCAACCGGAATACGCTCCATCGCCTTTGCAACGAGAAGTTCGCTGCGGCCTTCGCCATAGATCGCAGCTGTGTCGATCCAGTTAACTCCCAGTTCAACCGAACGCACAATGGCCTGCACGGCCTCCTCTTCATCCTGATCACCCCATCCGAATTTCCATTCACCTCCTCCAATCGCCCACGTTCCCAGACCAATGACGCTTAACTTCAGTGACGAATTTCCCAGCAGACGGTATTGCATTGAAAGAGTTTCCTTAAAAGCATTGTGCCTGGATTAGCAGAGTATCAAACTGAGTGCGGAAGACCGTGTCGGGAAGAATGGCGGGCCGCGTTCTTTTCACATCTTCAGCTTCATCAATGAGGGCGATATCGGGGTGGACAGGCTGTTTGATAGCGAGACCGTCTTCATTTGTCATTCCGGATGACGGGATGGTCCCCGGAAGACACTTCAGGTGCTCATTGTAAACGTGTAGACTGTCTTCCCGGATCTTCTCGTTTTCTGTACTCGTTCAGGCCACAGTTTGCATGTCTCATTCGTCCGCTCCCTGTGATTCCTCAGCGTCGATGCCGGGTATGGTCGCCTGTGCGGCCCGACATGTTGCTCGTGTGGCGGGCGTGCGTCGGATGGCGGCTGACACATGGTGTGCGGCGATTGATGCTCCTGATCTTGCTTCGAAAATCACTCCGGGGCAGTTCTTTATGATTCGACCGGCTGAAGGGACCGATCCGCTGCTGGGGCGGCCATTCGCCCTTTATGACACTCTGTCCGACAGCAATGGAAACCCTACAGGCGTTGAGTTTGGGTTTGTCAAAGTCGGAAAGCTGACGTCGATCATGAGCGACTGGCGGCCCGGGGATCGTGTTTCGATCTGGGGGCCTCTCGGTAACGGATTTCCCTTACCCGACTGTCAGCATCTGATCTGCGTGGCGGGGGGCATCGGTCAAACGCCCTTTCTTGGTGTGATTCGTGAAGCGCTTGGTCAGCGGTCGTATGGTCAGCCAGCTCGGCAGGTACCTCGGAAACCAGAATCAGTGACTCTTTGTTACGGCGTTCGTTCGGAAAAATGGCTCGCGGGTCTGGATGATTTCGCTCTGCCTGGTCTGGATGTTCGGCTGGCAACGGACGACGGAAGCCGGGGCCATCATGGTTATGTGACCGACCTGCTGCGTCTGCAGCTTCAGCAAAATCGGCCGGACACTCATGTTTACTGCTGTGGTCCGGAGCCGATGATGGCGGCAGTTGCCAAAGTCTGTCGGGAAGCGAAAGTGGCCTGCTGGCTGTCTTTGGAAACCCCCATGGCCTGCGGCTTCGGGGCCTGCTTCAGCTGCGTCACGAAGGTGGTGGAACCGGATGGATCATGGGATTATCGTCGCACATGCGTTGAAGGACCGGTCTTTGCGGCTGACCGCCTTCTGTTCCACGAATCGGTTTGACGTAATTGTGCAAACTGCCTGGCGACCGCGCGACGGTTCGGGCCTTTTGTTCCTTCGGTCCATAAGATTCCGGGGCCTGACGACCCCGGCAATGGTTGTGTCTGAGCTCCGGGCATAAAGCAATGGAAATTGCCTTCGATAAGATCCCGACAAAATTCAAATCCGCATTTTTTAACCACAGATAGCACAGAGAACACAGATGAATCGCAGGATTTCTGATGTGTGGCGCAGGGCATTTCAATTGGTGTTGCGCGGGTGATACTGAGTTCCGGAAGAAGGATTTGGCAGAAAAATTTCAGGGCAGAAAAATGAATCGCAGGCGATGACGGGATGGTCGGTGGGTTAACTGGCAGGAACTCACACAAGGAGGTCAGACCGATCTTCCGTTCTAATTTTTCTGCCCAATAATTTTTCTGCCAACTTCCGTCCGACTGCTCAAACAGCGGAACTGCAGCTCGCCGTGCGTGTGAAATTCGCTGAGACAGTTCATCAGCGAATGATGTGGTCGCAGGCAAACCGACAGAGCGATCGTGCGATTCATCCGCGTAATCTGCGGTTCATTCAATGTTCGTTTTTTTGACCACAGATTACACAGAGAACACAGATGAATCGCAGGATTTCTGATGTGTGACGCAGGGCATTTCGATTGGTGTTGAGCGGGTGATACCGAGTTCCGGAAGAAGGATTTGGCAGAAAAATTTCAGGGCAGAAAAATGAATTGCGGGCGATGACGGGATGGTCGGTGGGTTAACTGGCAGGAACTCCTGCAAAGGAGGCCAGACCGATCTTCTGTTCCAATTTTTCTGCCCAATAATTTTTCTGCCAACTTCCGTCCGACTGCTCAAACAGCGGAACTGCAGCTCGCCGTGCGTGTGAAATTCGCTGAGACAGTTCATCAGCGAATGATGTGGTCGCAGGCAAACCGACAGAGTGTTGGTGTGATTGATCCGCGATATCCGTGTCATCCGCGGTTCATTCAACGTTCGTTTTTAACCACAGATAGCACAGAGAACACAGATGAATCGCAGGATTTTTGATCTGCGGCGCAGGGCATTTCGATTGGTGTTGAGCGGGTGATACTGAGTTCCGGAAGAAGGATTTGGCAGAAAACTTTCAGGGCAGAAAAATGAATCGCAGGCGATGACGGGATGGTCGGTGGGTTAACTGGCAGGAACTCACACAAGGGAGGCCAGACCGATCTTCCGTTCTAATTTTTCTGCCCAATAATTTTTCTGCCAACTTCCGTCCGACTGCTCAAACAGCGGAACAGGAGCTCACCATGCCTGTGAAATTCGCTGTGACAGTTCATCATCGCATGATGTGGTTGCAGGCAAACCGACAGAGCGATCGTGCGATTCATCCGCGTAATCTGCGGTTCATTCAATGTTCGTTTTTTTGACCACAGATTACACAGAGAACACAGATGAATCGCAGGATTTCTATGTGTGACGCAGGGCATTTCGATTGGTGTTGAGCGGGTGATACTGAGTTCCGGCAGAAGGATTTGACAGAAAAATTTCAGGGCAGAAAAATGAATCGCAGGCGATGACGGGATGGTCGTTGAGTCAACTGGCAGGAACTCCCACCAGGGAGGTCAGACCGATCGTCCGTTCCAATTTTTCTGCCCAATAATTTTTCTGCCAACTGAGGATGTCGCCAGCGGTTACTCAGTTTCAATGGGCGCCCAGCTAATTCAAGCTTCGTTTACTGCGATGCCGAAACTGTCGGAAAGCGTAATTCCCTCAGCTGTTTCCAGCTGATGATCTCAATCCCCATCTGGTCGATCTGTCGTTTGACTTCGGGATCAGTAAATATTCGAGTGTCATTGCCACGAAGAAAGTGGCTGCCGGTGATTGCCTGCAGTTCGGCGTCGTCAGTGCCACAGTGAATAATCATCTGTGTCACTCCGGGCTGCAGATTTCGAAACGTATTGAGGTAGCGTTCCAGCCTGTCCTGATGATTTTTGCCCTCGTAAAACTGATAGAGGTAGTCGATGGATGGCAACCCCCGGGCTTCCAGCTGATCGATATACTGTGAACCCTTTTTCAGCAGATCCGGATAACCACGTCCGATGACCGGATCCGGATGGCGCATGATCATAACGGGCAAATTATACTCCAGCCCAAGACGAACATAGATTTCCAGAAAATCGCCTGTGGCCACGACAGTGCCCATGTGGGTGTCGAGATGACTCAGCGGGATCCCGGCCTGTAGAGCCCGGTCAATCTGAGCTCGAAGTTCAATCTCCACTTCAGCCGGACGTGCGGTACTGGTCACGGCGTCCTTGCTCTGCGGCAGAAATCCGTCTTTATCAATCAGAGAAGGTACTTTGTCCGGACCGGCGACAGGTGACCAGCGATAGCGACCAAATTCCGAATTCAGTGTCAGATGAATGCCGTAGTCCAGATCCGGGCGACTGCGGGCAAATTCGGCGAATTCAGGGAACCAGGGACAAGGCACCATAATGCTGCAGGAAGAGACACTGCCTTCCGTCAGACCTTTGATTGTTGCCTGGTTCACCGAATGGCACATGGCTGCATCATCAGAATGAATAATCAGATATCGCCTGCTATCCGGCAATGGCTTTGCTTCCTTCCGCTGTGCATCCTGGGCAAACACCTCCGACACGCAAACGCATGTCAGAATGCCTGCGAACAGGAACCTGCTGATCCACCGTGTTGAAAACATAAAGATAGGGGCCTGTCGAGTCTGCCAGAGAGATCTTAAGGAAGATGCAGCGTGAATCATCCGATTTCGTTTCCGAAGCGGATCGGGCTCAGCCTAATAGAAGGCCGTCGCCAGTCGGCGGCGAAAATCGGAGGCGAGTTTGGATTTTGGTCCCATGATTCCCAGGATACCGACCATCACTTCCTTGGCCTGAGTACCGGCGCCGGCCCGGTCACGGCTGATAATGGAAAGGCACATATCACAGGCTTCCTCAAACCGGTTGTCCGCCCCCAGCGCTTCTGCCAGCTTTAACTGCAGGGCGAGGTCAGTCGGATTTTCTTCCAGAGCCCGTCGAGCTTCCTGAACACCGCCTGATTCTTCCACCTGAGCTCGGATTTCCAGCTGATCCAGCAACGCCTGAGCATCAGGTTCCAGCCATCCACGTTTTTGCAGTTCGTCGATGATTTCCCGGCTTTCCAGATCCCGATCCAGAGCCAGGAGAACGCGTGCGAGAGAAATGCTGTATTCCGGGGTCTTTGGATCATGCTGTACTGCTTTTCGGTAGTATCCTTCAGCGAGCGATGTGGATCCTTCGGCCTCGTGCAGCTGACCTTCCTGAAACGCTTCAACAGCTGGTGAAGGGACAAACGCTTCGATCCACTGGCGAATCTGAGCTTCGGTTTGAACACCCTGAAAATGGCTGACCGGCTGACCGTCAACCATGGCCACGACGAAAGGAATGGACTGCACCCCAAATGCGCCCGCAATTTCGGGGCATTCGTCGACGTTCACTTTGATCAGTGAAATTCGTCCGGCCAGCTCTGTTGTGATTTTCTCAAGAAGCGGCATCAGCTGGCGACAGGGAGCACACCATTCCGCCCAGAAATCCACCACCACGGGGTGTTCGGCTGACTGATCGATTACATCAGCACGAAAAGACTCCATTGTCGTGCTTTTGATCCACGTGTTAGGTTGTTCGGCCATTTTCTCTGAGATCCTGAATTCAAACGAAATGCAATCGACGGCCTGTTGATGCACAGCCACAGTTCCCTGCAGACTCGAATGCTGCTGACAAACATGCTGCCAGAAAATCCGGGCGGGTGTGCAGGCAAACGTGTTTTACACGGACACACTGCCGAATGAAATCAAGAGCCGGTTACCTGTCGGGATTGCGATGTGTCAAGACGTATATTAACGCATTCTGCCGACTCCCGTTTGGATGCAGAATCAAAAAGCAAAAACCCTGCCGAATAGAAATCGGCAGGGTTCGTTGCGGAAGTCGACTGGCCTGTACAGCCAGCAGTCAGGAAGAAAGGATTCGAATCAGAATTCGCCCACGATATCGCCCTGCTGCAAGGTGATCAGTGCTACCAGCGATGAGCCCGCAATGTTCTCGCTGAGGAAACGTACAGAACCATCAGCCAGAAGCGTTTGAGCACCGCCAACATGGAATGAATACATTTCGCTGTCATTCGTACAATTCATCGAGCAGGTGCCAACAATCGTTGTGTTGCCGCCGCCACTTGTATTGTTTTGAAGACCAGCAGAATTTGCTCCGTCCACACTGAAACCGCCATTGATGTCGGCCCAGCCCCAGCCATCAGCTGTGAAGGGAGTACCGAAAGCCACATTTCCTGTGCGAGGATTGGTGCCAGGCTGTCGTCCGATGTAAACTCTGGGACGTCCGGCATCTTCCCCGATCAGAATTGTATTGGAAGTTCCGTCGGTGATGTCGCGAATTCGCGTGCCGCCAGGTCCGCGACCCAGTCCGCCCATGGCATCCCTTGTTCCGATTGAAGGCAGTCCACTGGCGACAATGAACGCATTGCGGACAGCGTTGATGGAACCGTAGTCGCTGTATCCCCACAGCGGAGTGTCACTGCGCGTGCCGTTGCTGATTGCGCTGTACAGAGCTGATGTTGGGGTTGGCCGCGATCCTGGTGTGGATGGACAGACAAATGCAGGAAGCTGAGTTGTGGTGGCCGCATCGTTGGCAGGAACAAACCAGCTCAGGTTGCTGTTGTAAATGCTGTACAGCGGTGCCTGCTCAATGTAGGGCAGAATCATTACATTCCACGTCTGCTGATATACGGGAAACGGTGCCGACAAATTGATTCGGCTCGGCGGAAACATCGTGAATGTGCTCTCATAGTTGTGCAGAGCAAGACCGATTTGCTTCAGGTTGTTCTTGCACTGTGTGCGGCGGGCGGCTTCTCTGGCCTGTTGTACGGCCGGCAGCAGCAGACTGATCAGAATCGCGATAATCGCAATGACCACCAGCAGTTCAATCAGCGTGAAACCTCTTGCAGTTCGGCGATTCTTAACAGAATAGCTGTTCATCAATTCCTCCATATTGATCGTGTTCACAAAACATAACCCGGACATCTCAGATCATCAGGATCGGATGAATTTGTTAAGAATTCGTGAGCGAAATGTTAATGTTGCATGAATTCTTAACACAGACCTGCGATGTTCTTCACGTACCAGCTAAAGAGAACGACTGAAGCACCTGCGGCTTCAGCGGCGAGTCAGCACCAGCGGCGGAACTTCGGTGCTTCCCGGTTTAACCTCAACCTCAAGGCCCGATGTGGAAGGGCTGAGATACTTTCGCGGCAGTTTCTCCGGACCATACTCCGGGTCACTGGCCCCCGGATTCTTAACATCGGCCCAGGAAACCGTCACTTTGTAACGGCCTTCCGGTGCTCCGTCTGCAGGCGCATACGTGGAAACCTGAAACTGTCCGGTTTCATCGGCGATTCCAAATGGAGTCACAGCGTTTGCGGCACCTCCCTGTGCCGGATGCAGCGTCACGACAGCTCCTGGCGCTGCCTTGCCATCAAACGAGACTTTTCCTGTTACCGGATGCAGCGAAACAGTCGGTGCGTCCTGCTTTTTGCCCCCTCCACATCCCGACGAAAACATCAGGAGTGTCCCCAAAACACAAACCCAAAGCGATTTCTTCACGTTTCCGCTTCCTTAAAACTCATCAATTCACATTTCAGGCAGAGCCCTGCGAATCTGCCGAACATCCGCCTGCATTTACACATGCTCGCCCGAGCTGGCAGACAGCATTGGATGTTGAGAATGAGTTATTAAGAAATGATGAAGAAATCGTGAGGATTCAGTCCACGACAATCAGGTCCCGGCTGAAGGTGGACAGCAACTCCGCTCCGTCTTCGGTAATCAGCAGATTGTCAATCAGTCGGGCGCCAAGCTTTTCATCACCGAGGAAAACAGGGGGCTCGACCGTAACAACCATCCCCGCTGCCAGCGTGTACTGGCTTCCGCCAAACAGATGCATGGGTTCTCCCCATGTCGGCGGAAACCCGGGTGCCAGGCCGTATCCGGATGTGTGAACTCGCCCATGGTCAAGCCCCGCTTCCGCAATGATCTGTTTTGCAGCGAGGTGAGGTTCTGTCGCGGGAATGCCAGGTCGAGCGGCCGCAATGAATGCGTCGGCAGCTCGACGAACGAGATCATAAAGTTCCAGCATGCGGGATGTTGGTGTTCCCAGACAGAACTGGCGACCAATCGTGGACGTGTATCGTCGAAACACAGCGCCGTATTCAATGCTGCCATAGTCGCCCCGCCGCAGTTTTCTGTCAGTGGGTGCACCATGGCTGTAGCAGGAACGTTCGCCGGATACGAGGTTCATCGGGCTGGCAGCAAGGAAGCTTCCGGAACTCATCAAACACTGATACACATCGCCAGCCACCTCCAGTTCCGTTTTGCTCTCACTCAGTGACTGCCGAAATACGGACATCCCAAGATCCGCGATGCGACTGGCTTCCCGAATGTATTGCAGTTCGTTTGGGGACTTTACCAGCTTCAGGTCATGGACCAGATTGGAAGGTTCAGCGACCAGCGCCTTACCGAGCAGGTCCCGGATACGGACATAATCTTTGGGATGAAGATAATATGCCGGAACCTCCATCCCCACCCGAGCCTGAATGAGGCCGAGAGACCTCACGGTTTGCTCAAAGAGCTGAACAGGATCTTCTGGTTCCGGACCGCCAAAGGTGATCAGCTGATCGACAAACGCATCCTGTTCAAATTCACAGCGTTCGCCTTCCCGTGTGATGACGGTGATTGGGCCGGGCTCCGCGGAAAGCAGCAGACACTGAAATTCCTGGTAGCTCTTCGCGTCGGAGCCTGTCAGCCAGTGAATGGACACTGGATGAAACAACACCATCCAGTCAAGTCCGGCGTTCTGCATGGCATTGCGGACTCGCTGCCGTCGGGATGAGAATTCATCAAAAGAAAAATCGTAACGGGACATAACGTGCTCTGATTCCAGTTTGGCGTTACAACACGGCTTCAGGTTAGACACTGGCCAGTTGACCTGATGATGCGATATCCTGACGGATCATGCCACGGCCGTACAGCAGACTGCAGCGGAGTTTCTTAATGACCGGACAACCTGGTAAGAATGTGCCCTCAGACGATGATCGCTCAGGCCATGATCGCACAGATCAGAAAACGTTGTCTGATAATTATCGGTTTGCCGACAGTCTGAATGCAGCACCGGGACGGCCGTCCACATCCGGTATTCGCTGGATGATTGTGATGATGCTGATGGGATTCACGTTTCTGGGGCACTTCAATCGAGTGAGCATTTCTGTCGCGGGTGCTGAAAAGTTTATTGGTCCGCACGGCATGACGAAGGAACAGATGGGCTGGGTGTATTCGGCATTTCTGTTCGTCTATACGGTGATGATGCTTCCGGGCGGCTGGGTGATTGACCGTATCGGAACGCGATTGGCTCTGACCGGCATGGGACTCGGCATGGGGGCCTGTGTCGTCCTGACGGGACTGCTGGGATGGTCGGGACTGACGATTGCCGGATTATGGATACCGTTGCTTCTGATACGAGGTATTGCAGGTTCGCTGAGTGTGCCGCTGCACCCGGGAGCGGCCCGGTCGGTGTCGCTGTGGCTGCCAATTTCCAGTCGTTCGACGGGAAACGGTTTTGTGACGGCCGGTGCTCTGATTGGAATTTCGGTTGCCTACCCCGGATTTGGATGGCTCATGGATCAACTGGGGTGGGCTAATGCATTTATTGTCTGCGGAAGTGTGATGATGGTGTTTTCGCTGATGTGGTATGCATTTTCTGCGGATGGGCCGCATCAGCACCCGCGGACCAGCGATGCAGAAAGACGGCTGATCGACAATGGCAGTACTTTACAGGTTCGACAGACTTCCACGATTGCCGATTTCTTCAGGATGTTTCGCAATCGCGGACTTCTGCTGCTGACAGTGAGTTATGCGGCCGTCAGTTACTTTCAGTATCTGTTTTTTTACTGGATTGAGTTTTACTTTGAATCCGAACTGAAACTGCCTGTGACAGAATCACGAAACGCGACCTTTTATGTCATGATGGCGATGGCAGCGGGTATGGCTGGTGGCGGATTTCTCTCGGACAGCCTTTCCCGGATTCTTGGGCATCGCTGGGGTTATCGCCTTGTCGCCATCGCTGGCATGGGTTTAAGTGCACTGTTTGCCTGGCTGGGCATGGGAGCGGCGGCGCCCGGCGACATTGTGCAGCTGTTTGCCCTTGCCCTCGGGTCGCTCGGCATGTGTGAAGGGCTTTTCTGGACGACCGCCCCCGCGCTGGAACCACGCAATGGCGGACTGGCCTGTGCCTTTCTGAATACTGTCGGAAATGCAGGCGGGCTGATTGCTCCAATTCTCACGCCGTGGATCGGCACAAACTACAGCTGGATGGCGGCAATGAATGTCGCCTGCGTGGTTTGCCTTGCTGGCTCAGTGCTGTGGCTGGGAATTGATCCCGAAAAATCGTCCGCATGAATCGAACCAGTCGTTCGTGAGAGCGTTCCTGCATTTCCTCGTACTCGTACTCAGCCTCGCAGTCCTCAGTACTCTCGCTCCATCGACCTCTCTGAAACGCTCGAAGTTATTGTGAGGTCCATCGTTCAAGCATATCCTTCAGGTCCTGAAGGCGAAACGGCTTTTGGAGGAACCCGGCGGGCTCGATACTGAGTTCGGCCGGGGTATCGAACTGGTGGTCGATCGGTCGCCCCGCAATCACAATGACGGGAATGTCAATTTTGCGTTTTCGCATCTCCATCAGTGTTTCATGGCCGGACAGGCCGGGCATGGATTCATCCAGAAGAATGACATCAAAGTTTGTACTGGCCTCAAGCAGCATCAGAGCGTCAAGTCCGCTGAGCGCGGAGGAAACCCGGTGGCCGAATAATTCAAGCATATTCCGACAAACGGACAGTATAGTTTGGTCATCGTCAACCACCAGAATTCTGAGTGACCTGCCCTGGCGATCCTGTGCTGATCGCGAATGAGTTTCAAAACGCGGAAGCAGCATGCAGATTTCTCGCCCGTCGGGAGGACGGGAAATCACGTGCAGCCGTCCCTTCATCTCGTGAACGACGGCATTGACCATGGCAACAGACAAAGCCAGAGTACCACCGTAAATATCAATGGCAGCAGCCGAATGATATCCACTGGATGAGTGCTGATTCAGCTCGCGATCCGTGCGATCAATCACTGAAATGCGTACCCATTCCGTGTTGTCCGATGATTCCTTATAGTTTGTAATGGAGATGTCGACCGTCCCTCCATTCGCGCCAAGATCCCGGCAGATACTGTTACCGAGGGAGAGCATTGCGTGGTACAGTGCCGCCTCATCATAGTGAGTAATCCAAAGCTGTGTCCCGGAATCCATCTGCAGTCGGACGTCCACTATTGCGTTTTTCTGCAAACCGGAGATCACTCGATTCAGCAATGGAATCAGATTGCCGGGTCTCAGCACCGTCTGTGGCCGACTGCCGAACTCGATCAGGTCTCTGACCAGTCGATGAATGCGACGTGCTCCATCCTCCGCGGCAAGCAGATGTTTCTGAACAGGATGGCTCTCATCAGAGTTTGGCTGATTAGCCGTACAGAGCAGCTTTGTCAGTTCGATGTTCCCAAGCACACTGGTCAGAGCATTATTGATTTCGTGTGCCACGCCTCCGGCAAGCTGAGCATTGATGCGGATCTTTTCACTATGTGCATAGTGGTCACGCAGGCGGCGTTCATTGGTAATATCCGTGAAAGCCCAGAGAAAATAAAACGGGCATCCGGTTTTCAGAATGAAGGGCGCTGAACGGACCAGCAGCAGACGCTCCACAGCTCCGCGTACCCTGAGCTCGAATACCGGAATCGAATACTCATGAAGATCAGCATTCTCTGCCGCCGGTACCAGAGTGGTTCGGTCACCTGCACACGATCGAAGCAGATCGGCCAGTATTCTGCCCCGAACCTCCTGGTCGTCGGGTAGTCCCAGCAGCCGAAGCGCGGCGATATTGCTGAAGACAATCTGTCCGGAAGCATCCGCAACCACCGCACCGTCCCGGCGACCCGGAAGTTCGGAATTCAGCTGTGTATACAGCATTGCAAATGCCGCTTCGAGCTGTCCATCATCTGTGCTGTCAGACAGATTCGGAAACACCACGCTTCATCTCCTTCTGTCGGAACTGCGCAGAGACTGACTGTTGCCTTTGTCCGGCTAGTCCGGCTGATTCGACTCGACGGCTTCCGCCTGCATCTTTTTCAGCGACTCAGCAACCGAAACCGCGTCGACTCCTTCAAATGATACTCGCACGGGTGGAACGGTGAGCTGGTGTGTGCGAGTACGACGGAAGACATTATCGCTGAGCTGAAATTGCCAGATCATCAATGCAACTCCGGCACAGATGAGTAAAGCCAGCCAGCCCATATAGGGCGTCAGCTCATCAGCTCCCGTCCCGGTTGTCTGAACAGGAACAAATTTTTGTATGCGGCCTGCCAGAATGAGCGGAGTCAGACCAACGTCTCCTTTGGTGTCCTGTCCGGCCCGTACATAGCCTTCTCGTTTGAAGAAATAACCGGTCAGCTGAATTTCGGGTGGGGCCTTAAGTTCAGTATCCCCAAGAGGCAAACCCGCGTCCGCCGATGAAGCGACGACATGCACAAGCTGGTTGCCGGAATCCGGCAGCGAAATCCATGCATCGTAAAGCGTTTTCAGGCCAAACGAATTCGCATCACTCTGAAGACGCGACATTCGCCTCAGCGTTCCCCGAATCTCCCATGCCTGGCCCCGGCATGTTTCCGGAGAATCCATGAACAAAGCGTATTGTCCCTGGCGAGCGTCAGAATCTGTCACTTTGGACAAACGCTTCTCCGCCAGTCTCAGTGAGGCAAAATACGCTTCCGATTCACTTGAATGAACGCCAATAATGTCATCACGCACTGGTTTTAAGAGTGCGGCTGGAACCGGTTCCGGTCCGGAAACTTCCCCAGGCCGAAGATCACCCTGTGCGAGATGTTCGATTCGGGCCACCTCTTCCTGGTCCAGCAATTCCCTGAGATCCAGTGTTCGCGGTTCATCGGCACGTGTGACTGCTCCTGAAGTAAACTCGTCAGGCTGAAGCGGCACGCCGCCCAGCAGATCTTCACTGATGTCTCTGGTCGGTGCCTCTGCCGGTGGCTTTTGCGGATTGCCGACAATCCTCGCCCAGAACTCCGGACGACTGGCCACACTAACCATCAGGATCAGCGCACCCACAGCCACAATGACCAGTGTCAGTCTTCGCTGATCATGTGTCTGGATAATTCCTCGCGGTTTTCCCCGGGAACGAAAACGCACCGTGCGACTCCTGTCGTCAAAAGAATCCAGCCTTGCCCTGATTGCTAATCATGACAGACCTCCCGTCCTGGATCAAGATTACCCCGGATTGACGAATTTGCTTCAACTCTGCAGGTTGCCCATTTTTATCCATGTTCGCCGTGGATCGCTCCACGGTCTCGCCAGAGATCGCAGAACGATCCACGACTACCAGCTGCACGTTTGCAGGTAAGGAAACGAAGAGAGTCGACGGTCAGCAATCAAAATAGAGAGCAAATTCGTACGGGTGCGGCCTCTGATTGATCGCTTTCACTTCATCTTCCCTTTTGTGTCGAATCCATCGTTCGATGACATCCGGGGTAAACACATCGCCTCGTAACAGAAAATCATGGTGTTTTTCGAGTGCTTCGAGAGCTGCTTCCAGCGAAGGAGGCGTGCAGATCAGTCCCTGCCGTTCTTCCGGTTCGAGGTCGTAGAGGTCTTTATCCTGTGGCTTTCCTGGTGAAATTCGGTTTTGTATGCCATCCAGCATCGCCATCAGCATGGCGGACATTGCCAGGTAGGGATTGCAGGCCGAATCCGGGCATCGGAACTCGAATCGACGACGACCTTCATTACCAGAATTGACGGGGATTCTGATCGCCGCGGAACGATTTCGGTAACTGTAGGACAGGTTCACCGGAGCCTCAAAACCAGGTGTCAGACGCTTATAGCTGTTGGTTGTCGGGCAGCAGAATGCGAGGAGGGCTGGAGCATGCTGAAGCAGGCCACCGATCGCGAACATTGCTGTCTCGCTGAGTCCACCGTAGCCTGAACCGGCAAACAGGGGGTGATTGTCTTTCCATAAAGACAGGTGGAGATGCAGTCCTGAGCCGTTGTCGTTCCAGACGGGTTTGGGCATGAATGTGGCCGTCTTGCCGCAGGCCGCCGCGACATTGCGGACGATATACTTGAGTCGGATGAGGTGATCGGCAATTCGCAGCAGCGAATCCGACTTCAGGTCAACTTCGCATTGTCCGCCGGAAGCAACTTCGTGATGCTGTCCTTCTGTCCGAATCCCGCTGTCTTCCAGAGCCAGCATAATTTCGGTTCGCAGATTTTGCAGCGTATCCGCTGGCGGCATTGGCAGGTATCCCTCCCGATGTCGAATTCGGTAACCCGAATTTGCCGGATCCGCTGAGCCTCTGTTCCACTGCCCTTCTGCACTGGAGATATGGTAGTATCCTTCGTGCTCCTTCTGATCGAATCGCACACTGTCGAAAACGAAGAATTCAGCTTCCGGCCCGAAGCACGCCTTGTCGGCGATGCCCGTTGACAGCATATAGTTTTCGGCTTTTCGTGCGATATTCCGGGGGTCTCTTGGATAGCTCTGGTGAGTTACGGGATCCCGAACATTACACAGCATTGCCAGCGTGGATTTCATGAACGGATCCACAAAGCATGTTTGCGATTCCGGAACAATCAGCATGTCGCTTTCATGAATCGACTGCCAGCCCCGCATTGATGATCCATCAAACGGGAAGCCCTGCTCAAAGCTTTCTTCCGCCAGTTGCTCTGCTGGAATTGTAAAGTGGCGCTGCATACCACAAAAATCGGTGAATCGCAGGTCGATTGCTCGAATTTCCCGCTGTCGGCACAGAGCAAGTACTTCACGTGGCGAGTGTTGATTTTCAGTCATTGTCAGTTTTTCAATTGGCAGGAAGAGTTTCTGCCGGAGCCTGGCGGTTCTTAAATCACGACGTTCTGTTTACGGACTCACACTGTTCACTGGGTACACTGGAAGGACCTCAGGTCAGGGGCCACGGGGCGTGCCCAGTTCCACACTGAGTTCCATTTCGGTCGCATCTCGCCTGACAACGACCTTCCACGTATCGCCCGGTTTCGCCTTGCCCAGCTGATCCAGAAGAGCAGCATAGTCGGGAGTTCCCCGATCACCAACTCTGATAATCACATCCCCAACCTGAATCCCGGCTGACTTTGCCGGCGAATCCGGACGCACGGCACGAACCAGAATACCTTCAGTGTTTTCATCTGTCAGTTCCGGTTGAATTCCAAGAAACGGCAGCCTTGCCTGTTGTCGGCGAGAAGAACGGCTGACTTCCTGATATGTGGGGCGTTTCTTCAGCTGATCGATCGAGTTCAGCAGCAATTCGCTGTAATCAACAACATCCACCACTCCCTCGATATTGAGTCCGGCAAAATCATCATCGGGAGTGTGATAGGTTCCGGTCAGTCCGGTGAAACAAAACATCACGGGAATTTGTTTCTGATAAAACGGCAGATGATCACTTCCGCCAAAAGGATTCTCAACAATCGTAACATCCAGCGGTGATGCCTGATCGGCCTTCATCACCAGCTCTGCGAATTCCGTCGCCGACCCGACGCCGTTGACCTCGACTCGATTTCCTCTCAGATTTCCAATCATGTCGAAATTCAGCATAAACACCGTCTGGTCAAGCGGAAAGGCTGGGTGACGGACATAATGTGCACTGCCAAGCAGGCCCCGTTCTTCTGCCGAAAAGCAAATGAAGACCATACGCCTCTGCGGTTTTGGACCATTTGCGACACGACGGGCCAGTTCCAGGACCGCGGCTGTACCTGAGGCATTATCATCCGCGCCGTTGTGGATTTCTCCCTTACGACCGGGGGATCGGGATCCAAATCCTCCATAGCCGAGATGATCATAGTGGCCTCCGATAACAATGGTTTCACCGGAGTACTCTCCTTCACCCTCAACTACCCCAATGAGGTTGTCCGTTGAAATTGTCTTTGCCAGAAACTCTGTCGAAATCTCTGCACTCCAGCCAGAAAGCTCCTGAGACACCGGCTGCAGTGTTTCGTCAATGTAAGAGGCGACATCGCGCAATGTTCTCAGCTGTCTGCCATTCGCTGTCAGCGGAGTCACATCGAGTATCTGATCGATAATCGCCTGCCGAACATGGACGAACGGCACGCCGCTGCCGTTTGTTCCAAATCCATTTGGAGGAGTCAGTTCGTCAATGTCGGGACCTGATTCCTGAAACGGATCATTTACAAAAATAATTCCGGCCGCTCGAGCATCAGCCAGCAGCTGCAGTTTGCGGTCGATGTAGGAATGGTTGCTGACCTGAGGTCCTTTGAATGCTCCGCCTGCCTTCTTCTGATGAGGCTCTCTGCGAATCAGGACGACAATGCGGCCTTCGACACTGATACCCGAATAATCGTCGTACTTGTCTTCTTCAGAGGTGATTCCGTATCCGATAAACGTCAGCCCCGCAACCGCCTTTCCAGTGGCTCCTCTTCGAATCGGCTGATATTCATCCACCAGCCTGGGGGTGATTGTCAGTCCGTTGGGTCCTTTGAGAACAACAGCGGTATTCTCCGACACAACGACTTCACCAATCGTCACCTGAAAGGGTTGTCGAAAACTTCCATCCGGCATGCCAGGCTTCAGCCCGATTCGTTCGTACTCGCGAATGATGTGCTGAGCAGCAGTTTCGATACCCGGTGTATCAATTCCACGTCCCTCAAGTGCATCGGACGAGAGGAACTCGATGTCGTGAAGAACTCGGTCGACTTTTGCTGCCCGCGAGACAGATTCTTCACCTGAAAAAGCAGAGTCTGCGATTCCTGAGCAGAGGTGAAAGAGGGAGAGGTAAAGCAGTGCGGATGTCCGAAGGCGCCGGATCACTGAGCATAGCCGGTTCCCGTATGTCTCTTCGATCATGAACATTCTGCCTTTCATGCAAGCCACCAGCGGTGCGGACAGTCGTTTGGGCTGATGGCCGTTTGCTTACGAAAATGCGCTGCGAGAGTTTAGTCCCGAAGACAGAAATCCGTGAACTGTACAGGCGAATTGTCGGAAAAAATGCCACGGAAAGTACCGAAATCCGTTTGTTGAACGTCTGTCGGGAGGCCGCTGGCAGCAATGCTCAGCTTAGCCGTCTGCCTTCACCGGAACGGACGCGACAATTTCCCGGCACTTTTGAACGTCATTTCGAATCTGCCGGATGAGTGCCTCCACAGAGGAAAACTGCTGCTGCTCCCGGACCTCGGCCAGCAGGTCCACGGCCAGTTCGGTTCCATACAGCGAGCCTGAGAAATTGTCCAGGTGGCACTCGACCTTGATGCGGCCCTCGCCAAACGTCGAATTGGGGCCGATACTGACGGCTGTGACATAGCGGCGACCGCCAAGCCGTGTCACCCCGGCATAAACTCCGTTGGCGGGCAACAGTGTGGCGATTCCTTCAAGATTTGCCGTGGGAAACCCCAGCTCGCTGCCTCTGCGTGCACCTCGGTGAACCATTCCTCGCAACCGAAAACCATGCCCCAGCATGTGCACAGCTGACTGTATATGGCCTTCGCGAATCGCCTGACGAATCCTGCTGGATGAAATCTCCGAAGCATCGTCAGTCACCAGATCAACAATTTTCAACGGGATTTTTGCGGCTTCACAGTATCTCGTCAGATCCCGCACATCTCCGGCTCGATCCAAACCAAAGCGGAAATTGGCACCTTCCACCATGCCGCGTGCTTTGAGTTCTCCAACGACAAAGTCCCTGAAAAAGTCACTGGCGCTCATTGCCAGCAGTGCCGGAGTGACAGGCAATACAAGCACACGCTCGATTCCAGCCTCCTGCAGCAATTCACATCGATCTTCAATTGTGGTGAGTACGGGTGGAGCAAATTCCGGTCTCAGCAGAGAAATCGGATGCGGATGAAAGGTGACAGCAACGGAATGAGTCTGCTGTTCGGCGGCGAGCGTTATCAGAGCAGCCAGCATGCGACGGTGTCCGCGATGAACTCCGTCAAAATTGCCAATCGCGATACATCCTCCGGCAGCGTTGAGTGAAATCCCAAAGTCCATCTTTACGTGTCTTCAACCCAGTAACGTCACAGAACGTGGCGGCCTAAACTCAGTTTCCCCGGAACGTGTCCGGAGGTTCCCTTTAGTATTACAGTTCGCTGGAACCTGGTTTATCGCAGTTCCGGAAGAATGTGTAAAGCTGATACCGAAGTCCAGAAGACGTCCCGGTTTTCGGACGTTTGACAACTGAATCAGTTTGCTCAGACTGTCAGCGATTCCTCACTGATCATTTTTCTGGCTGCCGGAGACCCCCGAAATGTATGGCTGGCAAATGAACTCACTGTATGAAAACAGCATTTTCTGGCTCGTTGTGGTCCTCGGTGTAGCAGGATTCTTTGCCGTTCCGGCAGTTGCTCGGCAGTCAGATCCGGATGCTGAATATATTCCAGGCCCGGAGTCAGAACGACACGACGGAGTCCCTGAGGGAAAGATTGCAGGCTCAGTCTGGACCAGCACGGTGTTCCGGGAGACGATTCGTGAGTACTCGGTCTATATCCCTGCTCAGTATGATGGTACACAGCCAGCCTGCCTGATGGTCTTCCAGGATGGTCATGCCTATCTGGATCCAAAGGGTCAGTTTCGCGTTCCGATTGTCCTCGACAATCTGATTCATGCCGGCCAGCTGCCCGTGATTATCGGTCTCTTCATCAATCCTGGACACCGGGGAGATGCGATTCCGGAGAATCGCTGGCGTCCGAACAACCGCAGTTTTGAATACGATACTCTCAGTGACCAGTATGCCCGCTTCGTTGTTCAGGAACTGTTGCCGCATGTCATTGCGGAGCATGGACTGAAGATCTCTGAAGACCCCGCAGATCATGCAATCGGCGGCATTTCAAGCGGTGGAATCTGTGCTTTTACCGCCGCATGGGAACATCCGGAGTGGTTCAGCAAAGTCCTGAGTCATGTGGGCAGCTTCACCAATATTCGTGGTGGTCACAACTATGCGGCACTCATCCGAAAAACGCCCCGGAAGCCGATTCGAGTATTCCTGCAGGATGGATCCAATGACCTCGATAATGAACATGGCAACTGGTGGCTGTCGAACCTTCAGATGGAGGCGTCGCTGAAGTTCGCCAAGTACGATTATCAGTTTGTCGGAGGAACTGGCGGCCATAATGGACGCCACGGAGGTGCCATCCTGCCGGAATCACTCCGCTGGCTCTGGCGGGATCACGTTGTCAGCAGCGTTGGAAATACCAGCCAGCCCGGTACGTCAGAGAATCCTTCGGTCGACGCAGCCGCCGTTGATCCGGCAACCGTGTATGAAGATCTCTCAATTCGGTTTACAGGGGGAGAATACACCGATGCGGAGTTCCGTTATCGACTGGTCCGTCCGGCGGAAATTCAAACTGATGAAAGCTCCAAAGACAAAAAATTTCCGCTGGTTGTTTTTCTGCATGGAGCCGGTGAACGCGGAACAGATAACCTCAAACAACTGGCCTACTTTCCTGCTCAGATGGTTCAGCCTCAATGGCGAGAGAAATTTCCCTGCTACATTCTCGCTCCCCAGTGCCGCGATGATCGCAAGTGGATGAATGTTGACTGGTCAGCGCCAGAAGATCCAGCCCTGCCCGAAACCCCCAGCGAACAACTGCAGGCCGTGATGAATATGATCGCATGTACACTTAACGAGCAGCAGGTTGATCCGGATCGGGTTTACATAACCGGTTTGTCAATGGGGGGATTTGGAACTTGGGACCTGTGCATGCGGAATCCCGAGATGTTTGCTGCTGCAGCCCCTGTTTGTGCGGGGGCTGACACAACGAGAATGAGTCTTTTGAAGGGTACACCAGTTTGGATGGTGCATGGAGACAAGGATCAGGTGGTGTCGGTGGAGCGAAGTCGCAGTGCTGCTGATGCTCTTCGACAAGCGGGCGGGAAGCCGGTCTATGTCGAATTGCCGGGAGTTGGTCATAATTCGTGGACTCCGGGCTATTCAGACTACGATGGATTAGTACCGTGGCTGTTTCGGCAGCGCCGAGCTGCAGAGGAGGAGTGACCCTACTACACTCAGGGCGGTTAGCCGGTTTGAACAGATCCGTCTGCGACAACGTTTTCCACAAATTTCTGATTCAGGTTTTCGGTTGAATGAGCATGCACAACTCGCTGGCTGTCGTTCTTGCCGGAGGCAAGGGTTCACGTCTGGATCCGCTGACTCGTGACCGCAGCAAACCAGCGGTACCGTTTGGCGGATGTTTTCGCATCATCGACTTTACTTTGTCGAATTGTCTGAACAGCGGACTGCGAAAGATTCTGGTTGTGACCCAGTACAAGGCGGCCAGTCTGGAGCGGCACATTGAGCTGGGGTGGCACTTCCTTCCGGCGGAACTTGGGGAGTTCGTCAACGTGCGTCCACCGGAGCAGCGCGTGGATGAGAACTGGTATTTGGGAACAGCCGACGCAATCTACCAGAATATTTACACGATTGAGAAAGTGCGACCGCGTTATATTGTGATACTGAGCGGAGACCACATCTATCGCATGAATTACTCGCGGTTTGTTTCGGACCATATTGAAGCGAAGGCGGATGCCAGCATCGCCTGTCTGCCAGTGCCTCTGGAAGAAGGCCGGCGATTTGGAGTCATGCAGATTGATGAAACGCGTCGAGTCATCAGTTTTCGTGAGAAGCCATCCAATCCCGACAGCATGCCAGGCTTTCCGGAAAAGTGCCTCGCGTCGATGGGAATTTATGTGTTTAACACGGACTTTCTCTTCGAACAGTTGTGTATCGACGCCAATGAGCCGGGAAGCAATCGAGACTTCGGCAGAGATATTATTCCCTCAATTATTGAATCGAGCCATGTGCGTGCATGGCCGTTTCAGAAATCTGATACGGGTGAACCTGAATACTGGCGGGATGTGGGAACCCTGGATTCCTATTTTGAAGCCAACATGGATCTGATTTCCGTATCTCCGGATTTGAATCTTTACGATCCTGACTGGCCGATTCGAACCTATCAGCCCCCCCTGCCGCCTCCCAAGTTTGTTTTTAATGATGCGAATGTGGAATCGCCGCGCGTGGGTCATGCCATGGATAGTCTTGTTTGTTCGGGAACTGTCATTTCAGGAGGAGCGGTTGAGCGCAGCGTTTTGTCGCCGAGGGTTCGCGTCAACAGTTACTCGCACGTGCAGAATTCGATACTTTTTGAAGGGGTCGAGGTGGGTCGACATTGCCGGATTGAGCGAGCCATCATCGACAAAGGTGTTCGAATTCCGGATGGAACACGGATAGGTATTAATCGTGAAGAAGATCTGGCACGAGGTCTGACGGTGACGGAAAGTGGAATTGTAGCGGTCGCAAGGAACGTACGGTTCTGAGGCTGACTGGAAATTCCGGGCATCAGCTTTTCCGGAAGATGCCGAAGTTCAGGCGAATCCTGCTGAATTACTCGTGCTCAATCGTTTGGATTAGTGCAATTCGTACAGTTTTCGGGTGTTTCCCGCCGTTCAGTGAGACTCAGGTGAGTAGCATTCAGGGGCTTGCTAAACAGGGGTTTGGGATGGCCATGGATTTTGAGACTGTTCGAAAGTGAGCGACACTGCCATAATCGGTAGCCATTGTTTTGTCGGGATTGAGTTCGAAAGCCCAAATATGTCTGATTTTGAAGAGCGATTGCAGCGAGCAATTCAACGCGGCCAGCAGTTCAAAGAAGCTGAAGGTGCGATTACAGGTACCGGTGCGGGTACTGAAGAGGACCTGCGCACTCAGCATTCCTCGCTGCGAAATGAACTAACCGAGCATATTGAAGGGTGCCTGCGAAAGCTGTGTGACCACTTTCCGGGATTCGAATTCAACTCGGTGCTGAACGAAAAAGGCTGGGGAGCTCGCATCAGCCGTGACGATCTGAACCTCAAAGCAGGATTCAGCAAGACCGAATACAGTCGGCTTGAGGTTCTGATTCGACCATTCTCCGACGCTCATATCGTTGAAATTGCGACAAAGGGCACGATTCGAAATCGAGAATCGCTGAATCGAAGTAACTTCCGCTTTCTGGCTGACGCGAAACTCGAAATTCTGAAGCAGATGGTGGATTCGATTGCTCTTGAGTTTGCTGAACAGTATTCAGCGAATCGCTGAGTTCGTACTGCCATACCCTACAAATCCCTGAATGCAGGCGCTGGACCAATCGGGTACGTCAGGACAGCAACTTCTTCAGCTCGCTTTTCTTACCTGACGCCTGCCGCCGGGGGAAATGCGCTGCGGTCCAGATTGCCGCCGGAAATGATCACGGCAACTCGCTGACCTGCAAATCTTTCTCGATGAGTCATTGCAGCTGCCAGAGGCACAGCTCCGGAGGGTTCAGCAATTACCCGGAGTTCCGCCTGTATCATCAGCGTGGCATCGATAATCGCCTGTTCGTCGACCAGAAGTACTCCGTCGACCAGTTGACGAATAATGGGAAACGTCAGATCTCCGAGGGGCGTTCGCAGTCCATCAGCAATCGTGTCGAAACGAACGTTTTGTTCGATACGTCCACTTTTGAGGCTGCGGTCAGCATCATCAGCGAGTGCAGGTTCGGCCGCATAGACCTTCACTTTCGGGCAGAGCGACTTTATGGCGATGAGCGTTCCGCTCAGCAGCCCGCCTCCGCCGACTGGAACGATAACAGCGTCCGGTGCTGGTAACTGTTCCAGCAGCTCCAGAGCAACTGTACCCTGCCCGGCAATCACTCGGACATCGTTGTACGGATGAATCAGCTTCCCGCCGGTAGCCTTCATCACCTCCACCGCCATTGCCTCACGTGCGGCCGCCGTGGGTTCGCAGAGAATCGGTTCTGTTCCCAGCTGGCGGACAGCATTCAGCTTAACCTGAGCAGAGTTTCGGGGCATCACGATATGCGGCTGAATACCCCGCATCAGTGCGGCTCTGGCAAGTGCTGCAGCATGGTTTCCGGATGAATGTGTGACGACTCCCGCGGATGCGTCTTCATCGGACAGCGAGAAAACAGCGTTGCATGCACCTCGAGCCTTAAACGCTCCGATGTGCTGCAGATTCTCACATTTGAACCACAGATCCAGACCCAGTATCTCGTTCAGCCGCTCCGAGAACAGAACAGGAGTCTTAAGAACGGCCGATCGAATGCGATCGCCCGCCGCCACAATATCCGACAGACTGACGGCAAGTCCCTGCATAACGTATTCGCTGACCTCACCGGCTTCACGATCCGGACACCGGCCGTCAGAGTTCAACGGCGATTGAGACATACCGAAATGCTCTTCAGAAATTCCGAGGGGCCATCAAAACCATGTCAGGAATGTGCAATAGCGGCAGAGTCCCATTGCCGGGCGATCCCCCCGTTCATTCAGATTCAAGTGAACGGCAGACATGGGGAATTCGATCAACCAGTGGCAGCACGCGAGGTGCATAGACGGTTGTGAACCCTTTGGCCGTTCGATGCACATCCAGCGCCTGCTGTGACTCCCATCGCTCAATCAAAATGAACGTATCCGGAACAGAGGTGGATTCGTAAACCTCGAAACGAATGCAACCCGGCTCCTCCCGTGACAGTTTTGCCTGAAGCAGAAGAGCTTCCCGCAGTTCAGGCATTGAACTGCTTTCGCGGGCTGTGAGTATCACCGTCAAATCTACCATCATTCAATTTCCGGGACCCGGGACGTTGTTGATGAAATGTGATTTTAAGCCGTCGCCTGCCGTTTCCGGTATCCGGCTGCTGTCAGCACAATAACTCTCCGCAGGAGTTCTGGCTACCGCAGGATGGTCGACTCAGAGTTCTCTTTCACAAGTAAGCCTCGACCAATCCCGTGCCATGGACGAATATCGATATTCCAGGGGCCATGAGAATCATCAAAGCTTCCGTAATCCCGGCGATACTCATCCAGTCTCTGGAGTTTCTGGGCCACTGTCAGTTCACCTGGATGCTGCGTGACGGGTGAACGGCCCCACTGGATTTCCGATCCGCCTTTGGTGAGCAGCTGGTACTCCAGCTGATCCTGTTCCTCAGTAAATGCGACTCGACGCGGGACCAGAATCGCTTCAAGCTCCAGCTTTTCCCACCAGGATTTTTTATCGTTTTCAGAACGATTGAGCACGGCCGCAAGCTGAGCTGCTCCTGAGACGGTCGGATCACCCCATGGCTGGCCCAGTCGTCCGGCAGGAACACTCGAAACTCTTTCGATCACCGGATACCTCTGTATGTCAGCCTCTGTGAAATCCCGGGGCGGCAGCAGAATGGAATTGCGGTCGACTGGATAGAATCCATCCACGCCTTTTACCATCGCAACAGGTTCACGATAGATGACGTCAACGTACAGGTGGGCAGGGAATGACTTGCGAACCGATCGGACATTTTCGACCCATGGATGAGTATAGAACGCCGCGGCAACTCGTTCGCTGAGCGTTTCATCGAGCAGCGATTCATCAGAATGCAGGCCAGCTCGCTCAAAGACCTGAGCGACCAGGTCGTCAGGAATCCATTCAGGAGGCGTATTCAGAGTGATCTGTTCCGGGCCCACCTGATACTCAGGCCGTTCCTTCAGCTGCGGCAGGTGCCGTGAAATGACGGGCATCAGCACCCAGAGCAGTGCCAGGGATGCGGTGACGGTCAGTTGTCGCGGCCGAAAGAACCAGTTAACGGAACGCCGTTTAGGGGCTGCTGCGGCAACTGGCGGTGCGATGATTGATTCTGATTTTCGGCTCTGACGTGGCTTTCTGTTAGGCGACCCCTTTGCCATAGATGGTTGTATCCCTTCGGTTTCAGAAACTGTGGTGAGGTATGGAGAACACCCTGACAAAACCTGCGCGTCCACGGAGGTTTTTTTCGGGGTTCTTAAAGATTGTTCCCGCTCAATGAGCTGGCGGACGAGACTGATTCGCGTTTTGGCTGCGAAAGATCAGAATGATGATCCGGCCCTGCAGATGACGACGGCTGCGAAAACCTCAACGTCCGCCAGACTGGGACCGCGAAATCGTCCGTTGAGGGGAGGGGCGGGAAAACAATGGGTAAAGTCCTGCGGTGGCGGCCACACAATCGCTACACCGGCAGGACCGAAAACTGGCTGTCGACAGTTAGTGTTGTAATCCGGAAAGCGGATTTATGGCCCCTGGAACCCCTGAAAACCGGTTAAACCGGTTGTTGGCATTCGTCAGATTTATCGACAGTCCGTGTGAACCTGGAGTTTTCACTGTTTACTTTACGTCAGCAGGGATTGGTATGATCCGCATGAATGCTGTATCCGGAATGGATCCAGTCGTCAGAATGGTTATGTACGGAAAGATCACGAAGACTTGGGGCCAGGATAACTAAATGGCGATGACTGGACGGCTTTTGACTGCTTTGCGGACTAGCGAAGCACGGCGGTCTCTTCAGTGAAAGGCCGTTTGACCGTCGGATTTTCGAATCATATATTCGTCTGGACGTTACGTTCGGCAAGTTCGATTCGTTAATGTCTCAAAGTGGGTGGTTTCACTGAGGAAATCAGCAACATACGGCATGACGCCGCTCTGAACAGAGCAACGAGGGGCTGGTCTGCGAGATTTATCGCGGACCATGGGAGCGTGTCATGCGTCATCGAGTCCGCCAGCCGATGTGGAGTGTGGTCGGTCTGACCATCTGGATCTTTGCAGCGGTGCCTGTTTCATGGGCGGCTGAGGAAGCCTCGGTTGATATCTCCGTCTATGCAGACGCCTCTGAGGCTCGCAGGGCCGGTGAGGAGCTGGAGACGAGTCGGCAGTGGCTGCAGGCGATCGAGTTGTATGAGGCTTCGCTGAAACGCTGGGAGAACGATGAAGGCCTGACCTACGCACTGCGACGCACTCGAATTCATTTCGGCATTGATCGCCGATATACCGATCGCAGTTTTGAAGATCGTCTGCTGACCCAGGGGCGAGCAGAAGTTCTGGATCTTTTCGAGGACATTCTTGCTCGTATCCAGTTTGAATATGTTGATAACGTGACGGTGACGAAGTTTGTGTCACACGGAACGGAAAGCCTGTATATGGCTTTGGGCAATGAACGGTTTCTCGCCCGGAATGTCAGCAGCGATCGTCGCGGTGGTGCAGAGAAAATTCGACAGACTCTGATACGCGACTACTGGAATCGCCGCGTTGAAACTCGTTCAGACGCTCGCATGCTGATCACCTCTGTCTGCGAAATGGTCTCCCGGGAGCTGGGTTTGGCGAGCACTCCGGTAGCTCTTGAGTACATTTTCGGCGGCTGCAATGCGCTCGATGAGTACAGCAACTTTCTCACGCCGGATCGCTACAGTGACTTATTTGGCAGTATTCAGGGCGAACTGGTCGGGATCGGCATTGAAATGAAGGCCGAAAAAGGCAAGGGCATGTACCTCGTCAACGTTCTGCTCGACAGCCCCGCGGAAGAAGGCGGGCTGCGTCCGGAAGACTATATCGTTGCCATTGATGGGGATGATTGCCGGGAAAAAACAACGGATGAGGCTGCTCAGCGACTAAAGGGTGTCAGCGGCAGTCGAGTGACCCTGAACTGGGAGACTCCGGGTGGCGATCAGCGAACCGGTGAATTCATCCGAAGGCGAGTTCACATCCGCAGTATCACTCGCGCCGTACTTCTGGATTCCACTACCGGAATCGGATATATCCGAATGGAGGGCTTTCAGAACTCGACGGCCGATGAACTGGACGAAGCACTCAGAACGCTGGAGCGTCAGGGCATGAAAGCGCTGATCTGGGATCTTCGTGGCAATCCGGGAGGTCTTCTGGAAACTGCCGCTGCTGTACTGGACCGTTTCATCGGCGAAGGAATCCTTGTAACAACCAAGGGCCGATCACCTGACCAGAATCAGATCTTTCGTGCCAACGGCAATAATACTCGTCGTTATCCTCTGGCACTTGTTGTTGATGAAAACAGTGCGAGTGCCAGTGAGATTGTCGCCGGAGCCATTCACGATCATCGACGCGGAGTGATTGTTGGACGAAAGACTTATGGGAAATGGTCTGTTCAAAGTATTATCCGGTTGCGGGGAGAAGCCGATCTGGGCCTGAAGCTGACGACGGCAAAGTTCTATTCACCAGACGATCAGAACTATTCGGGCCGAGGCATCGCTCCGGATGTCAGTGTGCCCCTGCCGGTGGATGTTCACCGCTCGTTCTTCCGCCGTCGAACGCCGGATGAACTGTCTGAGGATCCCGACATTGCCAGAGCCATGGAAGTTCTGCAGAGCCGACTGACTCGCAATTAGCAGGGCGTTTCGCCTGAAGCCGAGTTCGGGTTTGGCAGTTTGCACGATGCATTCGGCGCGTTTTGAACATTCGGATTCTGAGCACAATCCATGACTGTCCATGCATTGAAAAAAGAATGGCCGGACTGCAGTCAGCTGCAGGTTTCAGGGTTTGCTCAGAGTGCCATCATTTGTGGGGGGACATGCGACGCGCGAGGCTGCATGTGACGATTGCACTGCTTAACAACAGTCACGGAACTCGCCCGAAAGTGACTTTGGATCATCATGTTCCGGAAGGGATTACAGGGCTGGCAACGGCCGCGGAATCGGAAAGCATTCTGGTTGGTTCCGCAACGGGCCAGCTGACACTGATGAGTCGGACGGGTGAAATTCTCGCGACGGATCGCAGCTTTCGTGACCTCAGTCTGCTGGCCATTGCCGATGCCGGCAATTTTGGAGCGGCCGTCGTTAATGATGACCGGCTGGTTTGTTTCGACAGTTCATTATCGCGAATCTGGGATGTCAGAATTACGGGGCGCATTACCGCGCTGGCCATCGCACCTCACGGAGGACATCTGGCGTTCAGCACTGATGGGTGTCGCACTCATATTGTGACTGTCGACAAGCGCGAACTCGCACAAATCGACACTCTGCGTCCCCTCGATCACCTGGCCTTTCTTTCCGAAGAACCAGCACTGATTGGTGCGGCCGAATTCGGAAGCCTCTGCAGCTACCAGCTCGATGGCCGTGAGGACTGGAACGAAAATGTGATGAACAATATTGGCGACATTTCTGTTTCCGGCTGTGGTCGCCGGATTTTGCTGTCCGCTTTCAATCATGGCATTCAGGTCTACAACCGCAGCGGGAAGCAGCGAGGATCTTTTATGCTGGATGGGATTCCCAACCGCGTTTCAGCCTCCGACAATCGCACTCGAATTGCTGCAATCACGCTGGAAAATCGCGTTTACTGGCTCAATTTTGATGGCGCTGTGCAGTGGGTAGCCGATTTATCCGCAGATTCTCCTCAGTTTATCCAAACGGGAGCCATGGGAGATCGCCTGCTGCTGGTTACGTCATCCGGACGGCTTCTGCAGCTTGAATGGTAGTGGGACTCGGCCAAAATCCGCAGTTGCCCGGTTGCCGTCTGAAAACAGAAAATGCTGAAAAATGTTTATCATCATCCCATTCGGATGACACTGATTGCATCTGAGCGACTCGGCGATAAAATAGACAGGGAAATGAAGAAGTCTCCTTCCTGAAAGCTTCGGAGCGATCCGATGTCAGAAGCCATGAATCCGCTCACTGTGTCCAACCTGTTTACACTGGCACTCACTCCCGGTCCGATGGAGCTGGTGATTTTGCTGGTGGTCGTGCTGCTTCTTTTCGGAAATCGACTTCCCGGCGCCATGAAGTCACTCGGTCAAAGCTTTGTCGCGTTTAAAAAGGGCATTAAGGAAGGCGAAGACGATCCAGTGGGAAGGGAATCCGAATCTGCCCATTTGAAGTAATCACGGCTGTTCATTCGGCGTCTTTTGTTGTTCCTGCTGAGTTTGAAGGCAGTTGCTATGTGCAGTTTATCTGTGTTGGATATTGTGCGTCAGTCATGGACACTTGGGTTCTTTCCCAGTGCGCCGGGACCGGGCGAAATGCTGATCGTTGGAGTGATCGCCCTTCTTCTTTTTGGCAAACGACTTCCTGAAGTCGCAAGGAATCTTGGCAAGAGCTTCTCGGAATTCAAGAAGGGCGTTGGTGGCTTCCAGGAAGAGATTCGCTCAGCATCACGTGAAGCCGATCGCGCGGTCACTTATTCGGGGTCTGCAACGAAATCATCATCTGAAAACCGTCCCGCACCTGTGGAAAAAGTGCTCCAGACAGAAGACGAGTTTGCCGCACCAAAGTTTGATGCGAACTAATCTTTCGACGTAGTCGCGGTCCCCACAACTCTCCCCTCCCCGCAAACCTCCCCTCCCGCGCAGCGCAGCGAAGTGGGAGGGGTCGGCCGTCAGGCCGGGGGAGGGCTCGCCGCGGGTGGCACTCAACGCCGTCCCAATAATACCCGCGTCCCGCTGTTCACCGGCCCCCTCCCGATCTTGCTTCGCTCGATCGACCTCCCCCAACTTCGTTGGGAGAGGAGGTAAACTCAAAACCCTCCCCTCCCCGCGCAAACCTCCCCTCCCGCGCAGCGAAGCGAAGTGGGAGGGGTCGGCCGTCAGGCCGGGGGAGGGCTCGCCGCGTGTTGCACTCAACGCCGTCCCAATAATACCCGCGTCCCGCTGTTCACCGGCCCCCTCCCGATCTTGCTATCGCTCGATCGACCTCCCCCAGCTTCGCTGGGAGAGGAGGTTAAACAAAAACGTCCCCTCCCGCACAGGAACGCATCGTCACGAACGATGTCACAAAACCGGTGCCATGGTTGGGATTTTTACGAAATTATTTCTAAAGTGAGTGCCATTGGGTAAGCTCCTGACAGCCATGGGTGAGGACAATGGCGAGCAGACCCTGGTACCTATTGACAACAACTTCTCAGGAAGCCAGTTCGGCAAATCACTTTTTGATCCGACTCAGCAAACGGCAATTTCCGATCGGATTCAGATTCACACCTCGCAGTTAACCCCCAACAAAACCGAGATCGAGAGATGGCAAAGAACAAAGCAGCAGACAAAGTAAGTGTTCAATCTGAATTCAGTCAGCCGAAGAAGCGGCGGCCATTTACGGTGTTTCTGATCGTGGATGACAGGGCGTTACGCGAAACTTTGGTGGAAGTCCTGAAGTCACAAAAGATCGACGTTCAGGATTACATGACGACAATGGAATTTTATCATGACTATCTGGAAGCCAAACCCGGCGTTGTAATTACTGAGATGAATTTGCGTGGCATGTCGGGACTTGAACTTGCAGACAAACTCACATCAGAAAACAAAGACGTGCTGGTCGCGCTGATGGCCGCACATGCTGAGGCTCCTGCGGCAGTCAGGGCTATGCAGGACAATGTGCTCGACTTTATGCTGAGGCCGGTGAATTCCGAAAGTCTGATCGCACTTGTCGGCAGAGCTTATGCGCATTTTTACGATGTCGACTGGGAATTCGTGGGCGAGGACCTGGAATTCATTGAGGACAGCCTGCGTCGCCTTACCACGAGAGAGAACGAAGTGCTCAATCTTCTGGTCGAGGGCCATTCCAGCCGCCAGATTGCAGAACTGCTTGGTGTTTCCACGAAAACCGTCGAAGCCCATCGATCCCGGATCAACGACCGGATGCGTTCAAATGACCTCGCTCACCTTCTCAGAATGGTACTGGCAAGTCGCGATGCGTGAGCGCCATGGCTCGACCCGACACTGTCTCTGAGGCGAATTGCTGGTTAATCTTTGCCTGAATTGCCGGGCTTCTGCGACTGAATTTTCAGTCGCACAAAAAGTGTTTGTCAATGGAGCAGGAAAGTAATTCGGTAACCAGCTGTCGCCTGAGAGGATTCTCGACTGTCATGCAGTTACGAAATGTGGCATACAATTTCTGCATCAGTTTTGTCTTGTCCTCGATCGGTCAGTCGTCAGGATGTGTTGCGGATGAAAATGTCGCGACAGCGGGAGGACGTTTGCAGCAGTCAGTCATCAGGGCATCACTCGTTTCCGCATTGTTTGACGAAGAAATCGTTGCACAAAATGTTTTCGCTGTTCGTCACCGCTATTTGATGTTGTCGATGAGTGGCCGTTACGACTATCTGGCGAACTGGGTGCTGCCGTCAGAAACACACGCAGCGATTCGCCTGAGCGGTGCGTTCACTCCGACGGAAGTTGTTCCGCTAACCCCAAAAGAGTATCTCGACTCAGATGGTTCCGGCGGCGAGTTGGTATCGCCGGTGTTTGATCTGCTGGATGCTGCGAGATCGCTGGGACGTTTGGAGGACCTTCGCGGGCGAGTGGGCGCGATTCCGCCTGCCCGGACGGAAGCACAACAGCGAGCTCGTGCGGCGATGCTCGTATTGCTGGCGATGGAATTGAACGATGAAGTGACAGTCGCAGCGGAGGTGAACCGGTTGCGGGCTCTCGTGACGGTCGCGGTTCCCGCATCAATGTCCGACCAGTGGCCTGAAACTCTTGTCGCGTATCGCAGTGTGACTCGTTTTCCGAAGTCCACCGCGTGTGACGTCGTTAAAGATCTCGTCGCGTACCAATTGCAGCGAGGAATTCCACGAGAGTCTGCAGAATGGCACAGCCAGATCTTTTCTCTTGCAGGACGACTCAAAACTCAACAGATCAGCGGAACGGACATAGCGACGGAATCGACGGATGTCCTGAAGAACTGGATTCCGATCGCGCGAACGCGCTGGATTCGTGACGCTGCCGGAGTTGCAAAGGCTTCCTGGCGCTGGCGCGGAGATGAATGCAATCACGTCACTGGCCGCGATGAAGACTATCTCTTCTATCGCAGTCCGCTGACCATTTCGGCGGCGCAGTCATTGTGAATTGTGGCAGCGGTCACAGAATTCACTTCGGACGACGACATGACCGCACAAACGATGACCATGGTGTCGTCGTAGGGTGGCTGATCCCGGCCGGGAACGGTGAGTTTCGAACATCGTTTGATTTGCTCCATACCGAAGCGACTTCCGGCCACTTGAGAATGGCCCGACGTGGCGATACCTGGTTCGCGATGTTTGCCGAAAACGATTCGTCCGCGTATCAGCTCGTGGGACAGCAAAAACTTGAAGGCAGCGAGAACCAGCCTGCAGTCTTTGAAATGCAGAGCATCGCGACAGACGGAGGAACAAGTCATGTCGTCTGGAAGGATTTGCAAATCGCGGCGGAGAAGTTTGTCTCCAGTTTCAACCTGGTGAAGGTCATTGAAGGCTGGGGAGATTTTGAGGATCCAACAGGTGCCACGAAAATCGAGGTCAGGGACGGTGTCCTTTCAATCACAACACCGGCGATCCTTACAGACAACTACCCTCCAGGCGCCGTCAACGCTCCGCGAGTAACACAGGAAGTGTCAGGTGATTTCACTGCAGACGTGAAAGTCCTGCATCTCGATGAAGCAAAACCCAATTCGGTGTTCAAATCCATTGGAGACTTTCCGGCCTACCACGCTGCCACACTGCTGATTCGGCTCGACGATAAAAACTGCGTCCGTTTTGAACGAGTTAGCATGCATCGTGATACCACTCTCTCCACCCTTTGTGTTCTGCAGATGTGGGAGAACACCGCCTCGACCATGTACGAGTCAGTCCCGGTAGACGACACAGTCACAAACCTGCGGGTCGAGCGAATAGGTGCGGTACTTCGGAGCAGCTACAGTCAGGACAACGGAAAAACCTGGACGAGAATGGGTGACTGCAAGCTGAAGGCACTTGCGGGCAAAGTCAGCGTTGGTCTGTCAATGACGAACAACACCGATCCTGGATCTGTTGTCAGGTTTCGCGATTTCCAAATCATTCGGCGGAACACGTCGCCTTAGAACCCCTAACAAAACCTGCGTGAGCCGCGACGTTTGTGGTTGCCATGGGCCGACACGTTCTTCTTTCTGATGCCAGATCGGGCGAATCGACAGGTCGCTCCTGTGGATCCGAAAGGCCGATTCTGCTTCTGTCAACAGCCAGGCGACGACCCGCTGACGCGGCCCAGTGGCCGTGCGATCTGATTCCACCAGCGTCCAATACGCCGTGTGTCGCCCGTTCTCCTGTTGATCGTACTGGCGAATAAACATCGCCGGGAATCTTATCGCCGTTCCTCACCCCCCCCGCCAGATCCCGGGTTCTCACCACATCACGGTTTGGCATTCCAAACACGGGCTTTTTCGAAAACTCACCTCAAAAACACGGCAAATATATTTCCAGATGGCTCAGATTTCGTCGATCCCGGGGAAGTCGGGCTAACAGACATGGTCAAAAAGCCGGGCAATACTTTGAATTCAGAAGCCCCGTACATTAATCTCAATTGATATCAAATTGCGGATCACAGTTTTTTGACCGAGAAAGGCATCCTCGATGTCGGACGATAGTTCAGCGTCTGTACCTAAAAAAGTTGACGCCGGCAAAAAGGAGCTGGCGCAGCAGCTTTGGGAGAGGCTGGGGAAAAGTCGACCGGGACCGGACAATAAAGATCTGATTTTCCTTGCTCGATTCGTGCCCCTGCTTTCCAGCGGAGCGGTAAAGACGCTGCTGGGAAGAAAGCTGAACCTGACCGAATTGCGAGAACTGATTGAACATGTTCCAAAGGCACGCGAAGGCGCCGTTAAACTGGTCCTTCAGATGCCGATCGAAGATCTGTCTGAGGACGATCTTCGCTTTATGCTGACACATACCCGCGCCCCTGAGGTGGCAAAACTGCTGCTAAAACGATATCCCAGCGATCTCAACCTCATCCAGGTAGAGAATGCAGTTGATACATTGAAGGAGCTGGTGGAAAAAATTCGCCAGCAGGAGCCCACCCGCGATGTTCTCAGAGAAATCGATCGAAAACTCTGAGTCACAGCGAGACACCGGGCCGGCCCAGTCCGCTCGACACCGTTGCCTCAACACCGTCGCATCCATACCGTCACGAGGGAAAGAGTGAACTGATGAAGAGTAACCAGAAGCTTAACCACGGGCTGAGATTTCTGTGTCCAGCCATCTGTGTTTTTGTTGGCAGTCTGACTAACCTGAATTCAAATTCTATCATGGCGATCGATCCTGTTTCCGGAAGTGTGAGCAGCGTGGAAAAAACGGCAACCGACACAGTTTTGCCTGCTGACAATTCATTTTCTGCAGCCAGCTCGCTGCCGCTTCGAGCGCCCGCATTTGATTTGATTAAGGCTGAGCATTATCAGCCAGCCTTTCTGGCTGGCATGAAGCAACAGCTTCAGGAAATGGAAGCAATTGCAGCGCAATCGGAAGCGCCCACGTATGAGAATGCCATTGTGGCGATGGAACGCTCAGGCGCTTTGCTGACACGCGTTCGCAACGTGTTTTCCAACATGACGTCCGCTCACACGAGCGAGGCACTGCAAACAATTCAGACCGAACTGGCTCCATTGCAGGCAGCTCATTCAGACAACATTCTGCTGAACCGCAAACTGTTCGCAAGAGTTGAGAAACTGCATTCCACGGCAGGCACACTGGGGCTGACCGAAGAACAGTCGGAGGTGCTGAGACAGCATTATGAGAACTTTGTACGAGCCGGTGCCAAACTGAATGATGAGCAACAGGGCCGCATTCGATCACTGAACGAGCAGCTTTCCACTCTGGAGACAAAATTCGAAGACAATCTCCTGGCCATCACGAAGGAACGCTCGGTCGTTGTTGAGAACGTGGCGGAACTGGATGGGATGTCAGCCGCGGATATTGCTGCGTCAGCGGAACGGGCCAAAGCTCGCGGGATGGAAGGTAAATACCTTCTGGAGATCAGCAATACAACGCGAGTGCCGGTGCTCGCGACATTGAACAATCGAGCATTACGGCAGCGAGTCTGGGAAGCTTCGGCACTGCGAGGGCTTGGACGTGATGGCGGTATCGACAACCGCCCGCTTGTTCTGGAAATTTCTCAGCTTCGAGCGGAACGGGCCAGGCTGCTGGGTTATGAGAATCACGCGGCATTCAAACTTGAAAATCAGATGGCGAAGACACCTGCTGCCGCTCGCGACATGCTGACGGATCTCGTTCCCGGCGTTACCACCCGAGTTCAGCAGGAGGCCGAAGATCTGAAATCCATGATGAAGTCCCTCGGACAGACCCATGAGCTGCAGCCATGGGACTGGGAGTATTATTCCGAGAAGGTACGCATGGAGAAATACAACGTTGATGAGGCAGCAGTCAAGCCATACTTTGAACTCAACAGTGTTCTGAAAAATGGTGTGTTCTTCACCATGAACCGACTATACGGCATTGATTTCCGTGAGCGCCGCGACCTGCCCGTTTACCACCCTGATGTTCGCGTGTTTGACGTTCTGGATCATGACGGAACACAGATTGGACTGTTCTACGCAGACTTCTTCAAACGGGACTCCAAACGCGGAGGCGCATGGATGAGCTCGTTTGTGGACCAGTCCGGCCTTTTGAATGAGAAACCCGTCATTGTCAATGTATTGAATATTCCTCGTCCGGCAGACGGAGAACCTGCGCTGATCAGCTTTGACAACGTCACCACGATGTTTCATGAAATGGGGCATGCTCTGCATGGATTGTTTTCGGATGTGACTTATCCGTCAGTGTCCGGCACAGCGACACCTCGCGACTTCGTGGAATTTCCATCAACCTTCGAAGAAGACTGGGCCATTAAGCCGGATATTCTGAGCAATTACGCGAAGCACCATCAGACTGGTGAACCGATTCCGGCTGAGCTTCTGGATAAAGTGATTCGGGCCAGCAAGTTCAATCAGGGATTTGATACGCTTGAATATCTGTCAGCAGCGATCCTGGATCTGGAATGGCATACGCTGACATCAGATCAGATTCCTGATGATGTCGAGGCATTCGAAGCTTCAACTCTGAAGAAATTCGGAATTGACTACGCACCAGTTCCGCCGCGATATCGAACTGCGTATTTCGCTCATATCTGGTCTGGTGGATATTCCAGCAGTTACTACGCCTACCTCTGGAGCGAGGTTCTGGCTGCAGATGCCTTTGCACACATGCAGGCTACTGGTGGTCTGACTCGTGAAAACGGTCAGCGATTTCGAGAAACAATATTGTCGGTCGGAGGCAGTCGACTTCCCATGGAAGCTTATAAGACCTTCCGTGGTTCCGAGCCCACCGTGGATGCGTTGCTGATCCGCCGCGGACTCAAATAACCATAGCCTCAGCCCGGACGGGTGCGTCGGTTTCACGCGGCGTCTCTGTTGATTCCGCTTCTTCCTTCAACCTCTCGCAGGAACCATCGGTGAAGCACGCCAGAACGACGGTGGTGTTGTCCAGTCCGCCCGCGTCGGCTGCTGCCTGTACCAGGTGCTGACATCCTTCTTCGGCGGATACATTCGCCGACAGAAGGACGGAGATGTGTGCTTCGCTTAACTGTGATGTCAGACCGTCAGTACAGAGCAGCAGTTTGTCGTTTAATGCAAGCTTAAACTGGGATACTTCCGGAATCATGGCGCCGGTGCCGGTCCCAACGAGACCTGACATAACGTGATGAAGCGGTGACGAAGTGTTTTGCAGGTCAGATGCAGTTGCACCTTCGGTATCTTCTGCCATCTGGTGTCGAGTCAGTCTTATTATTTTGCCATTTCGCCTCACGAATGCCGCACCGCCACCGTTATGGATCAGGTACAGCTGAGGCCAGACGATATAAGCCAGGGTCATCGTGGTACCAAGCTGGATCGACGGATCTGACTCAGACGTGTATCGAATTTTGTCCTGAGTCGCCGCAAGTGCCGAACGCAGATCTTTCAAAAATTCGTCCTCGTGGCCGTCATCCATTCTGAACAGCCAGTGCATGGCATTCAATAAATACTGGACAATGCTTTGCACTGCCATGCGGCTTGCTCGTTCTCCAGCCGGATCGTCACTCCGGCCGTCAGCCACGAGCAGAAGTTTTGCCTGCGAACCTCCCATCAGATGGGTTTCATCATCATATGACAAACTGGTCCGATGAATGATGACCGATTTCTTCAGGTCCGCGATAAGAAACTGATCCTCATTAAATTCCGCAACATGTCCTTTGTCGGAAAGACCACATGCGTCCAGTTGACCAGCCATGGTTCGCTCCTGTCCGAAGTTATGGAAGGGAAAACACCAGCAGGTGTCATATCATCATAGCCGGGTTCTGCTGGTCACTGTATGCATTGATCCGTTAAGATATCTGTTTCAGGAAAGGAATTCTCGAATGATGAAACGCTTCTGTCTGATGTTTCTGCTGTTGTTTCTAATGTTCGCTGAGCTCAGCACGGCTGATGAGAAGCCTCCAGCTGAAGAGAAAGTTTTTTCCGGTCCGCAGCCAGGCGAGTTGTTGTCGCCATTCGTCGTGCGAGGCGTGTTTGATGACGATGCTGGTAAGGATCTGGATTTCGTCAGACAGGCGAACGGCCGACCACTGGTGCTTGTCTTTGTACATGATCTGAATCGACCATCGGTCAGTCTGACTCGACTGCTGACTCAGTATACGGTGAGCCGCGACGCAGACAAACTTTCAACCGGCATCATTCTGCTGACGGATGATGCCACTGAGGGCGAGAACACCCTTCGCCGGATTCGTCATGCTCTGGCCGAACGGGCACCGGTGGGAGTATCACCGGATGGACTCGAAGGGCCCGGCAGTTATGGTTTGAATCGAAAAGTCACACTGACAATCCTGATTGCTAAAGACGGCCGGGTAACTCACAATTTTGCCCTGATTCAGCCCAGCATTCAGGCTGATCTGCCGGGAATTCTGGAGGCTGTGGTGTCCGTGGCGGGCGGAAAGATCCCCCGGCTCGAAGACCTGGAAGGCATGCGGGATCAGATTCGTCCATCGGCCAGCTCAGATCAGATTCCGAATCTTCGTCCATTGCTTGCACCAGTGATCAGGCGGGACGCCACGCCGGAAGATGTTGACCGTGCGGCGAAAGCCGTTGAAGAACTTGCCGGAACGAATTCGGCCGCAGCAAAGGAAGTTGGCCGAATTGCCAATACGATTATTGATGCAGGAAAACTGTCAGAGTACGGGACGCCGCGTGCCCGGGAGTACCTGCAGAAATGGGCCATGAAGTATGGTAAATCGACAAAGAAACCAGCGGATGCTCCTAAGGAAAAGGAGTAAATCGCATGAGCGGTGCCGAGCTGATTTCATTGCTTCTGGTACCACTGCTGGCTGGCATGGCGGATTCACCGCAGAGTTTTGACACTCAAATCTTACCACTTCTTACAAGATCCGGGTGCAATGCGGGTGCCTGCCACGGTGCGGCGGCGGGACGCGGAGGATTTCATTTGTCTCTGCTGGGCAGCAATCCTGCCGCTGACTTTGATGCGATCACTCAGGATTTTGAAGGCCGTCGTATCAGTCATGTCAGACCGGAAAAAAGCCTGATTCTGACAAAGCCGTCGGGCGAACTTCAGCATGGTGGTGATGTGGTTTTTGAAGAAGGGAATCCCGGGGCTAAGCGAATTCTGGAATGGATTCGTTCAGGCGCTGTTCGGGGACCGAGTCGCCGACTGACTCGACTTGAGGTCAGCCCGGCTTCTCAGACCGTAATGCAGCTGCCGACAAATATTCCACTTCAGGTAACCGCGTGGTTTGACAACGGCCCTCCGGAAAACGTGACTTCTCTGACCGCCTTTACGGTATCGGATCCTGCTTCAGTTCAGATCAGTCAGCAGGCAGCCATCTCGGTTCTTCGTCGAGGTCAGCACACGGTTCTGGCCCGATTTCTGGATCGTGTTTTGCCTGTCAGACTGAATGTCCCGCTGTCGGATACTGAGGTGACTTATGAAGGGGAACCGCAGGAGAATTTTATTGACGAAGAAATTCTGCGAGTCCTGGCACTGATGCGTGTGCCGGTCTCACCGCTGGCAGATGACGCCACATGGCTTCGGCGAGTCAGTCTGGATCTGACAGGCCGGTTGCCTGAGCCGGAAACGGTCCTCCGTTTTGTCAGGAGTGAATCCTCGCAGAAGCGGGCTCAGATTGTTGACGGTCTGCTTGCTGAAGAAGCATTCTCCGATTACTGGACTCTGCGATTTTCAAAGCTGCTGCGGCTGCATTCTCTGCCGAACGATCGCGAGGGAGCACGCACGTATGCGCAATGGCTGCGCAGCGAGATCCACCGGGGTGCGCCGCTTGATCAGATGGCTCGTCAGCTGCTCACGGCGACAGGCGATTCTCATTCTGTGGGACCAGCCAATTTTACCCGCATGAGCTCAGATGCGAGACAACATGCCGAACTGGTGGCTCAGTTCTTTATGGGAGCCCGACTCGCATGTGCGAACTGCCACAACCATCCTCTGGACAGGTGGACTCAGGATGATTACCACGGGCTGGCAGCCGTTTTCGCGAAGCTGGAACGCGGTCGCGAAGTCCGAGCAGGAACGCGAGGTTCTGTAACCAATCTGCGAACTGGTCAGCCAGCGGTTCCTCGTGTTCCTGGAGCGTATGATTTGCCGATCGACGGAGATCATCGTGAAACTCTGGCGATGTGGATGACATCCTCAGAAAATCCCTGGTTTGCCCGGGCAATGGTCAACCGCCTGTGGCATGCAATGTTCGGACGCGGCCTTGTTGAGCCGATCGACGATCTTCGAGACACCAATCCGGCGACTCATCCTGAACTTCTGGATCGTTTGACGGCGGATTTCGTGAACCATGACTTCAACATTCGACATACGCTCCGGCTGATCGCTTTGAGCCGAACCTACGGTCGCAGTGATGCTGTTCTGCCTGACAATGCAAACGATGACCGCTTCTGCTCGCATGCGCGTCGTCGAACGCTGGACCCTGAGGTCCTGCTGGATGCAATTTCGGATGTAGCGGGCGTACCGGCGGATTTCCCGAATCATCCACCTGGAACCCGTGCGGTGACTCTGACGGATCCACTTGAGCCTGTAACCTCTCTGGAAATTCTGGGCCGATGCGCAAAGGTCAGTGGCTGCAGCCACGATTCTTCCGGTCAGCAGGGCTTATCAGCGCATCTGCATTTTATGAATGGCGATCTGATTAACAGCAGGATAACGGAAAGCCGCGGGCGGCTGCAGCAGCGACTTGCAGACGGAAGCAGTGATGACTCGATCATTCAGGAATTCTGGCTTCGGGCTCTCGGTCGTATGCCTGAGCCTGACCAGGTGAATGCATGGCTGCATCGAATTCGTGATGAAGATCCGGTGGAACGAACACGGAAACTGGAAGACTTTGTCTGGAGCCTGCTGAACAGTCGACAGTTTATGGAGAATCACTGATGAGTAAGTCGCATTGTGATGAACTCTACCGCAGAAAACCGGATCTGCCTGCGAATTCGCGGTTTGATCGACCAGCGGGGAAGATGAATCGCCGGGATTCTTTGCGAACTGGTATGCTGTCTTCCCTCGGATTGAGTCTTCCGAACTGGTTTCAGCAGAGTGCCCATGCAGGTCTGTCACCATCCGGAAAAGCCAAATCGTGTATCCTTCTGTGGCTTGATGGTGGTCCCAGTCACCTGGAAACATTCGATCTGAAGCCAGACGCTCCTTCGGAAGTGCGAGGTCCCTTCCAGCCGGTATCCACGACTGTCCCCGGTCTTCAAATCAGCGAACTGCTGCCGAAGACTGCCGTGATTTGTGATCAGATCGCCATCGTACGTTCCATGACCTCTCCACTTGGGGAGCATGGGCTGGCGAACAATTATTTGCTGACGGGTTATCAGCCTTCCCCCGTCCTGAAGTACCCTGGAATGGGTTCAGTGGTGACTCATTTGCGACCGCACAGTTCGCCGCTGCCTCCTTACGTCGCCATTCCGGAATCTCTTTCGGCCGGGGCCGGATTCCTGGCCAGCACCAGCGAAGCGTTTTCAACCGGGGGCGATCCGTCAGCATCCGGTTTTCATGTTCGGGATCTGGATCTGTTCCCAGGTGTCGATGAAAAGCGGCTTCATCGTCGACGCGAGTACCTTGCGGAATTTGATCGGGTTCAGGCAAGTGTTGAGTCGCAGGCTGTGAAGCAGGACAGCAATTTCGAAAAAGCATGGCGTCTGATTACATCAGCAGAGGCGAAACGCTCATTTGACATGAGTGAGGAATCTGCAGAAGTTCGTGCGCGATACGGACCTCGTATGTTTGGACAAAGTTGTCTGCTGGCTCGGCGACTGATTGAACGGGGAGTACCGTTTGTCAGTGTGATGAATGCCGGCTGGGATACTCATGAGAATCTGGCACTACAGTTGCGCGACGGGTATAGCGGAGCAAAGAACGGAGTCGGGCTGATTCCGGTATTTGATCAGGCTTTTTCGGCACTGATTGAAGATCTGTCGGAACGGGGTTTGCTTCAGGAGACCCTGGTCATTGCGATGGGAGAATTTGGGAGAACGCCGAGGCTGAATACTCGGGGCGGCCGAGACCACTGGCCTCGAGTGTTCAGTGTGGTGCTCGCTGGCGCAGGAATTCCGGGCGGACAGGTAATTGGTTCAAGCGATCGAATTGGCGAGAGTCCTCAGGATCGTCCCGTAACTCCGAACGATCTGGCTCGAACGATTTATACCATTCTTGGAGTTGACCCGGATCAGGAGCTTAACACACCTGACGGTCGACCTGTTCGTGTGAATCAGGGTGGCCAACTGATTCATGGGCTGGTTTAAGGGATTGTCAGGAGAGTAGCGGTGATTTCGGAACTTTGTGATTGTGGCCGATGGATCTCCGTTCAGCTCACCATCTTTGTGTATGTGATGTTGAATGCCGGTGCAGTGCAGGCAGAGGCGCCGGTCACGGCAATGTGTATGGCACCGGACGGGAAGCAGGTCCTGATGGGCTCGCAGAGGGGCATCGACATTCTCTCATGGCCCGATATGAAACTCATCTCCACATGGACACCGGAACTGGCTCAGATTCATGATCTGAGCTTTTCGCCTGACGGAGAAATTCTGCTGGCTGCCGGAGGAGCTCCGGCCGAGGATGGTGTCGTCGAGATGCTGCAATGGCCTGAGAGAAAGTCCGTTCGGCGAGTATCTGTTCATGCAGACGTGGTTTACCGTGTTGCATGGGCCGCCGACGGAAAACAATGGGCGTCGGCCAGTGCTGATGGAACCTGTGCCGTCTTTGACAGAACATCCGCGGATCCGCTGCGACGCTGGAACGGGCATTCTGCTGCCGTCCTGTCGATCTGTTTTTTGAAAGATCTGCAGAGTCGAGGTAATATTGCGTCGGCTGGAACCGATCAGACGATTCAGGTGTGGGACAGCGAAAGTAGTCGGCTCGTGAGGAAGCTCGACAATCATATCGACTCGGTGCTGGGAATTGCGGTTCGTCCGAAAGCTTTCGAAGAGGACGTAACAGTAATCGCCTCAGTCAGTGCGGACCAGACCGTTCGAATCTGGCAGCCATCCACAGGTCGACTGATCCGGTTCGTTCGGCTGCCTTCGGTTCCCAGAGCTGTTGTCTGGTCTGCTCGCGGCGACCGCCTGTACGCTGGCTGCAGCGATGGAAAAATCCGAGTGATCGACGCTGACCGGGCCAGCATCGTTCATGAGATCAGTGCATTTCCGGGCCGTATTCACGAGCTGGCTGTCAGTCCCGATCAGCAACATTTGCTGGTTGCCGGACAACTCGGGTTTCGCGTGATCGATATCAGTGACGAATCCCTCAGTGGCGAATCGGGTCGTGATTGACTTCTGCGGTAACGATGTACTTCTGTAAAGGGCCAGTTGGAGGGCGACCAATAAAGTAGAATGCCCCTGTTTTCTAAACTTTCAGTTCCTGCTTTAGAATCTCACGAATTCTTTCTCCATGAATCTGGGCGAACCACGGATCTAAGAACGGCAGCGAACCCAGGATCACTTTTCGAGGCAATAAGAAGAAGTCCCACTTATGCAATCCGCGGCAGTTACGCGCTCCGCATTTGCACTCCCACGATGAATCTCCACCCGTTGTATGTATTTCATAGTCAACCGTTATTTCATCTCCCGCATTTATATCCTCCTTTGCTATGATAAAGTACTCTTTAGCGGCTGAGCAGATGTAAGCATTCGGCTGGCAAGAGTGGTTAAAATAAGTGGAAGGCTCATCAACAATAAACATTCTGCCATCAGGCCAGTAGTGGATATGATCCTGCAGGTGCTTTTCGCTTTCCGAAATTGGAGTGTCACTGGTCACCTCCCGTACGTATTGAATGTTCGAGATTACATCAAAAGCAAAGATGCTCTTTTTTGCATAGATCCCCATACCTTTTAGGTCAGTCTTTTGGACCTTGAATCTCATTCCTGTGTGCTCCGTTCTTTTTTCGCATGATGTTAAAGAGAGGTCGCAAAAGGGCGCGGGTCGCAAAAGCGGGTCGCAAAAGGGGACATTCTACTTTACAAGAGGGGCGGGTCGCAAAAGGGGACATTCTACTTTACAAGAGTACTGAGGTCGAATATAGTCAGGGGATGCCACGCACATCAAGAGCATCACGAGGTGGATTTGTTTACCATGTCCTGAACCGGGGCAATGGTCGCAGCGACGTCTTTCATAAGGATGATGACTTCGCGGCATTTGTGAACCTGATGCGGGAGGCTCACGAAAAAGTGCCAATGCGGCTCACCGGGTTTTGTCTGATGACAAACCATTTCCACCTGCTGTTGTGGCCGCATGAAGATGGTGACCTGAGCCGCTGGATGCAATGGCTGATGACGTCACACGTCCGTCGTTATCATCGGCACTACAAGGGCAGCGGCCATGTCTGGCAGGGGCGATTCAAGGCGTTTCCCGTCCAGTCCGATGAACACTATCTGACCGTATTGCGTTACGTGGAGCGAAATCCTTTGCGGGCCAGCATGGTTCAGCGCAGTCAGGACTGGGTTTGGTCCAGCCTGAAACCGACAGCTCGAAGCGGCCCGGAGGGGTTGCTTTTCGACGGACCGATCCTGAAGCCAGCTCAGTGGACTCGCCATGTCAACCGGGTGGAAACAGAAGCCGAACTGAAAGCTCTGCGACATTCCGTCGCTCGCGGCACTCCTTTCGGTGATACGCATTGGCAGACAAAAACCGCTGCTTTGCTCGGCCTTGAATCCTCGCTTCGCCCCAGAGGCAGACCTAAACAGCAGAAAAAGTAGAATGTCCCCTTTTTCAATTTTCAGAGGCAGACCTAAACAGCAGAAAAAGTAGAATGTCCCCTTTTTCAATTTTCCCCTTTTTCGATTTTCCCTTTTGCGATTTTCAAGTGTTCTGATCAGGAGATCGACGCCGGGGGTGACAGGGAATCGCAAACACGTAGGCGAGTCTCTCCGAGACTCGCGATTCCGGCGTCTCGCAGAGACGCCGGACAGGCGCTTGACCTGCAAACTTCGCCAGCTGATTGCGACTCCGGGCGATGGTTTGCGAGTCTCGGAGAGACTCGCCTACGTGGGCTCCCCTGCATGAGTTGATCGCATGCAAACTGAGCAGCATTGCGAATGCCGGAGCAATGGGCGACGGCGATGCCTCCGGATTAGTGGGCGGTCGACCATACCGGAGACCAGCTCATCCAGAACCTTTCAAGTGTTCTGATCAGGAGATCGACGCCGGGGTGACAGGGAATCGCAAACACGTAGGCGAGTCTCTCCGAGACTCGCGATTCCGGCGTCTCGCAGAGACGCCGGACAGACGCTTGACCTGCAAACTTCGCCAGCTGATTGCGACTCCGGGCGATGGTTTGCGAGTCTCGGAGAGACTCGCCTACGTGGGCTCCCGTGCCTGAGTTGATCGCATGCAAACTGAGCAGCATTGCGAATGCCGGAGCAATGGGCGACGGCGATGCCTCCGGATTAGTGGGCGGTCGACCATACCGGAGACCAGCTCATCCAGAACCTTTCA
>JALHMY010000051.1 GCA_022843805.1 Fuerstiella sp.
TGTGGCGTCAGCCCACCGAGTGCGATTCCCCTGCGACATGTACTTCGGTTTTCGCGTGAAGGATCGGTATTCGGTGCGATCCTGGGACGTGGGGGAACGCAGTTGCGCGGACCTCGGAGTCATTAACCTTCGAGTCAAAAGCAACGCCACCTGCGGGCTTCGTGAAAACGCTGAAACCATCATTCGCTTCCGAGCATGGATTAAAGCGGGTCGCGCCGAAGAACTCTTCCACCAAACAACTTACGTCACCCCCGAACTTCCTGTCTGAGACCAACAAACCGCGAATTCGCCCTTCCGATCCTAATTTGCGATTTGCCGCGGAGCGGCACTTGATGGTAGCCCGGCCTTTCAAGGCCGGGATTGAACGCCCACAAATCTCCGTGTCGCGGAGCGACAATTGATGCACCGCGGTTGATACCCGGTTCGGGCAATGATTCAATCGTCGCTCCGCGACGCCGTTGACGCCGTTGCCGATTTCTGGCGCAAAGGCCCGGCGAGCCCACGAGGTGAGCTCGTGGGGGCTCATTAAGATCCGCACGGTAGCATCCGGCCCGGCAAACTGCATAATCTATGTTCGATACTGAGCTCAATCCTGAGCTCCCGCCCCTGCTTCCATTTCCCTCTGAGGCCCACCTATGAAACGAAGTTTTCTTCCGAGCACCCTGCTGTTGACGCGACATGTGCTGACGGCACTAACCGCGTCGATGCTCGCTGTTTTTTCCGATTCTGCACCCGCTCAGGATGCGAAACCCGACCCGAATATCGTGGCTGCGAAGACCGCAACGGCTGTGCTGGAGTCCGCGTCCTGGTCAGATCTGTTTAACGGCAAAGACCTGACTGGCTGGACAGGTGATACCGCCGGTTATGTTGCAGAAAACGGCGTGCTGATCTGTAAAAAGGGCGGCAAGAATCTGGCAACGGAAAAAGAGTACAGCGACTTTGCTGTTCACTTTGAGTTCAAACTTGAAGAAAGTGGAAATAACGGCATCGGAATCCGGGTAACCAAAGATGGTTATCCTTCACGCGATGGGATGGAGATTCAGATCCTGGATCATGACGGCAAGGTCTACAATGGCGAGGCGGTCATGGCGGACGGTAAAAAGCAAAAGCTCAGCTGGCTGAAACCATGGCAGTATCACGGGTCAGTTTATGGGATTTATCCGTCCAGAACGGGTTATTTGAAACCGGTCGGTGAATGGAACTCAGAAACGATCGTTGTTATCGAAGACCACATCATGGTGATCCTGAACGGCGCAGTGATTGTTGATGCGTTTCTGGATGACATCACTCCAGTGGATGGCCAGGACCATCCGGGCATGAAGAATCGCAAGGGACATATCGTCCTTGCCGGACACGATGACCGAGTCGAATTTCGGAATCTGAAGGTTGCTGACTATTCGCCGTCCCCAACCAAACCACAGTCGTCTGCCCATAATACTGCGCCAGCCGGATTCACACCTCTCTTTAATGGCAAGGATCTGAGCGGCTGGAAAGGGCTGGCTCACGGAAATGCAAATCAGCGTCGAGCTCTTTCCGGGGATACTCTGAAGACTGCTCAGGCTAAAGCAGACACGGTGATGCGAGATCACTGGAGCGTGACTGACGGGGTGTTGATTTATGATGGAAAAGGCGACAGCCTGTGTACCTCAAAAGATTATGGTGATTTTGAGTTCTATTGTGACTGGAAGATTCCCGCAGGTGCTGACTCCGGGATTTATCTCCGAGGCACTCCTCAGATTCAGATCTGGGATCCGTGGGATCCTCGCGTTGAACCGGGAAAGCCACAGCCGTCAAATGCCGAGGAATGGGTCACACAGTATTCGAACGGACGAAATCTGGGATCCGGCGGCCTCTGGAACAATCGCCGCTGGAGAAATGCTCCCACCAGCCTTGCTGACAGGAAGCCGGGTGAATGGAACACGTTCCTGATTCGCATGGTGGGTGACAAGGTAACGATCTGGCTGAATGACAAGATGGTCGTGGATCGTGTTGCACTGGAAAACTACTGGGACCAGAGCGGACTCGTTCCACTGGTTCGAGCAGACCAGATTGAACTGCAGCATCATGGCAGCGAATTGTTTTTCAGGAATTTGTATATTCGTGAACTGCCGTATTGAAATAGACTGCGAATTGCCCTTCTGCCAGTGTCGAAGCGTTCGACACTGGCAGAAATTTATCGCTGCGTCGTTTTTCCCTGCGGGAGTCGTCTTGTAATGCGGGATTCGAGACTTCGGAGTTCTGAATGGACTCGACGGCATTTGCTGCAGACAGGCACTGCCGGCGTGGCAGGTCTGTCATTGCCACAGCTACTGGCACTTGAAGCGGATCCTGGCTCACAGAAACAGCCAGCGGCGAAGCGGGTGCTGGTCATTCTTGAGCAGGGTGGTCTGTCACACATTGACACGTGGGATCCTAAACCCGAAGCAGTGGCAGAACACAAAAGTCCCTTCGGGCCGGTTTCCACGACTGTCCCCGGGATGCAGTTTACGAGTCTGCTTTCAAAGACGGCAAAGGTCGCTCATAAACTTGCCGTCGTCCGTTCGATGCATCACGACAAGGCCGGTGCAGACGCTCATCCGAATGGGACTCAGTATGCACTTTCCGGCGCGCACCCCACCAGTATTGTCGAAATGCCGGACATCGGTTCCGTTGTGACTCAGCTGCTGCCTTCGCCAGTATCCGCGCTGCCCCCGTATGTCATGGTTCCCGGAAACAGCGAGCAGGCGGCGGAAACTCGCACGGGCTTTTTACCCCGATCCCTTGCCGTCTTTAAAACGGGTGGACGAGATCTTGCAGATCCGGAATGGCGAGTCGCCGATCTGCTGGCTCGTGATGATAATCGAGGTCCCCGGCTTGCCAGTCGCCGCCAGCTGCTGTCCACGCTCGACAATCGATACTCGACGGTTTCCGACCAGTCATCACTTCAGGGCATGGATCGATTTTATGAACAGGCGTTTAACAGCCTGACGAGCGGTGAGGTGTCGCGTGCCTTTGATCTGGCGGAAGAGTCCGATCAAATTCGCGACGATTACGGACGAGGACACCGAGGTTCCTGTTACCTGCTCGGACGACGTCTGCTGGAAGCTGGTGTTCGTTTTGTAACGGTGGATGTCCGCTGGCCTCTGACCACTGAAACTCCCGGTGGTTTTAATCTGAACTGGGATCACCACGACCTGATTTATGCATCAGGATCCTGTGGAACAGTTCGCGACAAGGCTGGTGGCGAAGGTCGCTATGGAATCGGGCACTGGGTGATGATGGGCAGCACGGATCAGGCTTTCGCAGCACTGATCAGCGATCTGGATGATCGTGGCCTGCTGGACGATACACTCGTTTGTTTCATCTCCGAGTTCGGCAGAACCCCGCGTCTCAATAAATTCGCTGGGCGGGATCACTGGACCGGAGCATACTCGATTGCGTTTGCGGGTGCAGGAGTTCCTGGAGGACAGGTGATCGGCGAAAGCGATCGGGACGGCGGTTATGTGGTTTCCCGAGCGTATACGCCGGAAGATTACGCCACAACGATTTACGAAAAGCTGGGACTGGATCGATCAAAACCATTGTTTACTCCTTCCAGTCGACCCGTCTTTTTCGGTCACCTCGGTCGCCCCATTCCTGAGTTGTTCTAAAGTTCCCGGCGAGCGGAGCGGCGTCAGCCCTCCGAGGTCCCTGCAACAGCGATTGAACTGTCCGCTTAATCGTCGTCAGGCAAATCAATAGTCCATCTCGTTTTGACGTAGAATATTTGACCTTAAAATATGTCTGCAAAATATGTCTGACTCTTTTACAAATGTGTACAACGATCAGGCGAGAGCAGCCGCCTATTCAGCTCTTGAGTTCCCTGCGACGTATTATCTGGCGTTTCGTGATATTCCTTCCATGATTCGGGAGCATGTCACTGGAAAACGGGCTGTCGATTTTGGATGTGGTGCCGGCCGGTCCACTCGATTTCTCCGAGATCTGGGTTTCGATGTAATCGGCATCGATATTTCCGCCGCGATGGTTGAGCTCGCCCGGAGGAGTGATCCGAAGGGCGACTATCGACTGGTTGAGGATGGGACCACGGGTGACCTGCCACCAGAGTCATTTGATCTGATCCTGTCGGCTTTCGCGTTTGATAATATTCCCGTCCTGCAAAACAAGGTGCGATTGTTCAAGGCGCTCAGGCGATTGCTGAAGCCCGGCGGCCGAATGATTAATCTCGTTTCATCACCCGCCATCTATGTCCATGAATGGGCATCCTTTACCACAAAGGATTTTCCCAAAAACCGTGAGGCTCGCAGTGGTGATCTGGTTCATATCGTGATGCTGGATGTGGAAGATCAGCGGCCGGTGGAAGACATTTACTGCACGAATGAGGACTACCAGACGGTCTGGCGTGAAGCTGGTTTGAAACCTGTTTCGATTCATCGACCTCTGGGAACCTCCGATGAACCTTATCAGTGGGTCAGCGAGACAAAAGTTTCGCCATGGGTTATTTCCGTGCTCGCGCCTGAATCAAATTATGACGGGTGCAACGACGCGAAGGGATTGCGGTGAAGTGTTTTTTGAGTGAAAGCAATGCGATTCAACCCGGAACGGGTTTCACAACAGAGCCTGGGGTCGACGCGAAGCGGCGCACCCCAGGTTCGTGATGTACGTTATCACCGAACCCTGAAAGGGTTCCACAAGGCAGCGATCAATTGCCAGTTGGGTTGTGGAACCCCGTTGGGGTTCAATCGCATTTTCCTGTTCTTTCCTGGGGTGCGCCGTGGTCCCGGCGACCCCAGGCTTTGTTGTGCAACCCCTGTCGGCAACGCCGTTAAGGATTTTGAATCGTTTAACCCGTGGCCGAGAGGCCAGGTTGTTCAGACTCGCTGTGGCCTGGCCTCTCGGCCACGGGTTAAACGTCTCAGTTTTTCGGTGCAGGAATCCTTAACGGCGTTGCCCTGTCGGGGTTGGAAAATGGATGGAAACGAGGCGCTGTCCATCGAACGCGGTGGTCTGCTATCATGTCCTGCATGATGCCCTTTTCAGCAGACATCTCAGTCAATATGTCAGACGATTGTGAACGCTGACGAATCCCTGGGCGTCCGATTCGGAGGATAACGCGATGAAGATTCGGGAGCTCTGCCACCTCAGACAATTCGGCATCGCTTGTGCGATGATTTGTGTCTCAATTGGATTCTCGCTGAAAGAATCGGGTCATTCAGCGGTGGCGAGTGACAAGATCGCAGCACTTAGCATTGGCACTGACCGTCAGCTCTTTGTGGACGATTACATCGTCGATGAAAAACAGGCTGTCACCAGGGAAATCGGGCAGGTCACCAAAGCGAATGATGGACGTCCCATCTTCACAGACGGTCGACTGTACGGCACTGTGCTTCACGATGAAGGACGATTTAAGTTCTGGTATCGCAAACCCGGAACAATGGGATACGGCTATGCGGAATCGTCAGACGGACTTCATTTCGAACGGAAAGCCGATGTCAGCGGAATCCCCTTTGCCGGTGATTTTACTCTGTCAGTCGAACTGGATCCGCATGAAACCGATCCGCAGCATCGCTTCATCGCCGGTTTTGATGCACCCGGTATGTCAGCTGGCATCGCGCATTCAGCGGATGGAATTCACTGGACGCCCTACAATGATGGAAAGCCAGTCACAGGTCGGGCGGCGGATACCTACAATCAGATATTCCGGGATCCCATTGCCAACACCTGGCGACTGCTGACTCGAACAGATTTCGGAGGTCCCGGAGGCCCCGGAGAACTGCGTGGCACTCGCTCGATGACGAACTCGGATCCGAAGAATCATCCGACAGACTGGAAGCTCGTTCGCGAATGGGTGTTCGATCGGGAGGGTCCACAGGAATCAAAGCGACGGCAGATCTATGCAACGACATGCTGGATCAATCAGGGTGTCTATTTTGCATTGCTTTCCGTGTATGACTTTCCGGGTGATACAAGCGAAGGGGCGACCACGGATCTTCGTAAGCGGCATGAGCGCGACGTGATGAATTTCTACATCGCGACCAGTCGGGACGGGGATTCATGGGATTTGCAATGGGTCTACGCGGGGAAACCCCTGATACCCCGAGGTCCGGACGGGGCCTTTGACAAGGACATCATCATCCCCGCCTCAACAATCGTAACACACAACGATTTGCACTGGATCTATTACATGGGTGCAAACGAGCGGCATGGAAATGAACAAATCACGTTTAACCGTGAACATGCCGTCGGTCTTGCCACACTGAAACTCGATCGTTTCGTCGGACTGACAGCAGGGCCGCAGTCAGGGACCGTCACTACAAAGCCATTTGTTCTGACGGAACCTCAACTTCAGGTCAACGTGAATGCAGCAGAGGGCGAGTTGTATCTGGAAGTGCTCGACGAGGAAGGCCGGGCCATTCCAGGATTCGCCCTCAGCGATGCAGTACCTGCCAAAGCGATTGACGAACTTCGCTGGGGGCCCGAGTGGACGGATCGAAAAGATCTCTCAACACTTCTCGGCAGAACCATCCGCCTGAAGTTCCATCTTCGCAATGCCGCGGTTTACTCATTTCAGGCGATCGCGGCTCCGCCTGTCGACGTACGTGTCATGAGTTTCAATATTCGTTATGGAACAGCGAAAGACGGTGAAAATCACTGGGATCATCGTCGCGAGTTTCTCGTTCGCACCATTCAGACGTTCAAGCCGGATTTGCTGGGAACACAGGAAACGCTGGCCTTTCAGCGAGACTTTCTTGCGGATTCGCTAAAAGACTATGAACACCTTGGTGCCGGTCGTGACGACGGGCGCGAGGCCGGCGAAATGACTGCACTGTTTTATCGCCGCGATCGATTCGAAAAACTGGATGGTGGTCATTTCTGGCTCAGTGAGACTCCTGAAATTGTCGCAAGCAAGAGCTGGGATACTTCACTGACTCGAATGGTTACCTGGGTGAAGCTCAAAGATCGCCAGCAGAAAGATGCTCAACCCATCGTGTTTTTCAATACGCATTTTGACCATCAGGGTGTCGCGGCTCGCCTCGAATCCGCACGATTGCTGCGACGTCAGCTTACGAAACTTGCCTCTGACTGCCGAATCATCATAACCGGCGACTTCAATACTGGTGAGAAGAGTGCACCCTATGATGCGTTGTTCCTCTCTGATGATCCGGATTCGTTCTCCCTTGTCGACACTTTTCGAGTGGCACATCCGAATCGGACTCAGGAGGAAGGGACGTTCTCTGGTTTCAGGGCGAATGCTGTCGGCGGCGAGCGAATTGACTGGATTGCCGCCTCAGACTACTGGCAGGTAATCGATGCCTCGATCGATCGGACTGCTGTCAGCGATCGCACTCCATCGGATCATTTTCCGGTAACGGCCATCCTTCGCTTTCCAGCCGAACGAGCCAATAAGAATCACGTATCAGTTCGTGCGGGAGATGGCACATCTGACGTTCAAATTGAAGAAGGTCCGGCATCCGGCGCTTTGGTTTATTGTTCAGCGGCCAAAGATCAGGCGATTGACGTCCTGCAATTAAATCCACAAACCGGCGAACTGACAAAGCTGTCTCGATGTCCCCTCCCCGGAGAACCTGGTGCTCTGGCGTTGTCAGCGGACAATGGTCTTCTGTTTGCAGCAATGCGGTCGACCGGCATGCTGGCCAGTTTGCGAGTTGACCGTGAAACCGGAAGACTGTCTCTGATCAGCATGGTGAATGGCGGAGCTGATCCGGCTCAGATTTCCATCGACCATACCGGAAGGTGGCTGTTGACAGCGTATTATGTTGCTGGAAAAGTCAGCGTCCATCGTATTGCGGATGATGGTTCACTGAGCAGCATGCCGGTCCAGGAAATTTCCACGGCGGAGAAAGCCCATTTTATCGGACCTGATGCAACAAATAAGTTTGTCTTTGTGCCTCATACCGGACCCAACGCGATATTTCAGTTTGTCTGGAACGCCGAATCTGGTCGACTCTCACCGCAGACAAGAGTTCGGCTGGATCGTCCTGCCATGTCAGGCCCCCGTCACATGGCATGGCATCCGTCGAAGCCAATTGCTTACATCGATAATGAACAGTCCAGCAGCGTTACCGCCTATCAGCTGTCAGATGACGGAACACTGATTCCGGGAGTGACCCTTTCAACGTTACCATCGGGGTATTCACAGCCCAACAGCACGGCAGAAATTAAGGTGCATCCCAGCGGCCGCTTTTTGTATGTGTCAAATCGTGGACATGACAGCCTTGCCGTCTTTGAAATCTCTGAATCAGGAACGGACCTGAGTTTCGTCGGCAATGAACCAACGGAAAAAACGCCCCGTTCGTTCGATATTGATTCCACCGGTCAGTTCCTGTTTGCCGCCGGGGAGTCGTCAGGTCGACTTGCAATGTCTCGAATTCATACCGAAACGGGTCGACTGACGCCGGTGCATACGGAACCGATTGGGCCGATGCTGTGGTGGGTCCAGTGCGAAGGTACAAACAGAATTGCGAAGAACGGCACACCTTAGACGCTCAAGTCTGCTCGTCACAGTCGCTGCTCGGTACTGCCGCAAATCACAGACGCAAAAGGAGATTAAAATGTTTCTGAGTCAGTCATCCATAGTGTCACCTGTAAATGCCGGTCGGCCGATTCTGCTGTGTCTGGCGGTACTGGGAATCTGCGGCTATTCGCAGGCCCAGGAGATACCCGAACCTCCCGTCGTGAAAGTCGTTAGTCAGGGCGAATCGGCAAAGCGTCCCGAAGAATGTCGAACAGTGATTCTGGGACCTGGGTTGAATCAGCCGGAACAATATCCCGGTTATGGTGGATTCGTCGGTTGGGTATCACCGATTCGCCTGAAAGACGGTGAATGGCTGGTCGGCTTCAGTGCCGGTTACTGGCACGCATCGCCACCCACGCCTCTGCGATTTTCGCCAGCAACGATCGCCGAATATTATTCGATTGGACTTCCCAAAGACATCAATTCGCCAACCGGTGGACGAGCGATGCTGATTCGATCGGGCGATCAGGGGAAAACATGGTCGGCCCCCGCAACAATTCTGGAAACGCCTGACGATGACCGGCATCCGGCATTTATTGAACTGCCGGATGGCACTCTTGTCTGTTCAGTCTTCACCTATCCGGGAGGCGATCCGGCAGACTATTTAAAACATCCGGAACTGATTCACCGTACGGGAATCATGCGGTCGTTCGACAAAGGTTTAACATGGGATAAGGAATTGATTCGGCTGCCCTCGCCTTTTCTGTCGGATGAAACAAATGGCCCGATGATTCTTTTAAAGGACGGCTCGATTCTGCTGACTGTCAGTGGCACTCCAAAGGAAGGCGGACCGGCCCAGGCTGCGGTCTTCACCAGTAAAGACCGCGGAGCGACATGGACTTTTCTGTCCAAAATCAGCACTGATCATAATCTGGATGAAGCAAACGCAACACAGCTTCCGGATGGTCGACTGGTGATGATGGCGAGGCCGGAAGGAGATATCTCGTGGTCATCAGATCAGGGCAGAACATGGACAAAACCGGTAACGTTTGGCATGAGACTCTATGCGCCCAGCCTCTATGCACTCAAAGACGGAACTCTTGTCTGCCTGCATGGTTCCTATGCGCCGGGACGCGGCGGTCTCCGTCTGATTTTTAGTACGGATGGTGGTCAGACATGGATTGCCCCGGCTCGCGATTATGGTTTTCTGGTTGACAACTGTTACGGTTATGGAAAGGCGGTCGAACTTCCCGACGGAACACTGCTCGTGGCCGATCAGGATACCGGAGGACATACGAGTGCCGACGCAAAAAATATGTCGCTGAGATTGTTGCGAGTCCGGATTCGGCCGGACCACTCCGGGATTGAACTGCTGCCAGCCGTGATGCCTTAGGACTTGTACCTAAACAACTTCGTATTTTTCGCTGACGGAATCTTCACCGGTGCACGATCCCGTCGGCGGAGCGACGGGTGTACTGTACACCCGTCGCCCCGCCGACGGGATGGGACGGTTTTTTAAGCCTTCGGAAGAAGTCTCGCAATGAAGTCATGACCTTCTGCATTGTGCACTGTCAGATCACCGGAAAAGTCGATTCCATGAACCCGTATGACTGCCAGGGCCAGAGCAGAGTTCGATTCAGGCTGAGGTGCCACAGAAGTGATTTTCCCGAGTTCTCCGGACCTGGAATGTCGTATCGCAGCGTTCTGACAGTCCTCGGGAGAGGCATTCACGGAAATCCTGCGAACCGCCCTGTTGATATGGCCCATTGCATCCAGACGAGCAATGGGTTCCTGACCGAGGTAACAACCCTTCGTATAACTGATCGCGCGAACATTTCGATCGGCTTCAGGTGCCATATGCTCGGTGGTGATATCCACTCCAAATATTGGATAGCCCTCAAGGATTCGGAATCTCTCAAAGACCAAACATCCTGCCGGGGTGAACTTCGCTGCTGACAACGACTGCCATAACTTCGTCAACTGCGAAATCGGCAGGCTGAACAGCAACAGGGAATTTTCAGCGAACGGGATTCTGATCACCGTGGTCACCACTTCCGTCAGCTGATCAACTGTTTGCAGGCCGGTATTGTCAGCTGGCGGGTATGAGATGGCAGGGTCTGCCTCGCTGAGTTGCTGACAGGCGAGCGGTCCCAGACAGGCCAGCGTCGCAGTCTCTGCGGAAAGGCTCTGAAAAGTCACATCTTCGGTGATCAGATACTTATTGAGATGTTTCAGCAGCGATGTTTCATCCCCGGGAAGCATCCAGATTTCATGAACGGTGTCACCAGCCAGAATCCAGCCGTTTGCAAGTATTCGAGCTTTCACATCGGTAAAGAAGACCTCGCACAACTGTCCGCTGACGAGTGACCTGATGTCATTCGTGCAGAAGTTATGCAGAAATCGAACGCGGTCTTTTCCTCTCACCTGAATGCGAACAAACCCCTCAAGTGGAATCATCACGGCTGATGTATCGGCAGCGGTCAGTTCGGCGGACAGGTCACCGAATCGCACCCGGTCCAACGGTCCCTCACCGTGAGATTCCCGGCATTCTGCCAAATCCCAGCGTGCTCCCAAATCAGAAAGAATTGTGTGAAGGTCATCCGATAAAGCCATGAGATTCCTGCCAGCCAAAAACGTTTTACTGCGATTGCCGTTAACCCTGCGATTCAAAGTAGCCGTCACTCTCCGAGTGACGAACTGCGATTCCCCGCGAACGGCAGACGCCTATTCCGCAACCTTTCCTGTTCCCGCTGCGTCCGCGAAATCAACTTTCGACGAACCCGATCATCCGGCAACGACAAAGCATACGCGAATTCGTGCACCATCGCATTGCCAACAGGGCTGACTGGCTGACAATGTCTGCAAAACATCCCCAATCGCCGCAGCCTCGATCAAAGTCACCAGTCCCGATCTGCAGTTAAAGTGACTCCAGCCAGCGAGTTAACAACCTGTGATAGGAATCGAGGTCGTCAATATGAGCCATCTCAGTGACGGTATGGATATATTTGATGGGACATGCGAGGGCAATGGTTCGAACTCCCCCACGACTTCGCTGGATGGCAGAACCGTCCTGACCACCTCGAGGCAGAATCGCTCTCTGACATTTGATGATGCCGGCTCTTGCGACATGCTCAAAATCGGCGATCAGGCCAAAATCGGAGATCATTGACGAATCCATCACATGCAGGCAGACACCATCTCCTGCCACCGAAACTCGATCTTCGTCAGGAACTCCAGGCGTTTTGCAGCACAATGTTGTATCACAGGCCACTCCAATATCCGGCTCAATTCCAAACGTCGCCGGCGCCGCACCTCGCATCCCCACTTCCTCCTGAACCGTCCAGACAGCGTAGATATCGCAACTGTGGTGGGAAAGATTCTCAAGAGCTCGGATTTGTGCCCAGCATCCAACTCTGTTGTCGAGACATTGCGAAACAACGCTGTTTCCGACCATTGTGAATGGGCCATCCAGCACCACCATGTCACCAATGACCACCTTTTGACGGACTTCTTCAGCAGGCAGTCCGAGATCGACAAAGAACTCCCCGATTTCCGGCACTTTTTTACGATCTGCTTCGCTGGAAATATGAATCGGCTTTCCTCCAGGATTCATGATGCCCGTGAGGTCTTCAGCGGCGGTGCAGACGAGTACCCTGCGGGCGAACAGGTTTCTGGTATCAAATCCGCCGACAGGGTTAACTCTGACATATCCATTGTCATCGATATGTCTGACGAGAAAACCGATCTGGTCCATATGTGCGGCCAGCATCACTCGCAGCGGCCTTTTTCGAAGAACGCTGCCTGGGTCGGGCGTACCTGAAGTCACGGAAGCCGGCCGGGCTCTTCGTAACCCAATGATCGATCCCATGGCATCGATCGAAAGCTCATCCACCAGTCCGTTTTCCTGGAGATAATCGCAGATCACTCGTCGGATGCGATCTTCACGACCTGGTACCGAGGGTGTCTGAGTGAGCTTTTTCAGAAGTTCCATATTCTTTTCCTGTCGTCCTTGAAATGACCCAGCTGCTGAAGATGATCCCGCAGCCGAAATTAAACCCGCAGCCGAAATCGACTACTGTCAAATGAAATAAGGTGTCGCCACTGGCGACACCTTATTTGTAATCAAAACTGCTTTGTACTCAAAACGGGCAATGAAGTTTTACACCGGCAGCAGACTTCAGAGGTTTATTCCTGACGCTGCGAAACTCGGGACTGTGGTTCCGGCAGCCGTGAAACAACTTCATTCAGCTGTTGTACAATAGTGGTTCGAGCATCGGCAGCTGACTTGATGGCTCGACGAAGTCCGTCGACAGCAACCTGAGCGGCGTTGCGTTCTTCTTCAAGATCTTCCAGAGCCTGAACCAGGCCTTTGGAGAATTCCGGACGATCTTCGATTTCCTTTGCTGCAGGATTACCCAACAGCTCAGATTTCCGAGTATCCAGTTGCTTCTGAGCGGCATCCAGCAACTGCTTCTGAGAATTGACTGCCGCCTGAGTTTCTGCGTACTGCTCACGAGTTCTGCGAATCGCCTGATTCAGGCCTTCCACAGCTGAACGTTCACCAGGAGGTACAAGAGTACGCAGACGCACGCCGTTCGGAAAAGTCCATGTCGCAATTTCCTGCGGTGTGACCTGCCATGTGGGTTCAAGAATCGCTGCCGCTTCCTGAAGGCGTTCAGGAACAACGCGAAATTCGCCCGTATAAGAGGAACCGCCCTGGCCATCCAGTGCAAACACGTGAATCGTCGGGACGATCAGTTGCTCACGACCATCCACCTGAACCTGCCGTGGTGCAAGAGCCGGTTCACCGGAACCAAGGCCTGTCAGCCCCAGAGTATTTCCAACGGCCTGAACACCACCAACATTATTTCCTGGCAAAAACGTCCATTCGTGACCCCAGCCCAGTTTCAGCCGATTCAGCTCGGCCTGCGCTGTTCGCAGATCCAATAGTGTTTTCGTATTGTCCGCAACTGCTTTCTGACTGGCCGCTTTGCCATCACGAAGTTTCGTGGACCAGCTATTGGCGTAGTTTCCGAGGCGGCCACCCAAATAGATGCCCACTCCCAGAAGGATAATTGTCAGAGCCAAACAGACCTTGCCAGGCGTATTCATCAAACAACTCCGAAAGCACTGCCGATTTTGGGGCCTTCGTCGGGAAAAACCACCAAGTCAAAAAACCGCGCATCGCCACCGTCGATACGTAACGATTCACATCGTTCAAATCGGCGACTTGGCTATGCAGACTTCGTACGCTTACCGCCGCCAGCGGCAGGCAATTCAACTTCGTTCACATTTGCCTGCGTTGACAGCTAAAGTCTACCGAATACGCATAGTCCCCGCATCTCTCCAAATTGACCGGGCCATGCTAAAATAACAAATTCGTCGCCGTCAAGAAGATTCGCGACCGTTAGAACCGTTAAAGTCAAAACAGAATGTATTTGTCGCCCTGGCTTGCTCAATTCGCCTCAACTCGCCACCATGGAGAGCACTGAACCTCCGTTCCTGATTCATACTGCCGCCTGATTTCTGCTTCCTCAATACCCACCTCTGCAAGCCTCGCAGGAGGATCTATTCGATGCGAACTGTCAGTATTCTGCAGCCATTTCTTTCGATGATGCTGATTCTTTCGTCTGGTTTCGGACAGATGGTTTCAGCCGGTGTTCGCGAAAAGGCGATTGTGAATCTGACTTTTGATCACTCTGGGGAAGCCGCGAATACCGCTTCGCCTGGCGCTGTCGCGCTTCAGGATTCAGCAGTTGCCGGAACCGGAGCCGACACGCCAGCCCTTCCGAACGGTGGGACCGCAATTTCCTCGGTATTTAATCCCGCTGCCCCTGGCAATTCGCTGCTGCTGGACGCCAGCACAAAGCAGGTCCTGACGCTCGCGTCTTCGGCAGATACTCAGCAGACAGCAGCCGTTACGGTGAGTGGTTTTTTTGCCAGCCTGCATCCTCTTTCAGACAACAGCTTTCACGGACTATTTGCAAAGAGGCAGCCGGCCGCTCCGAACAAAACCAATTATGGGGTGAACTTTAACCCCGCGAGCGATTCATTTCAGGTGTATGTGAACGATGGATCGGGCTTCAAATCGGCGGTTTTCAGCGTGAAAACGGCAATTGGCGCTCGTCGTCGCACCCATCTGGCCGCATCGTTCGAAACGGTCGATGCTCCGGGTGCTGATGCAGACGCGGATGTTGATGATCTGAGAGTTCGCCTGTTCGTGAATGGCGTACCCATTGCCGCCAGCAGCGTCAGTGCCGGTTTTGCCGATGGCACCTCAGCTTGGCTTCAGGATGTGAAACTTGATGCATGTACCAGTGATACTCCACTGATTGTGGGAGGCAGTCACGCTGAAGGTGAATACACTCGTCTGATTTGCGATGACATTTGTCTCTTCTCATCTGCGTTGTCTGACGAAGATGCCAGGCTGCTGTTTCAGGAAACCGCGGGGTCAGCCGCGGAGGAAATTATCCGCGAACAGTCAGGCAGTGGTGCAGAGACCGCCCGGTTACCAGTCGTCAGTCGCTTTAGTCCGCTGGCCCTCACTGCAGGACAGAAAAACCATCTGACAATTTTCGGCAGCAACCTGCAGGGAGCAGTGCTGCATCTGCCGATTCCCGGGGTCAATGTTGTGACAGTACCCGCGAATGAAAGTAATAAAGCAGAGTTTGAAGTGACTCTGCCAAAAGAGACTGTTCCAGGGCGATATCTGCTGCGGATTTTTACTTCTGAAGGTTCCGGCCGTCCGGGATTGATCAGCATTGACGGACTGCCCCAGCATCTGGAAGAACAGTTTTCTGAATCGTCACCCGCAGGCAGTTTTCCGTTTGCAGTCAGCGGAGTGGTGTCCGGTACAGAGCAAAAACGAGTTTACTTTACAGGAAAAAAAGGGCAGCGCATTGCGGTTGAAGTGGAAGCTCGACGAATCGGCTCTGCTCTTGATCCGGTTGTGGAAATCAAAACTGCCCTGTCCGCTCCAATTGCCGTGCAATGGAAGCGTCCGGATCTCGCCGGGGATGCTCGTGCAGACGTCACATTGCCAGCAGATGGACTTTATTTTGCGGAAGTCCACGACCTGCAGTTTCGAGCGCCTGCGAACAGTCCATGGCGACTGCTGATTGGTGACCTGCCTGCTTCCTCACTTGCTTATCCTCCTGTGCTGACATCCGCATCCAATGTGCTGCGAACCGTAGGTAGTGAGGGAGTCTCCGAGTCCGTGACTGTCGGCACGAGTCCAGGAGCAGCCAAAATTGAAGCGGGCAGTCCACTGATGGCATTTCCGGCCCTGATCACCTCAACTGGGCGTGAAGTCAGTGAGCCGCTTGAGGGGACGTTTGATCCAGCTCCTGTTGACGCAACCTTTGCGGCGGCCCCGTTCGCTCCTTTGAACGTTAATGGGCGTATTTCTGCGGCAGGCGAGAAGGACAGTGTACTGCTGACCGTGACTCCCAAACAGACGCTGCACATCACAGTCGCAGCCAGAAGCCTCGCGTCGCCACTGAGACCCGAGTTATCCGTTTTCAATGGCGATGCTCGCATTGCATTTTCTGATGGAGATTCCGGTTCGAGCGATCCATCAGCGGATGTCACTGTGCCTGACGGTGTCACTCAGCTGAAGATTCAGGTGCGGGATTTCACAGAACGCGGTAATGCAGCATCCATTTATCGCCTGCATGTTTCCAGAAAAGATCGCCCTGATTTCATCCTGCAGACCAGCAGCGATGCGTTAAGAATTCCATTGAATGGGTCAGCTCCTCTGAAATTGTCGATCGTTCGCCAATCCGCGTCTTTCCGCTACACCGGCCCTGTTCGCCTGTCTGTAACCGGAATGCCGGGACTCTCGCTGTTCCCAAATGTGATCCCGGCGAGCGAACAGGATCAGGAGATTCTGCTGGTGGTGACTCGTACCGAAGTTGGAAAAACGAGTGATACCGCCGGGCAGGGTATCGCAGCAGAAGGCTCTCTTGCGATTGTTGGTCAAACCGAGGGACTGGAATCGAACGTGACTTCGGCCCTGAAACTAAATCTGAGCTCACTTCCGCAGGATTCTCTGACATTCCGGGAAACATCTCTGCCTGCAGGATCCGCGGCCGCCGTCCCAGCCATCGTCACTCTGAATTCCGTTCCGCCGGTAGTACTGCGAGGAATTCCGATATCGGTGTCCATTCGAGTACTGCCGCTGGCAGAAGTGACAGAACCGTTTGTTCGCCTGGAAATGCTGACAACAGAACGAACTCGGAAAGCCGATCCCAATAATCCGGCATCTGCGTCTTTGCCCATGGTTTCCGCACCGGAGTTCCAGTTTGGAAGTGTGAGCAGCCCGTCGATTCCGCTGAATATTGACGTGCCGGCAGATGTCGTTCAGTCCTCCATTGATGCGATTATCGGAGCTGAATTCGTATCTCACCCTCTTTCCGGTTCCACCGGTTCAAAGGCCTGGACTGCCCCGATTCGTTTTACCGTGGAAAGTGCAGTGATCCTGAGCGGTCTCGCAGAACCGACAAAAGCCAAAAAAGCAACGACAGCCTCCGTTGCCGGATTGCTCAGACGGCACCCGCAGTTCTCTGAACCGGTAAATGTTGTGGTTGAAGGGCTGCCTGCAGGTTACTCGGCGACTCCGGTTGCTGTGGCGAGTGACCAGACTGCATTTACTGTTTCGATTGTTATTCCTGAGGCGGCATCGGCTGGTGAAGTCCCTAACGTCTCCGTACGAGCACAGCGTTCCAATGGGACTTCGATTTCACCCCCGGTACCGTTAAAGCTGGTAATTGAGTAGACTGGCTGTGGTTCCAAAAAAGGGCCTGTTTTTAACGGAAATCGGAAGTATCGATCGTACAGGGAACGTCGCAGACCATCATTTCGGAAGTGAGTGACTCACGTTTCATTCGCATCGAATTCCCTTTGCTCACAATTTCTCACGACGTTCCAAAGCAGGCGAAAACGGAATCCTGTCTTTGGAGCGTCCTTTTTTTGCTCCGGTATTGAACTGCAATCCAGTGGCATTTGCAGTTGGAGTTTACTGCGAGTATCGTTCTCCGTAAGTCAGCCTCATCGAGGGGTTCTGTCTAACCAGGGATGCTCATGTTTTGTCGAGTGTTTTCTTTTCTTGTTCTGTTGTTCTGTGGTTTATTGAATACCATAGAGGACGCCCATGCTGACAATGTCGGGTGGGCGGGGCCCGCAAGCTGGCCCGTGAGCACTCAAATCATTGGGAGAGCTCTCCCCGCGGATGAATCAGCCGTCACGTCCGAGATCTCCGCAGATGCTCTGGTGATCGAACGTGCAAGAGCACAGCAGGATGCAAATGGCGCTGGCCGACTATCACATTCCCATTCTCTGCCGCCCGTGAATCGAAGAATCGTCGGACTGGTTATCGTGTATTGTGTTCTGATCGTGACCGCGTCGGTTCTCGGAGGGATGTTGCCTGCCTGGATCGATTTGACGCATACTCGAATGCAGACGATTATCAGCTTTGTCGGAGGACTGATGCTGGGAATCGGGGTGTTCCATCTGCTGCCGCATGCGACACATTCTCTTCCCAATTTCGATGCGGTTGTCAGCTGGATGATGGGCGGTATGCTGGCAATGTTTCTGCTGATTCGAACGTTCCATTTTCATCATCATGGACCGCTTGAGGTTTCGGTTAGCCACGATAAAGACGTTGTGGTGGAGGTTGCGACCAGCAAGCTGGCTTGTGGCCATGAGCATGAGGACGGGCATGGGCATGAACACCGGAGCGAGCACGAGCACGGGAACGGGAAATTGGCGGGGGGACGAGGGGAGAAGGGGTTTGTGCTGGAGAGATTGCGACAGCAGGGGCCGCCGTGTCAGCACGCTCATCAGCTTAGCTGGCTGGGAATTGCGCTCGGATTGTCCATCCATACGCTGATTGACGGAATTGCGCTGGCAGCCAGCGTACAGGCCGAATCTGCTCATCCGGCGTTTCTGTCGCTGTTTGGCCTGGGCACTTTTCTGGCAGTGATGCTCCACAAACCACTGGATGCCGTTTCCATCACTTCGCTAATGATTGTCAGCGGCTGGACTCAGCGATCCAGAAATCTTGTCAACGCCGGGTTTGCGACAATGTGTCCGGCAGGTGCAATGATTTTCCTGATGGGGGCCACTCAGCTCGGTAGTTTGCAGGCCTATGCTGTCGGAGCTGCACTGGCATTTTCTGCCGGAGTCTTTATCTGCATTTCACTCAGTGATCTGCTGCCCGAAATGGAGTTTCATGCTCACAATCGGGCACGGCTGACCGTTGCCCTTTTAGGCGGAATCTTCCTCGCCTGGTCCATTACATTTCTTGAGCCCGGCCATCTGCATTGACCTGCAGATGGCCACAGATAAGTAAACACGGGTTCTCCGTCAGGATAAAGAGTTCGGGTTTTCGGTAGTGGATCTTGCTAAAGATCCCCTGGCTGTCGGACCTTTAGCAAGGTCCACTACCCGAAATTCAAAGCTTGACAAAGCACAATCGCAAATGCCCCTGTCCTCTGTGAATCGAAAAATGCAGTTGTTCCCGACATCGCCTGTCACCCGAGCCCGCAGAATAACCTCCGTTTTCCACTTACAGGTGTCAACTCGGGGGCGCATACCTGACACCCAACCCCGGAACAAGTGGACATAAGAACAATTTTCGGAAAAATCACGTTCTTGCGATTGGTGAGAATTAGTATCAGTATTCGGGTATTCGTCACCCGGATCATCCTCTACCATTACACGTGGAGGCAACGCGCTGTCTCTACTCTGTCCGACACTTACCCGTGGCTCGACATCATGCTCCTCGCCAGTGCGTCAGAATGAAACGGGACCTGTCAGGTGAGTCGGAAGCCGCAGCGACACAATCGTTGCGGCTTCTTTTTTTGAGGCCAGCGACTGACGAAGAAGCTGGCAGGGAAATTCACATTGTGGAGAGCAGGTTGGAATGCTCTCCCTGCTCAAACACGACTTGTGCTCGACCAACCAGCAGCGGATCGACCGGACCAATTTTGTCCGAGTCTCTGCCATCGTAAGGCAGTCGATGCAGCACATAGCGCATCGCATTGAGTCGAGCCCGTTTCTTGCAATCGGATTTCACCACAGTCCAGGGGGAATCAGCAGTATCCGTGTAGAAGAACATCGCCTCCTTCGCCTTTGTGTATTCATCCCATTTATCCAGCGATGCCTGATCGATGGGCGACAGCTTCCATTGTTTCAGTGGATGTCGTTCACGTTCATTAAACCGCCGCAACTGTTCTCGACGGCTGACGGAGAACCAGAACTTGATCAGATGAATGCCGCTGCGACACAGATTCCGTTCAAACTCCGGTGCCTGCCGCATAAACTCGTTGTATTCATCGGGCGTGCAAAACCCCATCACCCGTTCCACACCTGCCCGATTATACCACGACCGGTCGAACATCACGATTTCACCACGAGTCGGCAGATGCTCCACATATCTCTGAAAATACCACTGGCCTCGTTCAAGATCAGTCGGCTTATCCAGAGCAACCACGCGGGCACCGCGAGGATTCAGGTGTTCCATGAATCGCTTGATCGCGCCTCCCTTTCCCGCGGCATCCCGGCCTTCGAACAGGATAATCAGCTTCTGCCCGGTCTTCTTTACCCAGGCCTGCAGTTTGAGCAACTCCACCTGCAATCGATACTTCTGTTTCTCATACGACTTGCGGGACATCAGGAACTGATAGGGGTAGCCGCCAGTCCGCCAGTCCGCCGAGAGCTTTGAATCCAGTTCTGTCAGTTCATGAGGATCCTGATTCCAGTTTTCCTGCAGGAGCGCCTTTTTGAGGACCTGGATATCGTCGGGCGATGTGCCCTGAAGAATGGCGTTCAGAACTTTCGCCAGTGTGTCTGCATCATGCGGGGGAACTGCCCGCATGATGTCAGTCACGGCATTGATTTTGGCTTCCTGAGCAGAGATGATCGATTCTGAGACGGCATGACGCTGGATACCGGTTTCAGTTTCTGACGGTGAAATATCACCGCGGGCCGCCGGGCGACCGTGTCCGTTCGAACGACTGTGGTGATGATCGGGCGTCATCAGTTCCTTTACGCTCGCGTTCTTCTTCTCCAACTCTTCTGACGATTTTTCGTTTGATTGTTTGTGAGCCATCGGCAGAGCACCTCAGCAAGTTCAGACGGGTTTTAGTGACTCCCCCAAATCAATGTTACTCAGCCCTATCTCAATCGTCCTTTCGACAGAATGCAAGCAACCACAGCCAACAAAGGCAGGATTCCGTCTGTCAGTTCATAATCATCCAGACGGCTTTCAGATATTCTGTTTCCGGGCAGGTGGAAATGACAGGGTGATCGGGAGCCGCTCCGGTTTTGGCAATAATCTGCATGCTGCGCGCAGCGTAACGGGCAGGACGATCGGCGGTTTCTGCCTGCAGCTCTTCTCCGCTCTGCCGCGAAGCAGCAATCAGCAGGTCCATAAATTCAGCCTCAGACAGCAGACCGGCACATGAACAGCTCAGAAGCAGTCCGCCCGGCCTGACCAGTCGCATTGCCAGCCGATTCAATGCGAAATGCCGACGGGTTCCCTCTTCAATCTCAACCCTTGTTCGGATTAGTTTTGGAGGGTCGAGTACCACGACATCATACTGTCGCTGGTTGCGAATCATCTCACGCATGTAGCTGAATGCGTCTGCCTGAACGAAACGGATTCGTGCCTGATTCAGGTTGGCATTCTCCTTTGCCAGCCGAAGAGGCTCCTCATCCAGATCAACTCCCGTGACTTCCTCCGCCTTGCCCGCAACCGCTGCCTGAACCGAGAATCCACCCGTGTAACAGCACAGATCCAGCACGCTTTTTCCGTTACAAAACTCTGCCAGACGCCGACGGTTTTCTCTCTGATCACAAAAGAACCCGGTCTTGTGGCCCCCTTCAAATCGAATGCGAAATCGTGCTCCGTTTTCCTGAATGACAATACTCGACGGACAACTCTCAGACTTCAGTTCCGGCGGGTCGCAGCCTTCCTGCGACAAAAACTGCGGGCTCGTCCGAACGATCCAGTGCTGAGCGTCACACATTGGTGCCAGTCGCTGCAGCAATGCTCGGGATCGCTGATACATCCCAAGACCAAACGCCTCAGCTGAAAGAACATCCCCAAATCGATCAATCACAATCCCGGAGAGTCCGTCAGATTCCGAATGCACGACACGCCACGCCGTTGATTGTTTATCCAGCTGAAGAGTGTCCTTCCGCAGCGATACCGCCGCCTGCAGTTTCTGAGACCACGATTCTTCCGTGGGCAAATCCTGCTGATGCCACAGCATCCTCAGAGAAATCTCGCTGCGAGGATTATAAATCCCATACCCCACCAGCCGATTACCGTCCGCGTAAACAGCGGCAAGATCTCCTGGCCTCGCGCCTTCCACACGCTCAATTCTCTTTCGATACTGCAGTGGATGAAAGCTGTGCCCCTTGAGATAAACACACGGAATCCCGGCTCGCGGGTCCGGAGCCAGTACGGTCCGCTGATGGCCTAAACCGGTCGCTGATTCCGAAGTCTGCGGCAGATCCCAGGATCCCACGTCGTCCCCGCCCGATGCTCTGCGGCGATCCTGCTTTCCTCGTTCGCCTGCACCATTCGATCGCTGCGGCATTCCTTCAGATTCGGGTGAGTCTCGTTTTGATCCCGCAGGCTTTCCGGCACGACGATTACTGCGACGGTTCATCAGGTCCCTTCAATTCTTCAACTGTCCTGTGACAGGAAATTCGTGTTCAATAAGAAGATTCTTCAGCTAAACGCTCTTTCCAAATTCGTTTGAAAGCCGCATTAACTGGGGTATAAAAATTGAAAATGCCCGAGCTCGGTGACTCAGCCGATGCTTCACCGTTGCACTCAGTTCTCCGAATGTCCGATGATATTCCGGAATCAGAAAATAGGGGTCATACCCAAAACCACCTGCTCCCCGAGGAGCCCGCAAAATCCGACCCCGGCAGGTCCCTTCCACAGCCAGTCGGATTTCTCCCGCCGGATTCGAAAGGGCAATGCTGCAAATATATCCGGCCCCTCGCTTTTCATCCGCAACGTCCAGCAACTCTGTCATGAGCTTTGCATTGTTCGCTTCATCCGTGGCTCCATGCCCACTGTAACGGGCCGAATAAATGCCAGGAGCACCGTTTAATGCGTCGACTCGCAGACCACTGTCTTCCCCAATCACCCATTGCTGAAGAGCCATGGCCACTTCGCGAGCTTTCTTCGCAGCGTTTTCAGCAAACGTCATCCCGTCCTCTTCGACGTCCGGCACGTGCGGAAACTGTGTCACCGGGACCACGACAAATCCATAAGGTGCAAGAATCTCGGCAACCTCACGCGTTTTTTTTGCATTTCTGCTGGCGAGCACAATTGTTCGTTCAGTCATAATTCACTCTGTCGGTGAGAACCTGCCTCAGGCTGCTCTTTGTTCATTTCAGAATTAAACACTGCGTTTGTTCAGCATGGCTCTGACGGTCAATGGCATCGCCTCTGCAAAATCTTTCGAGGGTTGATAACCAAGTTTCTGAATCGCCTTCTCGATACTGAAGTCCAGGTTCAAACCCAGAAATTTGATGCGGGCACTGTTGAGCAGCGGCGCTTCTTTTTTTCCGAGCAGCTTCCAGACGCTCTCCATGACTGCCGCAATGCCTTTTGCAGCAATCAGAGGCACAACCTTTTTGGGCTTTTTGTATCCGGCGTTCTCACAGATCGTCTCGACAAACTCTTTCCGGCTGACAGGCCGCGGATCGTGAATGTTGAAAACTTCACCGACCACGTCATCTCGAGATATCGCCAGCCAGATGGCCTCGCAGAGATTACCGACGTACGTATTATTAAGCAGCTTGTCATTATTGCCGAGATAAGCAAATTTTCCGCTGTCCAGCTTTTCCATCAGTCGAGGCAAAACCGTACGATCGCGCGGCCCGTATATGAAGCCGGGGCGCAGAATCACTCCGGGAAGCTGGCGTTTACGCATGTAGTCCAGTACCAGCAGCTCCGATTCCACCTTGGTCAGCGTGTACCCATCGATTCCGACCGTGCTCGGTTCCGTGGTTTCATCAGTCCCATAATGATCGCGCCCTTCATAGACGCCGAGCGAACTGATCTGAACCCATCGTTTGAGAGATTTCTCGGCAAGCACCGCATCCAGGAGCGCGCGTGTTCCTTCAACATTCACTTTACGATATTCGTCCGTCGGCCCCCAGTCTCCCACTTTTGCTGCGCAATGCACAACAACTGATACGCCCTGACTCGCTTTCCGCAGGCTCTCTGGCTGATCCAGGTCTCCTTCAACAATTTCTACTCCCCATTGCTGCAGCAATTCGACACGTGAGCCTCGTCGTACTAATGCACGAACATTCAGACCACGCTGCCGACCCTGCTCAGCCACGTGACTGCCTACCAGCCCAGTCGCTCCTGTGACCAGCAAACGATCCTGTTGAGTCAACTCCACTTCAATACTTCCCCGTTAACTGACGTGACAGCGTCACTGATGATTTATACGAATTCGGCGACCCGTGCATCGTCGCCGAATCCTGAATCGCTGCCAGTCACCGCAACCGTCTGCGATGCTGCAAAATCAGCCGCCTCGGCCCTTATCGCAACTCGATTCAGGAGCTGAACTCTAACCGTGCGGCACTCGGACGTCGAATAAGCATGATACGATACTTGTGTACAGGTATTGTGTTCTTACCTGCGTTGTGGGGCAGCAGATGATCGCCTCCGGCATTCGTAGTGCTCTGTCAAGACAAAGAGTTCGGGTTGAATGTAGTGGATCTTGCCAAAGATCCCATCGCTACAGGACCTTTAGCAAGGTCCACTACCCGAAATTCAAAGCTTGACAGATCACTAGAGCAGTAGTCCTCGACCTGGCGAAACGCGGGTGCCTGCATCTCCGCAGTGTCATTCTGGTGGACATGGGAAAGGTTTTCCGTATTCGGGGACTGGGTAGAAATCAGCGGATAAAGCACGCTCTCCCTGCCGTTGAACTGCAGACAGATCCTTTTATCTGTGTCAGATGCTCCGTCTGGTCCGATAAAGCATAGTGAAGTGGTTCGTGTCGGCGTCATGGCGAATAGCTGTGGGGCAACAGGGAAGTTGCTGAAGCTGCGAAATGGACTTGCGGTTATTGACACGAACTGGCCAAAGCGGCTCGCGATGAAACAGCCATGTCTGCAGGGACGCAGGCAGGCTGTTGCGAGTCTCCTGTTGAAGCCGAAATTTCAGACCGAATGGATTCCTATGGAAAGGTTAGCGCTGACATGAAGTCGCCGCACCTGTTGATCATTCGTGCCACTTGCTTCGTTGTTGCGATTCCAATTTTCTTTCTGGACGCCAATGCGCAGCTGGTGCCAGGAACCGGAACGAAAATCGCCCAGGTGGGTGACAATTTCGAAGCAGAAGACTGGAAATGGATTCCGAACGGCGAAAAAGCGAGTCGTGAGCAGGACGAACAGGTCCGTTCACCGACCGGATACTCGACCAATCGGCACTGGTTTGAAAGCCCCAAGCGGGGAATGCCGGACTATATTTCACGAGTCTCCACACCGGAAGGCGGCATTCCAGGCAGCAAGGGTGCCCTGAAGCTTCAAACACTGAATTCCGGAGTTCCAGGCCGACCATCGGGCGCAATGGAACAGGACGACCTGATCATGTCGTGTGCCTCAAAAATCGGGGCCATCAGCGTTTCACGCAATCCCAGCTGTACGACGAGACTCTGGGTTCCGGCCTATGACCAGTTCGAACGCCGCTCCGGCACGCATTTCGGATACCGCATTGACCTGAAGACAACGGTGACGGAGAAAAAGAAAACGTTCCTGATTTCTCGCACGGAACGCAAACAGGAAGATTACTGGCCCGGATTCTTCGTCGAGTTTCACAGCAAACATGATCCCCGCTTCAAAGAAGACGAGGCGGTATTGCTGGTACGAGGAAACAATCTGGGACATGAAATCAAAGGACCAAAGCTGACCCCAGGCTGGTGGACTCTGGGTATGTCGGTGACTTCAGATGGCCGAGTGCACTTTTATGCGAGTCCGGGCGTCGACAATCTGACGGCCGCCGATCATGTGTATTCCAGCTTCCCGTACGGTTACGAGGCTGAGTACTTCGCGACACACTTCTTTAACTCCTGCAACCTGTATGACGGCCGAACCTGGTCGACGCCATTCATCATTGATGATCCGGCGATTTACACGATGCGATAGATGAACGAGTTCAGTCTGAACAATACGTGATTGAATCGCTCGGGGAGAATTAAGCGAGCTGCCACAATACATTTGAAGCGTTCGTTAACGGGTATCCTCCTCCGCCTGAAGACGACCTGAAAATCCGTGTCTGCTATCAATCCCATAGCAGACACGGATTTATTCTTTTCGCATGCTCTGAAGTTTCGCGACAACGGCATGTCGAACGTGGAACGCCTCAAGTGACGGTTCTGCTCTCACTTCCACGGTGGCCAGAGTTTCTTCTGGCCAGAGTGTGGTTCCTCGACGATCAGGCTCCGCCGCCAGAACCAGTTGCGATCCTGAAGATGTCTGTCTCAGCGTTTCCATAATCTGTTCGTCGAAGTGGCGAACATCGGAAGCCAGGACCACGTCGAAGTCGAGAAGTTCCAAATCGGTGAAACTGCTGCAGACTGCTGTCGTGACTACTTTATTGACAGCAGCATTCATTCGAGCAGCTGTGATGGCGAGCGGATCAATATCCACCAGCAGCACACTTGCAGCTCCCGCGATCGCCGCGGCGATTCCGCACATTCCCGATCCACAGCCGAGGTCCACGATGCGTTTTCCGGCGATGAGTTCAGGATGATCCAGAATCCAGCGTGACAACGCCTGCCCAGCTCCCCAGGCGATACCCCAGTACGGAGTTTCGGGCAACCGGACCTCGTCAGGGCCAACCCAGATTTCTGCATCCGATTTCAACAAATGAAGCCGAAGTTCCGGCACGAGTGAAGGGCAACAGAGCGACGTGTTGTTGAGAATAACTTGCTGCTGGGACTCGTCTGACGAGCTGGACAGTAGATTTTCCTGCATTTTTCAATAAATCTTATCACGTTGACGCAAAGCCGAACGCTGCTAAAATCCGCCGCTTCTGATTTAAACCGCCAATCGGAATGGCAGAGTCTGGTGCTCCGTCTAGACAAAGAGTTCGGGTTGAATGTAGTGGATCCTGCTAAAGATCCCATGGTTGTACGACCTTTAGCAAGGTCCACTATCCGAAATTCAAAGCTTGACAAAGCACTGGAGTTGGTTTTCTCACACGGGGTGTAGCTCAGCTTGGCTAGAGCGCTACGTTCGGGACGTAGAGGCCGCAGGTTCAAATCCTGTCACCCCGACTAGACGAGACAAGAAGCCCTTCGGCGAGAACGTCGAAGGGCTTTCTTGTTGTCGGGACTAGAGTTACGTCGTCGAGGACGAAGTTCAAAAAGACAATTTCCAAATACCGACGCTTCACTGAGTAGTCAGCCGTAAGCCATTTGCCACGAAGGTTTTGCGAAAGTTCAAAAGCCTTCACCGCAATTTCGCCATTCTCGTGGCGACCCAGATCGCAGGCGTCGAGTTGCAGCTTGAAGTTTGCCTCCCGATCACGAAGCTCCGTCGCTTTTTCGGCCATCGTCTTCTCGTCAATCTCTTCCAGCAGTCGGAGATTCAGCAGCCGGTTTTGCTGCTGACGGAGAAGGGATAACTGCCGCTGGATTTCTTCGGCCTTGAGCCGTGAGTCTTCCTGCTCGAACTTCGTCCGCACCCGCAATTGCGATGCGAACCACTCCCGCACGTCATCGCTCTCGATGCGCATCTTGTCGAAGATCGCCAGCATTTGCAGGTCGATTTTTTCTTCGTTGAGGCGAACCCGTGGATGGCCCGGAGCGTTGTACTGTGAGCAGCGATAGTAGACGTACTCCTTGCCCGTGGTCTTCTTGACGACCGACTCCCCGGTGATGATGGCGTTGCAGTGTTTGCACTGAATCAGACCACCGGCGTAGGTGAGTTCATGGGAACGGTAGACCTTCTCCCCCAACAGCACTTGCACCGTGTCCCAAGTCACCCGATCAACCAGCGGCTTCTGTGTGCCAGGATGCCACTGCCCCTGGTACTTCACTTCCCCGATGTACGACCGATCCCGAAGGATGGTGTAGAGCTTGCTTCGAGTGAAGCGAGGCATCGAATCTGTGTAGTAGATGCCCTCTTGATAGAGGCGCTCAAGAAGGCTATCGAGGGTCAAATGATGATATGCGTACAGTTCAAAGAGCTTGGTGACTTTTGTGCCGTTCACGGGATGAACCTCCACAAGACCACGTTTCTCAACTCGGATATTTCGATAGCCGTAAGGAGCCTTCTGCGGGAACAGACCTTCTTCGACCCGCCGCTTCACGCCACCTTTCACGTCGATTGATTGCTGCTCCGTGTAGAAGCTCGCCATGCTCGCCAACATGCGGCGTTGCATCCGGCCTGCGGGCGTATTCTCGGTGGGTTGCGTCACCGAAAAGAATGGCACGTCGAATTCTGACTCCAGGCGTTCAAGCTCAACGTAGTCGAAAAGGTTTCGAGCCGCCCGGTCAACCTTGTAGAACAAAATGCCATCAAGCTCGATAGCGTGCTTCTTGGCGTATGCAATCAGTTCCTTGAACGTCTTGCGTTCGTCCGTCTTGCTCGCCGTCTCTGCAATTCGCCAGAGCTTGATGATCGTTCCATTTTGCCTCTCGGCGTAGGCGTTCAGAGCGTCAACTTGAATGTCGAGTGAGAAGCCTTCACGCTCTTGTTCCCGACTGCTGACCCGTGCCAGGGCAATGAACCGCTTCTTTTTCTGCGTGCTTGTCTTGGGTTTGTTGTTTGACTTGGGCTTCTTCATCGGATGGCCTCCCGGCCTTCGCCAACCTTCGGGTACATCACGTCCAGAAGATTGTGGACGTTAATCAGAATTTCCAGGGCGTCGTCAGCGGTCAAGAGTTGCCGGTAATACCGTTGCCAGACCCGGAGTGTGTCCTCGATCTCGTTGCCCGTGATCCATTTCGGTGCGCCGGGTGGGACAACCGAAAACCACTCCTTCACCGATTCACGTTGATGGCGAACTTCTTGGCCCTTTACCCGGATGGACGGAAGGCCCTGCCGAAGAAGTTGCTCATATTGCTCGGCGGTGAGTCCTCGCCAAGCCATCAGGTCTTGGGCCGACATCGGCTCGTCGCTGCCCTTGAATCCCCAGGGATAGACGAACTCAACGGTGTCGCCAGGAAGAACCCGGTAATGGCGTCCGACACGTTGGCCGTTGATGAACGGCACGCACCAACGGGGAGCATTCAGAACGTCACGAGTCCAGATGTGGATGGTCGCAACCGATTGTCCCACCGAGTTGGACAGGATTATGTCGTTGGCCCCATAGATGGCCTTCACCGGGCAGGCAGTCGCCATGCCGGAAAAACCGATGGGGTTCGGACGATCAGAACGATTTGTTACGGCAACCATGAACAGACAATCTCCCTGTCACGCAAAAAAAAGCGTGGAATGAGATCACCTGTTCGGTTTCTGGCCGTAGTCCGAAGCAAGGCAAGCTGGGGGCAAGCAGAGCGGCCACAAAAAGTAGACCCCAGCACGATCTCAAAATTTTACCACGACGGAATTGGGTTGTAAATCACTTTTGGGGTGGCTGGCGTTTTCTCTTGCCACCGAGTTTTGAGGCACGAATGCCACGCTTGATCCGCTGGCTCTGGTCTTCCTGGACCGTCTTGGGCATCTGTTTGATGAGCGTGTGGGCGACGAGATCAGCAAAGCCGATCTCGGTTCCATCTGTCGTCACGATCTGCACCCCGGCTTTCTGAATCGCCCCAATGATCTCTGGCGAAATAGAACCCAGCAGGCGGGAGGCATCGGTGCAGAGAAGCACGTCGAATTGCCCCGTGGCGGCGTCTTCAAGCAGCGTCTTGAGGCCAGTGCGATCCTGACCATGCTTGTGACGTTCTCCAACGTCATGGCCCTCGCCGACGATCTTGTACTCCTTGCCGAACTTGGCAATGAGTTTCTCACGCTGGCCGTCATGGTCCAGTCCGGTTTTGCTGCTTAATTTGGTGTAAATCACTGCTTTCTTCATGGTCTTGTTCCTTGTAACGGTTATTGATTGTGAGCCTGCGTGTTCCTAGAGAGTGAAATAGGCATTAGGTTCATTGCGGTGATCTATCTCTCATCCCTTTTTCACACGGTATTGCTGCTGTACGGCGGCATGGCAATCACCGCCCATTGCGTGGGCAGCAGACCAACTTTCGTGTCGTGGAAGAGTGTGATTAAGCGTTTTTGTAAAACGGCTTTTGTCTATGAACGCCTCATCCTCTTTTTCATCTGCTCAACGATGTAGAACACCGCTGGGCAAATTACAGCATTGCTGGTGTGGTATATGGTGCTGCGGAGGAAGTCCTTTTCCGTGTACGGGTATCCCTTGCACGCCCTTGGTCGCACATCGTAAATCTTGCACTTGTTGTCTTCGCCCAAGAAAGGGCATGGAACCGTCCTAATCCGATAGCGGTTTTCCTTCTCGTCTTTATCGAGGTAAGCGGCGACGAATTCTTCTGGGGCCATACCCAGGTGTTCGGTGATCCTAGCAATGTCCTCATCGTTGACGATAACTGGCATTGTCTTGCAGCAGTTTGCGCATCTCGTGCAGTCCACGATGCTGAACGCTTCTTGGTGTAACTCCAGGGCTATTCGGTCCACATTCTCGAAGGACGTGCAATTGCGCTTCAGGTTCCGCAAGAATTGGTAGTTCTTCTCTTCGTGCTTCTCTGCGTTCGCCGTCCAGTCGGCAATCAGGTCATCGTGGGTTTTGTTGGCGTTCAGTCGTTCGGTCATAGTTGGTTCTCCTGTTCAAGCAATTTCTCCTCGGACATCTGCCTCGCACGAATAGTTCGGATAAACTCGTTACCGACACGCTCGGTAATCAGCTTGCCAACGACTTTCCCATTTTCGTCTACCAATAATTGAAGTGGCACGAGTGGCACATCCTGAGAACCGACTCCATTGCGTTTGAGGTAATCAATGATCTCCGGCTTGCTCTCCACCCTCATGCTCCCGTACTTGCACCGAACAAGAAGTTCCTTCTTTTCGAGGCGGGCCGAAAGGTATTGAACCTTGGTTCCATTGAAGGCATCAGGCCATACCTCATAGACCCAGAGGAAAGACTTGCCACCTACGACTCTAAACTCGAACATCACTCCGAGTTGGTCGGGGCGGCGTCTTTCGTCGCCGTCGATCCATCCACTTTTCCATGCACATTCCCAAGCGCTGCACTCACTTGGCTTTTCCGAGTAGATCGAACATCCTTGCTGGCAGATATGTTGGCAGGGGGTATAAGTCGGTTTGTTGACAGCCTCAACCGACATGATCGTGCAACAGGCCGTGCAGCCACCGCAGGATTTGGTGGCTGGGGAGTCACTTGGAGGCCCCGGCGTAGATGCGGGAATAAGAGGAAGAGGTTGGTTCATCGGCGCAAAGTCTCCACGTTAAAGGAAACCTTGCTCCGACGTTGCCCAAGTACGGAAGCAAAGAATGTGTCAAATCGAGCAACGCCGTTTTCAACTATCGGTCTTCTTAACGGCCAGAGGCTCAATGATCGTCTATTGAAAGATTACGCCGGTTCTTCCGAAGTGTAAACCATGCTTTCGAGAAGTCTCAATGTCTCACGGTTAAGCTCGCCCTCTGTTCGCTCTCGATGTCAACGCCCAGCGGCGAATCGAAAGGTCGTCGTTCTTCAGGTGGTCTATCTCGTCCCAAGATGATGCGGTCTGGCCTTCGGACTGAGAACATGAAGTCCTCGATCTCGTTTTTGTATCTGTGCCACGTCGCACGACTCGCCGCCGCTTTCGGATCACGGGCCTTTACCGCAGCAATCCAGGCGTCAATACGCTGCTCCTCACTTCCAAAAGTCTGAATATCCTTCGCCAGATATTCGGCGACCAATATATGAGCATGGTCGGCAATATGCTGGTCGATCACCGACTTCCACGGCAATCCTGGGATATTCGACATCTTGGTGTCATGTGCTTTTCTCACCAGCCGAATATCGGGTTCACGGAGCAACGGCATCTTTTCCCAAAGGTAGTCGTATATTTCTTGGTCCCAGAACCACTCGCCGATGTAGACGTAGGCTTCTGCCCAGGTCGGCTCGAATACGATGACTGTTCCCCTGGATTCGATGGCCTGATTGATATGGTCGGTTGAGTCCCACACGTTGCGGATAACGCACACCGGGGAGGTTGTCCAGAATTCCTGCGGGACTCCCTCGGCGATCAAATCCTTCGACAATGTGCGGTGCGCCTGGAGCTTATACTTATCTGTTTCGGATAAATGCTTGGTCCGCTCACGAAGTTGAGCATCGGCAAAGAAGGTGTCTGCATCGTCAATGCAGATCGGCGCATCACGGTGCCTGTATGCGGCAATGTGAAAGCTGATCGGCGAGACATACCCTTTGAGATACAAGCCGGGACCGAGATTGGGCGGGGCCAGTTGCGGCACAGCGGCGGGGGCCAATCGAGCAAGGATATTTTCCAGGGATTGCGACAATGCCAGGACAAATTGGTCGTCTTGCGTGGGAGCTTGGGCTTTCATGGCCCGCTTTACGATCTGCCCTTTTCCTTTGCCGGGTCCACCGAGCAGTATCAGGAGCTTGATATTCCCGGCTGCGAAAGCCTCGGCGATATTTTTGAGGGTGGTGTATTCCCGCACGATATGTGCCGTCTCTGGGTATCCGTGCTTGCTACCACGTTGTCGCTGGATGCCCATGAATAAGTTCCTTAACCGTGAGATTTTGAAACGCAGTGACAGCGGGGAGTAAACGCCGGAAGTGACGATTGATTCCATTCGAGTGTTCCTCAGAGTTGCCTAGAGAGTGAAAGCTCCTTTAAGTTCATTGCCATCTTTGGAATTCTGGGAAACAACGGATAAACGGCTTTCAGGCCACAATCTTCGACCGGGCATCGGGTCGGAGTAGCGTGGACTGTCAATCACCTGCCCATTATCCCCGCCCGATATACCGGCACGCCACGTTCCCAGGCCACGGTCAGCAATCCGACCCCCACCAAACCTGCAAGAAGCTGATCCAACGTATCACGGTCAAGTTCAATGGCGTTGCCAATCTGACGCCGAGTCATTCCTGACCAGCCTGCTGCGGCGACCCACGGCAATATCCTCTCGGCTTCTGGGGCGAGATGCCGCCGCTGCTTTTCCCAAGTCTTGAATGAAGAGATCATGGGAGTATTTACGACGACCAAGTACAAGAGTGTGGTGTGCAGCACAACAAATAGATTCCCTCAGATTTTCTTCAAGTCCGTCTATTTCGACGATTCAAGACGCATATAATGTTAGCAACTGCAACAACACGAACTCGCACTTCCGCATCCAAACGTCTCAACACTACTCGGCTCCCCGCTGACCTTCAGCCTGCGTGAGCCAGAGTCCACCGATCCTCTTCTGATCGTGGGAACTCCCAAGACCTGCTTGTGATCTTTACGAGCGCCACCATCGGTTTGTATGCCGAGGTCGGCACGGGCTGCTTTGGGTGTCGTTTATCTAAGAGATTAAGGTGCATTATGGTAAGGAAAGACACCTGGGGATGTGTTAATCGTGCGCACAGCCTTTGGTTACGGTCTGATAGCAACTAAGAGACGTGGGAGATGGACGATTGCGAACTCAGAGGGCAAACCATTTGACGGTGCAACGAAAGTCACCCAGGAAGCCGCTCTGGATTGGTTAGACCGAAACGCTGACTCACTCCGGCGTGATCTTGAAGACAAAGAGGAAAGCTCACAACCACAGCCAATCAAGAAAAGCTATCAAGCTGAACTCAAAGCAACTGTGAGCGTTGTGATTTGGCTCGACGCCGATTCTGAGGAGCAGGCAAGGGATATTGCGGCTCAATGGCGACCAGTCGATTCCGGCATCCATGAGGTTGCCGCATATTACGCTGATTGTTCGTCAGGCGAAAATGATCGCTACGTCATTCCAAGCGAGCCTACTGATCTGAATTGGGAGATTGTGGCTACAGAAGTTGACGATCTGACCGTCGAGGCGGCTACCGACGACACAGATTAACTGAAAAGCATCGGGCGGGGTCACGATAGTCAATGTGGCTCGTAGACGCCGTGGCTCCGCTCGTCATTTTCCTGCCGCAAATATTCAAAGGGGCGGCATACATATTCGAGGAGGATATATGAACGAAGGATATTTACTCAACGATGCTGCCAAGCGTGCTGGCGTTCGTGGTTATCAAGTCGCCTACGCAATATCGCAAGGATATTTGCCTGAGCCGCAGCAGTGGTTTAACCGGCAACGAGTGTTTACTGACGAGGATATTACCCGGATCAAAGAATACTTCGCCACCCGACCGAAACGTGGGAAACCGAGTCTCGCCGAGAAGGAGGTTCGATGAACAATATCATCTCTTTCCCGAAAAGCTACTGGCTTAGGCCATCTGGGAACGTCGGCCAGGAGATCATCTCTCCCCGTGGCAAAATCATTGCGTGGACGACTGACCCTGTATTCGGCTCGTTTATATGCCGAGTGTGCAATGACATTTTGACCGACGACGATCCGCTGAGGCCGATATTCGGTGAGGAGGCTGACCATGACAAATGACCTGGGACCACGGCTGGTTGCAACCGGAACCGATTCCTTCGCAATCGTTGATCCTGATGGCAATGTGTCGGGGCAAATACAGACGACGCCGAGAGATGCAAACGACCCGTATCGTATTCGATATTTTCGCAGTACTCAGGAGATATACGACGCAACGGGCAAGACCGTCGCTCGCACGACTGACCGGGCAATGGCAGAGCATATACGCAGCTTGCTTATCGTCTGGGTCAGGATGAAGGAGAAGCAGGCCGGGACTTCACCGGCGAACTGAGGTTGAAGCGATACGCTTGTGTTGAGCATATCGTCCAGCCTCGGTGAAGAACGGGAAAGAAAGGTGAGTTATGAGATACAGCTATTCTGATGAGCAGTTCTGGGAGGACGAGGAGTGCTACCCGCTGGCATATGAAATCGTCAAGCACGCCATGACCGTGGTGGGTGAATATGACCTGAAAGCATTGCGAACGTCTTTGGACTTTGCTTCTACATTCGTAAGTGAGGAATTGGAAGAACATCCCGACAAAACGAACAAACTTGGCTTGGACAAGTGGCTCCTGAACGAAAAAAACGAGCAAGAGGAACGGGGAGATTTGGAACGGGAGCAAGCCGAAGACGAAACGAAAGGATTAACAACATGATCGACCGAACTGACCTGCAATTGATGCTCCTGGAGCAAATCTGCGAGATGGGAACTGACGAATTGATCGAGTTGTTCCAGCAGATCACGGGGAATGAATTGGAAATCTGGGTCTACGAGAAACCAGAGGAAATGATCGGTTCAATCGAAACACTTGATCTCTCCGATGCTCCTCGATTGAAGAACATGCTGGGCTTCTTTCTTTACGCTCTTGGTGAGCGTGTGGAAATGCCCGTTGCCGATTGACCTCAATAACGAAAATAGGCCCGTGTCGATTGTGCGACACGGGCCTCAAACATCCATCGTATTTCTTAGACACGACGATAAATGCCTCAATGTATTATATGCCCGTCATCGACAGATATTGGCGGCTACGACAGCTTTTTGTTTCAGGAAACCTATCCAGAGCCATGCTCGCTGCTGCTGGAGGAATTTCAATACCCCGATCCACTGGACTCAATTCCAAAGCGACGGCCCCTTCCTCAACAAGTCCTAACGGATCAACCACGCCGCTGGGCCGAAGTTCTCTTTGAGCCGGGCGATGTGATAGAGTTCCGTATTCAACCGCCCAGAACTGTGAATCAGGAGATGCTCCCCCGCAAGTGCATGGTGTGGAAAACGACTTTCCAGCATGGCATTGAGCGGCGCTGGACCTTCGCTGACGAAGTTGATGTCCTGGTCAACAAGCTCGTCGAGTTGAACCACGGTTCGGCGACGTGGTGGGGCGTCTGGGACAATATTGCAAATAGATGGTCCAGGGTTGATGGCGAAGCAGGCATCCCGCTGAATATTTATGCCTCGGCCAATCCCAGGATTGCCACGGGCTGCACGACAAACGATGACGTGCTGTTGGCCCGGTCACTCTTCGTGGACATCGACAATATCAGCGTCGAGGAAGCCCTGGCGAGGGTCACTGCTGCCGGGTTGCCGCAGCCGACCATGATCGTCATCTCCGGCCACGGCGTCCACCTTTATTGGCGATTGCTGGAGCCGATCACTGACTTGAGCGACTGGACCAATATTCAAAAGCGGCTGATTCAGGTCTGCAATTCCGATCAGGCGATCCACGATCCCGCCCGCATAATGCGAATCCCCGGCTTCATGAACGTGAACGGCGAAACACTAACCCGCTGCTATATTCATGAAGCTGATGGTGATCGCCGATATTCGCTGGACGATATTCTGTCGCACCTGCCCCCAGAGCCGCCGAAGCCCGCAAAGCCGAATATTCCCAACAGGCAGTCATCGAATATCGACGCAGGCACTCTCAGTATCCAGGGCGAAGCCGCAGATATTCGACGCCGTGCGGAAGCATATTCTGATCGTTTCCAGCCGGTCGAGGAAAACCGCAATTCAACGGCATTCAAACGGGCTGCTGCTCTTGTTGAGAAATTCGACCTGGATGCGGAAGAAGTTCTTCCGCTGATTGAAAGGGTCAACGACAAGGCCGACAACCCACTGGATGCCGACGAGTTGGAGAAGGTGGTCGATAAGGCGGTGCGGCACGTCAAGAGAAAGGGAAAGCCACGGGGTACGGCGCTCACTGGCCCGACCCATTTCGAGAAGTATCGTGAGCCAACCGGCCCCATAGTGGAACTCGAAGATTGGCGGCAGCAGATGGCCGATGCACGGCTGGAGAGTCTAAGCCAGACCGGGATGGTTTTCTTCGACGGTTCCACCGCTGGAGCCGGAAAAAGTACCGCCGATCTGACGGCTATGGAGAAGGCTGGCCGTAGCGCCATTTTCCAACCGACCCACGACGCCTGTGACGAACTTGCAAAGAAGCTCAATGAGAAGGGGCTGTCGGCAGCAGCGCACCCACCCCTGGATAGCTCGACCTGCGAAAAATTCGGCACGAAGTCCGACCCCGGCCCGGCTCAGTTGGCGCTCAAGGCCGGGCTGAATGTCGGCCAATGCGTTTGCACTTCCTGCGATAAAGCCAACACCTGCGAATATCAGCGGCGGCGGGAAAAGGCTCGCAATGCTGACCACACCATTGCCACTCATGCACGGGCCTGCCTCAGTGACTTTCAGCCAGCGAAAGAGAAGCCGGTCGTCTTTATTCACGAAGACATGGTGGACTTGTTCAGGCCGATGGTGAAGCTGGTCCGATATTCGGCGAAGTCGGATATTTCCCAAGGTCGTCACCTGCAAGACATTCTTCGCATCGCCCAGGCCGCTGAGGATATTGCTGCAACCTGGAACGATGATGCGGCGGTTGCCTTTGCGAGACGATTGAAGGACGCCACGAACGACCTCATCGCCGTATTGGACAGTCCTGAGCTTGTGAAGCCCCTGGAAGAAGCCGCCATCGCCCGGAAAGCGACAAGTGAACTTCCTTCTGTGAAGGCCCTCTCACTCAGGCCGAATATCCCCCGGCATGTTCAGGTTGATTATTTGCTGCGTCGGGCGATGGACACTCTCAATATTCACTCAAACGGCCCGGCGTTGAAATTGGCTCTGGCATATTCACTCGGCGAACTGACGCAACTGTGCGCCGTGGTGGATGAGATCATGGTCAAGGGCGGCAAATCGTCCTTCAGCAAGGCGCTCATCGGGGTCTGGAAAGTTGAATTGCCGACCGATACGGTCGTCTGGCTCGAAAACGCCAGTACCACAGCGAAAACTGTGAAAGAGTTGGTCGGCCACGAAGTCATTGATAAGACCCCGCTGGGACGGCTGGAATATCAAGTGCCGCCCCTTCAATATCCTGATGCCGATATTACCCAGGGAAGCAGCGGTAATAAGGTCCGCAGTGTCGTGCGGGGATTGCTGGCCCAATATCCGCAGGCAAATAAGGTCGGCATTATTACCCAGCAATGCCACGTCGCCGATATTGAGGCATTGGACCCGATGTGGAGTAGTCGAATTGTCCGAATTGAGTATTTCCGTTCTGGAAAAGATCGTGCCAGTAATAGCTGGCTGGGATGCGATCTGATTCTGGTGATTGGCACGCCCCGTGTCCCGCCCGTGGCCGTCAGGGACATGCTGATTCGATTGGGCCGAGTCGATGCCGCCTGTCGTAATGAGAACTTCATCGGCCTTGCCTGGGAAGGAAAGGCCAAAGATGGACGTTTGTTGAGAATTGATGGCCTGGGTTATGCTGATCCAGTTTGGGCCGATGCCCATCGTCATCTGGTGAAAGAAACTTTGTGTCAGGCAATTGGCCGGGGACGTGGCGTGAACGAAAACGGTGTCCCGGTCCTAGTTGCGTCCAATGAATCATTGGGCCTGACTCTTGCCGATCAACCCCTTCATCTTGTGAACGATGCCGAAGACGACACCCTTCGACTTACGGTGAGCGCAACGGCACGAAATGCTATAGATAATATTATAGCAAATCATGCCGTTGCGCCGGTCGTCACGGACACGGTGGCTGAAAAGAGCCAGTACGAGATTCGTGCCGTCCGCAATCACTTGTCCTCTCTCTCTCACTCCGGGTTGCTCAAGAAGAAGGGGGAACGTGGTGGGTGGATTGTTGCAGATTGGCTATTAAGTCATCTGGCAAAGTCAGGACAAGGCACTATTAACGTGATGCCGTGAAAACAATGGGCTGTGCAGCCAATTCGGTGTGCAATGCGAAAGTGCTGGCGGTGCAACACATTAAGTTTGGATGATGGGCTTCGATGGGCGTGACGTACTGGCCCGGCCTAGTCAGTCATTGAATGGATGTCAGAGTAGGAAGTTGATTGCCAAGGATGCCATTTTTGTGATCGTCAGGCACAACGTGAGGCAAGTGAACTGTCCCGATCACTGCCTTGGAACCTTTTCTCCGGCGTAAAATCGCAAACTCTCGCTATCCCATAAGTCCAGTGACCACGACTATTATCGGAAGTTACGCCGTTATCAACGCCATCACCTGCCGTCCTGTAGTCACTCTCATCGCCTCAGTCTAAGTCTGCGGTTCGTCCCTCGGCCTGTCTCACCAAGGCATCGAGTTCAGCCAACAATTCGTAACTCTTGATTCCTTCGGCGGTCCTGAAGCTCGGAATCATGTTTAGTGCGCTGATCGCCCGCTTCAAGGCATCAAGCAGTTTGTCCTGCATGGAATCATCCCGTTGAGTGACAAATGAGGCAACGATCACAAGGGTACAAATACACTCGGCGAGCGCAGCCTCAGTGTACCCGTCAGGTTGAACAATCAACCTTCGACGGGAATCAATGCCATGCTTTCGCAATCAGCCATTCGTGAAGATGTCACAAACCGAGTCGTCGCAGCGCTTCAGTCAGGAGTCGTCCGATTTTGGCGACAAACGTGGGCCAAGAGCGCAAACTCCGGCACGCCAACCAGTGCGGTGTCAGGTAAGCCATACCGAGGTATTAACCGAATTCTTTTGTCATTGCTGGGCCACGAATCGAAGTGGTTCGCCACCTATGCCGGATGGCGCAGTCTCGGTGGTCAGGTTCGTCGTGGCGAACGTGGCGTGACGGCAATTCTTTACAAGCCCGTCACGAAGAAGAAGGTTAACGACGATGGCGAAGAGGAGCAGAGTTCCTTCGCCTTCATGAAGACATTTAGCCTCTTCCACATTTCCCAGGTCGATGGCGATCTGAGCCGGTTCCGGGATGTTCCGAAGCCTGACAGCGAACCGGCGTTTGTGGATTGTGGCCCTGCTGAAGAGGTCTTTGAAGCGACCGGGGCTGATGTTCGATTCGGTGGTGGTCGTGCGTTTTATTCGCCGAGTCATGACTACATTCAGCTACCGCCCAAGAGTGCCTTCTCGAACGAGAAGACACACGAGTTTTATTCCGTCTTGGCCCATGAAACTGTTCATTGGTCCGGCCACGAGAGCCGCCTCAACCGTCTGAACAAGCTCGCCCGGTTCGGCGACGAATCATATGCGGTCGAAGAACTGGTGGCAGAACTCGGCTCCGCATACTTGGTCAACGAGATCGGTCTTCCGCAATCTGACGACCTCAGCAACGTGACCGCCTATTTGGGCCATTGGCTCAAAGTGCTTCAGCGGGACCACACAGCGATCTTCACGGCTGCTTCGGCGGCTTCGGCAGCAGCAGATCACATCCTGGCGTACAGCCGCCCAAACGAAGAGTCAGATGTGGAAGCGGAAGTCGATGCGGTAATGGCGTAAGGACTGAATTCAGTCGGGCCGAAAGGCCCGACTTTCTTCTGGCGAGTCAGTGTAATTGTACCCTGCATGTCGGAGGAACGGGCCATGAAGAAATACAAGACGATCAACGGCACGTCTTACGACGTTCGCACACCAGATGAAGTTGTCGCCATTCTCGAAAACGCTCGCCAGACTCGGACCAGATTGCACGTCAGCCTTGGCGACAGTGAAAGTGGGCGAGACTGGATCGAAGAGAACATGGTTCACGGCGTCATAGGACGCAGCACAGGCAGCATCAAGATTCCGCTGTTGATCCATAACAGGCGCAGTGTCGGTGGGCCAGGACTGCTTGACCATTGCATCGTGCGGATTCGCACCAGTCGTGGTGGTCGCATTCTTTGGCAGCACGACAAATACATCCACGGCACGCTGGAGATACGGCAAAAGACCGAACCAGTGACGTTGCCGGATGGTCGAACACTGACGGTGGATGTTCTGTGTGATGGAGAAGTCCACGCCAGCTTCGAGGACATGCAAAAGGCCCGGCGTTGGGTCCACAAACTCGGCGTGATCGCACCGATTGCGGCGTAAGGGAGACAAGAAGTGAACGACGTGAATCAGGAAAACGTGCGACCAACCAGCCTCCGGCATTTGGTGGGAATGTCGAAAATCCGTGAGCAGGTGCAGATCGCTATCGACGCCTCGTTCGCTGATGGGATCAAGTTTCCAAGCACCCTCCTGATCTCGGAGCCGGGATTAGGCAAGTCAGAATTGGTCAACGTCATTAAGCACGAAATGGCCGTGGAACTGCATCACCTGATCGGGTCCAGCGTCGGCCACATCTCGGACCTCAACGGCCTGCTGTTGGGAGCGCAGGACAAGGACATCATCTACATCAATGAGGCCGATTCCCTAAAACCCGAATATCAAGTGGCTCTCTACCTTGCCCTGGATCGTGGCAAAGTGGTGTTGTCGGGCGGGAAGTCGGGGAAATCGCCGCAGAGCATCCCAATCCCTGACGTGACGATCATTCTCGACAGCAACTTCGAGTCTTCCGTTTTACCCGCCCTCAAAGATCGGATGAAGCAAGTTTTGTACGTCCCGTTTTATGGCGAGGACGAACTGGCCGAGATTCTTCGCCGACGAGTGAGGGCATTGGGATGGAACGTGCAGGACGAGGTTCTTCCGTATCTCGCCAGTTTGTCGAAGGGAACGCCCCGGCAAGCACTACGGCTGCTTTCGGCCAGCTATCGAGTCAGCCGATCCGGTGAAGAGAAGGTCGTGACCCTCGGCCACGCTCAACGTGCTGTTGGCCTTGAAGGTCTGGACGAGAAGGGACTGACTGTTCCAGAGCAATCTTACCTGCGTGCATTGGCTGATGGTGTCAGCAGGCTCGGCGTCATCTCCTCACGGATCGCCATGCCCACGTCAACGGTTCAGCGGGTTGTGGAGCCGTATTTGATTCGTTCAGGGCTGATTTCCAAGGACGAAGGGCGTCGTGAACTGACGGCAGCAGGCCGAGAGCATATCGCCCGAACCAGTAGCAACTCGTAGTTCACTGTTCGATTTCAGAAAGAAAGGTGCGTCATGGCCGTGCAGCAGAAGCTCGAAAACCCGATGAAAGCAGCCGTGTCGGTGTCGAGCGTTTGCAGGCTCCTCAAAATGAGCCGGTCACAATTCTATTTTCACGTTCGGCGAGGCACGTTCAGTACCCCTTTGCGACTGCCATCGAACCAGAGGCCCTTTTACACAGCGTCGATGGTCGAAGACATCATCAAGGCCAGGGAGACGGGCATCGGCGTGAATGGCGAGTTTGTGTTGTTCTACGAACGACAACCAACCGGCACAAAGACCGAGGACAAGAAGCCCAAAGCCGACCACACGGCACTGGTAGAAGGACTCAGCTTGTTGGGCCTAACCAGCGTCACAACAGAGCAAGTAGAAGCCGCTATCGCTGCCTGTTTTCCCAAAGGAACCAACGGCCAGGACGAGGCGAGCCTTCTGCGAACCGTGTTTCGTCACTTGAAGCGTGCGGGAACTGCGTGAGTGTTGCAGTGGAATCGACAGTGATCGTTGTGAAGGCGTCAGTGACCGTATCGAAAGCGTGGAAGGCCGAACGGTCAGCGTGTGTTGTCCTGCCAGATGCAGCAACGAACCAGCAAGAAATGTGAAAGTAATTCGCTCGGAACCCAGCGGAATGCTGTTGGGGGATTGGTCGAATCTACACACGAGAAATCCAATTATCATGTATCCGCTTCAAAACCCGGAAACTGGACTGGTTCCAGTGGCAACAACCGCCCTTGTCATCCCCGCACAGGCCGAATCCGATCAACATTTGATCGAGCTTTGGCTTCACGGTCGCAGCCGACATACCCAGCGTGCATATCGAAAGGATGCCGGGCGGTTCCTCGGTGCGGTCGAGAAACCGCTGCATCGGATCACGCTCGGTGACATCCAGCAGTATGCCGGGCAACTCGCTGAGTCCGGCCTGAAGCCTTCATCGGTCTATCGCTCGATGTCGGCGATCAAGAGCCTGTTCGCCTTCGGCCACCGGCTCGGCTACCTACCTTTCGATATTGCTCGACCGCTCCGGCTTCCGGCGTTGCGTGATGGTCTGGCTGACCGGATTCTTGAAGAAACCGACGTATTGAAAATGATCGCCTTGGAGGGGATGCCCAGGAATAAGGCGATCTTGTTGACTCTCTACACTGGAGGATTTCGGGTCGCAGAATTGTGCAGCCTCAAGTGGAGCGACCTTCAGAACCGGGACAAGGCTGGGCAAATCACGGTGTTCGGCAAACGCAGCAAGACCCGCACCGTGCTGATGCCTTCGTCTGTGTGGAACGGATTGCAATTACTGCGGGGTGATGCCAGTGACAATGCCCCGGTATTCCGCAGTCGCAAAGGTGGACATCTCGACGAGTCCCAGGTCTGGCGAATCGTCAGCAAGGCGTCGAAGCGGGCAGGGATCGAAAAGGAAGTGTCTTGTCACTGGCTACGGCACGCTCACGCATCGCACGCATTGGATCGTGGCGCACCGATCCATCTCGTGCAGCAAACCCTCGGTCACAGCAGTATCGCCTCAACAGGTCGGTATCTTCATGCACGACCGACCGATTCGAGTGCGAACTATTTGCCCGTGGGATGATTCACCCAAAGGAGTTCATCATGAACACGCTTCGCTCCATTCTCGTTCTGCTGTTGCTCCTGGCGGTCACGGCCACCAGCTACGGCCAAGACAAGCCGAAGAAAAACTTTCTATCGGCCCTGAAGGAAGGTGCCGTCGTCTCGGTCAAAGAAGTTGCTGGCAAGTACGAACTCACCGTGATGAAGAATGCTCCGGTCGGGAGCAAGGTCATCGAAGTCGGCACCGATTACGTCGTCCTCGAAGACCCTGCCGGTGTGACAGAAACCAGAATCCACGTCACGTCGATCAAGTGCATCACACGACTGAAGTTGCCGAAGGAGTAAACGGAGAATGAACGAACGAATCATCGCTGTCGCTGATATACACGGCTGCTCGACCGCTCTGGCAGCGATCCTCAACCTAGTTGATCCACAGCCCGGTGATACCATCGTGACGCTTGGTGATTACGTTGATCGTGGACTCGACTCGAAGGGCGTCTTGGACCTGTTGATTGCCCTGAAGTCTCGATGCCATCTCGTGCCGATCCTCGGCAATCACGATGAGATGATGCTCAACGCCAGGAACGGCAAGGACGACTTCAAATTCTGGATGAACTGCGGCGGCATCACAGCAATGGATTCCTACGGTTCGTCAGGTCGGCTCGATCTGATTCCCGATGCCCATATTCGCTTTCTCCAACAGTGCGTTCCTTACTTCGAGACGGACACGCACTTCTTCGTCCACGCCAACTACAGGCCGGACTTCGTGCTTGAGGAAATGGACGATCACACCTTGCGGTGGTTGTCGCTGAGGGACATCGTTCCGAGTCGGCATTCTTCGGGGAAGATTGCTGTCGTCGGACATACGCCACAGGCAGACATCCTCGACCTGGGCCACTTGATTTGTTTGGACACTGGTTGCTGCAACGGTGGCTGGTTGACGGCGCTTGATGTGAATAGCCGTCAATGTTGGCAGGTGAATGAGCGGGGCGAGCAACGGATACCGTGATTGTACCCTTGTCTTCGGATGACGATTCACTGGCAACTTTCGAGGAAACATCATGCAAGTCACGCTTATGGGGCCGGATGATCTCGGCAGATGGTATTTGGCCGATCACAACGGCAATTCTTTTCCATTTGTGGAGCGGCATGAAGTTCATCCACGGGCCGCTGCCATGCTTGGATGGCAAGCTCGTGATTCAATCACTGACCCGGAAGCAATCGTTCAGGATGCTTTGGATTGGCTCATGGACCACACCAGCGACGACTTTACGGCTCCCGCTCACGTCGCCGAATTCTTTCGTCAGTTGAACGAGGAAAACGAAGCGTAGTGTGTTTGTACCCAAGTCGGATGAAGCCAACTCATTAACCGACGAAGGACGCAAACATGCTCGGCACTATGGACCTTTCGGAAGCGGCAACGAAGGCCGCTGGCAACTGGAAGCGATTCGATTCGTTTGTCTGGTTTCGTGATCGGGAACTCGAAGACGCCGATCAATGGAGCGTGATCTACACGCACAACCGGGACAGCAGATTGCTCGACCAGAGCAATGCCCATGTCATCACGAAGGCGATGGAGTCCTTCAACGAAGGTGATGACCCCGATGTTGTCTTCGAGTCTCATTCACATTGGGCGGTCGGGCATGTTGATGGGTTCAGTTTAAGGGTCTTCGACCAGCACGGCGAAATCACGCCTGCATTCAAGGCATACCACGATCTTGCCGAACGACTCGACGACTATCCGATTCTGGATGAAAGCGACTACTCGAACCGGGAATACGAAGCCACGCTGGACAACATCAAGGACGCAGCGTGGCGATTGAAGAACGATTTCGATTTGCCGGAAGGTTGGGAAGGCGAAGTCTATTCGTGGCTGTCGGATAATCGCAGTGGCGAAGTTGAAAACCCTGACGATCAAGGCGGCTACCCGTCTGAGGAAGCACTGCGGGCAGCATTCGAGGCCCTGGCTTTTGAGGAGGACCAGGGATGAGTCGAACGAATGAAGCTGACTTCATCGTGCGTCCACATGGAACGGTGTGGACGTTCGAGCCAAAGACCGAAAGTGCCAAACGCTTCGTTCGCACTGACCTCGACGTGCAGGGCTGGCAATGGCTCGGCCAGTTTTTTGGCGTGGATCATCGGCTTGCGAACGATCTCGTCGCCGCTTTGGAAGGCGAAGGGTTCGTCCTTGAGATGTGACTGGCCGGAATGAGCGGAGTGTCATTGTACCCTCCAGGGCATCACCACCGAATTTGTCTCATTGTCTCAAGGATTGCACGATGCCCGCTTACCTCAAGATCGAAAACGTCGGAACTGCTCCGGTTGAAGGTTTTACTGTCTTTGGTGTGAGCCTTGCAGATACGTCGAGCAATGCCGGAGTCATCGGGCAATTTGGCAGCGGCAACAAGCATGGTGTGGCCGTGCTGCTCCGCAACGATCTGTCGCCCATCGTTTTCGCCGGAACTCTGAAACTTGAGTTCGGCACTCGTCCACAGATTGTTTCCGACAAGCACGCCACGAAAGAATTCAATCGTGTCATGGTAAAGTTCGGCGGGAGTGATCCCATCACGGGAGCCAGCCGTTCCAGCACCGAAGACCTGGGTTTTGTCCTTGACTACGGCAAGCAGGACTGGAGCGAAGTTGCTCTGGCCCTGCGTGAGTTCGTCAGCAATGCCATCGACCGTTCAATTCGAGAAGTCGGTGATTGGTCGGGCGTAAAGATCGAAGTCGTTGATGAGGCCCAAGTGCGGGCGAAGCGAGATCACACACGGGTCTTCGTGCCGTTGAGCGCCGAAGTTCTGGCGTTCTATAACGAGATCGGAAAATGGTTTCTCCACTTCAGCGAACCAGAACTGTTGAACAAGGCAATCCTTCCAAAGAACAACCGCAACCTCGGCGACCGTAAGGCAGCGGTGATTTACCGGCGTGGTGTTCGAGTCCGAGAATTCGAGTCGTCCGATGTGGAATCATTGTTCGATTACAACCTGGATGACTTACGGCTCGATGAGTCTCGACAGGCTTCCGATTGGGAAGTCCGTCACTCCGCAGGGAAGGCGTTGGCGAATGCTGAGACGGCGACACTGGCAGTGCTTTTCGAGCGTCTGCTCAATAGCGACCGGCCAGCATGGGAATTCGGTTTCGACATCTATTCCTTGCAGCCGAATTATGGTGACAGCACCGAAGTAATCACTCGTCGTGAGAAGGCGTGGCAAGCAGCTTTTACTTCAGTCGCCGGTGAAGATGCGGTTTTGACCGGCAAGGGTTCCGTCTCGCAACTTGAACGGAAGGGATTCGCCCCTGTCGTTGGGCCGGAAAATCTGGTCAGTGCAGCCTCCATTTACGGAGTTGCAACTCCGGCAAAGGTGCTGTCCGGTGACGAGTTGTCGGGTCGAGAGGTCACTGAAGCCACGCCCGACGCCCAAGCCGCAGTGGATCTCGTCTGGGATCGTCTTGAAGCCATCGGTCTGACCAATGGCAAGTCGAAGCCACCGGCACGCAGTTTCACGTCGATCCTCGAAGGCGGCACGATGCTGAACGGCTTCTACCGGGAAGGCGTGGTGTACCTGCACCGTGATCTCGGCGGCTCCGGTTCGGTGGTCGGTGGACGGCAGGCGATTTCTGATCGGCTGGTGGTCGTTGCTTTGGAAGAAGTGGCTCACTACGTCACCGGGGCCACGGACAATAGCCGTGACTTTCAAAACTTCTTGCTCGATGTGGCGGTGAAGCTGGCTCGACGTGGCGAAGAGAAAGTCAGCGTTCGACGAGGCCGACAGCCTGCTTCGGTGGCGTGATTCAGTGTCAGTGTACCCTCGTGGGAGTAACGAACCGAAAACCGATGAAAGGCTGGAGGAAATGATCGCTGTGACAACACCTTTATTCAAACCCGGTCGAGTATTGGCAACGCCGGGAGCTATCGAAGCCCTGGAACGATCTGGTCAGAGCGTCTGGCATTTTCTGATACGTCATCTCGCCGGGGATTGGGGCGTCGTTGATACCGATGACAAGGCCGCAAACGACGACGCCTTGCGAGATGGAAGCCGCATTCTCAGCGCCTACGTTCTCGATGGGGACGGAGATGGGGACGAAGCCACAAAGATTTGGCTGCTCACTGAAGCTGCCGACGAGAGCGGAAACCGTGTAGCGACTACAGCGCTGCTCCCTGAAGAGTATTGAACATGACCAAGACCCTCGAAACCCTGATCGCCGATCTCGCCAGTCCCGACCGACTGGTTTGCATGGAAGCCATTTGGACCCTGAAAAAGTTGGGCGAGATCGCACGGTCTGCGGTTCCGGCCCTCAAGGTTGTCATGGCCGACACGACCGAGCCGTACCTCCAGATCATGGCCGCTGGAACCGTCAGCAGGATTGCCCCTGAAGACCCTTCGCCAACACCCGTGCTGGTTCAAGGTCTAAATGATGCAGTGAGTCTACACCGAGTAGCGGCCATCGAATTCCTCGGCGAGCGGCGCAGCAAAACTGCCGTGCTGAATGCGATGACACTCTTGAGCGACGAAGACTTTCTGGTGCGGTTTGCGACAGGCAAAGCCATTGGAAAGGTTGTAGGTGACTACTTCCACGCCGTCGCCATTTGTGTGGCGATGCTCACGGACGAAAACGCAACGAACCGGGCGATGGGCGGGGAATGCCTCTTGAGCATACGACGCTACGTCGGCGATCACCTTGATCTGTTGACGATGGCAATGGCTGAATGTTCATGGCAGGCAAGGATCGACATTGAGGAAGTGCTGGCCGAACTTCGACGCCGTATTGGGAGTGAACAATGAATGACATTGATGAGGACGACCAGGAGTGTGACGCCGACGAATTCGACATTGAATCGTTTCGAGGTGTTGTGCTTTCGCATTGGAAGTACCTGGGCAAAAGCAACATTTCCAATTGGGCGATCCACAAGCGGGACGACAACGTGTGGCAGATTGGTGCCGCCCCCGTGTTTCAGGAGTGCTACGGCGGCGAGGACGACGGCAAGCGAGTCTGGAGCGCATTCGAGTTCGACATCATGGACTTTCTTGCGGAGCCGGAACTCGTTGTCAAGGAATGCGGGGCGATGAGCTTCGAGGAAGCGACGAACACACGCCCATTCATCGGCTTCGTTGGCTCATTCAAAGGCCAACCATTTGTCTTCCAGTTGAACCTTGAACCGATCCCCAATACTGAACCGCTCGAAATCTTGGACACGATCCAGGACGAAGTGCGACCTTTCAACGGAGAAACAATATGAGCAACGTCATCGAAGTAAACGATTCCACCTTTGAGGCTGAGGTCTTGCGGTCGCCTGTGCCGGTTCTGGTGGACTTCTTCGGCGAGCATTGCGGCCCGTGCCGAATGCTCAAGCCTGTTCTTGTCGGACTGGCCGAGAGCATGGGTGACAGTGTGAAGATCGTCACCGTCGATGTGGCGGTCAACGAGCGGCTGGTAAACGACCACCGAATCAGCGCCGTCCCCTCCTTGATCGTTTTCAAGGAAGGAAAAGAACTGCACAGGATGGTCGGCCTCAAGGACATGAAGTATTTGAAGGAGGCGCTGGAAGCATGAACTCGAAGCTGAACGTCGCATACAGCTTCTCGTGGCTGCTGCCATCGGGAGACACTGCCCAGGTTCGTTCGATCATCGAGTCCTTGAGGCAATACGCCATCGACAGTGGCAGTGAGTCCGTGAGCGACGTGATCGTGCTGACTGGCAACGAGGCCCAGGCTGCTCGGCCAGATGCCGATCACTTCGTTTTGTTCACGGCGATCATCCCGAATGCCAGGAGCGAAGGTGGACCACAGAGGTACGGCCTGGGATTTTCACCAGAGGAAAAGTCTTGGACTTGGAGCGGGGTCGTGAGAGTTTCGTCGTTTCGAGAAATCAGCGGAATGATGGTTCACGCAGCATCGCTGGGCGTTTTCGTCGGCACCACATTCGCCGGGATGCTGATGGAGTACCGGAGGAACGCCGAGGGCGAGATCGAAGTCGAGCAACGACCCGCTTTCGATTGGACCGACTTCTGAAGTCGCTCCTGCGTGGAGTTGGGAGTTGCCCGGCAACTTTTACAGAATTGGAATCTCGGAAACTCGAAGCAAAACCCTTTGAGTGCTTCGGGACTCCGAACCCCACCACCCCACCCATTCGACCTCTTCTTTATTGAGCGTGGGCTGAAAAAAGTTCCGGCAGGGCGATTCAAAAAATACGCCAAACTGGAAAATTCGGCGGGCGCAGGGGATTTTTGCGAAACTACACAGATGACGAAAATGCAAACCATCAACCTGACAGACGGCGGCATCCTGCTCTACAACGAAGCCTTCCTGCCGCCCGGCATCGCTGATCGTTACTTCGCTGAGTTGCGGGACCATTGTGCCTGGGAGCAGAAGCCGGGCATCTTCGGCCACATGCAGCCTCGGCTGATTGCGTCCTATGGAGAGCCGGGGATCGTCTATCGTTATTCTGGTCGGGACAACGTGGCGTTACCGTGGACCCCGACCCTGCTGGAGATCAAGAAGAAGATCGAGGCCGTTCAGGGCGAGTACAATTACTGCCTCCTGAACCGCTACCGCTCTGGTCAGGACAGCATGGGGATGCACGCCGATGACGAGCCAGAGATGGGCAACGTGATCGGCTCGTTGTCCCTGGGAGCGACACGAACATTTCGGATCAAGCACAACAAGTCGAAGGAGACAAGGAGCTTTCAGGTCGGCAACGGCACGCTCATCATCATGGACGGGACGATGCAGCAATTCTGGAAGCACGAGATTCCGAAGACGAAAGAAGTTATCGGGGAGCGGATCAACTTGACGTTCAGGCAGATCGTGGAGCCAGCATGACCCTCGCCGTTGACGTGATTTCTGACGTGATCTGCCCGTGGTGCTTTATCGGCAAGCGACGACTGGAGAAGGCCATCGCCGCTCATGGCGAGCCGGTGACGGTGCAATGGCACGCATTTCAACTGAACCCCACGATGCCGAAGGAAGGCATCAGCCGCAGGGAGTACCGGATTAGAAAGTTCGGGAGTTGGGAACGCTCGATGCAACTCGACGCCAACATTGTTGCCACTGGCAAAGAGGAAGGCATCCTCTTCGACTTCGACCGGATGGAGCGGACTCCGAACACGGTTGATGCTCATCGGCTCATCTGGGTGGCCGACAAAGAAGGCGTTCAAGATGCTGTCGTGGAAGCGTTGTTCCGGGCCTACTTCACAGAGGGCCGGGACATCAGCAACCGGCAGACACTCATCGACGTGGTTGCCGAAGCTGGTCTGGACAGGAAACGGGCCGAGGCCGTGCTGGACGGCGATGAGGGAATGGATGCGGTCAAGGACGCTGGCGATGAGGCACGGCGGCTTCGAGTGGACAGCGTGCCGTTCTTCGTCGTCAACGGTCAGATCACGCTGTCAGGCGCACAACCACCGGTTGTTGTTCTCACTGCCTTCAATCAGGCGGTCGGCTCGATGTAGAAGGGATCGAGTTGGTGTCTCGTGCTGCGGCATCAGCCAATCCTGTATGCAATTCCGTTGATGCAGATGCAGTCGCCATTTCGCCAGACTTCATCAATTGAGTTTGCCGAGTATCGAGACGGCACGCTCTCCGATGGACGGTGAAGTGCGTGATGGACCTCGTATTCGTTCCATTTAATGAGTTCACCAAGCAGAGGCACGTCTAATTCCATGAGGTCAGCAAGGCTGGGGCAACCGATCTCGATGAATCTGTCCAATTCTGCGGAAGACCAGTCTTCGTCTTGGTCGCTCAATTCTTGCCTGAATTCCTCGAACCAGCCCCCAAGCTCATTCACAAAATCAGTGATGGTGAACTCAAAGGTGAACTGAACTTTGGGCGTGTCGGCCCACCGATTGTGCTGACCATAGTTCATGAACGGCGGACCGATACTGGCTCGGTCAATCTCCTCTCCTTCGATTACGCAACGCATGGTCAAGAAATTCCACTCGTCAGAGAATGAATGTTGCTCGGCACGTCATGCAGACGAAAGATGAACTGCTTGGTCACATCCAAACACCACCGCTTTTTTGCGGCCACAAATTGGTATCGCTCTTTTGAGACTCCCCACTACTTCTCAGCGTCTGGGGCCAAAGTCTTGAACGGTTCTGCGCTCTTGAATTCAGCGGTCACGTCGCCGACTCGATCCGGGTTGATTGTCAAATCGAGCTTTTGAGTCTTCGTGAAATCCAGCTTGTCGAGCTTCACCCAAATGATGTTGGGGCTGATGCTCGACTCGAAAAAGTACGTTCGATTGGAAACATCGGCAACGGTTCGCCAGATGGTCGCTGACGTGTTCGGTTCATCCACACTGGCCGGACCAAACGGCTGGGCGACGTTTCGCATCACGCCGAGGACGCCAGCAATGGCTTGCCGTTGATCCTTCGGTTCCGGGAGCCGTCCCAGATAGTAGGCAGCACGGACAAACCGATCTGCTGCTTTCACGCTGCCCGGCAATTCTTCTTCGCCGCCAAACCCCTTGTACTTCTTCAGTCCCGCCAGTTGTTTGTCGAGTGTCGGCGAGTTTGTCATCACACGGGCTTCGTTACCCCGATAAATCTTGAGTTTCGAGCCAATGCACTGCATCACAGCGGTATCGCCGGTCTTGTCAGCCAATGAGAGATGGACCGTGATCGGCTTTTTGAAAGAGTCTCCGACCGAGGCCGGAAGAATTTGAACGTCATTGGCATTGAAATACTTCACGGCTTCGTCCACCGTCTCGAAATTATCCAGACAGAACTGGAGCCACTGGCTCACTGCGAGGCCAGGGCGTTTGTCGTCTCGCTTGCCGTATTCGCTTTCAGCCAGCCACAGCATATTGGCGGTCAAGCCCTTCTCGTTCATCCCATCGGTGGAACCCACGTCATACCCGCTGACGATGACACTGCCGTACTTGGCGGTCCAGGCGACGGAGTTTTTTGCGGCCATGCCGTCTCGCTTGACGCCCCGTGGAAACACCCACAGGTTTGATCGCAGGTCTTCGGCCCAATCCATATTGCGACCGACGAGGACGAACTTGCCGTCCTTCGACGTGTAGAGAACACGGCTACACGCCGATGCTTGCGTGCTGAATAGGAAGATTCCGGCGAGGAGCAATCCACATGAAGCAGCGATAATGACCCGATTGGCAAATGACATGCGTGTATTCTACTTTCAGTTTGGCTGCTTCGTGGATTCCAAAGCGTCATTCTATCCGAACGACGATGGCACGTCGCTACAGGCCACCAGACAACGCCATCATTCTTGATCTCCATACCGCACGCCCAGCCACACTGTCGGTTCGTCTGGCGTCGTCCAATCGACTCGATGCTTCTTGAACGCCGGTATGTTGATGAAGTCGCCCACTTTCATCTCGACCATGCCATCCTCGAACTGCAACCTCGCCGCCCCATTCAAGACGATGACCCACTCGTGCTGCGGCTGGTCGTACCAGAAGTCTGCTGCCGAGGCATGGCCGTGTGAGATGATCCGCTCGATGCGCACGTCGTCGGCTTGGAGGAGCGTCTGGACGACTTCCTTGGGCATGTGCGACGGGATGTCATCGAAGATGTTGGCGGTCATGCCTACTTCTCTTTCGGAGCGGTCACTTGACTGTATGGATACTTCGTCACGGTTTCCCACGCCAGTTCTTGCAGAGAGCGATTGAAATTCTCATTCCACGCTTCCCGCTTGGCGTTCTTCAGCATCGTTGGGATCGGCAGACCCACGGGACTTCGGCCATAAAGCACAGCGAAGTGCATGTAGGTATTGAAGGCTTCCATTGGGGCCGATGGATGAACTGCGTCCACAAAAAGTTCGCCCTGTTTCGTCAGGCCCGGCCATTCTTTGTTGGCGATCTTTGTTCGTATTGCCACCATCGCCTGTGCGCTCGGAACGAGGGCGACGATTTTCTTACCCTTGCCGTACTTTTCGTTGAGTTCGACCGCTTGAGCTTCCCCTGCCTTGATATTCCGCTCGTTGAGGCCCTTGAGTTGGTCCGGCGTTTTTTCCTTGTCTACGTTGTCGAATGCACCCTTGGGGAAATCCTGATTGTCGATGTCGCCGCCGCCCCAAGAAAGCTGAATGATGAACCGCATGTTGGGATTGTGTTCCAGTCCCAGCTTGACGTAGTTCTCGACCCCTTCATCGGGAAAGGAAATCGGTGACATGATGAACACATCGACTTCGCCTGTCTTGAGTGCTTTCTTCGCCTCATTCTTGTCGTCCGGGAGGTTCCAATGCTGAATAGTCGTGGAAGCACCGAGAGACTGAAGGCCGACAAGTTTATGCCCTTTGATCCCTGCGGCTTCAGCCATCTCGCCAAGCGGCTTCGGGGCGTACCACATAAGGCTATGGGAAGCGAAGAAGACTCGCAGGCCCGGTGGCGCAGAAGTCTGGTCGGGCTTCTGCTCTTGCGCCGAGGAAGACCCAGCCAAGCACCCGATAGCCAGAAGCAAAGCAAGCGTGAATCGTGCCATCGCACACCTTATTGAGCCGAAGGTAGGGGAGTAGGAATCGTGTCGTATGCCAACATTGATGTCGGCGATTGTCCGTGCTTTGGGTATTTCCACATCCTTAAACGCTGATCTTTCCTTCGAGAAACCCCGCCAGATTCTCAGCGTCGTCCGTGCCGATGCGAAACACACCGCCATTCCGAAAATGCACGACAACACAATCTCGGCCCCACAGATTCCACACCCAGCCGCCCCGGATACTCATGTGAATGCCCAAGCCGTCGAGCAACAATGTCCGACCGACTTCGACCTTCACGATGTCGGAATACTGCACGGTCTTGCGGAACAATGGGATGGGACCGAAGCGGACTGACAGCACGTCGCCCTGATCCTCGACCGTCAGGTGATGGAACGAAGCGGCAAGCACGAGCATCAGCAGGCCAATGGGCGGGAACAGCCAAGGAATCGGCGGTGCGTCCTGGATGAACCAACCCAAAGCAAGGAATACGACGGCCAGTGCGTAGATCAGCAAGCAGAGCGGGGCCTTCTGCGTGTGGGAGTAACCAAAAGTCTTCACATGGGTCGTCATTTCTTCGGCTTCTTCCGGCTCTCTGCCTTCTTCGCCACGAACTCTGAATCGTCGCCGTTATGGAAGAAGATCATGCCGTGGAGTTCATCGCCCTTTACGACTGCCCAGCCTCGACCCTGTGCCGGGTCCATCTCATCGTTGCCATCCCAGGTCCATTCGACGGCGGCATCACCGTCCCTGGTCGTCATTCGGCAGTCCATCTGTCCGTGGACGTATCCGAAGTGGAACTGACCGTTGTTCTTCTGGTCGAACTCGAAATAACCCTCTTCCTCTTCGTCGATGAACTCTTGGTCCCAGGCGCTCATCGAAGCGATGCGCCATCGGCCAGTGAAGGGGTTTGGGGCTTTCGCCTTCGTTGCCATCGTGCTACTCCACATCACCCAAGTTATCCGTCAAGTTCCTTCATCAATTCAGCCCGTCGCCGTTCAATGGCTTTCATGCGAGTCGTGATTTTCCTGGCTTCCGTTTTGAGATCGGCCAACTCCTTCTGGAGCTTCTTCTTGTTCAGGTGGTCCTGCCCGCTCTTGTCTCGGACGAGAGATTCGACTTCGTACCGCAGCAGCCGATACCAGGGATTGCCGTGCATGTTGCTTTCCCGGAATTGCAGCTTGCCCGCTCGCATCGCAGCGATGATCTCCGGCTGCGTCAGGCCGAACTCCTTCCGAGCAGACTTGTCGCTGAGGGTGGCCCCTTTTCGTGACCACATCGAATCGCCATCAACCATGCTTGGTTTCTCCGCAGCGGCGTCCCAATGAGGACTATTGGATAGATGGCATCAGCCCAAAGAACTGGTCACATTTTGCGGTGATCGCCCCAACCGATGAACACCGAAATACTTCTGTATGCAGTCGGTCGCAACCGCATGTCACGCAGTCAATCGCCATTTTTTCCCAAAGGCGACGGCACGGCCAAGTCTTGACGACCGTTGAGAATGGGGCAGAGCATCGCAAGGCCCGAAGCCGGTCATTGATATTCGCAGCAAAACCAACCTTAATTCGCAATGGATCATGGTCGGGTTCAAGTTGAATCAGATAGAACACGCCGATTTCGGCAGAGACGAACGTATCCTCATTTTCGTTCTTCCCTTCCTCCCTACTTTCCAAATTGCTCTCACATAAAGCATCCTTCACACGGATAAAATCAGCCTGGGTCAAATAAGAAACAACTTGATTGCCGCTATTGGAATCCCTTCTTTTGTGAGCATGAATTCCAAGCCGTCTCATCACCTTGAAAATCGTGGACTTGCGGCGTTCAAGTTGTCTTCCCGCCTCAATCACCGAAATCATGTCATCATTCATCGAGTGTGAACCCCTACGACGGAAGGGTTACTGCACATGCCGTCGTCAGCAGCGGCGTAGGCCCACAGCCCTGGAGTGCGAGATTTTGGGGGATTCTCGGCCAGAGCCGTTGATGCGTCATTGTTTCGATGGTTTTGCCCGAGGCCCACGTCATCAGCGACCAGGAGGTTGTTGACCCGTGGCATCTGGATCTCCCGCACCACGGAATCGAGTTGGTAATCCTCGATGTCGATGCCGGAACGAAATGGAGCTTGGATCGTCCGCAGGTCTGCCGAAGACGAAGCGCCCCAGCGGACGACATCAAGAAAGGCATCGAGTCGGTCAGGTGAATCGAGGCCAGTCGGTTCGGGCGGGGCAACCTTTTCGACAACCCTTGCCCCAGGCTCAAGTTCCCAAATGACATTCAATTCTTCGCCGAGGCCATCGTCCTCAACTGAGGACAACGTGATGAGATGCTGTGGCGACTCCAGGCCAGTTTGCAGACGTTCAGGAGGAAGCGTGCAGGTGGAAATGTCCGTTACCATCCAATTCCGTGACCGGACGCTGACCATCTGACCCTGCTCGGGTTGAGGCGAGGTTGTCGTCGTTGTGGTCATGCTTGGCGTTCCTCACGATCCGAAAACAGCGGGTGTCACACTTCATCTTTTGGTCTTCTTGCTCGCTGCCGCCACCTTCTTAAGTAAGGAGTCGAGGTCTTCCTTCTTGAAGAGGCGGTAGTCATTCACGGGATGACGAACGGCAGCGATCTTTCCGGCGTTTACCCAATTGCGGAGCGTGTTCGGCGAAACTCCCAGGTAATCTGCGGCCTCCGCTACTCGCATGTAATCCGATAGCTTTTCCACTTCAACGCTCCCCGGCATGTGCGACCCCCGGTTCAAAACCGACTCGACCCTACAAACCTTACCAAAGGTCGTTATACTTTCCAATGAGCCGACCGGCGAATTCGGGGGAGAAGTTGGTCGAACCCCGCCACCCCCAACTGCGTCTTCCGAATGGGCCATTTCCCAGGAAGCAACCATGACCAATCGCCGAGAATTCCTTCAAACTAGCGCTGCCATCGCCGGTTCGGTGCTTCTCCCCAAAGCCGTCTTCGCCACCCCCAACCACCGCTTCCACTTCATCCATGTAGATTCCTGCAAACACTGGCTCATCGCCGAACCCGTTCAATGGTCCCTCGAACACGCTCATGAGCCGATCTTTGCTCGTGCCGCTGAAGGACTGTCGAAGCTGACGACGAGCGATGGCGACAGGATCATAAGACTTTTCGTCCGTCGCTGCTCACTGAACCTTCTGGAAGTTCAAGGGAACAAAGTCCATGTCCAATTCTGGGGACAGCAGGGGTTGGCCGACCTGAAGCCCTTCTTCAAAACGCACGGACTGGCCCGGCCTGAGATCGAAGTCGTCCTGCGTGATCGCAAGAAAGAAACCGTCAGCACACTCACTGGCGATTCGTTCCTTTATGGCGTCCTGCTCGCATCAGATTTCGACCTGAAACTCTTCCAGAGCAAGTGGGAGAGGCGATTCGTGAATGAGTCTGATGACTGGCAAGCGGCTCCCGGCACGAGTTCCGGCTTTGCCTGGACGGGCTTGCCAGATGGTTTTATCCCGTGGATGGCGCTCAAGAGTGCGTGGCGGCGCTCTGGTCCTGGGGTTTGCCAGAATTGCGATGGAGAGACGATCCTGACGAACTTCGGATTGCGACAGGTAGGGCAGTTCAATCGACTTGGGTTTGTTGAGCATGTTTGCGGGGAGTGCCATAGATCGTTCAGGGACGAGACGGTTGACGTGAAGGCGTGGATTGCGGCGAATCTGGATGAAGGGGTGCGGCCTTCACACGAATTGATTTGGGGCAAGCCACTCAAGCTGGATGCGATGGCGAAAGATACAATTCCTTGATGCCCATACTCGTCAAATCGAGGAAGCCGCCCGCATTGAGTCGCCAAAGTGGTCGAGCAAGGAACCCAGCGACAACAACGACCGTCGTTTGACACATCTGCGTCTTCTGAAGGAGTAACAAAATGACTTGTATTTTCTGCATATCGAGCCGCAATACACGCTGTTTGGCGTCCGCACTGCTTTTGGCAGTCGTCGCCTCAACAGTGACTTTAACGGCGGGGGCGGTCGATTATCCCTATTCAACCGCCGAACCGCAGAAGACCGGCTGGCCGTTGACGGATGCAGAACGGGCTTATGTCATGAAGCCAGAGCATGAGCGTCGTCCCGGATCGGAACAGATGAAGCATCTGCCGAAGATGTGGCCGGTGACACCTTCGGCGGGAAATTGGGGCGGCACGGCATGGCTGGATACCCATGCGAAGCTGCTCGAACACGTCAAAGCCAACAAGGGGACAATTGACATCCTGCTCGTCGGTGACAGCATCACGCAACAGTGGGGCAGTCCGCTCTCTGGGCCGAAAGGGGAACTCAACGCCGCATGGAAAAAACAATTCGGGCAGTACAAAACCGTCAATATCGGAATCGGCGGGGATAAGACACAGAACGTCCTTTGGCGTCTCGATCATGGCGGGGTTGATGGGCTGGAGCCGAAGGTCGTCGTCTTACTCATCGGCAACAACAATATGTTTTTCACGGCTGAAACAGGCGTGGAGGCTGCGGCTCAAGGCATCAAGATGTGCGTGACGAACCTCCGTGAGAAGTTCCCGAAAGTGCATATCGTTACGGTCAAGGTCTTCCCGGCACATGCACCGGGCGTCCCCTTTTACGAAGACATCAAGAAGGTCAATCAGTCTCTTGACGGCCTGAAACTGACCGATGACCCACGGGTGCAGTTGCTCGATTTCACGAGCGAACTCATCAATAAAGATGGCACGGTCAAAGCCGAGCTTTTCACGTCTGACAAGATTCATCTCACGCAGGAGGTGGGCTACGGGCTTTTTGCGGAGAAGCTGAAGCCGAGTCTGGAGAAGGTTCTGAGCAGGTGAAGTATTTCTCGGAGGCGTGCGAGAAGAGAAAGCATTATCCATGACTACCTACACGCACTTCCTCGATCTCGCCAAGGAAGCCGAACCGCCTGCGGACGGCATCTTGAGCAAAACGATCTACCAGGACGACCAGATCAAGGCCGTGGTCTTCGGCTTTGGCCAGGGCGAGGAACTTTCCGAACACACGGCGGCGAAACCGGCCATGCTGTTCTTCGTGAAGGGCGAGGCGAGCGTCGGCTTGGGCGACGACATGCAGGAAGCGCAGGCCGGAACCTGGGTCCACATGCCTGCGAACTTGAAGCACTCGATCAAGGCGAAGACGCCGGTGGTGATGTTGCTGATATTGTTGAAGTAATGCCCCAACAGTGGCGAGGAACAAGAACATGAGCGACGACAATCCCCGCAAGGCTCGCCGCATCGTAATCAAGGTCGCTCTCTTCTTCGTCGTATTCGCCGCTCTGTACCTGACTGGATTTGTGGTGGCTGTCAAACTTGGTCCCGGCCTGAGTCCACCGATCTCGACCGTACTTTCGGTCTTCTATTGGCCGCTCATCAAGGCCGACGAAAACAACATCGAGCCGTTCAATTCTGCCATCGAGTGGCTGAGGCACGGACCTAAGCCACCGTCCGGCAGTGGCAAAACAATGACGACACCATCTGCCCCTCCACTTCCGTCACGATGAAGATGCGGTTTGGATGAAGTGGTACGGCCTGACGCCGAAATGGTGTGGGGGTGAAGTTTGAATCGCAACCAAGGACAACTGATCTATGAACGATGAGCCGACGAAAGCCGTTATATCCGGCCCACGACGCTGGAAATTGCCCTTGATGATCGTGGGCCTGCTGCTCCTTGGAGTCAGTGTCTATGTCTACTTTGCGCAGCCTTGGTATCCACTCTACAGGGCGAACCGAACTCCTGGCCGAGCGTGGTCGGCTTGGGATGCCGCCGACCATAACGTAGACGGCAAGTTGACTCGTGAAGAAATGGAACTCTTTGGGAAGCAACAGCCGCATCGAGATGTCGAGCAACTGTTGCGGAACTTTGACGCTGCTGACACAAACCACGATGGGATCGTTACGCAGGAGGAAATCGACGCCTACGGAACCGACATCGGCAGCAAAGACCCAAAAAATCGTCCGAAGTAAGGTTGGTTGGGGAGGCGGTTGGCCTTCGACTTTCACAGGCTCGGCGAATCACGCTGCAAAACACTTGGCCCAGTGGCGAATCTTGATGAAGAGGTACGGCCTTCAGACGAATTGATTTGGGGTCGGCGAGTCGCTCACACAACGAAGGCACACACATGAACGCAGTCGATCTAGTCCAGCGCCTCCACCAGTACCGAGCGTGGGTGAACGGCAATCTGTTGACCACTGCCGCAAGCCTCTCCGACGAGCAGTTGCGGTTGCCGTTCCAGATTGGCCAAGGTTCGATCTGGAAGTCCCTGGTTCATCTCTATGCTGCCGAGTTCGTGTGGCTCGAAGCCCTGCTCGGCAATGACGACCCACTCGTTCAAGGCGATCTGCCGGGCAAGCTGCCGGGGAACCAGCAAGGCGAAGGTGGAATCACGGACTTGGACGACCTTCGGCACAAGTGGATCGCCTTGGAACAACGATGGAGCGGCTATTTGGCTTCGCTGACGCCTGAATCGCTCGACGAACTCGTGTACAAGAAAAGCACAAGTTACGGACTAGGCAAACGATTCGGAACTCAGCGATCCGATGTCCTGCTTCACGTCTGCACTCACGCTCACTACACGGCAGCGCAAGTCGTCAACATGCTCCGGCAAGCGGGTGCGGACAAGCTGCCAGAGACGATGCTGATTTCGCTGGCTCGCCAGGAAGCGGAGTTGCCATGACCACGATCCTCTTCCTTCACGGCTGGCACTCGGTCCCTGGTGGCGTCAAACCGACCTACTTGAAAGATCACGGCCACGAGGTCATCAATCCGGCACTCGATGACGATGATTTCCCCGCTGCTGTAGCGACCGCCCAGGCTGAATTCGATCAGCATCAACCGCAAGTTGTGGTTGGAAGTTCCCGTGGCGGTGCAGTTGCCATGAACATCAACATCGGTGATGCGAGGCTCAACTACGACTTCCCTCGCAAGGAGAACGAGCATGTTTCGACCCACTGCTCTAACCACCTTCGCTCAATCTCAATCAAGTCCCCGCTCGATCAAGAATAATCCCCGTCTTCCGAAAGAAGAGTGACGCCAGGGGTAAGGAAACGAATTGTGGTGGCGTCCAAGATGGTGTGGAGAGACAAGACTATCTGACCAAACCCCTGAATTGGAGAGAATCGTGACGACGACGACAATCGACGCAACCATCGGTGGATACAGCCCGGTATCGTATTTCGAGAAGGGCCAAGCCGAGCGGGGAAATCCTGAATTCCACGCTGTCCACGAAGGGAAAACGTACTTCTTCACGTCGGCTGCTCAAGTGGCGACCTTCCAAGCGAATCCCGGCAAGTTCGCCCCGGCATTCGGAGGCCAGTGCGCCTACGGCCACGCCGTTGAAAAAGAGTTTCCGGTCGATCCGACCAACTTCAAGATCGAAGACGGCAAGTTGCTACTGTTTTTGAAGAACGCCGAAGTCGATGCGAAAGTCCTGTGGGAAAAGGAAGGCAACGGGGCCTGCATGGTCAAGGCGAATCGGAACTGGAACAAGGCTCACCAGGGATAAGAAGTTGATCTTCCTGGCCGAGTGTCAAGCAACTCGGCAAGGATAGGTACACGAGGCAACACGGCAATGGTTCAGGAACGAGACAACAACGAATGGATTGCAGCCTTGCAAGCGGACGGGCCGTTGCGTGAAGCAGCCCTTTCCGATTTGCGAGGGATGTTGTTGATCGGCCTGAAGACCGCCTTGAAGTCACGGTCGGATTTCGTGGATTCGCTGCTCGATGATTTTGTCCAGGATTCGCTGGTGCGAATCTTGCGATCTTTAGATCAGTTTCAGAATCGCAGCCGGTTTGTCACCTGGGCAACAGCAATTGCCATTCGGGTTGCCCTGACGGAACTACGGAAGCGTCGTTGGCGAGATGTATCGCTGGAAACACTTGTGGCCGACACAGGTTTCGAGCCGTCTGCCGCCGAAACAAGTCCCGACCGGGAAAGTCAGCCGATCATCGAGGCGATGTACAGGATCATCGGCTCGGACCTGACCGAGAAGCAGCGAACGGTCTTGTTAGCCGAGATCAAGGGGATGGCTCAGGAAGAGATTGCCCGCCAGATGGGGAGCAGCCGGAACGCCCTGTACAAACTCAGCCACGACGCACGACAGCGGCTCAAGCAGGGTTTGGAAAAAGCTGGATTCACTGCCCAGGAATATGCGATCACCATTAGCTGACAGAGAGGTTGTGTGCCATGTCCTTATCACGTCCTGAACTCCAGAAAATGCTCGATGTCGTGCGTGCCACGCAACCTGTCGAAATCGACTGCGATGTGTGCTTAATGCAGGTCGGGGAGTTCGCCGAACTTAATCTGGTCGGCAAGCCGATTCCCGAAGGACTCAAAGCCATCGAGCAGCACTTGACCGTTTGCGACGAGTGCCGAGAAGAATACGAACTGCTTCGTGGTTTTCTACGCAAATAGATTTGCCGTCGAGAACACATTAGTACTAACACAACAAAAACTCACTCGAAGGATTTAACTATGTCCGTTGCCCGTGAAGAGCATCTAGTTTCCTTACTGCAAACCATTGCCATTCACATGACCCGCTATAGCCTAGTTGTGGTCTTCTTGTGGATTGGTGGGATGAAGTTCACGAACTATGAAGCTGAGGGTATTCGTCCCTTTGTCGAAAATAGTCCACTGATGAATTGGCTCTATCAAATCTTCAGCGTGAGCCAATTCTCAGCGATCCTCGGAGTGGTTGAGATCGTTGTGGGCCTCTTGATCGCAACTCGTCCCGTTTGGCCCAAATTGTCGGCTTACAGCAGTTTCGCAGCAGCCTTCATGTTCGTCGGGACGTTGAGCTTCATCGTGACGACACCTGGATGGGAACCTTCGCTGGGTTTTCCAGCGTTGTCGGTTCCGGGACAATTTCTCCTGAAAGATGCCGTTCTGCTCGGTGCGTCTTTGTGGACGGCGGCGGAAGCATTGCAGGCGGCGTTGCTCAAGCGCAAAGAATAGTATTGACGGCGAGCGAGTCTGATTTTCCTGTGAGATGTCGATGATACAACTGAAACGAGCCTACGTAGAAGCGTCCCCAGATGATGGATTACGAATCCTGGTGGAGCGGCTGTGGCCTCGTGGCGTAAGCAAGAAGAAGGCACGAATCGACCTCTGGTTGAAAGATCTCGCTCCCAGCACCGAACTTCGCAAGTGGTCCAACCACGATCCAGCCCGCTGGCTCGAATTTCAAGTGCGTTATCGGGACGAACTTAAAGGCATGAGCGATTTGCTCAGCCTCTTGAAGTACGTCATCATGGATAGGAGCGTTACGTTCGTCTTCGCCGCCAGCGACGAGGATCGCAATAGTGCAGTGGCTCTGAAGGAGTTTCTGGAAGGTTGATTCGCAGGAGCATCCATGAACTACGGCTTCATCGCCATCCCTGACGCCGAGGTTCCTCTGGCACTTGAGCCAGTCTT
>JALHMY010000052.1:0-35998 GCA_022843805.1 Fuerstiella sp.
CGTTGATGATCTACGTTCCCAGGGCGTTGCCCTGGGCTTTCACCTTCCGGACCTTCGGCCCCGAGTTCTGACGTGCCGCTCATTTTTTATCACACAAAAGATGTGTGGTACGATGAGCCATCTGCCGCGGTGACTGGTATTTTTTAAATGCCGGTCGCCCAAGTGCACTTCATTTGTCGTTGAAGCGGTTTTACCAGCACTGTTTCCGAGCTGTTTGTGCCGAGTCGGTTTGATCGGCTGCTGCAACCGATCATCCTTTTCAAAATGCTCGCATAACACCCTGTATGCAAAGTTCCTGTCGCGAACGGCTGCAGTTCCTTCCAGAATGTCGCAGATCAACTTATTATTCTTCGCGTCGCTGGGGACAAAGATTTTTGCCGGGATGTAAAGTGGGTGGCGCTGGACACCTGTGGCATTTTAAAAGTTGAAGAAAACGCAAACTGAGGGCGTCGAATAATGGGTTTGTTTACAGGGAAAAAAGGCCTGATACTCGGAATTGCCAATGATCGGTCAATTGCCTGGGCGATTACTGAACAATTGAACAGTGAAGGTGCGGAAATTGGATTCACTCATCTTCCGGACACGGGCGATCGTCCGAAGAACCAGAACAAGGTGGCCAAGCTTGTCGATCCGATTGGATCAAAGTTTTTGATGCCCTGTGATGTTTGCAATGATGAGCATTTATCATCGCTGATGGATAAAGCGGCGGAAGTTTTTGGCACGATTGATTTTATTGTGCACAGCGTTGCGTTTGCACCTCCGGAGGATTTGACGGGGCCAACATGGGCCTGCAGCCGCAATGGATTCAAAACGGCGATGGAGATCAGTGCCTACAGTTTGCTGGCGGTGGCGGGAGCGGCAAAACGAAAGAACATACTCAGCCCGACAGCCAGTATTCTGACGCTGTCGTACTTTGGAGGTGAAGAAGTCATTCCGGGTTACAACCTGATGGGAATCTGCAAAGCGGCGCTCGAATGTGGTGTGCGTTATCTTGCCAGTGAACTTGGTCCTGACGGAGTTCGAGTCAACGCAATCAGCGCGGGCCCCGTAAGAACAATTAGTGCGATGGGTGTCGGTGATTTTAAGCAGATGCTGGATCTTTATGACGCCGTCGCTCCGATGCGTCGCAACATTACAGCGGAAGAGGTGGGCAAAGTGGCGATGTTTCTGCTGAGTGACCTGGCTAGCGGAATTACGGCAGAAGTCGTGCATGTCGACTGTGGATTCAGCAAAATGGGTGCACCTCCGGCGGACTTTGGTACGAAACCGGCAGCCGGCTAATGCCTTGTCAGGGTATGAGATTGGTTTAAGAAATATCAGCCGCGGGGTGCGAGCCTTCGGTTCAGAAGCGGACGTGAGCGAGGGGGCTGTCGATTTAATCAGCCGAAACTCGTCAGCGTCCGGTTTCCGATGGAGAAAAACAGGGAAAAAATTCGCCCGGGAGCCAAAGCCCCAATGGCGTGGACTTAAGCATCGTGCGGATTTCCATAGTCGTTTTTCGCTCCGCGAAAACACGCGAAAACGCTACTTTCGCGGAGCGAAAGGCGACAATAAGTCCACGCCATTGAGTCGAAGCCCGGCGGCTGATACAGCAAATCCCAAATCCTGACAAAGACAGAACTTGTGTGTTTGGAATGGCCACCGGATGGTGGACCTGAAACCGTAGAAAACTGTGAATCTTATGGCAGCTGCCAGTCGTATAGGGATTGCCGTCGTAGAATCGGCCGGACGAATGCTCGTGGGTCAGCGGCCGGAAGGAGTACCTCTGGCGGGTAAAGCGGAGTTCCCCGGGGGAAAATGTGAGGCGGACGAGACACCTCGTTCGTGTGCAGTCCGCGAATGTCGGGAGGAAACCGGCCTGCTGGTTGTTCCTCGCGAACATCTGGCAACAGTAAACTTTTCGTATCCGCACGGTGATGTTGAGCTGCATTTTTGGCGATGTGTGCTCAGTCCGGGCCTGCCGGACAACGCGGAGCCTCAGAGTCCGTTTCGCTGGGTGACGTATGAAGAGATGCGTCAGCTGGTTTTTCCGGAAGCGAATCGGTCGGTGCTTGATCTGCTGATGTCCCGCGTCCAGTAGCGGCGGGCGAGCGTGCTGGCTTCAGATTCGGTCCGGCAGAAATTGCCTGCGGGTGGATCGGCAGTTCTGGCAGTGGAAGCAGGTTTCGCAACAACTGAATTCGGATTCTTCTGCATCGAACGGGAATTCTTTGCGATTTTTGCCGAATCGTCACGGAGCCGCACAGGCGATTTCTGACAGCTGTTGCGAACGGGTTCATCGCCCCGTTGACGCACGCAATTGCAAATGCGACAAACAGACCTCCCGTCTTTGTCTGTTCTGAAACTCACCTGACTTCAGCACACCATTCCCGTCCAAATGGGCCATTCCATCGCGAATGGTACCGCCGCGTATCTGAACTGCGTGGCAGGAGTGTCAGCATTATGCGACCGGTTCTTCACTGTCTCCTGATTCTGAGCATTAGTTGCGGCTGTACGACTTCATTATTCGAAAATTCGTTTTTCGAAAACCGAGTGATGAACGTTGGAAAGTTCAGTCTTGAAACTCGGATTGTGAATCAATTCACTGATGCTTTGCGGGAAGACAATGAATCAGCACTCCGGACAGCCGTGTCCGTTCGATTTGAAGAGAAGGCGCTGCGATCGGACATTGCGTTCAAGGATCTGGAAATCGTAAGTCTGCCAAAAAACAAGCTTGTGGTTGTGGAGGTCGAAGAACTCGACGACACATCCCGAAGCGTGGTCGTTACTGAAGAAGATCAGGACGAAAAGTACCAGTACAAGATTATTCGTGACCCCAAAAAACGTCGATGGGTTGTGGATGACGTTCTGTTTCGACAGCAGAAGAGGGGAGCTCGGGGAACCAAATCGGCCACAGAAGTCATGGACCTGCTTCTGACCCTTCGTGAATTTCTGGAGACATGGAAACACGGTGAGCGGGAAGCCATGCTGCAGGTCGTATCGGCGGATCTTCAGGGGCCGCTTTCCACTCTGCCGGATGCATGGATGAAACAGCTGGTTCGCGGAATTGCCGATGAATACGAATCATCCATGGCCCGACGTCCCGTTGCACAGCTGAACGAATCGGATGCTGTCGTCAAGATGCCGGCCCGCAATGGATTTCTGCTTGTCAGGATCCGCCGGGAAGGCGACGGCTGGCTGGTTTCCGATGTTGAATCACATAACCGAAAGGTCGAAGATCATCCGGGATCGATCAAACGGCAGGCGGACGCGATTAATGCAGTGGCCGCATTCCTTTCGAGTTATCAGCAGCAAAACGTCGAACAGCTGAAGAAATCGACAACTGATGCCTTTTATCAGGGGTCACTTCAGTTTGCAGATCTGTCGATGGTCACATTGCCGCCACCTGAGTTCGTTCCTTCTGATTTCGAACTTAAGTCATATTCAGGACAGCTCACAGTCATGCTGCCTGAAAAAACTCGCCTCGTTCGTATTGATCTGATTGATCCGGACAAGCAGATTGTTGATGCGGAAGGTAAACCGCTGGAATCCAAAGTGGCGGCCGAAAGTGAATTCAATTTTGTTGTGCGGGAAGTCACGATCTATGACCGCAAAACAATGCAGCAGACGAACCTGTCATCGGCGTTCAGTGCTCCCGCACGGGGAATGCTGTTTATGTCGGCCCTTGAGGAACGTGACTTCGAAATGCTGCGACAGATTTCTTCTCAGGAGTTCTCCCGAGGCACATGGAATCGCATGAATCCGGAGATGTTCTCAATACTGCCGCTTCATGATTTGCCTCATGGAGAACTGAAGCTGGAAAGCAGCCGCGTTCGCGGACAACAGACTGAACTGGAATTTCAGGCGGCCAGCGGCCAGCTGTTAACGATTATCCTGTCAGACGAAAACGGCACACTCAGAGTCGATGATCTGCAGTTCCCGACTGTTTCGGAATCCGTTATTTCTCTGAAAACTCAGATTGAACTGACGGTACCCCTGCTGGAACTTGCTTCTGCATGGCGACAGTCGGATTTAACGGCTGTGCGAAGCGTATGTTCGCGGGAATTCAATCGACTCGTGTGGAGTAATATGGAAACCCTTCCAGCCGATTTTTCAGAAATGCCAGGGCTGCTCACGGCTCCTGTATCCAAGGTTCAGGTCGGTGGAAAAGAAGCAACTGTTGTTCTCAGGGCTTCCGGAAAAGCGAAAGCAACGATTCGCCTGCTGTCTGAAGACGGGTTCTGGGTCGTTGACGAAGTCGCTCTGAATCGTGCTGACGGATCCTCAGTGCAGATGAGATCTGCACTGCGAAAGGATATTGCTCATCAAATCCTGCAGCATCCCGCAGGCAGTATTCAGAAGGCGGGATTCTATTCTACAGAAACTGTTGTGCCTGATGGTAACGGAGTTGTGCGAGCTCACGCTCAGTATGAGTCTGTTGTCCGGGGAAATCTGACGCTTCCGTCTTCACGCCGACCCATGCCGTTAAGTTCGGCAGTGACCGAGGAAGTCATTGCACCGGTGGCTCCCATTGTTGGAATGCCTGCCATACCGCAATCACCAGCCTCGGCACCGAAGGTTATCGGTCCTTCGGCAGCGGTCTCCCCTCTTATGTCACCCCCACAACTGGCTCCGGAGACGGAGGAACACGACGGTGTTGTCTACTTCAGGGCCGGACCAGCGTCAAAGGATCAAAGCAGTGTGCCGGAAGAGTCTCCTTCAGCGGACAACTCTTCCATCGCACCAAAAAAGAAATCGGATGCGATCCCCAAAAGAATTACAGACCCATCCAGCCATCCTATAGAGATCCCGCAATGAGTTAGTCGGAAAAGTGAAACTCATCAAGGCAGGACTGAGTAAACTGCACGCTGTAGCCCGGAGCCTGTGGAGGCATATAACGGCCGTCCTTCATCACCACAGGATCATGAACGTATTCATGAAGATGGTCGGAGTATTCAGCGACACGGTCTTCCATGGTTCCCGTTACGCACACATAGTCCACAATGCTGATGTGCTGCACGTATTCGCAGAGTCCAACGCCGCCTGCATGCGGGCAGACAGGGATTCCGAAACGAGCAGCCAGCAGCATGACGGCAAGGACTTCATTCACTCCACCCAGACGGCAGCTGTCCAGCTGGCAGACCTGCATGGCGCCTGACTGAAGGAACTGTTTGAACATCACTCGATTGTGACACATTTCGCCTGTGGCCACACGAATTGGAGCAATCGCGCGGGAGATGGCCAGATGCCCAAGGATGTCATCCGGGTTCGTAGGCTCTTCGACGAACCAGGGACGAAATTCCGCGAGCTGGCGAATCCATTCAATGGCCTGATCAACATCCCAGACCTGGTTAGCGTCGATCATCATCCGTGCATCTTCACCCATTTCGTTTCGCAGAACCCTGCATCGACGCAGGTCGTCCTGCAGGTCTCGTCCCACTTTAATCTTGAAATGGGACCAGCCTCTTCGTTTAAGGTCGTCGCACTTTTGTCGAAGAGCATCATCCGAATATCCAAGCCAGCCAGCGGATGTTGTATAGCTGGGATATCCTGAAGCCAGCAATTCTTCCACTCGCGATTCTCGTGATGCCGCCTGTTTATTCAGCAGTTCAAGAGACTGGCTGCGGGTAAGTGCATCGGACAAGTAGCGAAAATCAACGCACCAGGCGAACTGTTCCGGGGACATGTCGCAGATCACTCGCCAGACCGGACGATTCAGAATGCGAGCCCAGAGATCCCAGACGGCATTGATAACAGCCGCAGCCGCCAGATGAATTACTCCCTTCTCCGGACCGACCCAGCGAAGCTGACTGTCGCCCGTCAGTTTTCGGTACAATGTGACAGGCTGTTCCATGAGCGTCTGAACTGACTGACCGACAAGCAGCCGTGCGAGCGAGCGAATGGCGGCAACGCACAACTCGTTACCGCGGCCAATCGTAAAGGTCATGCCATACCCGCAAAGGTCTGAAGAATCCGTTCGCAGCACGACATAAGCGGCCGAGTAATCAGGATCCGGGTTCATTGCATCGGAACCATCCAGATGCTGCGAGGTTGGAAATCTAAGGTCAAAAGTTTCAAACCCGCGAATAACGGTCTTCATCGATCGGAGTTTCCTGGAGCAGAAAGCCCGTTCAGGGCCTGTTGTGGTTTTACGAACTGATGGTTAGGCGAGTGGCAGTTGAGAACATACCAATTAACGCGGGAGATGGGAGGGCGAAGCTTCAGCGTGCCGGCAGGAAATTTCTCAGGTAAGTGTGGCTTTGCACCAATGAGGCGCGTCGATCTTCCAGGCTGCCTTCATATGCGCGATCCTCAACCTCGACGCACACCGGACCGCGGTAACCGCAGTCGGTCAGCACGGAAAAGAACCGGCCCCAGTGAACATCACCCATACCGGGCAGTTTTGGCGTGTGCCAGGCGGACGGGTGTGCCATGATTCCATGTCGATTCAGCCGCGTTCGATCAATTCGGACATCCTTTGCATGAATATGAAACAGCTTGTCGCGAAAATCAATCATGGGCTGAAGGTAGTCCATATGCTGCCAGATCATATGTGACGGGTCATAGTTGAGCCCGAAACATTCGGAGGGAATGTCACTAAACATCCTCGTCCAGATCTCGGGGGATGTTGCGAGGTTTTTCCCGCCTGGCCATTCATCAGCCGAGAACAGCATCGGGCAATTCTCAATCCCAACGCGGATTCCCAGATCTTCCGCATGGCGAATCAGCGGCTTCCATGTCTCAAGGAATCGAGGCCAGTTGTCATCAACTGACCGGGTCCAGTCGCGACCGATGAACGTATTCATACGGGTCACACCGAGTTGTGCGGCCGCGCTGATTACTGCTCGAATATGACTCACCGCCGTGGCTGCCTCGTCAGTTTTGGGGCTCAGTGCGTTGGGATAGTAGCCTAGTCCGCTGATATTCACACCTGTCGAATCGACAAGCGAGCGGATATGGTTCACAAGTTCATCAGTGATGGCAGACACATCAATGTGGGTGACACCGGCATAACGCCTTTCCGCCTTTCCTGCGGGCCAGCAGCAGACTTCCACACAGTCGTAACCAATCTCTGCGGCGAGACCAAAGACCTCATCAAAGGACTGATCAGGAACGATCGCACTCACAAATCCCAGTTGCATCCTGTAACTCCTCTGAACGCCGAAAAAGTGTTTACGCCGAAAAAAGCCTTACAACCGATGTTTTTGGCAACAGCGTTGAAGTCTAATCAATCGGACCCGGGAAAAAAACGACGCGAGTTTCTCGCGTGGATCCCGGAGTGTATGTCTGCAGGGTCAAGCACCGAATCGAAAGAATTTCGTAAATGAATTTGAATCGTTGCCCTTACAACCACTTTTCTGGAATCATTCCCAGACCCGAACATTTGAATCACTTTCGCTGTTTGTTCCAATCGTTACCGTTGTCTTGCGTGATGCGTTTATGGATCAGATGAATGGAAATTGCTGCAGCTGACCAAAGTTCGAGTGCTACTGTTGCATACGGAGGGTGGTGTTCGACATGAACGGCGGACCATTTGGGACTCGCGATCGGCCTCCGTTTCACCGTTGATCCGCTTACCGGTTCTGAATCATCCTGACTTTGGCATCCGGGCGGACCCGACGTCCAGTTGTTTGAAGTGATCTGTTTACCGATTGCATAAATTTTGCAGATCGAGTGCGTTCGCGTCACGCGCTGCGCAACCTGACATCCCGATTTCTTTGGTGTATTCTGATTCAGATCTTAATCTGGGTCAGGCACTGTATCGGCTAACGCCGGAAGTACTGTTTACCAATGTTTGACTCAGAACGACTCAAAACCGATCTGCTCGCCCTGGGGCTTCTGGCCCTGGTGGTGTTTGCCGGTTTGAGCTTTCTGAGTTACGACTATGCGGATCCGCCGTCGAATCTCGTCTTTCCCCAGCGACAGGTTCCTACAAACATCTGTGGTGAACTGGGTGCATCCATCGCGTTTCACGCACGCCAGACGATGGGACTTGGGATATGGATCGTTCTCGCAGCTCTGATTTCATGGGACCTTAAGCTCTTCGCCCATGAACAGTCTCGTCGTAGCATTACCACAACGGCCGGTATTCTGCTGCTGGCTGCGGCTTCCTGCGCAATGCTGCACCTGCATGTTCCCGGAATCACATCAGGTTCGGCGTATGGCAGCGGTGGCCAGATCGGTGCATGGGCAGGTATCTATTTGTCAGAACATTTTTCGACCACTGGCATCATGATTCTGACGGCCAGTGTGTTCACGGCTGGCTGGCTTCTGACGCCCCTGTCTGATCTGACTCGTCCTGCCCTTCGTGTTGCTTCGGCTCCTCTTCTCGCGGCGGGCGGGGCCGTTAGCCTTGCGCGTCGAAGACTGGCTGTGCGCCCTGCAGTCGAACAGGAGAAGAAGGCTGAGCCGTCACAGGATGATGATCCGACGATCGAATCATTGCCGGACGAAATTATTTCGATTCCCATTCATCAGCCGGTTACGGTTGACTCTGAAACTCGTCCGGAAGTCCTCCAGGATGCGTCTGCTGTGCCTGCGGATCGTTCAATCCGTATCAATCCGCCGACCAGTCTGGCTCTTCATCAGCCGTCACCGGATTCTGCCGCAGCTGTACATCGAGGATACTCACTTCCCGACGTGGAAATGCTGGAACAGCCGGAGGAGTTTCCTTACGAACTGCTTGCGCGAAAGGCTCGCATCGCGGCAGCTACCCTCGAAAAGTCGTTTGAGGAATTCGGCCTGAATATCAAGGTGTCGGAAATTGATACCGGACCGGTTGTGACACAGTTTGAACTGGAGCTCGAAGCGGGACTGCGTCTGAATAAAGTAACCGCACTGGAGGACGATCTTGCGATTGCCCTTCGAGTGCCTTCGGTTCGCGTTGTTGCTCCAATTCCCGGAAAAAACACGGTTGGCGTGGAGGTTCCGAATGACAAGCAGGTGATGGTGCGGCTGAGGGAACTTCTGCAAATTGCCCGTGCGGGCTCTGAAGACATGCGGATTCCTCTGTTCCTTGGCAAAGATGTGAGCGGGCGTCCGTTGACTGTCGATCTGTGCCGTATGCCTCACCTGCTGATTGCAGGACGCACTGGAACGGGGAAAAGCGTCTGTCTGAACACGCTGATTCTCTCCATCCTGATGACTCGAACTCCTGATGACGTGCGTATGCTGATGATCGACCCAAAGATGGTCGAGCTGAGTCCTTACAAACGCATTCCGCATCTGATGCATCCTGTCATTACGGACATGAAGAAGGCAGAAGCTGTTCTTGCATGGGCGGTCGACAAAATGGAGGAACGGTACGACCTTCTTGCTCGGGTCGGTGTTCGCCATCTTGACAACTACAATAAGCTCGGAAAGGCAAAAGTTCTTGAGCGGCTGGGAATGAATCCCTACGACGATGATGCAGAATGTGTTCCTGAACGAATGCCATACATCGTTATCATTGCGGATGAAATGGCAGACCTGATGATGACGTCAGGTAAGGACGTGGAAGCTCATATTATTCGTCTGGCACAAAAGTCGCGAGCGGTCGGCATCCATCTGGTGCTGGCTACTCAGAAACCAACGGTGGACGTCATCACGGGGCTGATTAAGTCCAATCTTCCGGCGAGAATTTCTTTCCAGGTGTCGAGCCGAATGGACAGCCGGGTGGTTCTGGATGAGGGCGGTGCAGAACGACTGCTTGGAAGCGGCGATATGCTCTATCTGGCGCCCGGAACAAGCAGCCTGACTCGAGCTCAGGGAACATATGTCAGCGATGAGGAAATCAGTGCGGTGATTGATTTCTTTAAGGATGTCGAGCCGGAGTACAGCAGTGAGCTGGCCCAGCTGACGTCCGCCGGAGCGGCAGGTGGAAGTGGAACTTCTGACAGCGGTCCGCGTCATCATGACGACTTGTATGATGCCGCAATTGATGTGGTTGTTCGGGAAGGTCGCGGCAGTGTCTCTCTGCTGCAGCGAGCACTTGGTATCGGCTACGGACGCGCAGCTCGCATGATCGACTATATGGCCGAAGATGGGGTGGTGGGAGATTACAACGGAGCTCAGGCGCGTGAAGTTCTTTATTCGCCTGAACAGTGGGAACAGATGAAGGCACAGCGTCAGGCAGAAGATTCCTGAAGCACAGTCTTAGGTATGATGTAATGATCAGCGACACAGACAACAGCCTGCCCAATCGCAGAATTGTTTATCGCGCTTTGGTTTTTGGTGACAGCGGACTGCAGTGCCGATTAATTACGGAACAGCGGACTGCCAACCCGCGCGTACTGAATTTGAGCATGACCGGAGTCGCCGTAAGACTTGACGCTGCAGACTGTGCATTTTTTCAATTCGGAACCGAAGCCAAAGTTGAATTGCGTTTCAAAGGCGATTACTTCGAAGCGATGGGAACCGTGGTGAGATCTGCTCAGACAAACACGGCCTTCCACTTTCCTGTGGTTGAGCAGTCTCTGGACTCCAATCCCCCGCGTGTTCTGGCAAAAATCGTGATGATTCTGCAGAGAGATATGCTGACTCGCCAGTCCCGCGGCAGTGGTCGTTAACGCACCGTCCGGGTCATCGAGCAGTCTGTTCATAGAGCAGTCTGCTCGACAGGTTTGACACAGCGAAAACCGACATGATTGGTGCCCGTGCGAACTTCACCTTTGCCCCGAGTGCCAATCATGTAGCGAGTGCAATACTGATCGGTGCAGAGAAATGAACCGCCACGATGGACACGTTTCTTTTCCGTCGGCTCAGCGGGATCGAATGGTGTTTCTGGTCCCTGCGGATTTCGAACAACGCCTTGTGCCGAAAATGTCTGATAGTAATCGGAGCGGTACCAGTCGCTGGTCCATTCCCATACATTTCCACCCACATCAAACAGTCCATAAGCATTCGGGGGATACTGGGCCACGGGCGCAATTCCGGCGAATCCATCTTCCGCAGTGTCTCCGCCTTCGATCGGAAATTTTCCCTGATAGATGTTGGCCGCAAACCTGCCGCTGGGACGCAGTTCGTTGCCCCAGGCATACAACTGTCCGGCAATGCCGCCCCGAGCGGCAAACTCCCATTCGGCTTCGGTGGGCAGGCGTTTTTCGGCCCAGCGAGCATACGCTTCCGCGTCAGGATACGCGATCTGGACGACAGGATAGTTCTCGCGACCTTCAATGGAGCTGTCCGGCCCCGTCGGATGCCGCCAGTCCGCTCCCGGTACGTAATTCCACCACCGAAAGTGGTTAGTCAGCGGAACAGGCTCATTCGCTGGTGTAAACACGATGGAACCTGCGATGAGGTTTTCCGGGGGTGCGCTGGGAAACTCTTCCTGTGAAGGTCGGGTTTCAGCAACTGTGACGTACCCTGTTTCCTTTACGAATTCCGCAAACTGCCTGTTGGTGACTTCTGTTGAATCGATCCAGAATGGATCGACATAAACACGATGAATGGGGGCAGCGTCACGACACACACCGGGCAGACTGCAGATCGATTCAGAATCCAGGTTACTTCCCATTGAAAATTCACCACCGGGAATCCACACCATTCCCAGCGGGGCAGGCGATGACGGTTTCACGTCATTTGGAATGGTCGGGCCGAACGCATCGCCAAACGAATTGGGATCGACCTTAACCGGCGGCTGCAACTTCGGCGGCTGCTCTGCCGTCATCACGGCTGCAGGAACCCGCGCAGGAGTTTTCGACACCGGTCCACTGACCAGCAACACCAGCGTCAGGGCGCTGGCTGTCAGTACAGCGAGCGGCACTAACAGCCGTCGGACCCCGATCCCATTTCCCGTCAGAGACTTTTTCTGATTGCTGCCGGCTGGTTGATTCACGTCGTTAATCAATCCTTCCAGAGGTCCTGCACTTTACATCTCAGGGATAAATCTGCTTCCAGTCCTTTTGCATATCAACCACAATCCAGCCGCGGCCAGCCGCCTCATCAAGCCCTTTGGAAAGCCGTCCGACTGATGATGCGCGGTCATAAGCGAACTCGCGAAGTGCATCGGTGTGATGAATAATCATTCCCATGCTCGCAGCAGATCCTGAGGTTGTCCATTCCAGCATTTGAAAATCGCCGTCAGAATTCCCAAAGGCCATGATGGGACGGCGTCCGATGTGCTGCTGGATCCCGACAGGTTTTCCGTCTTTGTCGTCAATGAAATTCACCTGTGGTAACCGAACCAGTACTGGTTTGCCGTCGCGGATTTCGAATTTGGTTCTGATACTGCTGCCAACGATCTGCTCGGGTGGAATGCCATAAACCTTCTCGCTCCATGGGCGCATGAACTCAATGCCGCCACCGGAGACAATAAAAGTTTTGAAGCCGTTTGCCCTCAGATAATTCAGTACTTCCAGCATCGGCTGATAGACCATTTCCGTATACAGTTTGCCGGTGCCCGGATGCTTTGCAGTCGTAATCCAGTCTCTGACAATACTTTCAAATTCATCACTCGTCATTCCGGCATGAGTCGCCATCAACATTTCAAGCAATGCGTGTTCGCCGCCCGCCAATGACGATTTGATGTCCCCTTTCAGAACTGAGGCAAATGGTTCTTTGGTATTCCACTCCGGATGTTGCGGAGCGAGTGTCTTAACGCGGTCGAAAACAAAGAACGCCTGAACGTACATTGGCTGTTCCGTCCAGAGTGTGCCGTCATTGTCAAATGTGGCGATGCGTTCGGCCGGTGGTACAAAGTGCGGCGAGTCCGGCCGGGTCACCTTTCCGACAAAATCCAGAATCGATTGTTTTCCGTTACCATCGTTCCACGACGGCAATGGATCCGCCCCGGAACTGACGCCTGCAGCAGTAAACATCGCAACTGCAAGTATCGTCCAAAAGATATTCGGTCTTCCGCAGGCGGTCGTATCCATAATTTTCTGTTTCCTGTTAAACGATTTATGCGGATATGGAGGGCCATGTTACGAGGTTCACTGTGGTACTGCATACCGTGGTACTGCGTACTGGCCGGAAGCGAATCGGTCGGATGATAGATTGAGATGTCATCCCCCGCCACCGTTTAAGAATCGCAGCCTGTTGAAGAGCTGAACTTAGGGATCTCCAGAGGAGCAGGCTGCTGCTTTCAATGGTTCAACGACAACTCATTAAACCACAGATTTTCACAGATGACAGGAGCGTTTGCGCCTTTTATCTGTGGCCATCTGTGTCATCTGTGGTGAAGAAAACGCCTCGAAGACACATGATGTACATTGCGTTGCCGTACCCGGTGAAGGACGGGAATCGACCTTCATGTCACTTGCCACTCGCACTTCATTTGTCGTTGAACCACCGTTTTCCGGTCGCCCGGCTTGTCCGACTGTGGTAAAATTTCCATGTGAGTACCTCAATCGATACGGGCTGGCCATTAAAATGCTTCAATGGACATGTGCTCAAAATTTCTCCAACAATTGAACGCTGCATTTCGGCCTGCGATCAGGGCAATGTGCGTCCTGTTGATATGGATCACGTTCACTGAAGGCCGACTTTGGGCGTCACAGTCGACGGTAACTCAGGCTTCAGGCGACGTTGCCGGACGGGAGTTTGTTCAGCAATTACTTTCCCGCGGTTTGTTTGAATCTGCCGTCGAATATTGTGAGCGGCAGATCGGCCATTCTGTATCCGCAGATCGGAAAGGCGTCTGGCAGCTTCAGCTGTCTGATTGTTATCGGCAGCGTGCATGGACACTTGGCGTTGTCAATCGAAACTCGCTTCTGGATTATTCGATTACGCGCCTCACAGAATTCCTCTCGCAGAATACTGTCTCTCCTGTGCATGAACTTTCCATTCGACTGCAACAGATTGAAATGCTTACCGACGCTGCTCGAATGCAGCTGATTGTCAGTCAGGCCGGAAACTGGTTCGTTGCTCCCGGATTGAAGGGCAGGGAATCCGTGACGCCAATCAGCGATGTTTCCCGCCATCAGCAGGCCGTCGCCAAAGCCCAGTCACTGGCCATTGAGTTTATTGAACAGCTTAACGAAATTCGCCGGGATCTCGAACCGGATACAGTTCGTCTGCTGCGGGACCGAGCGCGCCACATACTCACTGTATGTCCGTGGCTGCTGGCAGAACTGAATGCTCCGGGTGACGATCGCGAAAGCCGTCTGAATTCTGCCCTGCGGCAGTGCCAGCAACTGCTGCGTTCAACAAGTGATGAAGAGCTGCGTTCAGAACTTCAATTGCAGGTCGCAGAAGTTTTGCTGAGAAAGGGACACCTCGACGCATTTTCAGTGCGGCAGTCGGCTGATGGAAACTCGCTTGCACCGGCGAATCATCAGCCAGCCTGGATGGCACTTCGCGTTCGAGGACTGCTGCGGCAGGGCAAGGCGACTGAGGCATTGCAGGAAATCGTCAACTATCAGAATTCCAGTTCGCTCGGCCCGGAACTGCTCGTACTCAGAGCCGAAGCACTTCTGGCAGTTTATGAAATTGTCAGTGCGCTGGGTGACGGGGAACTTCAAAGAGCGGCAGGTGCTGAGTTTGAGACGCAGCGAAATACGGCGGTCAGCATGGTCTCGGGGGTCTGGCGGGAAGCGGCCGAACAACTGAATGCTCGGTATGAACGGGTCAGCCAGGTTGGTCCGGACCTGGCTGACGATCTGGAGGCCGTACAAAACCTTGCGACCACAGGCAAATTCAATGAAGCTCGCGGATTGCTGAATCAGATCCTGACAATACTTCCACCGTCAGCTTCATTGAAAACCACCGGAATGCTGAAACTGCAGCAGGGGGAACTGGAGATACAGCTCAAAGCATGGGACAGCGCCATCTTAGTGCTGAATCAGGCCACTCAGGATCTTGAGCAGACCGGTGATCAGACAGCTGCGGCCGCCGCGGATCTGCTCTGCATTTATGCCGTCGGTCGGCGCTGGGAAGACGATTCGAGCCCGGACAAATCGTCCTACAAATATTCGAAAGCATTGTCGGAGCATCTGACGCGATTCTCTCAGCAGGAAACCAGTAACACGGCCAGACTATGGCTGATTCGAATACTACGAGTCACAGACCCCTCTCAGGCGGCCGATCATCTTCTTACCGTTGCCGAAAAGGACAATCGGCCTGACAAAAAGGCGAATTCTCTTTGTGACGCCGGGGAGTTGCTGCTGTCTGCAGATATCATGAGGGAGACTTCCCAGGCCCCGTCCACTCCTCCTGCGCAGCTCCAGGCAGAATCCGTCGAAACGGCCGTTCAGGAAGTCGAACGCACGAAGCAGCGATTTCGTCAGATGGCCGAGGAAACGTTGAATTCTGCCAGCGATGAACTCAGCGCTCTTCACCATTGCACACTTCAGCTGCAGTTGATGGAATTCGATCTTCTGGACGTAAATGGGCCGAAGAACGACTGGGAGAAGATGCTCAGTCAGCTGACATCTGTTCGCAGTGTTCTCAGCGAGAATTCAAGTTCCGGCACAGAAAACGCATCCGACGCATCCGTTTCTGCTGCTCTGCCAGAGCCAGCCTCATCGCAGCAGTCATCCGGGAAACGGATCGATGGCTCCGGCGGGTTTCCTCAACCGAACGAGACCCTGTTTGAACTGGTCCTGAGTCGCCGGTGCGACCTTTTTTCTGTAATCGTCAGCAGTCGGACCAGACCCAGTTTCGGGACTGCCGAAGATGTTACAAAAGTTCTGGAAACGGCCGAATTGCCCGAACAGCTGCGGGCACTGCGTTTGCTCAATTCTCAGTTCGTCCGTGCACAACTGAAAAGAACAGTATCGTCGGTCAGCACTCGTGATACAGCCGAAATGGCGTTGATGCTTTCCGGAAACCGACTGCTTGGGCAGGTCTCCCTTGAGGTTCTGGAGAAACGAACATCAGCTGTTACGGACCCAATGGAGCTTATGAAACTTCTGGAATTTGTCGTCAATGCGGGTCACGCCGCGGGGGATTTCAAGCTGCAGGCGAAGTTGACAGCCCGGCTGTTCGAAGAGCAGCTGAGTGAGGAACAGATCAGAATGATGGCCAGAATCCTTGCTTCCGCAGATAACCCTGTGAAGTCAGGCAATCAGAATGAAGTCGCCGTGTTTCGATTCTGGCAACTGGTGTTGAAACAAAGCCCTCAGGGCAGCGACGCATGGCTGGAGGCTTCATTCCAGACAGCTTTCTACCAGAAGAATTCGAATCAGTCGGAAGATGCTCTTCGTGTTCTCAACGTTGTGGATGTGCTCTATCCGGAGTGGGGAAACCCGGATCGAAAGACGCGAGCAGCAGAACTGCGAAGGCAGATGGGAAAACCATGACAACATAGCATTTCCAGCGAGCTTCACATTCGATCCCGTTTTTCCTGCCCATGCCAAAATTGTGGTGGTTAGGGTGTCAGAGGCTGGAAAAGGAAGGCGATGCACGCCACGATGCTTTCTTCTGCAGGTAAATTTCTGCAGTCTTGTTTTCCTTTACTATTGGCGAACTTCGCTCTCTGATCCGAGCGACAAAAGACCTTCTTTCAATGGCAAATTGTCAGGATACACCTCCGAACAGTGATTGTTCGCAACTCCGTTCTTTACTGCCGATGGACCCTCAGCTGACCGATATTCAGCCAGGCGGAGGAGTAATTATCCATCTGGAACAGACATGGGGAAAACTGCGTCGCAAATACCTCAAGTTGTTTCGTGGTAACTATATACGGAAAATGGCGGAATGCCGAAAGGGTGATTTCAATCCCTGCCCGCATGAAGTTCTTGATCCGCGGGACCTGAAGTTTCACCAGAACCAGGGCGGTTATTACTGGGACGCGAAAGACGATCCGTTTCGCTGGCGTGATCAGCTGCCATTTGCGCGAGTGGGACTTGCCGAATTGCTGGTCATGACGACGGTATTTGTCTCTGTTGGCATCGTAATGGCATGGCTGTCGGGGCAAACGGCAGGGGCGTTGAAAATGATTTCCGGCACTGCTTCAGTGTCGGCAATCGTGATTGCTGGTCTGATTGTCTGGTTCTTTCGAAATCCCCGTCGCGAGGTGCCCTCGGCACCAGGCCTCGTGGTGTCACCAGCTGATGGCACCATTGTGGAGATCGAACAGATTGACCATGATGAGTATATTGGCGGTCCGGCGACAAAAATCGGTATCTTTTTGTCGATCTTTAATGTTCATATCAACCGGTCTCCCATTGAAGGTCGGGTCATTGGCCTGAAATATCGTCCCGGTAAGTATCTGAATGCACTTCGGCCAGAGTCTGCCCGGGAGAATGAACAACTTGCAGTCTTGCTTGAAGCAAGTACTGCTCCTTATCGAGGGATGATTGTCCGCCAAATTACCGGTGCGATTGCCCGACGGATTGTTTGCTGGCTGAAACCCGGTGATACTCTTCAGCGTGGAGAGCAATTTGGAATGATCAAACTCGGTTCGCGAACGGAACTGATCATGCCTGCGGAAGAGGGACTCGAAGTTCGCGTCAGGCTGGGAGAGAAAGTTCAGGCTGGCTCGACAGTGCTGGCTGCCTACCGAAGCGATTCGAGTGCCGGTTAGTTGCCCCAGCAGGGATTTGCAGCGGACGTTGTCTGATTCCGGAAAGATCACTGATTTAAAGTAGTTGTGACATGATTGAATCAGATTCATTGATTGCTGCCAGAAAACGTCGGCGTCAAAAAGTGTTTGCGGTGCTTCCAACATTGCTAACCCTGGGCAATGCAGTCTGTGGATTTGGCGCGATCACCATCACAGCGCAGGTGGGGCCGGAAAACGTCCTGTCGCTGCTCCCGAATGCCCGGACTTCAAGTGAGCTGCTGTTTTTTGCGTCTCAGCTGATCTTTCTTGCCATGCTGTTTGACATGCTGGACGGAAGTGCTGCTCGACTGACGAATCAGACGAGTGACTTTGGGGCACAGCTGGATAGTCTTTGTGATGCGATCAGTTTTGGGGTCGCGCCGGCGTTTCTCATGCTGAAACTCACTCATCCGGATCATCATCTGCTGGATTCGATTACCAGGGCACCCTTTGACTATCCTCCTCGAATTCTCTGGGCCATTGCCGTTTTATTCATGCTGTGTGCGATCCTTCGTCTGGCCCGCTTTAATGTGGAAACCGATGAAGAAGACTCGCACGCTTTCTTCAGCGGGTTGCCATCGCCAGCTGCGGCCGGAGTAATTGCTGCGTTTCCAATTGGCCTGAAGGGGTTGAAAGATCTGACTCAGGAAGGAATGGTGTCCTGGGCAAATCCGGCGGCTAAAGTTCTTTTGCCAGGGCTGGCCATTCTGTTGCCTCTGATTGCGCTCGCAGTGGCCATGCTGATGGTCTCCCGGATTCGATATCCTCATGTTTTTAATCAGTTTCTGCGAGGCAAACGCAGCCGAGTGCAATTGCTTCAGATCGTTTTTACTCTGGTGCTGGTATTTGTAGTACGAGAAATGGCTTTGCCGGTAATTTTCTGCTATTTCGCCTTTGCTGCTCCACTGAGATCACTTTGGCACAGGCATCTTCGTCGTGTTATTCAGCCAGCGAAGACTGGAAACGCGCCAACCGCCTCTGTTCGATCTCCTGCGTCGACGACTTCTCCGAATCCATCCGCCGTGGTTCCTGAATCAAACAGCGAATCAGATTCCTGATTGTCACCGGATTCGCGACAGTAAGTGAAACGCGGGAACTGAAACGGTATCAGAGCGAAGAAATGCCGCGCCGAATCGGAGTCCATGTCAGGTCAGAACTTCATGGATAACATGTCCATGGACGTCCGTCAGTCGGCGATCGATACCGTTCTGTCGAACAGTCAGCCGTTCATGATCAATGCCCATCAAATGCAAAATTGTGGCATGCAGGTCATAGCACCAGGTCTTTTTTTCCACTGCCTGATACCCCCAGTCGTCGCTCCGTCCCAGTGTTGCCCCCGATTTGATTCCTGCTCCCCAGAGCCAGGTAACAAAGCTGCCGCCATTGTGATCTCTGCCGACAGATCCCTGAGCAAACGGGGTGCGTCCAAACTCGGTCGTCCAGATGACCAGCGTATCCTTGTCCAGTCCCCTTGATTTCAGATCACGAAGAAGTGCCGTTACCGGCAGGTCTACGCTCATCGCCATCGGAGGGAGATCCTTTTCGATGTTGTTGTGGTTGTCCCAGTTGTCAGTCGCTCCCTGCGGACCACTCCAGACCTGAACAAATCGCACACCGCGTTCGACAAGTCGAGTTGCCAGCAGGCAGCGACGCCCAAACTCCTCTGTTGCCGGATTTCCAATACCGTAACTTGTCTGAACTGACTGCGATTCACGACTCAGATCAAACGCTTCGGGTGCGGACAACTGCATCTTTGCCGCAAGTTCGTAACTGGCAATCCGGGCATCAAGACGGGAATCCCCTGGATGTGCATCTGCATGCCGCTGATTAATGCGATTGAGCAGTGAAAAACCGGCCGCATCACCCGCTTGATGAGCAAACTGATGTGCGGGCTGTGCGAACAAATCAGGAACCGGCTGAGATGCCGTGGCATTGATGACTGTTCCCTGATGTACGGCCGGCAAAAATCCTGATGAAAAGCAACCTCGCTGATTGTAGGGCAGCCCTTTTGCATCGGGCAGGACGACAAATGTGGGCAGGTTGTCAGCCAGATTGCCCAGTGCGTACGAAATCCATGCTCCCATACACGGAAATCCTGGCAGCAGAAATCCCGTGTTCATCATGTAGGTGCCGGGACCATGAACGTTCGTTTTCGTGGTCATGGCCATCAGAAAGGCCATCTCATCAATCATCTTTGCCTGTTCGGGAAATACGCTGCTCACCCATCGCCCGGTTTCACCATACTGAGCAAACTTAAACGGGCTTTTCATAATGGCCCCGGCGGGGGCGGTAAATCCGTCCGGCTTTTCCTTTGGCCCGAGCATCTGGCCGTGAAGACGCTCCAGTTCCGGTTTGTAATCAAACGTATCCATCGGGCTGGCGCCGCCCGTCATGAATAACTGAATAATCCGTCTGGCTTTGGGAGGATGGTGCAGGTGATTGTGAGATTCACCAGCTTCTGCAGCGTCGCGATGCAGAAGCTGACTCAGTGCCAGGCCGGCGAAGCCACCGCCAGCATCACTAAACAGACCGCGTCGATTCAGGAGCAGACTTTCGGGGCGAGTTTGCATGGTTGTCCGGTACTCCTAGTCAACAAACAAAAACTCATTGCTGTTTAACAGTACCCGACACAGTTGTTCCAGCCCATGCATCTGCACATACTCGGACAGCTCGGCGAGTTCTACGTCCGTTGCATCCCGATTCCAGACCTGCCGAATCGCCATGCGGATCTGCTGTTCCGGAACCTCGGAATACTTTCGGAGACGAGATGCCATCAATGCACTGTGTGACAGTACGAAATCGTTGTTAAACAAAGTCAGCGCCTGAAGGGATGATGCTGAAAAGCTTCGAGTCGGTGACAGCATGCCAAGATCCGGGAAGTCCAGTGCATCCATAAACGGATCTGCCATTCCCCTCCAGACGAAACGATAAATACTTCGACGAGTTGCTCCAGGCTGGTTCCAGTTATAACCGGTATAGTCGAGTACCGGAGTGACCTGTCTTCCCGGGCCCTGAGAAAAATGCTGCACGCCTGGACCACCCATGGTCAAATCCAGAGTTCCGGATACCGCCATCGTAAAATCGCGGACGCAGTCCGCATCCAGACGGTATCGATTGAATCGCCACAATAACCGGTTTTCAGCGTCTGCTGTTGCAGCGGCGGCGTTGTAAATGGACGATCGTCGCCATGTTCGGCTCGTCAAAATCAGACGATGCAGCTGTTTCAGCGATCCTTTTGCTTCATCTCGAAACCAGACAGCCAGCCAGTCGAGCAGTTCCGGGTGTGATGGCTGTCCCCCCATTTTGCCAAGGTCACTGGGCGTATCAGAGATACCTCGTCCGAAATGGTAATGCCACACACGATTCACGACGCTTCGCCATGTCAGAATATTGTCCGGATGAGCCAGCCAGTCGGCAAGTGCGGCACGACGAGCAGATTCCGGCTGACCGTCCTGCATCTGAAAACGCGGCGGCAGGTGTCCGAGCACCGAAAGTGCACCTGGGGTGACGGGCTGCTCCGGCTTTCCAAAATCTCCACGGGTCAGAACGTGCACGACTTTCGGGACCTTCAGACTTCGCAGCTGGCGCTTTCCGTTTCCAACCGGAATCTCCACTGAAGGCCCGGCCGCATAGACGTAGTCTGCCACTGGCATCGCAGCCAGTGCTTCCGTTGCTGACCGCTTCATGACCCAGGCGGCGATCTCTGTCTTCTGTTCGATCGTCCGCTGTTCGTCAGGTATGTCCAGGGCTGTCTCGACAGCTTCCGGAACCGCCATCAATGTTTCCGGTGGAGCCGAAGATGCAGACACACGAAAAGCGCCAATCAAGTGACCACCTCCATGCAGCTGTTTTAACCCGACCGACAGATGTGTTCCGGGAGGCAGTGTCAACGCTTTCTCTGTGACAAATACGGCATGGTGCGATTTGCCAACTGCCGGATGAATTCCCCAGGCTGTTGATACATCACCATCAATCGCACGCTCACTTCCCCATCCCGACTGATCGAAATCGGCGCTCGCTGTTTTGAACTTCACGACCTCGGGGGTCATCGAGTCCGGCGAAAAGACGGTCAGAGTAATCTCCGATAAATGCAGATTGCCGTTGTCCTGACGGCCCGGGCCCTGCATCGGCAGAGATTCATGAGCAAGCACATCCAGCCGTATCGCGGTCAGACTGCTCTGCTTCAACGTTCCACTGATCAGGTAAGTGTCCTTATCAGGACGTGTGCCGCCCGCAAGAATGGCGCCATCTGCAATTCGTGACAACGTGGCTCCATCCGTCGAGTGGAATGTTTCCAGCTGAAGAGGTTCCCATGAAGACTGCTGGCTGCGACCGGAGATCCAGTTCGAAATTTGTGCATCATACTCGGGCCGGAAGAGTACATCGGAATCCCGCTGTTCGGCGGCGGTCAGCACCATCTGCCAGCGCTGCCGCTCAATTCCCGTAGCGGGATTCGCATCGAACGGCAAATCTCCTTTGGTAATACCCGAAAAAACTGCCTGCAGAGCGTAATAATCCTCCTGAGTGATCGGATCGAACTTGTGAGCATGGCACCGGGCACAATTTGCAGTCGTGCTCGTAAACGCAGCCATCGTCTGCGTAACAAGATCATCCCGATCCAGATAATCGAACGTGTCCACAGCCGTGCTGTAGGTACTGAAGTCAAACGTGCCGGCTCCCAGAAAACCCAGCGCTGGTATCAGATTCGTCTGATCCGGGAAGAAATAATCTGCTGCCAGCTGCTCGCGGATAAATCGATCCCACGGCGTGTCATTATTCATTGACTGAATCACGTAGTCGCGAAAACGCCATGCATTGTCCCTGCCAATGTCGTGCTCGTAGCCATGCGAGTCCGCGAAGTGAATTGTGTCCAGCCAGTGTCGAGCCCATCGCTCACCAAAGCGAGGAGATGAAAGAAGTTGATCAACCAGACGGCCCCAGATTTCGTCAGCAATTTTTTCCTGGGCACTCTTCAGGTCAGCAGGTTGTTGAGGTTGAGAATGTTCGGTCAGAGTTTTATTCGATGCTGCGATCAGCGCGAGAAATTCATCTGTTTCCTGAGGAGTCGGGGGCAGTCCATGAAGATCCGCGTAGACCCGGCGAATCAGTGTGCGGGCATCCGCCTCAGGCACGGCGTCGATCCCAGCCATGCGATGCCCGGCTTCAACAAAGACATCAATCGGATTTTGAGAGGCTGAGCGAGGCGACCGAGTTTCCGACGAATCTGCGGGCAGGTTCGAAGGTAATGGCGGGCGAACGAGGGGACGCAGTGACCAGGTGTCTGCTGAAATTTGCGCCGCGACAGGGGCTGTTGTTCGTGGATCGTTTGCCCCTTCTTCAATCCACTTCACAAAATCAGAGATGGTGTCGTCTGACAGCTTCTCCTTTGGAGCGGGAGGCATCTGCAGGCCGTCGTGCCTGAGAGCGGAAATCAGAAGACTTTCGTGTGGTTTCCCTGGAATGATCGGCGGGCCGGATTCACCACCCTGCTGCCAGCCGGACCTGGAATCCAGAGTGAGTCCGCCCTTCATGCGTCCAGACTCATGACTGTGGCAGCCGAAACAATGCTGCTTCAATATGGGTTCAATTCGCGTTGCAAAAAAATCGTCCGCTGTTGCTGATGCCACGATACCGAGTATGCTCAGGAACGCTGCCGGAACTCCAGGCCTGAAATATTTTTTCCGTTCGCCGGTCATTGCATTCTACACCAGACTCAGGAGGGATGGGCGGAGGGATTCGTCGGTCGACGTTGCAGTTTATATCGCCTTTATCACCTGAGAAACATCGAAAGCGAGAGTTCCGACAAAATCATTCGTCTTCTGTCGTCACGGAAAGAAGGCAGGCTGAAAGACTGCACCCTAGCGGAACACTCTTCCAGCCTGCCTTATCTTGTTTTGAATAATGAACGTTTTTCAACGTCTCTAATCAGGTTGCTCAAGCTTTGAGAGCCGATCAGACAGCTGCTTCAGCTGGATCTGCAGTTCATCAATCTGATCCTTCAACTCCTGAACAGTGGACTGACTGCCTGATTCCGAATCTGCGTTCTGCGGCGATGTCCTGCCTGCGGCCTGTGCCGCATCCTCAATCAATCGACGAATATAATCCGGTGACGACGACTTGTTAATCACGATGCCTGGCGGTATCTGGAGCAGACGAAGATTTCCCTGATACTCCATCCACTTCTTAATGGCCGCAGTCATGTCTTCATTTCCAACTCCGCCCTGGAAAATCCCGTCGATATTGGCATCAGTTGATCCGGAAACTGTGATGACGACTTCCTGCGGTTCCTTCAGCATTTTTGGTGTCACACTGACGGTGAGTGGATCACCCTGACGCAACAGTTCGACAGTCAGTTCCTTTTCCCCCGCGGATTTGACCGCATCCAGCAGGTCCTGAACGGTTTGCAAATCTTCTCCCGCACATTTGAGCAAAAGATCGTTTTTCCGAATGCCCACCAGCGCCGAAGGAGATTCAGGGACTACATCGAGGACGACGAGCCCTGTTTCACCGAGTTTCAGGTGCCCTCGAAGCAATTCGTCCGCTTCGGCACAATGTACGCCGATCATCAGTCGTTCCTGAACAGGCTTCTCCTGTTTTTCTTCCTGATCGGAGTCATCATCTTCTGTGCTCTCTGCATCATCTGACTGAACCTCATTCAGACTGACTTCACGTCGCTTTCCATCCGGACCAATGATCACAATTCTTGTGTAAACGCTGGCAGAAGACTTTTGCTTCACACTTTCGTTCGAACCGTCCGCATCGGATTTCGGTTCAGCTTTTTGTGTCCCTGTTTCGCTGTCTGTTTTCCCGTCAGCAGCAGTGACTTCTGTGTCAGCTTTAAGCGGTTCACTGGCATTTGCCAGGGCAGATGCGGTGATCACCATACTGGCGGTCAGTAAAAACATCAGGGGTTGCCAGGCCTTCAGCATATTGATTCCTCCTTATCGAAATTATTGAGCAGGCTGACTAAAAATCTGTTCGTCCACAAAAATGATCGCATTGTGTTCATCATCGACGGGGACCAGCACGGCCCTCAGTCCGTTATCAGAACGCTGTACTGCGAGACCCGGATACTGCTGTCTCATCTGATGTGACCGTTTTTGATTCTGCCGAAGGCCCTCAAAGAGTTTTTCGCGATCACGAACCAGCGGAATGCTCATCGGCTTTCCCTGATTTGTTCCATCCGGATGCAATTCAACCTGAAAAGCTGAGGTCGAATTGGAATTTCGGTCTTTGCCAACCGGCGGTGAGTCCGGTGAAATTGAACCAGACCCAACCTGACGTGCATCGGCAACTACCGGGGATTCTTTACGCCAGCCAAAGAAACCCGACCGATTGCGAATCGAAGCATCAGGAATCAAAAGCCCCGTCACAAAGGCAATCGCCGCACACAATGTCAGTGATGTCAGTGGATGCGATCGCCACGGGACTGAAGCACGAGCGACTCCTGTTGTTACGTCACGGACAGCTGTCCTGCCCGCCGCCCCACCATCCGACATCCGAGCGACAGAAACCTTCCGGGAGTGTTCTGACAGAGAGTCTGCAGCCGCAGTCTTCATGGCATGAAGATCTGACATCGCCGATTTGGTTTCGCGCAAACTCTGATCGCTGCCAGCCACAGCTCTGCAAATCGTCCGTTCAGAAATAAATCCACACGCCAGAATCTTCCAGCCATCGGTCACCTGATTCAGCCGTGCCATCAGCTGACGTGTTTCTTCGGGCGTTAGTTCATCATCCAGACAACGCTGGATCAGCAACTCGTCGTTTTGGTCAGGTCTCATAGGATTCACAGTGCGTCACCCTCCTCGCCTTCCCGCAGCAGCAGGCGTTTCAGGTTCTTTCGGGCCTTCAATAAACGATACTCAACGGTGTCTTCCTTTATACCCAGATGCTCGGACAACTGACGATAACTCCAGTTCTCCGAGTACTTCAGCATCAATAGCTGGCGATCAAGTTCCGGCAACTGCAGCAGTGCTCGCTGAACATTGTCCTGCGTTTCTGCTGCAATCACATGCTGTTCCGGTGCAGCTGTTGAATCGATCGATGGTGAAACTCCGGCAGCCAGTCGATCGTACATTTTTCTGCGGCGTCCAGTCGAACGTCGATACATCATGACCTGCCGAACGGCAATCTGGTACAACCACGCTCCAATGCGATTAATCTGCTGAAGTGACTGCCGCTGGCGAACAATGGCCATGGCAATGTTCTGCATCACATCCTCAACCGCATCCGGTTCGTTCAGCCGACTGCGCACGACGGTGCGAAGCCAGCTTTCGTGCTCAAGAAATACAGCCTGAGGACTCGCAGTCGTCACTGTTTCAGCGTTGTTCTTTGAGGTCTTGTCTTCCGAATAGTCGATACGCGACACTATAGTTGCCGGCAGCGGCCGATTTCCGTAAAGAAAATTCTCAGAATATCATAATCTGTACGGTTGGCGTTTTCACAGGCCTCTTTTCCCTGCGACGACGAATGACGTGCGGGTGGTAAGTGCCGTGATGGCCGATTTCGGGGCTCTACCCGGGGGGGCCGGCGTTTTTTTGACCACAGATTACACAGATGGGCACAGATAAAGACACAAATGCCGCCGTCCATGATATCTGTGAAAATCTGTGTCATCTGTGGTCAGATGATGCAGATTTGAACGACACATGAAACGCATGACGCGGAATGCAGTGATGCTAACGGTTTAGGGGCCGTGCTCTCGCCGCGCTCCTGCGAACCTGCTATTTCCCTCGCAGTGGAATTGAGGAAGAACGAATCAGGTCCGACAGCCAGTCTCGCACGCATTCTGCTTCCTGCTGTCCGTTCAGCCGCCGCACCAGTGGCTGGAGTTCGCCATCCTGATCCGGGACGCAGACAGACCACCACTCACCGTCCGATTTTTTAAACTCAATTTTACACTCGAACGGGACATTGAATTCGCCAACGGTTACTGCGGTGGAATCGACTGTGACAATCTCTGAATCGTCCGGCAGCGGTAATTCAGATGTCTTTAGCGAACGATGAAAGGTCAGCTTCGACTGAAAACTCTGGTATCCGGCTTCGATCGTTACTTCATCAGGACCGATACTCAGAGAGCTGCTCCAGAACAGAATTTCGATCAGCCCCCACAGACTGATCAGCAGCAGCACGGCGGGAAGCAGAGCTGCAAACCAGACGACGGGACTGGTCAGCCATACGAACGAAGCAACAATCGCCGAGATGCAAACGACGGCAAGCAGCGTGACCCCCGGCAATATCCCTGGCTGTCGCATCGAAAAAGAAATCTGCTCTCTGCCATCAATCCGCTGTTCGCGTCTCATGCCGATGCGTTCGAGGATTGTGCTGACGTCAAATTTTGCAATAAACGGTTTGAAGGCTTCATCTTCAGGGCGGAAGTCCGGGGAACTGTTCGCCGTTCGAAATACCGGGACTGGGAAAACGGCTTCGCGGAGATCCTGTTCTGAACGCAGTTTCAGAACAAGAAACCAGTCGGTCGAGCTACGATGCGCTGTTTCGGTTGGCTGGCAATCGTACGGAATGGCAAAACTGACGGGAATCGCGGTCTTATCCGAAGACTGGGAATCGATTTGGCGGCCAACTGTCACCTCCGTCTGCCAGATCGTATCTGTATGGCTTGACGTCGACTCTCCTCGTCCGCCACGGCGAAACGTGGTTCGGTTACACCTCAGCTGCAATCGAAACTGCGTGTCTGGCGGAAAAACCTCCGGCAGCACCGCAACAGCTCGAAACGGCCCGCCAATAACGCCTGGCATGGTGCCCATGATGAGTTCGGACCGGTTCCATCGGCGATTTTTCCAGAAGTGGTTTGAGATCCCGAACAGCACCAGTCCGAATGCGCCGATGAAGAAATAGATCCCCGCCTTCAGCTTAATGCTGGCCATGCAGATGCCAGCTGGCAGGACAATAAACACGAAGATTCCCCAAAAGAACAACAGCACCATGACGAGGGCTCGGTTATTGAGTCGGATGTGATTGGTGTCCCACATCGGATTCCATCGCCATGGTTCCTGGGGAAATTGCTTCTTTCGCCGCTCAGCTATTGTGACAGTTTGCAGAAGGTACTGCGTCCCGATAACCATAAAGCTGCCAACAAAGCAGGGACCAGCGACTTTGACAAACCTCAGCCCGAGTTCGCCGGCTGTCCATGGCTGGTTCAGGCGGATGATTGTCAGGTACTCCCAAAGAGCGTCCGCCATGGACACGCCAGTCAGCACGGCAACGACGCCGATTAATTGGGCGAACCTCGTTATCAGCGTCAAAACAATCGTCGTGTACATCAAAGCAGATCCCTGATGTGAATCATCGGACAGAATGCCGATGTCCGCGAGAAGTGGTGAAACGTGGTGAATCGCTGATTATCGTCCATTATTGTTCCATCGAGCAAAGCCCATTCTGTCGGCCAAATTTGGCAGAAAGTTTCGAGAGTCAGGAACATCTGCCATTTTTTTTACCGATTTGAAAGAATTTTTGGCCGAGGTACGGATCGTCTCACGATTGGTTGAATGAGTGCATCACGGAGGGCATTCGAGTCATACAGAGCAAGAGGAATTGTAACCAGCCAGCTGAAGCTGGGAGGCGAAACCATGGGTGTCATTACCAGTCATTTTCCGGCGGACAACGAACAGATCAGTGACATCATGTTAAAGGTCGTCGCTGAAAAGATGCAGGTTCTGGGGAAAGCGACCGGCTGTCCGGACGGCAATCCTTATCACGTTGTGACGGCCAGCTCGCTGGTGACATATCGGATGTATCCGAATTGCCGCAATCCCCGCAGCGAGCCTTCGGTGATCTACTATGATGCATTCAACATGAGCACAATGCGGTCCGAGTGGGTTGTGCCTCCCCGGCTGTTCGATTCATTTTCCAGCAATTCGCTTGTCTATGCGATGTCCGCGGCCAACTTCTACTCCTTTCTTGCCAGCCCGGAGGATTACGAGGTGAGTTCCGTCATGGTGGGGCACCTTGCCGCCAAAGGTGACTTTAAAGGTGCAATTGAAGCCCTCGGGTCGGCCTGGCTGGACGCGTTAAAATCCCCGACATGGTGGATGGCAGCGGTTGGCGGCCATGCTCCACATTCTGCGAAGAATACGAAAGGGAAGGCTCCCAAACCTGCTGCGAAACTTCCTCCTGTCAACCCGACAAAAAAATTGACCACAACACTGGGCAATTTTAAGGAAAAACTAAAAGCAAAAATGAAAATCCCTGAAGCACAGCCCGTTCAGGGTGTGGGCATCTCAATGCCCGAAAATACCGCGCTCAACCGTCTGAAGACGACAGCCGCCAACCTCCAGAATTTGAAAGTCGATCGTACCATGATCGTGCTCGATCGGCCCATGGTCTATCGGCACACGATTACCGCAGATATTCCAGGAGTCAATATGGCGCGGATCATGAAAGAACAGAGGCTGAGGCTCTCGGTGGGCGGAAGGGCACATTATGGTCCAGGCGTATATGCCTGGCACCAGGGCTCATCGGGTGGGAGCGTCTGGATTGATATCGAAGTATCGGCGGGGACAGCCGTGGAGAATCTGGTGGTTCATGGTTCCGGGGGACAGCAAAGATTTGTGCGTATCGTTCCCGCGGAGGGCGACTACCTTCCCGTCAAAATCAAAGACAAGAGTATTACCGATGAAGTCCTGGCAGGCTTCGCAAAACTTGTTAAGGATTGAATCAACATGGTTTTTCGCTGCGGTCCCCGCACGGCCCGGTTTGACGCAATTTCCGCTCTGAGACCAGCCATTGAACTTCAACTTCAAATACGTCCGTTGGCAAATACGTCCGCTGGCGTTCCGCCCGTGAAGCGGGCCGAAAAACGATTCGACTCAAAGATGTGTACTTATGTATTCCTTTTGGCTATTTGAAATCTTTCCCCTGGGAAATTGAAAAATTGCTTAACCGTTCGCTGTGAAGACTGTTTACACTCGCGTTATCGAAACTTCTGTTTTTGCGTCGTGGGCCGTTTGTTCGGGGAAAAGCGACGTACTGTTGGTCTGAGGGGGATAATTGGTATGAAATTGATTCGATTGCTGGCTGGCATTTTTGTTGGGGCAGCCCTGTTGAGCGCATCCGCGTATACACAGGCGGCGGCCGTTGTGGGTGGTGCCATTACTGTCGCAAGTGATGGGGATGTGATCGCAAAGTACATTGGCAACAGCGCTTCATTCAGCAATGATCTGTATCTCGATTCGCCTGCCAATGGTCTGGGAATTATTTTCAATAATCAAACATCTCCAATCGGCTCGACCGTGAATCTTGGCTTCTTCACTGCAGGGACAGAACTGATCTTTCGCCTTTACGTGAACCAAACCGGGAACAACTTCTTTTCAGGGCTGGCCTCCCGAAATCCCGACGGCAAGGCACATGCTCGAGTGACTAACGACTACAGTCCAACCGAGACGCTCGTCGAATTTGAAGACCTGTTCGGAACGCCTGAAGGTGACGACGGATTTAACGATCTGCGATTCACATTTACAAATGTCCAGACCGCAGCAGTTCCGGAACCAGCGACACTCGCAATGTGGACCGGGATGCTTGGCGTCGTTTGCGTGTTCCGAAAACGCCGGGCAAACGTAAGTCGAAATTAATGCAGCAGGTTCTGTGAACTGCACCAGAATGTGCCGCATCCCGAACAACCGTTTGGGATGCGGCATTTTTTTGGATTGCCGACAGACGACAACCTGGCCATGTCTGATCCTCCGGGGTTCCACAGTTTCAGGTTTTGTACATTCTGGTAAATTGCCGTTTCTGCAGCCTGAAGGTGGTATTTACCGCTCAGTGTCGCTGCAGATTCTTTTTCATTTCCAGAATCGCTCGGGTAAGAAGATTAGACAGACAGGTATTCAGATGTCCCAAAGAATTGTAATGCGTACTGGTGAAGCTCTGGTGGAGGATGAAGCATCCTGGTCAGCGGCCGAACCGGAAGTGGTAATTGGCGAACTGGATGGTCCTGTGGGCACCGCCATTGCTGGTCTGATGGGAAATCAGTCAAAAGGTCATTCGAAGGTATTTGCGATCCTCAACTGCGACGTACAGGTGCGACCAGTGACGGTTATGGTCAGCAAAGTCACGGTCAACAGTGAGAAGTACACAAATATTCTGATGGGAACAGTTCAGGCGGCCATTGCGAATGGAGTACTGGACTCTGTACGTGCGGGCGATATCCCGAAAGAGAAGGCAAATGATCTGGGGATCATTGTTTCTGTATGGCTCGATCCCGCTGTGCTGACTGAGGAAGTAGATTACAACATATTGTTTAAAACCCATCGCGCTGCGATCAGCAAGGCGATAGGAAAAGCGATGCGCAATGAGCCATCGATTGACTGGCTGCTGGAGAATCAGGAACAGATTACCCACTGTTTCCACCAGATGGCGATTGATGGCGAAGTGTAACTTTCGACAGCCCGCCGTTTCTTGCAGGCGCCACCCGTTTCGATGCGCTCGATGATGCTTCCCTGCACGAACTCGTGCAGGAAAGCATTATCCGATCGGAAGGACATCCACTTCCACCGTTAATCGATGCTGACCACCGCCGATGAAAACCCCCGTTAGAGGCGGGACATCACTGTAGTCGCGACCCCATGCAAGGCAGATGTGATCGATTGTCGTGAATTTGTTGTTGGTAGGATCCACATCAGCCCAGCCTCGCGGGCCACAGAAAACAGACAGCCATGCGTGTGAGGCATCCGCTCCAACGAGTCGTGGCTTGCCTTCCGGCGGATAGGTTCGGAGGTAGCCGCTGACATATCGGGCTGGTATTCCCAGTGCCCGCAGCAAGGCAATTTGCATGTGAGCAAAGTCCTGGCAAACGCCTCGCTTCATCCGGAATACGTCCGCAACAGGAGTTGTCACGGTGGTGGCGCGAGGATCGTAGACGAAGTCTGTGTGAATTCGTCGAGTGAGTTCATCGACGGCCTCCAGTATTGGACGTCCCGGCACAAATGTCGGGCGGACATACTCAAGCATTTCTGCCGACCAGCGAACTCGAGGCGAGGCGAAAACGAATTCATAGGCATGCAGCGATTCCGGATCGGTATGAGCTTTTGCCATCGCCACGACTTCTTCCCATGGGGGCGACGCTTCCAGAACATCTCCGGACCTGGCGGCGAGAGGCGGAGTGATTGTTACGAAGCTGGTTGCCGTAACACTGAGCGACTGGTAACCCTCATTGAAGGAAAACAGAGTCACCGGATTGCCGAAATAGTCGTTTTGACGACTCCGAATTGATGGCTCCGGACTAATCTTCAGTACGAACGATTCCACCTGCTGGCTGGGCACTTCTCGTGGTTCCAGCCATGCCTGATTGTGACCGATTGAGACGGCCTGATGACCAAAATAACTGGTCTTGTGCATGACGCGATACTTCAAGGGGTGCCTCCCGAAAAATCGGTAATCTGTCGTGGGGTACCTGAGTGAACGAGGTATTTGCGAGTCAGCGTATTGGAAAGTGCTGTTGTTCCTTCTTCAATCGCTTTCAACGCCGCCACAACATTCCGCGGCACGGCGGCCGCCAGATCTTCCGCGGTCAGCATTCGAACTGCATGAGCACACTGCATCACGATACGCATGTCCTCCGAACGCAATGGCCTGTTTTCTGCACCGGGAAGCCTGTCAACATGTGAAACAAGTCGTTCAATCTGAAAAACGAGCGAACGCGGATTGGTTTCATCGGTGATGGCCAGGTCAAGAACTGCGTTCCTTTGCAGCTGATCACGGTAACGAAACCGATAGGTCATTTGAACATCCAGCACTTCGATCAGCGTCTTCAGCAGTGCGGGAGTTGAAACGCCACTCCGAAGTTCCGCAGACAAAAGCAGTTTTGCCGTGGCCCCGGCACGCTCGATACATCGTCCCAGTTCCAGAAATCTCCATGACGGTCCTCGATTCATTCCATCAGCAATCAGACCGCTGACTGATGCAAGATTGCCAATCAGCTGACTAGTTGACGTCACTACGTCGGTCAGGTCAATCCACTCCTGACTTGCCGACACATTGAATGCTTCGGCTGTCAGATGAACCCTCTGCCAGGTATCCGGACTCATCCAGTCACGCACCAGTGACGACAGCCGTGTCAGTTCTGATATGGCGCTGGTCAGACCGCCAACCTCAGACTTGTCGTAAACCGCCGCTGGCAGCGCTTCTGCCAGGGAAGGCAACTGAGATTCAAGGCCATCAACAACAAAACCTGGTTCCAGCTGTCCCTGTTCGACCAGTACACGAGCCAGAAAACGAATTTCGGTCATTTCTGTACTGCCTTCGCCCAGCAGCCGATCTGCAAGCGAACGAATGATGCGACTCAGGAAATCGCATCGATCGAGGGATCGACCCAGCCAGAAAAGATTGTCTGCAACTCGACTCGGAAACAGAGCACTCGTACGTCGAAGCTCAGCCGGCTGGTCTCCCGGAGCGAGTAACGTCACCTTGTCGACTCGCCCCTTTGCGAGTACCCAGAGATCCTTGCTGCCATCGCCAGCCGAGACGGACAGCTGCATCGGACCAGCATCCGGCGCCACTCGGATCAGTCCACCGGGCATCAGTCGATATTCTGCTTCATCTTCCACCAGAAAAGCGCGAACCGCCACATGTCCGCAGCGAACTCCTGTTTCGCTCCAGACAGGTACACCCGAACGGGCCATTTTTTCCTGAGCCACCCACAAATATGGCTGTGCGGCAATGCGTCCGAGCAGCTGATCACGATCAGCTTTTGACAGATCGCTGACAATAATTTCCTCACCACCACTCTTTTGGAACGCCGGTTTGATCACAAGTTCTTCCGCTCTGGACTGAACCAGACGCAGGTTTTCCGGATCTCCGCACCACCACGTGGCAATCGATGGTATCTTCAGTTTTTCGCCGAACCACCGCTCGCAGATCGTCGGCAGAAACGCCATAAAAATGGGAGCTCCCATAATGCCGCAGCCAGGCGTATTCGCCATCGCCACATTTCCACAGCGGGCTGCGTGCAGAAGTCCAGGCACCCCATGCGATGCACTACCGCCGAGTTCCAGAGGGTCCAGTCCGGATTCGGAGCAGCGGCAAAGCACGATGTCCACAGGAAGAAGTCCGGACAGTGTCTTCATAAAAACACAGTCGTTTCGAACGGCCAGATCACCGCCTTCGACCAGCGTATATCCCAGATATCGAGCGAGATAAACGTCTTCAAAATAGTATCGATGGTTCGGGCCCTGAGTCAGCAGGACTGTTCGAGGACTTTCCAGCGCTCGAGTCGCTCGCCGCCTCAGCGAGTTTTGAAGATGAACAAAGAAAGATGCCAGCCGCTCAACATGAATTTGCTTAAATGAAGAAGGAATTGTCCGCGACGTAATAATTCGGTTTTCAAGTGCAAAGCCCGGCCCGGCCGGAGCTTCGGTGCGGTCGGCCATAACCCACCATGTGCCCTGAGCTGAGCGAGCCAGTTCGGCGGCATACAGGAACAGCGGATTCAGTTCGGAAGGCCGCAGATTAAAGAATGGCCGGAGAAACTCTGGATTGGCGAAAACAACTTCCGCGGGTAAATGTCTTTCTTTAATCAGGGTCTGGGGCCCATACAAATCACGAATGATTGCATTCAGAAGTCGAGCACGCTGAGCCAGTCCGTCTTCGACGCCAGACCATTCCGTCGACGTGATCACCAGCGGCAGCAGGTCCAGCTTCCACGGGCGGGCTGCTGAAGCCTGATCGGTGAACGAATGAAAGTTCACTCCGTTCTCTCTGAGCAGACGGTCGGCCTGCGCATTGCGTCGAGCGAACTCGGCCTGGGGCACCTGACTGTATGCCTGCAAAACCCTGGACCAGTGCGGACGTATGTCCCCACCTGCTGTATAAACTTCGTCGTAGACCTGAGCCGGAGCCTGATAAAGGCGCAGCGGCTTTGTGTCCTGCGTAAGTCCAATTGACATACTGTCGATGCTCTGACGTAAAAACTGATCTATAAATTCGGGCAGTATCAGTTTGTATCAGAAATCGCGTCCGGTTACTTCAGCAGCAAACTCCAAAAAAAAGCCCACTGTCGAAACAGTGGGCTTCTTATGATTCGTCACAGGTTTTGATGCGTCCCCTCGCGGCTTTCTTTGTGGCCCGGAATTCTGTGTTCTTCAGTCTGAGTTTGCGGGAACGCCCGAAACACATAACCAGAGAACTGAACCGGAAAACAAAGCTAATCGTGGACTGGCGTGTGAGCAGTCACTTTTCCACCGGTTGAGAAACGGTGGAAGAGTTCGAGAGAAACCTGCGGCGAAAATCCAAATTGTCGGTGTTACCGTTTATGCAGGATCGACTGACTGAACCAGATTCCACAGGGATTTCCGGAGAAATTGATTTCGTTGTACTTTCCGGGGTTCAGTCCAAAGATGCTCACCGGCACGTCTCGCCTGACTTGCCCACACAATTGCTGAATTTCGCAGTTGCAGTTCATTCGGAGTACCCTTCCAGTCCGTGTTTTCAGACATGCCGCTCAGGCCAAAAAAAAGCCTCACGGAATATGACCAAAAACAAAAAAATGTTTCAAGTCGGACGGGCGTTCAACCGAAACCGACTATGCCTCAAAAGGTTTCGGCAGATTCTGCCGATCTCATCAGGGGGCCAGGTTTGTCTTTTCAGCCAGCGTTGTTGTCAGCCAGCTTCTTTCTACCCGGGAAACCAGCGATATGCATCCTGATCGCAAAATTGGGTTTGCCATGGGTATTCTACTGATTGGTATCGTGAGTGCACTGTTCTTTCGCAATGAACCCATGGCCGTTGACGCAGTACCAACCGTCCGCCGCGAAAAAGAACTCAACGAACAGCTGCGAGCACGCGATGTAGCCGTTTATCTCGATGAAGAACCAGCTGCGAATGAAACGGCAGATCCCAGCAGGCCAGCGCCGCCAAACTGGACTCTGCGAAATCTGCTCGACGAACTTCACGACCGTAATGACGGAGTACCACTTCCGGTTGGTGCGAATGCTCGGGGCACCCAGATTTCACCGGACCCAATTGATGATTTCGATTCTCCTGCCACACAGGATCTGCATGGCGATATCCTGACGGATAAAAGGTCAGGGATACTGCCTGCGACTCCAAACACCTCGTCGAAACTGCCCCCACTGATTGCACCACTCGGCCCTGCGCTGCCCGCTGAAGAACCGACAACGCTCGAAGTCACTGCCGACGAACCAGGTCAGCCCGGCGAGTTCGACGAATATGTGGTTCAGTACGGTGATACATTGTCAGGTATCGCGGAACGGTTTCTTGGGTCGCAGGCGAAGTTTCAGGAGGTCTTTGAAGCAAATCGCGACCGCCTGAGTGCACCGGACCGGCTTCAGGTAGGCAAAGCTATTCGCATTCCACGGTATCAGTAGTGATGGAGGAAGGCAGACCTTTAGATAAATTCGTCGGTCATGCCTTCCACCATGCTCTCCCCGATCCAGTCTTCCGTTCTCCTGTTTCATTTCTGTGCCTTCCAAATCTTTCTGCCAGCGGAGGCCTTCGCGCCGTCCACGACGTGGCGATAGCAACGGAAGAACAGGATGCAAAATCCCGTCGGCGGAGCGACGGGTGTACAGTACACCCGTCGCT
>JALHMY010000052.1:36008-61516 GCA_022843805.1 Fuerstiella sp.
CGAGGGGTGAAAACAACACCCGCGCCCCCCCCGACGGGATTGCCTGCACGTTCTGCCAACTGCACGCCACACACATCCCAGACGCCCCGGATTTGTAAATGGATGGGTTCTGATCGATGAGTTCTAAAGAATTCGTTATCGCTCAGAGAATCATCCGCGATTCATTTTTCTGCCCTCAAAATTTTTCTGCCAATTCTTCCTCCGCGCTGCAACGTCATGGCTGCGTTTGGTGCGGTCAAACCTCAAATACTCATCCACCCATATCATTCGTTATTGAGTCGCATTTTTTAACCACAGATGACACAGATCGGCACAGATGAAACACAAACGAGGTCGCTGCTGTTCTCTGTGGAAATCTGTGTCATCTGTGGTGAAAAAGCGCGTTGAGCGAGAACTGAAGTACGCAGGACCAGGAGATGTGCTGGTCAATTGGGACAGAGTACCGGAGACTTTTTTTCCCGAAAAAGTCGCACTGGCATTGCCCGGGAGTTACGATGTGGACCCGCTCACGAGCTTGAAGTTCGCTGGGCAAGTTACGCTGGTGAACTCCCTGAGACATGGCGACCGCTAAAAATGACCGGCAGAATCGCGATTTCTGTAATGTTCCTGACTGTAATGCGTCTGACGGTATTGCACCTGACCACCGCAGCGGCTTTCTGCAACAACGCTTCTGTACTCGGTGCGACGGATGAAACGGCCCAGGTCTCTGAAGAGTTTGAACAGCGTATTCGTCCGCTCCTGACAACTTACTGTCTGCGTTGCCACAATGCTGACAACATGAAATCCGGCATTCGTATTGATCAGCTCGATGGCAGGCTGGAGGATCGTCATCTGTTCCTGTGGAAAGACATTCTTAAGCAAATTGACGGTCTCGCCATGCCGCCGGAAGACGAGAAGCAGCCATCTGCGGAAGAACGCCAGCAGATGGTCGAGTGGATTCAGAGGGGCATGAATCTTGCAAAATCCCGGGACACGAAACGAAACGGCTCCGTTCGACGATTAACCGTTTCACAGTATCGCAATACCCTGAAAGATCTGCTGGGACTTCGTGAGAATCTGGCAGATGTATTGCCGCCTGACGGAGTATCGCGTGAGGGCTTTACAAACAATGCGCAAACAATGGTGCTGTCACCATTGCAGATGGAATACTACTTTGACATTGCTGAAAAGTCGCTCGACCTGTGCATCGTGGATGAATTGTCAAAACCCGTCATTCAGAATTTTCGAGTCGATCTCGGAACCGCCGTCAATGATGCTCCATGTCCGGACCAGCTGATTCTGGGAGCCGATAGTCTGCTGCTAAACAATGACGAGTTTACGGTTACAGAACTTCAGCCTGTCAGGCCGTTCGATTACACGCCCTTTTTGATGCGAAAATCTTACGATTTTATTGAAGGCTACGCGGGCAACGACACGGTTCGCGGCTGGAGACATTTTGACAGTATCTATCATTCGGTGTTTGCCTGCATGCGGGGTACTCGAGGCTATCCGCTCGGGCAGCCCTATTGTCTGGTTCCTGGCGGACTTTTGCTTCGACCGGCCATTCCGAGTACAGAAGTATTCGGGCAGTCCAGCACTTACGGACCAATGGCTAACTTCAAAGTTTCACTGAGGGAACTTCCGGATCATGGTGATTTTCGTGTAACGGTCGTCGCTTCAAAATATCAGGACGGGCTTTTGCTGAATTCCGGTGCACCAATGCAAACGTTACCGGATTCGGCACCATCGAATTCTTCCACGGTCGTCGCTGATATGTCGGCCGGTCCTGACTCGACTGTCCACATTGAACAGGGAGGCGTGTATCAGGTCGATGTCTGTTATCAATGCGACAGCAGGCAGGATATGTTGTCTCTGACGGCAAACGACAGACAGTTTTCACGTCAGATTGATAACCCGGAATTCGGGGAAGTTGTTGAAACGGAAAAGCAGACGGGCGGTTCGGTTCGATGCTCTGCATTCATGTTGCTTCGGCTGACCACCGGACCGCTAAAACTGTCGGTATCACATGCCGCGACCACGCGAATCCGAAAGATCATTTTGACTTTGTTGCCCGTCGACAGTGATGCCGCGCGTACGTTCGAGGTGTTTGAACGACGAACACCGCTTTTGGGTGTTCACCTTGGACTTCGACGAGACTGCGGAAGTACTCTGACTCCGGTGGAAGATCCCGTTCCTGTTCATTCCGTGGAACGATCCCGATTCGTCTTTGAGGGGGCGATCAACGATTTTCCGACACCGGATGTGGAGTGGGACAACGTCAACTATCTCGCCGGGTTCCGTGAAATTGGTATTCGAAGCGAATATACGGACGGGCGAGCTCTGCCTCGGTTGCAGATCCACTCCGTGGAATTCGAGGGGCCGCTGTATTCCAGCTGGCCACCGGAAACTCATCGCCGCATCTTTATTGATTCCTCCGTGAGAGAACATCCGCAGGCCTATGCAAAGGAAGTGCTCCAAAAATTCGCCCAGAGAGCATGGCGTCGCCCGGTCAGTGACAGCGAGCTGAACCTGATTTATCGTGTCTGGGAGAATTCCTGGATGGAGACCGGCAACTTTCAGCAGAGCATCAAAGAGGCCCTGCTGGTTGTTCTGACTTCTCCCCAGTTTCTGTTTCTGACCGAAAACAGCAGTACTCCCGAGCCGGATATGCTCGATTCGTGGGAACTGGCATCAAAGCTGTCGTACTTTTTGTGGAACACTGCGCCTGACGACCGGTTACGAGATCTGGCTGACCAAAATCGTCTGCATGAGTCACTGTCCTCAGAGACGGACCGGCTGATTCGCGACCCGAAGTGCCGGAATTTTGTACAGGAGTTCGCTTCCCAGTGGTTGAGCCTGGATAAGTTTGATGTGGTCGAAGTGGATCAGGCTCGATATCCGGAGCTCACTCGGGATACCCGGAAGCAGCTGCGTCAGGAACCCGTGGAGTTTTTGCACCACCTCATTCAGCACAACCTGCCGCTGCGTAATCTTGTTCAGTCGGATTTCATTGTCGCGAACGACGTGGTCGCCGACTATTACAATCTGGCGGGGCGATCAGAAAGTGGTCTGCAGTTTGTTGCATTAAGTCATGAGCAGCCGCATCTTGGGGGGGTGTTGTCGCAGGCCGGGATTCTCGCCGGTCTGTCCGATGGAAGAGAGTCTAATCCGATCAAACGAGGTGCATGGCTGGCGAGAAAGATCATTGCCGATCCGCCCGATGATCCGCCGCCCAATGTTCCTCAGCTGATGGATGACCCTGGCAAACTGCTGACTCTTCGGGAAAAGCTGGAGCTGCATCGGAATCAGGAAGGCTGTGTAAAGTGCCACTCGGGGATTGATCCCTGGGGAGTTCCATTCGAAACGTTTGATGCGGGTGGTTTGCTGAAAAAACAGCCTGTTGAGGCGCATTCCACTCTGCCGGACGGCACGCAGGTTCATGATCTGACGGAACTCAAGGCACTTCTGGCAACGGAAATGCTGGATCAGGTTGCGTTTAGTTTTCTGAAACACCTTGCCAGCTATGCGACCGGCCGCAGTTTGACCTACAATGAGACGGAATTCATCAGGGAGAATGGTCGCCAGCTGCGCACAAACAATTATCGGTTGCAGGACATGATACACTTCGTTGTCAGCAGCGATCTCTTTCTGAAAAAATAGTGATCACGATACAGAGAGGCCTTCAGATGTACCCACGTACTAAGATTCATCGACGGACTGTTCTGCGAGGCATTGCGGGAGCAACATTGTGTCTGCCCGCTCTGGAGATCATGGGCGAGGAAGTACGTGGAATAAGTCCGCGACGATTCTGCGCGATTTATACGGCCAATGGGATGTCGCTGCCGAATCCGGAACACGGAATCGACGAATGGAGATGGTTTCCCGTGACGCAGGGGCCGGACTTTGAGTTTGGCAAATCCACGGAACCGCTGAGTCCGTGGCGGAGTTCGCTCAGTTTTATGGGAGGACTGTATCATCCGAATGGCACAAAGGCCGATCCTCATGTGTGTTCGGATATGTGGCTGACGGGTGCTCCGCTGCATAACCCGAAACCGGGCACTTACAACTCCGTGTCTCTGGATCAGGTGATCGCTCAGCATACGAAGCAGCATTGTCGGCAGCCATCACTGGTATTGTCGATTGATGCCGGGGTTGGTTTCCTGTCTCGCACCGGGACCATTTCGTACAATGCTGAAGGAAAACCAATCCCTGCCGAAAATTCTCCTCGCCGAGTGTTTGAACGGTTGTTTCAGAGCAGTCAGGCATCTCTGTCCGCTCAGCGTGACTTGTTGAAGAAGCGAGTGCGACTGGTTGACGCCGTGCTGGAGAACTCAAGACTGCTCAACAATCAGCTTGGCCAGTCTGACCGCGAGCGTATGGATCAATATCTGACATCGCTCAATGAAATTGAATCGCGTCTGATCGCTTCAGAACGATGGATTGATATCCCGATCCGACAGCAGGATCGGTCACACCTTCAGCTGGATGCATCTCCCGAAGGAGAACCGTCGCAGTACTATCGCAGCATGTTCGATCTGATTGCGCTTGCGTTTGATGCCGACCTCACCCGGTCTGTCGCGTTTATGCTGAATCGCGAAGATGGCATGGGCATCAGTGATACGTTTCCACTGAAGATCGGTCTGTCCCGAACACATCACAATCTGTCACATGCCGGCGACAAGGAAGGACAGCTGGAATTCGCCAAATACGATCTGTTTCTCAGTCAGCAGATTGCCGGTTTTCTTTCGCGTCTGACAACCTATCAGGATGCTGACGGATCGGTGCTGGACAATTCGATTGTGCTTTTCGGGAGCGGCGCCAGCACCACGCACAACCCAAACAATCTGCCAACGCTGATTGCAGGAGGAGGAAAGCTGGGGCTGAAACACGGCACATACTGGCATCGGGATAATACTCCTATGTCGAATATGTATCTCAGCGTTCTTCACGCACTGGGAATTCCGGCGAGTGCATTTGCAGACAGCACCGGGCCGCTGAAAGATTCCATCTTCGCCGTCTGAAGTGTATTGGTTCAGCGTCACTTGTGAAATCGGTGCACGAGAATAACACAGGCGTGTCGTGAGGCGGACAGAGGAGGAATTGGATGTTGGCTTGGCCATTGCATGGGGGCCAGCTTCCAAACGCCAGGATCGATCCCACAGGCCATTAAGGTCTCATGCGTTTCAATGAATGCACCATTGCAACCTGCCCCAACGGGGCTCAGTGTGAAAGCCTGGGGCATCGCCCCAGGAATTGCACACAACAATGACGAATGCCCTGAAAGGGCCTAATGAACCATGCGTCCATTCCGCCCCGTTGGGCAACGCCGTGAAGGATTTTTTTGAGTGAAAACATTGCGATTTAACCCGGAACGGGTTTCACAACAAAGCCTGGGGTCGACGCGAAGCGGCGCACCCCAGGTTCGTGATGTTCGTTCGCCCCGAACCCTGAAAGGGTTCCACAAGGCTGTGATCGATCGTTCATGGTGTTGTGGAACCCCGTTGGGGTTCAATCGCATTTTCCTGTGTTTTTCCTGGGGTGCGCCGTGTTCACGGCGACCCCAGGCTTTGTTGTGAAACCCCTGTCGGGGTTGGAAAACGGACATCATCTGGCCACCAGAGAGGTCACCGTATTTGCTGATAGAAATCCTTCACGGCGTTGCCCGTTGGGGCTTTTGTCGTTGATGATCTACGTTCCCAGGGCGTTGCCCTGGGCTTTCACCTTCCGGACCTTCGGCCCCGAGTTCTGACGTGCCGCTCATTTTTTATCACACAAAAGATGTGTGGTACGATGAGCGCACGGGGCACCGGTCAGTCATTCGAAATGCGCGGCAAATGTTGGCTGGCTGATTGGTGGTCGACTACTGTCTGCCGTTTCGCAGCTGTCGGCTTGCCTGAGTCAGGATATTGCGTTCGCGTGTCGTGAGGCTTGATTCCCCTTCACGAGAAATCTTCTCTAGAATCGCGTCCACGGAATCGCTCAGACTGGAAGGCTCAGGCTGTATCCCTGGATTAAATACTTTCAGATTTTTCCTTCGCATCACATTCTTCGGAATTCGCTTTGCGAATTTATCCCACCATGTGACGAATCTCATGTTCCAGCGAAAATACAGGAATCCAAACAGCGCGCCACCAAGGTGAGCAGAATGAGCCACGTTGGATGTGGATACTCCGTTACTCGCCAGCATCTGGAATGTCGGCCATGCATCAAGAGCGATATAGATCGCCAGCAGCCAGCGAACCTCCACCGGAATCGCGCCAAAGATGTACATTTTATGGCGCGGATAATGCATCGCAAAAAGCACGAAGACAGCGAGTACTGCTCCCGAAGCACCAATGATATGTACTTCCGGACGTCGCATGAACGCATAGAAGGCCACCGAGCAGATCCCGGCAAAAATTGCAGAGGCCAGGTAAAACCAGAGAAATTCGCGATCACCAGTGAGTCGGCAGACGATCTGACCAAGCATGTACAACATATACATGTTCATCACGATATGCAGCAGACTCTGCTGGCTGTGACAGAACGCATACGTCAGCAGCCGCCAGATTTGTCCCTGTTGAAACACGGACACTGAATCAAGGCTGAACCAGTTCTGAATGAGGGAGTCTGGTCCCCGGGAAGTCATCAGTTGCATCACAAAGAAGGCAACCGTGGCAATAATCAGTTTGTTCACGATGGACATCGAACCAACCCGCAAACCACCGTCGGTGTAAGCGTTGTAGCCATCGTTGTCTTTCAGGTACTCACGATCTTCGATTCCCATCCTGACCGCCTTCTTTCGCTTTCGTTGACAGTCGTCCCGTCTGCCTTCCGCGGATGCATTCTTTACGATATTTCATTATGCGCAGTCTACGTCAATAAAACGAATCCGTCGACAAAAATGGCGTTCACTTCCAGCGGTCGGGAGAAGCCCCCGGTGGAAAAGCCCTTGTTTTGCAGAAGTCACGAGAGGTCAGCCGTGAATCTGCCACGGAATTTGACGTGTCAGGGCAGACAGTGCGATTTAACCCGAACCGGGTTTCACAAAAGAGCCCGGTGCTCCGTCAGGATAAAGAGTTCGGGTTGGACGTAGTGGATCTTGCTAAAGATCCCCATGCTGCAGCACCCTTAGCAAGGGTTCTGCAAGGCAGCGATCGATCGTTAATCGTTGTGGAACCCCGTTGGGGTTCAATCGCATTTTCCTGTGTTTTTCCTGGGGTGCGCCGTGTTCACGGCGACCCCAGGCTTTGTTGTGCAACCCCTGTCGGCAACGCCGTTAAGGATTCCTGCACCGAAAAACTGAGACGTTTAACCCGTGGCCGAGAGGCCAGGCCACAGCGAGTCTGAACAACCTGGCCTCTCGGCCACGGGTTAAACGATTCGAAATCCTTAACGGCGTTGCCCTGTCGGGGTTGGAAAGCGGACATCGTGCCGCCAACAGAAAGGCCGCCATGTTTGCTGATAGAAATGCTTCACCGCATGGCGGTTGCACACGTCTAAAGCGCTGTCAGAGCGCTGTCAGACAACAAGTGTCGCCTTTTGCTCCGCAAAAGGAGGGTCTTTCGCGGGGGACGTCGATTTATTTAGTGAGCGACAAATTCGCGAAAACACGGGGTTTTCAGCCTTTTTCCCAATTCAAATACGTCAGTAATTAAATCGACGTCCCGAGCGAAAGGCGACTATGGCGGAAACTTATTGTTTTCCAGGTCCTTATGTGGCACTGGGGGCGTTTTGGGACGGAGTTGTCGCAGAATCAGAAGGCGTTTCTTCCGTGATGGTCTTGTCTCGCAACATGGCAACTCGACCCGTACGTACCATCTCCAGAATGCCGAATTCACGCATTCTGTCAACAAACGCTTCGATCTTGTTTTCTCGGCCCGAGATTTCAATCATCACGTGAGCAGCGCCGACGTCTACAATTCGGCCACGGAAAATATCTACCAGCTCACGAATTTCGCTGCGGCGTCCATTGGCTGTGCTGACTTTGATCAGCATCAGGTCACGTTCCACGAAATCCTTGCCGGAATAGTCCTGAACGGTGACCACCGTCACGATTTTCTCAAGCTGCTTGCGAACCTGATCCAGCGTCTTCTCGTTTCCGTTGACAACAAACGTGATGCGGGAAAATTCAGGATTCTCCGTCGCGCCCACGGCGAGGCTGTCAATGTTGTAAGCACGAGACGCCAGCATCCCGGAAATATGTGCGAGTACACCAGGCTGGTTCATGACCAGGGCAGAAAGAACATGTCGCATCAACAACGCTTTCAAAAGACTCTATTGGCCGCCAGAATCGGGGGCCGGGAGGTCGCCGTTACAAGCTGGCCACTGTAAAAGCCAGCAAATCTTCGTGGATCTTATGCTTTTGGGGACAGTGGAGCAACCGCCGATTTCGGGGACAATCGGAATCCGCCAGTGTTCGCTCAAAACCCATCAGAATGCGATCCAATGATGGAAAACTCAGCACCAACCTGAAATTCACGCCAAATTTACGGCAAAAGTCGAGTTTACAGACGGTCAGAACGTGGATCGCCCGAGTGATGCCCATCAGAATAGTCTGAAATAATCCACGCAGGTCATTGCAGTACGCGAAAATGGGAAAGTTTTGATTCGATTGCGGATGACAATGGTCAGCTGGTTGAATCCCATATGCATTCGCGACGACAATTGGAGAAAAATCAAGTCGATTTGGGACGCAATTCCAATGCTGAACCGTAGCTGCTTTTTCGGAGTATTCTTTGCCTCCCTTATGGCAATCAGCTGTTCCTCGCAACTTGCCGCGGCGGAAAATGTGCGGTTCAGCCGGGACATTTTACCGATTCTGGCCGACAATTGTTTTTCCTGCCACGGGCCGGATCCTTCCAACCGAAAAGCGGATCTTCGCTTAGACTTGCGGGAAGGCGCCCTGGCAGCCCTGCTTCCCGGCAATGCTGATGACAGTGAATTGCTTCGACGGGTGATTTCCGAAGATCCGGACGTGGTCATGCCTCCTCCGAAATCGCATCGGAAGCGATTGACACGTGATCAGACCGAGCTGATTCGGCAATGGATTTCTCAGGGAGCAGAATGGGGGCGGCACTGGGCTTTTGAGCGTCCCGTCAAAGTAACGCTGCCGGATTTGGTCGACGCTGTGGAACCAACCGCTGCGGGCTCAGCCTCGGCCAAATCACAGAGCTCACGAAATTCGAGCGACGGAAATCCGATTGACCACTTTGTTGGAGACATGCTGCAGCAAAAGGGTTTGAAGTTTTCCCCGGAAGCCGCTCCTCACACTTTGCTTCGCCGCGTATCGCTGGATCTGACGGGAATACCACTGACGTACGAACAACTTCAAAAACTTCAGTTACCTGAAGAGCACATGCCCGTCCCCGATGACATTTATCAGACTGTCGTCGATCAGCTGCTAAGTTCACCTCAATATGGAGAGCGAATGGCCATGTGGTGGCTGGATGCTGCTCGCTACGCGGACACCGATGGCTTTCAGGGGGATGCATCGCGAACAAACTGGCCCTGGAGAGACTGGGTGGTGCAGGCGTTCAATTCCGGAATGCCATTCGATCAATTTACCGTGGAACAGTTTGCCGGAGACCTGCTTCCCAATGCCACAGTCGAGCAGAAACTGGCGACGGCATTTCATCGGCACCATATGACAAACGGTGAAGGTGGCAGGGATCCTGAAGAATCGCGAATTGACTATGTCATCGATCGAGTAAATACCATGGGCACCGTATGGCTCGGCATGACTCTTGGATGTTGTCAGTGTCATTCGCACAAATACGACCCGATTTCGCAGCAGGACTATTATTCCCTGAACGCGTTCTTCAATTCGATCGATGAAGACGGAAAAGCCGGGAAAGCGGCAAAGCCCTATTTGTCGTATGAATCGCCGAGCGTTGATCGGGCGCTTAGCGAAGCTCAGACACTGCTCGATCGGCGCAAAATGCAGGAACAAGTGGCACTGCAGGAAGCGAAAGGTCCGTTCGAGGACTGGGTTGCAACTGAAATTGCTGCACTCCGCGGAAGCCAGCCTCAAGGTTCCTATACAGCCTGGCAGCCGCTGAAGAATGCAGGGCTGGAGAGCACTGAAGGCAGCACACTGATGCAGGACGCTGATGGCATCATCTCTGCCACCGGAGATCATCCGAATCAGGATGATTATCGAGTTGTTTCATCGGTCAGAATTCCGCGAGTCACTGGAATTCGACTGGAGGTTTTACCGCATCCGTCACACACCAAAGGCAGCTATTCGCGAGGCCGTGGTGGGCATTTTGTGCTGACGGATATCAAAGTTCAGGTGCGTCAGTCCGGAAGCTCGCAGGTGCGTGATCTGCGAGTTTCAAATGCCGTGGCGGATGTGACTGACGATCCGGCGAAGCATTCCGGTTACGGTAACATCCTTCACGTGCTGGATGACGATCCTCGGAATGGCTGGAGCACTCGCGACCATGATGGCCGACAGACTCGCACTGCCGTGTTTGCTCTCACGGAACCTTTTGTTGCCGAGCCGGATGAAGAGCTGGTTTTTGAGCTGCGTCAGCGATCAACGCTGGGAGATGCCAATATCGGTCGGTTTATTGTCAGTATCACTGACGAAGCTGGCCCGGCTGTAAATTCCACCGGACCAACTCCAATTGAACAGCTTGCAGTTTCCGGTGCTCAGGAAATCGGAGACTTGCCGGATCCTCTGCGTGAACTGCTCCTGACGCAGTTCCTGACGGATCATCAGCCTTATCAGCTGGCAAAGTCGGCGCTGAGTCGTGCACAGTCGCAGTTTGATGAAATTCAGCAGTCGAAAAAAGTAGATGTCATGGTTCTGGCTGAACAGACGACACCTCGTGACACCCATATTCTCGTAAGAGGAGTCTGGGATAAGAAAGGTGATTCGGTTGTGCCGGATGTTCCTGCGGCGATCGCCGAATCGCCCGCAGACATGGTTCGAAATCGTCGGGGGCTCGCGAACTGGATTGTGTCGGCAGAGAACCCTCTGACTGCCAGAGTGGTTGTGAATCACATCTGGCAAATGTTCTTTGGAGCAGGTCTGGTCAGAACCGTTGAAGATTTTGGCGTTCAGGGGGAGCGTCCCAGTCATCCGCAGCTGCTGGACTGGCTGGCGGTGGATTTGGTGGAACATGACTGGGATCTGAGGCGACTGATTCGGCTGATCGTCACCAGTCGAACGTATCGGCAGTCTTCAGCCATGAATGCAGAGCTGCTGGCGATTGATCCGGAAAATCGCTGGCTCGCACGCGGAAGTCGTTTTCGACTTCCCAGCTGGATGCTGAGGGACGCTGCATTGGCAGTTTCCGGCCTGATGAATCCGGCACTGGGTGGCCCGCCTGTACGGCCCTATCAGCCGGACGGCGTCTGGGAAGAAATGTTCATGGGGCGTTTTCACTATGAACCGAGCGACGGAGATGCTCAATACAGAAGGACACTGTATGCATTCTGGAGACGAGCGATTGCCCCCACTTTTCTGTTCGATTCCGCTCAGCGTCGAACCTGTGAAGTTCGGTTAAGCCGAACAAACACTCCTCTGCAGGCGCTGACACTCCTGAACGATACCGGCTATCTGGAAGCGTCACGGGCTCTGGCTGAAAAGGCAGTGGTTGCACATTCAGACAGCAGTATTCAGGATCGACTGAACTTCGTGATGCAGCGTGTACTGTTAAGAGATGCCTCAGGCCGCGAACTGCAGGTGCTGACAGACGAAAGCGCTCGTGCGATCAGCTGGTATCAGGATCATCCCGACGAAGCGGTTCGATTACTGGCATCGTCAAATCGCAACGAGCGTTTTTCTGATCCGAATGTTCTGCCAGACGAACAATGCGTTCGTCGGCAGGCTGAACTGGCCAGTCTTGTGATTGCGTCCAGTCTGATACTCAATCTGGATGAGGCACTGACTCATGAATAGTCGAACGGACGAATTGTCGGGTAGAGAAAGCAATCTGCTTCAGATAACGCGTCGACAGCTTCTCGGTCGGGGAACAGGGCTGAGTCTCGGAGCAATTGCGCTGGCCGAACTATTGCAGGGACGATCAGCAGCCGGTAGTTCCAAAGGAGCAGACTCGTCAGACCTTTCAGGTGGCGAGTCTTCCGTCGCACAATCTGCAGGACCCGCCGGGCTGCTGACAGATTTGCCAGCGCGAGCAAAGCGCGTCATCTTTCTGACTCAGTCGGGTGGACCATCACAGCTGGAGTTGTTTGACTACAAACCGAATCTGACCCGGTGGGCCGGGAAGGAACTTCCGGATTCGGTCCGTCAGGGGCAGCGGCTGACGACGATGACGGCCAGCCAGCAGCAGCTGATTATGCCGTCTCGCGTGAGGTTTCGAAAGTGCGGTGAAAGTGGAGCGACCATTGGTGAATGGCTGCCGCACCTGAGAACTGTGGCGGACGATGTCTGCTTTATCAAGTCGATGTACACCGAACAGATCAATCATGCGCCCGCGATGACTCACTTCCTGACCGGACATCAGCTGGCTGGTCGACCGAGCCTTGGAGGCTGGGTGAGTTATGGGCTGGGAAGTGACAACAGGAATCTGCCGGATTATCTGGTTTTGATTTCACGGATGCAGCGTCCCAGCGACCAGCCACTTTACGATCACTACTGGGGGAGCGGATTTCTTCCATCCAGATTTCAGGGTGTCAAGCTTCGCAATTCCGCCGATCCTGTGCTGTACCTGCGCGACCCGGATGGGATGCCTCGCGGATTGCGACGAGGAATGCTGAACGGACTCGGGCAACTGAATCAGGCTCGTCACGAAACCACGGGGGATCCGGAAATTCTGACTCGAATTCGTCAGTACGAAATGGCGTTTCGGATGCAGACGAGTGTTCCGGAACTGATTGACTTGTCAGATGAGAACGAGTCGACATTTGAACTGTACGGACCGGATTCACGCCGCCCCGGAAGTTACGCGGCCAACTGTATTCTTGCTCGCCGACTGATGGAGCGAGGTGTCCGGTTCGTTCAGTTGTTTCATCCCGACTGGGATCACCATAGTCGGCTGACGTCGTGGTGCACAGCTCGATGCCGTGACACTGATCAGGCCACGGCCGCATTGATTCACGATTTGAAGCAGCGAGGATTGCTGGATGACACTCTTGTGGTCTGGGGCGGAGAGTTTGGACGCGGGGTTGCAGGGCAGGGTCAGTGGGATAGTCCGGAAGCAGGCCGCGACCATCATCCTCGATGTTTCACAATCTGGATGGCGGGCGGCGGTATACGCTCGGGCATAACATATGGTGCGACTGACGACTTCAGTTACAACGTTGCCGAAAACCCGGTTCATGTGCGAGATCTGCATGCAACGGTCCTGAACCGTCTGGGCATTGATCACGAGCAGCTCACCTATCGCTTTCAGGGACTCGATTTTCGACTCACCGGCGTTGAACCCGCCCATGTTGTGAACGAGATTCTTGGCTAAGCGACTGTCGCAGGGGTTACATCCAGGCATTTCCGGACAACTCGTCCACAGTGTGAATCCCGTCATGCCGGAAAATGTGGTCGTCTCGTCCTTCGAAGTTGTGAACTCCGGGCACAACAGGCTCATTTCCCCTGGATTTCTTTCCCGATGAATTCGTTAGTCTCTTCCTGATCGGCAGTCTCAATTGAGCAGCCAGCGTTCAGGATTTCGAGGATTTTCGCAGTTTGGAAAGAGGGCTCAGCGATGCTAACAATTAAGTTCATGCTGGTCATCATGATGGCTTCAGGGGATTTGCAGGGACAAAACAAATATCTTTCAGAATCTGTTAAATGTTTTGCGACAGACCTCAAGTCTCGGGCAGAACTGATTCTGGCGGATACCCCTGTCATCGTGAATGCTGTCATTGAAGACGACACAACGTCGGAAGCAACATCAGAGGAGATCATTCCGGCGCCTGTTGAAGTGACTCAGACGGAAGTGACTCAGGTTGAAGCACCAGTCGAAATCGGAACTGATCTGGCCGAAATCAGCAGCGAAGTGCTGACTCCCCGGGCTGCTCCTCTTCCCACGCTGGAAGACATGTTGCCGGACGTGATTGTGGCAGAGATTGAAATGCCGACCACAGCAACCGAGCTGGTGGCCGTTGTGGAAGAACCTGTCGTTGAGGAAGCGGTTGCAGCTGAAGAAGTAGCCGTTGTTGAAGAAACAGCGGTTGCTGAAGAAGCCCTGATCGCGACGAACGCTGCACCGGTCTGCGAGGTCGGGGAAGATTCGACCGTCGCAAGCATCCCAGTCGTTGAGACCGCTGGCCAGACTGACGCCATGGTGAATGAACTGGAAGAGGTGCAGGGAGCCTGGTCATCGCTGGATGACCGAACAAAAGATGCGATTCTTCTGCTGATTCGGGCAGACGCCATGATGAATGGAGCAGAATAACTGGCCCGCAGGCTGATTGTTCATGAGTGAATTTGCAAGTGTCGCAGGCTGCCATGGCAGCCTGCAAACATTTGTACTCAACGCTTTTCGCCGTGGTAATTGCTCGAGACGTTTGTAACGCCCGAACTGGTATCCGTTCCACGACCCATGATTTGAAAATGTGTAATCATCGCTTCGCTGCGATTCCCAGCGGCGAAGCCGCGACAGCATGTAGCTGCGGGCGTAAGCCCGCAGACCGATGCGTCCCTGGACAATCAGCCGCGAAGCGGCGACAGCAGGAGCGTCATCGTGGGTAGCTGCACACAACGGACATACCACGTGGTCAGCGTCTACGAATACAGTCATCCCACCATCATCTGACCGCATCCGCAACCGACGCCTCGAGTCTTGCATCAAAGGCGTGCCACGGTTCCTCCGCTTGAGCGCGCGGACGCAGGTTGGCAGAAAAATTATTTGGCAGAAAAATTGGGGAGGAACCGGCAGGGCGCGAGCCGTCCGGTTTCCTGGCACCGGACGGCTTGCGACGTTCCTTTAAATCCATCTCTTATTTCTGAGCGAGTCCTAACTCACCGGACCCCCTGCCTTCCACGTCGATTCATTTTTCTGCCCTGAAATTTTTCTGCCAATGATCAAAGTGCGTCTGGGTCCCGGCCCCAGGAAGAAACTCCTGCGTTTCATCTGTGTTCTCTGTGTCATCTGTGGTTAAAAATGAACCGTGGATAGCGCGGATGAATCACATCAACGCCCTGTCGGTTTGCTGGCGACCACATCATTCAGGGTGGAATTGACACCTTGAGTCTTGCATCAATGGCGTGCCACGGTTCCAGCGATTGAGCGCGCGGACGGAAGTTGGCAGAAAAATTTTTTGGGCAGAAAAATTGAGGAGGAACCGACAGGGTGCCGGGGAGAGCTCCAGCCTGACAAGGATTCGTTCAAGAATCACTGAGGGATTCGAAAGCAGCGGCAGGGCGCGAGCCCTCCGGTTTCCTGGCACCGGACGGCTTGCGACGTTCCTTTAAATCCATCTCTTATTTCTCAGCGAGTCCTAACTCACCGGACCCCCGGTCTTCCACTGCGATTCATTTTTCTGCCCGGAAATTTTTCTGCCAACGATCAAAGTGGGTCTGGATCCCGGCGCCCCAGACAAGCAATTCCTGCGTTTCATCTGTGTTCTCTGTGTCATCTGTGGTTAAAAATGAACCGCGGATATCGCGGATGAATCACATCAACGCCGTGTCCGCTTGCTGGCGACCACATCATTCAGGGTGGAATTGACACCTCGAGTCTTGCATCAATGGCGTGCCACGGTTCCAGCGATTGAGCGCGCGGACGGAAGTTGGCAGAAAAATTTTTTGGGCAGAAAAATTGGGGAGGAACCGACAAGATGTGGAAGAGTTCCAGCCGAGTGCTCCGTCAGGATGAAGAGTTCGGGTTGGAGGTAGTGGATCCTGCTAAAGATCCCGTGACTGCAGGACCTTTAGCAAGGTCCACTACCTGAAATTCAAAGCCTGACAAAGCACGAGTGAGGACTTCTTCAGGAATACCCGAGGGATTCGAAGGTAGCGGCAGGGCGCGAGCCTTCCGGTTTCGTGGCACCGGACGGCTTGCGCCGTTCCGCGAATTCCTTCTCTCCTTCCTGGGGCAAGGAACTGCAGGCAAAAAGCTTACAGCCCTTCGATCAGACGTGGTTTCTCGGTTACGGCATCGACAACGATGACTGCGCCCTGACCTGTTTTATCGGCTGGAACCCTCTTCTGCCTGCCGCACCTGATACTCGGCTCTGGCTCTTTGAGTCTTTCTGTTGAAGAATGAATTCCTTGCCGTTTCATACCAGCCTGATTTGTACTGGCCGACCGTTTCAACGATGATTCCCATTGCTGCTGAGCTCCTTCGCCTGGTGGTGGTGAAGCAACCTGGTATCAGGGGCGTAGCAGTTCTTCAATATCATTCCCACCTGTAATTCACCAGGCTCACACTTTTTCATCAGCCCAGCCGCAGTGTGATCATGCGGATTGTACTTCCAGTGACCTATTCCTGATCGATCATTCTTTCCTGCGGAGCTGAAAGAATTGCAGCGTCGTAAGTTCCTTAAATTCGGTCTGACAGCATGGGCGGTCCCTTTTATGGCCAGTAACGGCATGGCAAATATTGGCAGTGCCAATCAAGCTGGCGAACGATGGAAGGTGCCGGTGGAGACTTTGGCATCGGCTGCAAACAGCGGGCAGGTACATGCGGCAGCGTTGTATATTGACCAGCGTGGCGACCGAATTGTTCAGGGTTTTGGAGCCGCCAAATCGGGAGACGATATTTTTCTGATCGCGTCGATAACGAAGCCGATTTGCATCGTTGCTCTGATGACGCTTTTCGAGCAGAAGAAAATTCAGCTGGATGATCGGGTGCAGCGATATCTTCCGGAATTCTCTGGTGAATCCCGCGACCGGATCACCATGCGTCAGCTGATGACACACGTTTCCGGACTGCCCGATCAGTTGCCGGAAAATGCGATGCTTCGCAGGACTCATGCTCCCATGGAAGAATTTGTGCGGCACGCAGTCAAAACTCCACTGCTCTTTGAACCCGGCACTAAGTATTCCTACTCCAGCATGGCCATTTTACTGGCAATGGAAGTTTCACGTCGAATTACGGGAACCTCCTATTCGGATTTTGTGCGGCAGGCAGTTTTTGAACCCCTCAAAATGCAGCGATCTGCGCTGGGAATGGGAAAGCTGCAGATCAGCGAAACGATGCGGTGCCAGACCGAATACGCATCTCCGGAAGCCGGGGCTGGAGATCCGACAGCAAAGGACTGGGACTGGAACAGCAAATGGTGGCGGGAATTCGGAGCGCCGTGGGGCGGTGTTCATTCCACGGCCAGCGATTTAGGGCTGTTTTTTAGCGAAATGCTGCATCCCACCGGAAAAGTGATTGCGGAAAGCACGGTGTCACTGATGACTCGCAATCACAACGCTCCGGAGCTGACTGCGCATGGGCTGGGATTTGGTGTCGGAAAGCGCGCCGGGAGTGCTGGCTGCAGCGAAAGGACGTTCGGGCACACCGGATCGACGGGCACGCTGGCATGGGCCGACCCGGAGACCGAGACCATTTGCATCGTGTTGACGACCCTTCCCGTGGTGCCTGGGCTCGAACATCCTCGGCGTCGGGTTTCCGATCAGGTCGCAGAAATCGCCACTTTCTGAGAAACTGGGCCAAAAGGCAGGGTAACAGGGTTTGACCAGCTGTAATCCGACCGATATCCTCCGCGGTTCGTGTTTTTTGCGGCCTCACAGTGAGGTCGACCGGGGCGGCACATCTCCCGGAAACTACCAGATGGCGTGTTGTCTGTCGGATTTCGTTTAGTCGTAACTCGACATTCACACAATTGTTCTGTGTGAACGCAGCTGGCCAGAAACCAGCAAATTCTGCGTTCGCCTGTGGCTTTGCTGGCCGCAGTTTACAGGAGATCGGCAATGGCTGAGATTGTAGTGAAAGATATTTTGGATGCGGGGGTCCACTATGGGCACCGATCCAGTCGCTGGAACCCAAAAATGCGGCCGTACATTTACGGTCGTCGCAACCAGATTCACATTATTGACATTAAGGAAACGATTCGGGGACTGATTCGGGCCAAGAAGTATCTTCTTCGCGTGGCCGCTCAGGGCAGCCTGGTTCTGTTTGTCGGGACGAAACGTCAGGCGGCGGCTTCCATTGAAGAGCTGGCGGCTGAGGCAAAGATGCCGTACGTAACGGAACGCTGGCTGGGCGGTACGCTCACCAACTTCCGCACGGTGCGCAGTCGTCTGAAGCGTCTGGAAGAGCTGGAGCATTTGCGGGAAACCGGAGAGATCCGGAATTACTCAAAGAAGATGCAGTCACAGCTGACTCGTGAGTATGACAAGATTTACCGCAATCTGAACGGCATTCGAGAAATGAATCGCCTGCCAGAGTGTCTTGTTGTGGTTGACCCGAGCAAGGAAAAGAACGCGATTCATGAAGCGAAGCTTCTGGGAATCAAGGTTGTGGCGTTGATTGACACGGATTCTGATCCGGACACCGTGGACCTGCCGATTCCTGGAAATGATGACAGTCTGCGGTCAATCCGCCTGATTATTCATCATCTGTCAGACGCGATTAAACAGGGACGCAGCCTGCGACCTGAAGAGCCGCGAAAAACGGATACCAGCAACGAACCAAAAGCCGTTCCGAATGTCCGATAATCGGAACGCTGGTTTGCATTGGCAAATTGATATCAGCAACTTCGGCGTCTGCAGAATCTGACGTCGGTAAAAAAATGCATCGGGTGTTCAACGGGCTGAAGACTTTGTCTTTTGCAGAGGTTATCAGCCAGCACCGCGATATTCGGAATGATGTGCCACACGTGTTGTCAAAAGACGCGTGTGGCATTGTCCGTTCCACTGGCGATTCCACAACATCGCCGGAAACTCAAATTTCCTTTCAGTCAAGACTAGTGTTACAGGCCGAAGATTGCCTGTCCGGTGTGGCGAGCGGGACGGACAGTCTTCAGTCAGCGCTTAAACAGGAGTAACGTCAATGGCGGAAATTACAGCCGCAGCCGTAAAGGCACTTCGGGAAAAAACTGACCTGCCCATGATGGAATGCAAGAAGGCGCTGACCGAAGCTGGCGGCGACGAGGAAAAGGCCATCGCCATCCTGAAGGAACAGTTTAAAAAGGTTCAGTTGAAGCGAGCTGACAACGCCACTGAAGAAGGCCGCGTCTTCATCGCGGTTCGTGATGGCGCTGCGGAAGCCGCCATGGTAGAAATTCAGTGCGAATCGGCACCGGTAGCAACTGGCGAAGTTCTCCGGGATCTTGGCCAGGCAATGGCCGATCATTTGCTGAATGGCCCTGGCGCGACAACGCCTGCGGAACTGATGGCCCAGACACCTCCGGGAGCAACCAAATCGTTCCAGGAAACGTACGAAGAAATCGTCAACAAGATTCGCGAGAAGATTGTTGTCAATCGTATCGCTCGGGTTACCGGTCCTGTTGGAGCTTACGTTCATCACGACTACAAGACGGGTGTCCTGTTTCAGGCAACCGGCAAGGTTTCCAATCCGGAAATCCTGCGTGACGTCGCCATGCACATTGCCGCGCTGCGTCCTTCCTGTGCCACGGCAGAACAGGTTGATCCGGCACTGGTAAAAGCAGAGCGTGATCGCCTTTCAGCTGAAGCGAAAGCCAGCGGAAAGCCGGATAATATTATCGACAAAATGGTCGATGGCCGGATGAAAGTGTTTTATGCAGAACAGGGCGTGCTGTTGTTTCAGCCGTTTGCCAAAGACGACAGCAAGACTGTGGGACAGGCTCTGTCCGAAGCCGGTCTGACCATCGTCGGATTTCATCGCTGGAAAGTGGGCGGCTAATCATGCTGCAGAATGGTTTGAGGCCAGTAATCATCGTCTGATACTGGCCTGCTGATTTGGGGTCGATCCGCGGGGGTCGACCCTTCTTCCATTCCAGATCTGTTTGCACATACGATTGACAGATCTTCTAATTCTGGTTTTTTTTGAATTGCCCGCCAGGTCCTGTCACTCAGGATGCTGACGTTTTCACAGCGGAGAGCTATTTGATGTCTGGTAACGGATTCACCATCAATCCTGTCTATAAGCGAGTTCTGCTGAAGATCAGCGGCGAAAGTTTTTGCCGTGAGAGCGAGTCGGGAATCAGCATGACCGAAGTGACAACCATCACGCATCAGATTCGTGAAGTGGTCATGGCGGGAGTACAGCTGGCGATCGTCTGCGGAGGCGGCAATATTCTGCGAGGAAAGCAGTTTGCCGAAATCAGCGAAACCATTGTGCCGTCCACAGCTCATTATATGGGGATGCTGGCAACCATCATTAATGGTCTTGCACTTCAGGATGCACTGGAGAGCATTGGCGTGCCGACTCGACTGCAGAGTGCCATTCGGATGGAAGGTGTTGCCGAACCCTTTATTCGTCGACGATGCCTGCGCCATCTGGAGAAGGGACGAGTTGTTATTCTTGCGGCAGGAACCGGCAGTCCGTTTGTAACAACAGACACAGCAGCAGCCCTGAGAGCCCGGGAGATCGACGCCGAAGTGGTTCTGAAGGCCACAAAAGTGGACGGGGTCTATTCAGAAGATCCGATGAAGAATCCTCACGCCATTCGCTACAGTGACATCTCGTTCCGTAACGTGCTGGAGCAGAATCTGCAGGTGATGGATGCCCAGGCAATGCACCACTGCATGGAACACAAGATTCCGATTGTTGTCTTCAACTACCGCAAGATCGGCAATATTGCCCGCGTCATCTCCGGCGAAAGAATTGGAACAAGAGTCACGATGGACGGCCATTAGGAGTGTTGGTCATGGTAGATTTTCTGGCTGATGAAGTGCGAGGAGCAAATGGCAATCGCGTGGGCCGGAATTGCATGGGGCTGCATCACAGTAGTGTTTTCGTCCCGTGGTCCTCTTCATTTCATTTGCGATTCATTTTTCTGTCCTGAAATTTTTCTGCCAAAAGCGTGTCATCCTCGGATCCGTCACGCCCTGGACGGTCTGCCCTCGAGAATCACTCGGTGTGCTGGCACAGATCGTCTGGCGGCGAATCGGGCGAAGAATGTTCCGTGTGCGGGGGTGAGTTACCGTCGGAAAGGCGATCCGATCCGTCGCTCTGGCTGATATGCTGGCCACAGTGATGTATGCTGCAAAGAAGTGGTCAAAACAACAGCGTGCGGGAAACCACCGTTTTCGCAACAATCCAGCCATTGGCCATTAAGATGCGGATATTGCAGCCGGATGGGGGACACGGACCATGGAATCCTGGGAGTTTCTGCTGCAGGTCATCCTGTTGCTGACGGCCTGCCTGATCGCTGGCAGTGCCATGGCCTGGATGAAACAGAGCCCGCTGGTGGGCTATCTGCTCGCCGGGATGATCATGGGAGGGCCCGGAAGCCTGGCCCTGGTTGGCGCCGAAAAACAGATCGAATCGATCGCGGAACTAGGTGTCGCGCTGCTGTTGTTTAGTCTGGGGCTTGAATTCTCCTGGCAGCGCGTTGTAGGTCTGGGAAAGCTGACTTTGCTTTGCGGGATGGCTCAGGTCGTGGTCACGCTGCTGGCGGGAATGATGGGCGCTGCGTTCATGGGATTTTCCGCATCAGCATCAGTGGCGATTGGAGCGATGATTTGTCTCAGCAGCACTGCTGCGGTACTTCGAGTTTTGGTTGATCGCGGTGAGATGGACTCGAAGCCCGGCCGAAACTCGCTCGCCATTCTGCTCGTCCAGGACATGGCAGTGGTGCCACTGGCAATCCTGATTCCGCTGCTCGCGGAAGGGGGAACTCCGTCTGCCATCGCCCTGAAAATCACCGGGATTCTGATGGCCGCTTTCGTAGTTGTGGGCGGTTTGTATTTTCTTCTGAATTATGTGGTGCTCAGGGCTCTGTTGTCAGCCTCATTTAGTCGCAACCGCGAATTAACAGTTCTGCTGAGCATTATTATCGGGCTTGGAGCAACATGGGCGGCCCATACGGCAAAGCTGTCACCCGCTCTGGGCGCCTTTGTCGCGGGCATGTTTCTGGGGAATTCACGGTTTGCCACACAGATCCGTGCCGATGTTTCTTCATTGCGAATTGTGTTGCTGACGTTGTTCTTCGGCTCAGTCGGCATGATTGCGGATCCTGTCTGGATGTTAAAAAACCTTCCGACCGTGCTTTCTGTGGCCGCTGTGATCATGGCTGGCAAAACCGTGATCATCTGGGGACTGCTTCGGCTGAGTGGACAGACGTCCGGAGTTTCACTTTCCACTGGCCTGTGTCTCTGCCAGGTAGGAGAATTTGCGTTTGTCCTGGGAACAGAAGCGGTCACCGGGGGCATCCTCACGGACACGATGTACTCAGCACTGGTGTCGTCATCAATTGTCACATTGCTGCTGACGCCACTGTTGATTGCTCTGGCTCCCCGTGCCGCTCGATGGATCAATCTTCGAGGAAAGCAGACCGGCCCAGCTGAGGAGACCAATACTGATGAGGTCCATCCCTGCGAACTTCTGGTCATCGGATTTGGTCCGGCGGGTCGCGGGGCTTTGAGTGAAATCCGTGAGCATCGTGATCGAGTTCTCGTGCTGGACCTGAGTCCTGCAGGAATTGCGAGCGCCGAAGCCATGGGATTTCGTGGCATGATTGCAGACGCGACCAACACCGAGGTGCTCGAACACCTGCATCTGGATCACGTACGAGTCGTGGTAATCACTCTGCCATCCCGCCAGGATTCTCTTGCAATCCTGCAGCTGATCCGCATGTTTGCTCCACATGCCGTCAAGATCGTCCGTTCCCGGTATCAGCTTTACTTCAGTGAATTTGGAGATGCGGGTGCTGACTTTGTCGTGGGTGATGAAGAAGAAGTCAGCACTGCACTGGCTCAGCTGGTGGCCCGTCATCAGCAATTTTCGTCACCCACTGTTCAGTCGAACGCATCCGAATCACCCGCATCCACGTGAACTTCAGTGAAGCTCAGCGATGGGTGCCTGTCGATCCAGCAGGTACTGAGGGCGTCCGTTGTGGTCAGGAATTGTGGTTGCAGCCACATCAATTCCAAGGTTCTTATAGACGGTCGCAAAAACTTCCTGCATATGTACAGGCCGTTCCGTTGCCTCTTCCGCGAGCCGGTTTGTCGCTCCAATCACCTGTCCGGTTTTCATTCCTCCTCCGGCGAGCAGTGCAGCATGCACCTGAGGCCAGTGATCGCGTCCGGCGTCTTTGTTGATTTTTGGTGTGCGTCCGAATTCTCCCCAGACCAGAACAGTGACATCGTCCGACAGACCGCGTTCATGCAGATCCTGAACGAGTGCCGTGATGCCCTGATCGAGCAGCGGAATCACCTTTCGGGCATTTCCAAAATTATCTCCATGCCAGTCGAAATGCGCGAAACTGCACGTCACGCAGCGAACACCCGCTTCTACAAGTCGGCGTGCCTGCAGGAATCGGGACATAATGGCCTGATAACCCATGTCGAGATTATATCCCAGCACTTTGGGGTCATCGTTTCCATATCTCGCACGAATCTCTGCCGGTTCCTTTTCAATATCCAGAGCATCCACGAGACGAGATGACGTCAGTACGTCCAGTGCCTGTTCCGTGAACGTATCCAGTTGAAGGCTGGCACGCTGCTGATCCGTGGTACGACGAAATCGATCCAACTCGGCCAGCAGACTTGTTCGGTCGCCGAAACGCTGCGACGAAATCGTCTGCAGCTTCATGCTCTGCATGGATTCCCCATCCGGCCGAAAAGGTGCATGGCTGGTACCCAGAAAGCCGGCACTCTTGATGTTCCAGGGATCGTGAGCCATCCGATGTGACAGGTCAACATAGGGTGGCACTGCAGGATTCACCGGACCATTCAGCCGCGACAGAAGTGATCCCATGGCCGGCCAGCCTCCCTGCGGCTGACTGCTGCTGAAATGATGGCCCGTACAGCACTCGAACGAGTCATGTCGGCCTTCCGCACCAACCAGTGACCGAATGATGGCAAAGCGATCCATACTGGCTGCCACGCCGGGAAGTAATTCGCTGATCTGAATTCCAGGCACACTGGTTGAGATCGGCTGAAGTTCTCCGCGAACCTCAGAGGGAGCTTCCGGCTTCAGGTCAAACATATCCTGATGTGGAGGCCCTCCTGCGAGGAACACCATGATGACTGACTTGTGCCGTTTTGGGCTGCCGCCTTCCTGTTCGGCTCGCAGCAATTGAGGCAGCGACAGGCCGCCCAGGGCCAGTCCGCCGATCTGGAGGAATGAACGACGGGCCAAACCGTCGCAGAACCGTTCGGAACTTCCTTCAACTCTCAGCATGACGTCGCTTTCTCCGGGCACTCTTGAAGATTAGATCGCTGTCGTCGCCTCGCCCCTGACTGGATAACGTTAAGGTAATGGAAATCGGAATACAAGTATTGAATCCAGACATGTGCGGCATGGAAAGAATGATGCAAAGCGAATTCAGAAGCGAGAGGGGGCGGGTGAGCAGCGGGACGCGGGCGTTATTGGTCCGGCGTTGAGTGCAACCCGCGGCGGGCCCTCCCCCGGCCTTCGGCCGACCCCTCCCACTTCGCTTCGCTGCGCGGGAGGGGAGGGTTTTATCAACCTCCTCTCCCAGCAAAGCTGGGGGAGGTCGATCGAGCGATAGCAAGATCGGGAGGGGGCTGGTGAACGGCAGGTCGCGGGTGTTATTGGGGCCGCGTTAAGTGCAACCCGCGGCAGGCCCTCCCCCGGACGTCGGCCGACCCCTCCCACTTCGCTTCGCTGCGCGGGAGGGGAGGTTTTGAAACCTCCTCTCCCGGCAAAGCCGGGGGAGGTCGATCGAGCGGCAGCAAGATCGGGAAGGGGGCTGGTGAACGGCGGGTCGCGGGTGTTATTGGGACGGCGTTGAGTGCAACACGTGGCGAGCCCTCCCCCGGCCTTCGGCCGACCCCTCCCACTTCGCTTCGCTGCGTGGGAGGGGAGGTTTTTAAACCTCCTCCCCCGGCAAAGCCGGGGGAGGTCGATCGAGCGATAGCAAGATCGGGAGGGGGCTGGTGAACGGCGGGTCGCGGGTGTTATTGGGGCGGCGTTGAGTGCAACCCGCGGCGGGCCCTCCCCCGGCCTTCGGCCGACCCCTCCCACTTCGCTTCGCTGCGCGGGAGGGGAGGTTTTGAAACCTCCTCTCCCGGCAAAGCCGGGGGAGGTCGATCGAGCGATAGCAAGATCGGGAGGGGGCTGGTGAACGGCGGGTCGCGCGTGTTATTGGGACGGCGTTGAGTGCAAGCCGCGGCGGGCCCTCCCCCGGCCTTCGGCCGACCCCTCCCACTCCGCTTCGCTGCGCGGGAGGGGAGGTTTTGAAACCTCCTCTCCCGGCAAAGCCGGGGGAGGTCGATCGAGCGAAAGCAAGATCGGGAGGGGGCTGGTGAATGGCGGGTTGCGGGTGTTATTGGGACGGCGTTGAGTGCAACCCGCGGCGGGCCCTCCCCCGGCCTTCGGCTGACCCCTCCCACTTCGCTTCGCTGCGCGGGAGGGGAGGATTGAAACCTCCTCCCCCGGCAAAGCCGGGGGAGGTCGATCGAGCGATAGCAAGATCGGGAGGGGGCCTGGTGAACGGCGGGTCGCGGGTGTTATTGGGACGGCGTTGAGTGCAACCCGCGGCGGGGCCGCCCCCCGCCCGCGGCCCCCCCCCCCCAC
>JALHMY010000053.1 GCA_022843805.1 Fuerstiella sp.
TTTTGCCGATTTTAACCATTTCAACTGTCTCCTTGGGTGAAAGCATTGAAACAACACTTCCCAACATGGCAGATGATTCGGTCCTGTGTTTTCTAAGTCATTCGGGCCACGTACCAGGGCGTAAGCGTCCGGGGAACCCCTTCTTGCCAGGGTTTGTAGTCTGAGGCTCGGTGCTTTCGAATTCCGAGTTTTTTCCTGGTAAGGTGTGGTATGGACGAGCGGGAGCGTATCTGGCGTGAACGGATTGCCTGGCAGCAGCAGTCCGGGATGACCGTGGTGGAATGTTGCGACGTGGAAGGGGTTTCTGTGGCCTCGTTCTATCGCTGTAAGAAACTGATCGAGGGAGCCGTTCAGCAGCGAACTGGCCGGGGCGAAGGTCGGGCGATGGCAGCTTCTTCCTCGTTTGTTCCGTTCACTCTTCGCCGGTCGGGTCCGGATCAAAAAAAACGGTCGGTCGATTCATGGAAATCGCATCGTCAGAACGACGATGGGCAGCTTGCGCGCGGTTGCCCGCGCAATTCTCGGGAATTGTCGGAGAGACCTTTGTTCATGGACGACTCGCAGGAACTGACCAGATTGTGTTTGCGTATTTGCTGAAGGACATTCCACGGATTGGATGATCGCAATCTCTGTAACGCAATGAAAACGGCCGGAAATCTCATCTTGAAACTTCAGGCCGTGGCATCGATGCGATTCATGTTTCGTGCGGCCTCAGGATTTCCTGGTCTCGACCTTGGGTGGCTGAGGTGACTCCTGCTGAGGTTTGCTGGGTTTGTGAGGGTGATGACTTCCGCCGTTGGCCATGACTCGAAATGCCTTTCTCAGTCCAGAACATCAAACTTGTCGCCTGCCAATGCAGACGATCGACTGTCATCCTATCGTCTGTCGCATGATTGTCAACTTTTTGTGACCATATTTGGATGGAAAAGATTGAGCAACATTTTGCAAACGCCGTGAAATACCATCGAAAACGGCTCGGGATTTCACAGGAAGTATTTGCGCAAAAGGCGGGAATTCATCGAACCTATGCCAGTTCCATCGAACGAGGACGTGTACAAGTCAGTATCGCGATCGCCAGCCAGCTTGCCGAGGCTTTGGAGATTCCATTAAGCAAATTGTTTCAGGACGTCGAGCGTTTTGCAAAGGGTGAGCTTTCGACCGAGTTCCGCGACGAATTGGCTTGTGACCCCCTCATACCTGATCGTTAGTGAGGCTTTCTTTTGCCGTTGCGAGAAGTTGCTCAGTGCGTGTGAGATATTTCCGCAGAGTATCACGTGAGGTGAGGAAGAAGATCGCTTCGACGAGCACGAAGCCGAGATCTATCCATGTCATCTGGCACGGTGGTCGAACGCTGATTCTATGGCAAATCCAGGTGATGGCGGTTGCGACGAACATATTGGCGTAGAACTGGTAGTGACGATAGTGAATCTCAATCAGCAGGTTATAAGCATCAACCTTGCCGGGAAGCTGCGAAAAATTGAGTTCAGGTGCAGTCAGTCCAGTTGCGGCGTGAACCATATCCACGCATGCCCAACGGATCGCGGTGACGGTCATACCGACAGCCAGAGATGCCACAGTTAAATAGAGGAAGCCGCTGATCGTTGGCGCATCGCCGGGAGTCGAAGCAAACCAAACTCTCAGTGATGGTGAAAATGAACTCAGGCCCCAGAGTGCGGTGGCTCCCGGAACAAGGTAGGCAATCAGAACTCCGAAGTTGTTGCTGGTGATGTCTTTCACCGGCCGACGATAACTCACCTGAAGCAGAAGCGCAAGTCAATCGATCGCGATCGAACTTTGATTCCTGTGCGTTTCTTCCCTGTGGCGCCCGATTGCAGGATTTTGCGAGGGCTTTCCGTATTTTCGAAGGTTTGGTTCTGGGCGGACGACTCTGCTACAGGGTCAAGTTGCCTTTGGGGTCATTGCTCTGGAGTTCAGTGAAATCACAGGGTGAGGCGCCTATCGTGTTTCGACATAACTCCGGATCGAATTCCGACGTGGTTGCGGTAGAAGAAGTTGCCCCGGGACAGGCCAACCTGCTGTGGGCAGTCGCGGCTCAGGTCCGCGATCGCAGCCACCACCAAACCAGTGATGAGGTAGTCGCCGTCGTGATTTCTCATTGTATCACGGCGTCAAGGTCCGATCGCCTCGCGGTGCGGGCTCACTGCTGCTTTTCGTTTCGAAAAGGCTCCACCTTGACTTGCCGTGTTCGAAAGCCTTTCAGGCCGACGGCGGGCCATGACTGATCAACAGTCGAAACAATACATCAGTGCTGTTCATGCCGAGAGCAGCACATATCAGGAGAACAGGACCATGAAGAAAGAAGACGCAGTGGAACTCGCAGATAAGTGCCTCAAAGAACTGGCCGAATCACTGGAACAGGGAAATACCGAAGTGCTGGAAAAGTATCTCAGTGCATTGGCCAGGTTTCATCATTACAGCTTTGGCAACATGATGATGATCGTGAATCAGTTTCCGGAGGCCAGCAAAGTGGCCGGTTTCCAGACATGGAGAAAACTCGGACGCTGGGTCAAACAGGGGGAATCCGGAATTGCCATTCTGGCCCCGATGATTGGACGAAAGAAAGGGGATGCAGAATCGAACAATCGGGTGGACGCATCACAGGAAAAAGTGAAGGCAGTGTTCGGTTTCAGAGCAGTCCATGTGTTCGACATCAGTCAGACTGAGGGTGAAGAACTGCCGAAGCTTTCAGAGATCTGCGGTTCACCTGGATTCAACCTGGTGTGTCTTGAAGGTGTCTATCAAACGCTCAACATCAAGCTGGAGACACGACCATTGCCAGAAGGGACCCGAGGTGTCTCACTGGGTGGCCATGTTGTTGTCAAGGAGGGGCTCGACACATCGATGCGGTTTCGAATACTGGCCCATGAACTGGCTCACGAACTTCTCCACCGAGAAATTGTCGGGGACGAAGTCATCAAGAACCACAAACTGATCGAAACAGAAGCGGAGTCCGTGGCGTTTGTTGTTTGTAAAGCTCACGGAGTGGATACACAGGCTCTGAGCAGCGAGTACATCCGCCTGCATCGCGGAGACAACAAACAGCTGATGGCCTCTCTGGATCGAATCCAGCAGACAGCAACGCGGATCATCGGCCTGATTGAGGATGACAAGAATGCTCCAATCAACATCCGATTCAGCCACTGGTCGAAGGATCGGCGCAAGGCAACCCAACAAAGCGGTTAACGCCATTCCCAGTCGGGAACAATTCTTTCCTCCTCACGACAACCCAGTGAAGCCTTGCTGGCTTCACACCAGAGACCGGTCGGCAACACACCGCCCGCCTCTGCCGTCCCGGAAAATCTCCGGTTTCGTCCATTGACCAAGATCATGACGAGCCAATGAACCTCACGAAAACTCACTACATGCTCACCAGCAGTCGAGCCCGATTCGATGAGGATTCCGCTCGCCGCTGATTCACCAATTTCGCTTGTTATGAATTCCGCCTCGGAGGAGAAAACACATCGCCCAAGACTACGCAACACGCAAGATGCGATTCACCAAAAGCTAGTCCAATGCTGCTCGACCGTCCCCGATGATTTGGGCGTTTCCCTTGCGGGCCGGGGAGCTCCGGGCTTCGCTGCACGCTTGGTCCTGCGGACTGCTTCGCACCCTGCGCATCCCTAACGCGGGGAGTGAACAACCGAAGGAGGTTCCCGTCAAACGAGTTCTGATTGTATCACGGCGTCAAGGTCCGCTTCTCGTCTGCGGCGAGGCGCTGCTGCTTTCGCTGCGCGAAAGACTCCACCTTGACTTGCCGTGACTGATGAACTCGCTTCGGCGGGCACAAATAAACACGACCGGCAAGTCGCCGAACTGCTGGACAATCGAATGGAGGCACTATGCCAGTTACAGTAAAAGAAAAGGAACATTGGAAAGAACGCATCGAGAAGGAGATCGATAAGGCGATTGAGAAAGCGTATCTAGACGAAGGAAACGGACTGCGGGAAAAGATTCGTCAGCAGGCGAGAACGCGGGCGATGAAACACTATGGGTTGGAGGACTACATGAGGCGGTACTCCAGTCGTAAAGCCCAGATTCAAGAATTGCAGTCACAGCAATTCAGGGCATCGGAAGCAGCAGCAAAACCACTCGAGAGCATGTCCCGCTATTGCTGGTCGGACCGGCATTCGCTGATTGAGGGAGTGATCGATCGTGCAGCGAAGGACGTGGAAAAACAGATTCTTCAGGAGTCCGAGTTCGGAAGGAAGATTCTGCGGCTTGAACGCGAACGAGAAGAGTTGACCGATACCATCTGGCTGGCAACATCACCAGTTCAAATCCGAAATCTGTGGAAGGACTTCTCGGAAATGCTGACAGAGGAGCCAACCGAACTTCAGAAACAGGCGCTCACCTGCGAACCGCTCGACGACTCCAAACCGGAATAACATTCCCCCCCGACCGATTGATTCGGTCGGTTCTATTTCCAGTGGCCCGTCGATTGACTGGCCACTTTCCACTGGTCAACGCGAAAACCAAATGTTCCTCCTCATGACCACAATTTTGAATAAATCCCGATTTCCCAGCCAATTGAAATAGGCCCCTGCCTCACCAACAGACGAGCCCGATTCGATGAGGATTCCGCTCGCCGTTCAGTGAACGGGTGACTGTTGGTGAAAATCAATCCGACGATGGTCAGGATCGCTGTCTTGCGACAACTGGACGACGTCCATGCCATTTTCGGTCGCTGCATGTCCGGTGGCACCATTCCTAACGAGAAATTGCTTAAAAATTCTTCTATGGATTCGGGAACCAAATCGTCGAATGATGCTTGTCTTCGATTCCGAAGCATTGCGAAACGGCGACCGGCGTTCAAATCGGCATTGACTCCGCGAATCACACGCTCTGGATCAACGCCGATGATTACTGGACAATCAATAGAGGTCGACGTATTGCCAATCGACGCCTCTCCGGGACTTGCGAACTGGCTATCAGAGCAAGATGTCTCTCTCGCGTTCAGCACCTATAAGCTCGGAAAGCTGATGATGGTCGGCGTGGACCGCGCCGGAGAATTGTCTCTCTCGGAAGGGCCGTTTGATCGTGTCACAGGCGTCGCGTTCGACGGCCAAAGTTTGTATGTGGCGACGCAGAATCAGTTGTGGCGATTGATTGAAGTTGCAGGAGCGAACAGATCTGCAGATGACTTTGACCGCCGTTACGTTCCGAATACGGGCCAGTTTACCGGCGATTTGGGTATTCGTGATGTGGCGGTCGATGGAGACGGACATCCTGTTTTCATTAGTTCACGTTTCAATTGCCTTTCCACTCTCTCGGAAAGCCACAACTTCCGGCCGTTGTGGAGGCCTCGATTCATTAATCGACTTGTCGGCGAAGACCGTTGCCACCTCAATGGGGTCGCGATTGTCGATGGGAAACCACGATTTGTGACCGCATGTTCGCAGACGAACTATTTTCATGGTTGGCGGAAGTGTCGCGGAGACGGCGGAGTCGTGATCAACATGGAAACCGATGAAATTGTCGTGCATTCGCTTTCAATGCCGCATTCACCGCGATGGTATCGTCAGAAACTTTGGCTGCTGAATGCGGGACTCGGCTCGTTCGGTTTCGTTGACGAACGAACGCAATTGTTCGAACACGTTGCCTTTTGTCCCGGCTTTGCTCGCGGGCTGGCTTTCACTGGTGATTTCGCAGTCATCGGGCTCTCGCAATCACGGAACGATCCGACTTTCGAGGGGCTTCCCCTGAAAGACCGACTTGCAGACGCCAACGCTATCGTTCGTCGCGGCCTGATAATTGTCGATCTTCGCACTGGCAAGATTGTCGAATGGCTCTGGACAAACGACCCAATCGAGGAAATCTTCGAAGTCGTTGTACTGCCCGGCATCAAACAAGCATCGATCACGGGGCTGCTGCAAGGTCTGGACGCAGGGTCAATCTTTCCGGAGCCTTCGTGATCACTGCCGTTACCATGGTGGTGCGATACTCAATTCACTGGGCGCATAGCTGCTTCAGAGTCGCTCGAATTGCCGGGAGATCGCATTCCTGCGGGTCCGGCGGAATTGTTCGATAGTAGTCATCGTCGATCCCAAAGACAGATCGCATCGTCTCAGCATGTTCGGGTGGAGTATCGAGAAAATATTCACCGCTCTCAAAATCGTGATCCCAGAGAATCCAATCCGACAGCGTTTCTACGAGTAAGCACCATTCCTTGCAATCTCGACAGCCAACGTCGGGTAATTCCGATTCTCCGCCGTCTTCAATGAAGACATCCAGCAGCAGACGCCGCCAATAGAACGGCGTCTCCATGTCATCTTCGCAGTCAATCTCATACTCAATCTGTTGCTCAATAGCCCGGAAAAGAGCAGCAACGGTGGCTTCGTTCAATGCGGTCAACGGTGGACAAGAATCGGTGTCTCGCAGCAACGGCCAGCTAACTTCGGCCAGCATGGCCAATCGCGAAGGTGATTCGAGTCGATCGAATACCGAGACACCAAAATCCCACTGATCTTCGGACACCGAGATGTCGTCTTCAATAATGTCGACAACGTATGCAATCGTCGCACGGATCAGGATAGCTTCCGCTCCTGTGAGTGTTCTTTCGCCACGTTGAGTGCGCCACGTCATGACATCCCCTTGTTGTTTACCGATTTGAAAGAGACTAACCAGTCTTGATTGAAGAGACCGTGCAGTATTTTTTTGCACCAATTCAAGTGCTGGTCCTTCAGTTGCTTGATTCATTCAGAGCCACAGTTTCGCGTACGCAATACTGAATAGTTGTCTGGGGTCCGCCCGGTTTTCGTTCGGTACGATACCGAATGTCAGAAAGTCGAGCATCGGCGACTGATGCCGGGACCCCTGTTTCAGATAAGAAACTGGCTTTGGCCTGATCGGTAACTCCTGTTTGAGACAGACCACCACATCGGTTCGCGCATTCGATTGCAGCATCGCTGTTGTTCAGCCTTGAAATCATTGGTTTTGCCATGGAACGCTCGTCCTGAGTTTCCTTTGGTCGCTTCGAGCAACGGCACGCCAGATGGCTGCGCAATCTGTCATGCCCCTGCAAGCGCTTCGCTGTCTCAGACTCCCGGCGGAACCACGGGACTCGCTCTCCTCTGTGAAGTCTGTTTGTTTTCCATCGGCTGGCGCCCTTGTGTGAATGAAAAACAAACAACCTTCAAAGAGGAAAAAACAATATGGCAAATAAACCAGTATTCTCACGCAGATTGAACAAGATCGAAGTTGCAATCTGGAGAAATGAATCCGAAGCAGCCGTCTGGCACAACGTGACGTTTCAGAGAACGTATCGCGACGAAAAGGGAGAAATCCAGAACACCAGCAACTTCCGCATGGATGACCTCCCAGCAATCGCGTTCCTGGCGGTCAAAGCCTACGACCAGTTGGCATTAACCGAAGACGAGTAAACCTCGTCACCCCGGGCGGTCACTCACAATGGCCGCCCATTTTCGAATCAACCACAACAACTCAACGAGGACCATGAACAGCAGAAAACTCAATACGCCAGCAACCACAGAATCCACCCAAAGCAACCTCGCCGCCGGTAACTCCCGGAGGCCCCGCATCCGAAAGACCGTGATTCAGGACACGTTCATTCGCGAAGCCCGAGTGAACTACCTCCACTGCGATCATGCGATGTTCAAGATCAACAGCCCCGCAGATGTCGCAAACTTCGTTCGATCGATCCTGACGGACAACAGCCGCGAGCATTTCGTCGCTCTGTACCTTAACGGCCAGCATCAGGTGGCCGCCTATTCGATTGTGTCGATCGGTACCGCCAATCAAGCCCCGGTCGCCCCGCGAGAAGTGTTTCAGCGAGCCGTGCTGACCGGAGCCATCTCGATTGTAGTGGCCCACAATCACCCGTCCGAATCCACAGTTCCCAGCCATGATGACAGGGCCGTCACCACGCGGCTTCGAGAAGCAGGCGAATTGCTGGGCATCAAAATTCTCGATCATGTGATCGTGGCAAATTCAGCATTTTTTTCCATGAAGGAGTACGATGGGTGGTCGTAACCTCGCCGCCATCTCCCCCACTCCAATTGATGAGGCCGTATTTTCTTGAGTTAAGCGCCGGAATCGTGTTAGACTTCCGGAATGGAGAACATCATGCAAATCGAAGTTTCAGAATCAACAGTGAAGCGAATCGCACAACGAGTGAAAGAACAGGGGATACCTGGTGTCTCCGGCCCTGATGTGGTCGTACGCATCCTCAATGCACTTGCGCGTTCCACGGATGGATTGACGTTTGCGGCGATCGTCGAGGAAATACGTGAAACTCCGACCGAAACAGAGTCGGAATCTGCCCGTGATATTGCTGAACGATTGGGACTCGTGGGCGCTTTCGAGAGCGGGGTCACTGATCTTTCAACAAATCCAGTGCATATGAGTGGGTTCGGGAAATGACCCACGACACACTCGTCGATACGGGTCCGCTCGTTGCGATTCTCGATCGGTCAGATAGCCAACACACGGCGTGCGTTAACGCGTTGAGTTTATTTCGTACGCCCCTGGTAACAACCTGACCTGTTCTGACCGAAGCCGCGTACCTGTTGCGGCAACGACCTGACCTTGTCCAGCGACTAATTCGATCGACAGCCGAAGGCTTCCTCCGCGTTGCAATCCTGACTGAAATTGATGCGATTGCGATGGCAGAGATAATGGACCGCTATGCAGATCAGCATTTTCAATTGGCCGATGTCTCGCTGATGCACCTTGCGGATCGAGATCGCATTGAGACAATCTTTACGCTCGACCGCCGTGATTTCGGTGTGTTTCGCACGCGACAGGGAAACCCACTGAATCTGATTCCTCAAGTGTGATCGTTGAATTACTGGCAGCCGTGCTCAGTGCAGCCAGCCATTCTTCCAGGCGAGCACAGACATCCAAAGCGCGAGCATCAGGTCGCCAGCATCGGGGTTCGCCAATGCAAGATCGACCAGCGGGAGCAAAAGCAGAAAGTACGGTAATGCACTCATCAATCAGGCGGCCTCCACCAGGTTTTGAGTATTCTGGTTTTCAGTTTCCGGACGCACGTACACGGGCACCGGTGTTCGCTTCAGCTTCAGAACACTGTGCGGGAGCAGTTCGAAGTTTTGTTGTTTCCGGCGTTCGTTGACGGCTCGGAGAATGTCCAGCAGCTGACGCCGCACCGGAGCGTATCGGGCGAATGGAATGCGACCGAACTCAAGGGCCAGCGTGTCGGCGGTCCGGTGCATGGCCAGATCTACGAAGCGGTCTCTGAGCCTGCGATAAGTGTCGTCGTCGATGCGGACATGGGCGTGAAACTTCGTGGCCGATCCACCGGCGGCAGTCACACCGGCTCGACGGTAGGAGATCGAATATCCTTTGAACCGGATTGGTGTCCGGCGGCAGTCTCGCAGGTGCTCGCCTTCGCCGCCTTTCGCGGCGGGTTGCTTCAGAGCATGATGTCCTTCACTGACCAGCAGGATGAACCAACGCTGGTATCGAAGGTAATGTGCGTTGGCGATGCCTCGCTGCTTCCGGTGCCGGCGTTCCCATTCACTGACGTCGATGCCGTACTTCGTGATCAGTTTCTGATCAATACCAGCGGGATCTTTGCCGACCGGTATTGAGCCAGTTACATACCAGTAGAAGCCATGCCGCAGGTAACTGGCGGCGATCAATTGGATGACCGCTTCCGGGGATTGTGCTTCGCAAAGATAGGCCATGTCGTTTTCCTCCGTGTTGTTTGTGTTCGAGTCTCAATTCGTTGTTCATTCCGCGTGCATCCCGGGCCCCCTCATCCGGCCTGTCGGCCACCTTCTCCCCCTTGCCAGGGGGAGAAGGGACTTCGAGAAACCCGGTGAAAACATGGCGACAAATCCTTCACGGCGTTGCCGACGCGGGGGAGAAGGGACGCGAAGAAAAAGTGGAAGTTGATGTGCTCAACTTCCAAAGCCAAAACAAAAGCCGTGTTCGGCAACCTTGCACTCGGCCGTGCTGTTGATCGAGACCCACACAAAGGGCCTGCAGACCAAATTGCAACAGAGGCTACAAATCGGCGTCTGCCATGGGCGACCGTGCTTGTGCACTGCCTTCCCTTGGTGCATCCGCACAATACATAGCACCCGAGTTCAACCTCTCCGGCGTCACCCTGTCGCGTCCTTCGGACGCAACTCGGGTATCCGCCGTCTGTCTGCCGCTTCAAGAGATCACTCCTCCCGGATTGTTCTCCTGAAACTGCTACTTGCTGCCTGCCACGGTTGACGCATTGGCCGGCTCCCACGACGGAGAGCCAGCCACGTGCGACACGTTCGATGATGGAGCTTTTCCCGAAGACCACTGCAGCCGTTTTTCACAGTCACGTCAAAGCGTGACCATGTCACGATCCAGCAGAATCTGCAGCTACTGCTCCTCAGTCCTTTCGTCTTCACTCACAGAGGCATCACCCTCTGGTCACAGTGAACGGGTCGTGACTGCCAGCCACGCGGCGTCGAGATGCGATCAGCATCCGATAACGTTCGGTCCTTCGACCGAACCACCGTCTCGCTCCCGCGAGATTCTACTCAGACCACTCTCCCCCTCTGCGGTGTTTAAATCACGTGGTCGACAGGACCACGCACCGAGATCGCTACTTCCCGGCAGCCACAGAGGCTCCGGCGTTAGTTCCTGAACTTCATCCGCTGGTTCACGTCGTTGGAAGGTTTTACCCTTCAGTCCGTTCTGGTGTGTTCGGGTCTCCCGACCCGCCACAGTTTCCCAAGGGCACGGCCCTTGACTCGGGTTCGAGCTTCCGCTCGGTTGACAACAATCGCTTCCGTTGGGCGCTTGCCGTTAAGCAAGGAGCACGCGGAAACGGACATAGTCAGTACCAGAGTCTTCAGGCACGCCACATGGATTTCCCCCTACGAAGACAGAAGATTGGGGTAACCACGTCTGACAATCCGTCAGAACTCAGAACGGCTTTCCACGGTTTGGCACCGTCTCCCAGCAGATTCACTGACAAGCCCTCCCATACCTGTTGAGGTTGGGCCTTTCATAGTTGAGCTATTCACGGTCGGACGTTTAATCCGATCCCCGAGGTTGTCAGCCCCGGTGTGGTCTGTCGCCAGACTCACAGCTCCCCACGTCAGCACGGTTGAACGAACTCGCCATGACAGCAAGCCCATGAGCCCCCGTGACGGGATTCGGCAATCCATTGCCACACCCGCTTCGTTCAGGACGACTCAGAATCAACAACGTCGTTTCCGACAGTTGATCGCTGAGCATGTCCGCCTCGCCCGAATTCCATATTGATGAAAAGAACAAATCCCGAGTCGTTTCATCGGGATGCAGGTTGTCGCATTTCACGAAACCGCCGTGCGCGCAGATTCCGGTCAGCGACCAACGGAAGCGCCACCTACCCTTCCGAGCGGAAGCTCGAATCGGCCGGCGGGCCTCCCGCTATAGGATAGAACGCTGGGATTACTCCGATCGTCGTATGGCTCACAAACTGAGTGAGTCATACGATCGGTTTTAGGCCAACGAGCCTCCTTTGAACTGGGCGAGCACCTCTCGATGCGAAACCCAGCTCGAAGAGCGGCAGTAAAGAAAGGAAGCGATCCTTTCATCTCTTAGGCTGGCTGATAAGGCCAACTTTACCGAGACCTGCCCGCTCCATCATCGAACGTCAGCGTGTCGTCCTTAGCCGGTGCGTATTCGCATTCGGTTTGCCGGACAACGGCGTTTTGCCAGAGCTTGACGACCGGCAAATCATCACGATTTACCTACAGATCGTTTGTGTCACATCTGGCGAGAAATGTCACGCGAGGGTGTCCGACCTCGAACACTATTTCTGACGCAACCTCTGGACAATTCTTTGAATACCGTGATATGTAGCCGGTAATTGAAAACTACAAAAGGAGTCAACAATGGAAGAAACAAAAAAGAAACCCGCAACCGCCCCAGAAAAAACCATCCGCCACGGAGCCATCGCCGCATCCATCTGGAAACGCCAGGCCACCAGCGGATTTGAATACTTCGACTTCACGGTTAGTCGCTCGTGGAAGACAACCTCCACCGGCAAAGAAGGCTATTCCAGCAGCTTCTTCGTCCGCAACGCCGGGGAATTGCAGGCTGTGATTCAGGAAGCCGCCGACTGGATTGAAAGCCAGCAAGCCAGCTTGCAGGAAAGCAACGACTTCAAAGCCCAGACGGTCCTACAAAAAGCAGCGTAAGCCGGAATGTCCGTGTTGACGGCGAGTCCGATTCAGTTGCCAAGCATTCTATGCGAGCGGAACTGTCTGGTGTCAGAGTTTCTTAGCCGCTTCAAGGGCAGACGCAACAGTTGCCAGTGGCAGCAGAAGTGACAACGGAGCGTCCTTGAGTGCGATAGCTCCATAAGACGCATACCATTTTGATGCTCGATCAGACTTCGCGTCAATCAGGAGTGCGACGCCACCAACTTCCGTTGCAGCCAGAAGACAACGTCGTCCGGCGGCAAGAATCAATTGGCCGCCCAGTCCCTGGCTCTGATACCGTTGATCAACCGCCAACCTTGCCAAACGAAACACGGGAACATCGTGACGGGCCAGTCCCTTTCGCACCGTTTCCGGAACGCGGACATATTCCAGTGAAGCTGGACTGAGCCTGTAAAATCCAAGAATGGACTTATTGTCTGAGTTTGAGACCGCCAAAAACGTTTTTGACGCGCCCCGTTCGTGGCTCTTTCTCGCGTGTTGTTGTAGGAATTCGTTTAATGCCGGTTCGCCGCAGTCAAACGAAGTTCGATCGTGCTTCTTTGAGATCGGAGCCTCATGCCATTCCTGAACGCTCATGTGAGTTTCGGCAGGGCACGAGCCGCTTTTCGAAGCTTCGCATTCGGTGCTGGCGGCTTTTCCAGAGCATCCATGACAAGCTGACTGTCGCGTTTGGTCAGCTTAATTTGCTCATATTCTTCGACGACTGACTGAGCTTCTCGCAATGCTGTGCGAACAATGAAATCGGTCATGTCCGTTTGAGACAGAGCAACAGCACGCATAATCAAAGCCTTATCGACCGGACGGATGCGAAGGGCGACTCGGCTATTTTCACTGACAGGTTCTCGGGGCATTGGAATCTCCTTGTTGTACGTATTCAAAGTGTACATCAATTTCGCGTCTCTGTCAATTTCTTTACTTGCGCCTTGTATGTCTGTGCTCCCCAAAATGGAAAGCAACCACGGTAGCCACGCCAAGAAATTGCTTCAGACAGGCTTGCCGGAAGGACACGATTGAAGGCCAGCAAGCCAGCCTGCAGGAAAGCAACGACTTCAAGGCTCAGACGATCTTGCAGAAAGTAGCAGGGTTCGTCAAATTTGCATTCGCCAACGGCACAGCAAAAGGAGCGTCCTTCGATCCAATGCCATTAATGGACACACATCATCCAAACTCACTTTGGACTGGCGTCATTCAGGATTTCCTAGGCTACGGACTTCTATGACCCGATCGAAACCGAGGTCCTCCGCAACGAATTAGTTGCGTGGCTTCTTCACGTTACTGCGGCCTACGACAACTTTTCGGCGCTCGTCGTCCATCAATCTCTCCTGCAAAAGGACCATTTCCTCAAACGGCTTATAGTACTTGCGACTCGATTCTGGTGGCCGGCCAAGATCTTGCTGCAGCGACTTCCAGAGCATTTCGAAGGAATGGGCAATTGCATCGAATGGGACCCCCGCTGGTCCCTCATAACCTTGCGCCACAAGCATGCTCGGCATGTCACAGCCATTTAGGGTGTAATCGTCAACACGCGGCCTGTGTGGAACATTCAACGATTCCCAATGAGCCATGTACTCGTGTGGTGCGACATCGTTCAGCCAATTCAACGTCGGCATCCAAATATAGTTGTTAATCAAGTACACGACGTTGTCGAGCGCAATTCCCGTAAATGAAGGAGGGCAATCATAGTAGCGAATTGATAATCGCCCTTCGTCAATGTGTCGGTGAAAATCAGATAAATGTGAGGCCAACCACAAATCGAATAGCTCCTCCTGACGACGGCTATCGAGTCGACGTGCCATTTGCTTGGATCCCATGAACATTTCAAGGCTCTCTACGCCAGCATCTAGTATTCGAAGGAAGGTGGAGTCAAGCGTATGGCCAGTGAAGCAGATCACCCTGGCCTTTTTCGTCTTGAAGTGCTTCTGCCACCGCATTAACACGTCAATGGCTTCCGACCGTCCCCCGAATCCAAACAACTTAAATCGCTCGTTTGCAGGAAGACTCTCCGACAACTTGAAACTTTTTGATCCCTCTGGTGGATTGGACTGCACCGCTCCTGAAAGTTCGGAGTGATCTGGTATCACGACATCCTGAAACGAGATTTCCAGTGCTTTCGCAATCTTCTGAAGGAAGTGCTCCTTGATCCGCTTATCGGCTTCGGCATTCTCGATTGTTCGCTTATTAAAGCCGACTGCTTCCGCCAAATCCTGCTGCGTCAAGTTCCGAGCTTTTCGTTCTGCCTTGATTCTTTGCCCGTTGGCATTGAACGTCTTTTCAAGCATTTGGCACCTCTAAACTCATTGCGTGTATCACATGGGACCCGCTTGCGAACATGACATCACAAGCGAGTCGAAATTGGACGACAGATTACAAAAAGCCACTCATCATTGCTGAAGAACGTGCGGATAACCAGCACGAGGAATCAAAGTCATCATTCGGAGCGCCCTTCAGCATGAACAACATCAGAACAATCTCAACCAATTGCACCGTCAAACAGCGGCACGTAATTGCTTCAGAACTCAAGCGATATCGATCTGAACTGCGAAAGAACAACGCCAATATACGCGCGATGGAAAAACGCGCCACTTGGCCAGCTATGTGGGCTATCCTTTTTGACTGGACCATAATCCTTGCGGCATGGTGGCTTGTTGTTTCGACTAGTTCATTCTGTTTAGTAATTTCCGCCTTTATTGTGGGTAACCGCCAGCGAGCTCTTGGGAATCTTCTGCACGATGGAAGCCATCATCTGCTCGCCCAGAAACCCCGTATTAACGAGTTGCTCACAAACTTAGCGCTCGCTCCACCGCTACTTACGATGCTGAAGTACTATAAACGACAACATGATGCTCACCATCTGTACCTTGGCGAAATGGATGATGATCCTGACTTCATTCACGATGATTCATATCGGAACATGTCGTGGCAACGTATCTTTCTGCGAAACTCACTCTCTGTGGCGGACTGGAAAGGCAATGTGTTCGGGAGTCTCGCACAGATGAGCTGGAGGCATCGGGCAATGGTTGCTCTCTGGTGGCTCGTGCTATTTGCATTTTTGACCGCAGCTTCTGGACTGAGCGGAGCTGCGATGTTTCTGATTCTCTGGTTCACCGCAAAGACGACCGTTTTTCATCTCCTCACGACGTTTCGAGAAATCTCTGATCATGCCGGGTTGAATCCAAGTTCCTTAACAGGATTCACTAGAAGTCACCCGACTCGAGGATTGCTGAAGAGTTTTATCCATCCCCACAACAACGGATATCATTTGGCCCATCACATTCTTCCGAGCGTTCCGTTCTGGCGACTACCCGAAGCACATCGCATTCTCATGGAAATCTCAAGTTACGCCAACGGTCACCATTGTGACGCCTATTTTGTCGGCCGTCATTCAGCAGTTGCATGCTGGACAGGAAGTTGCACAAGTCGTAGGCAAACATGAAAGTTATAGAATAGCTTGCGTCATAACGCCAAATGACGTGCTTGAAGCTTTAGCAGAACTTCTATCGCTGTGGCCCCACAATCAACGGGTACAAATAAATGGTCATGAAAAGCGCCAGCAAACATGTTGCAGCTGATGTTCGCTTCTGCCAACTCTCGTGATACGGCTGCTGTTAAGCCAATAGACGCCAGTTCTGATTGAACGGAGAGTGTTATCCAAGCGGCGCGAAATACCACGGACAAATGAAGATCTTTCGCAGTGACTTCTGGCAGTACTACTGTCAGACCTTCTTGCTCTCTAAATGTGGCAATTGTTGGTAACGCTGAAACACACCGTTCCAATGGCACGACGCAAAACGCATAGACGCCAGAGTTTAGAACCGGTGTCAACGATTGAAGAAGCGTCTTTAAATCAATACTAAATGCTGTCAAATGTCCTGTATCCTTTGAAAATAAATAGACTCTAGTTTTCAGCGTTGAACGAAAATTACTCTTACCTAAAGCATACCGTCCCCTCAAATGGCGTCGCTGCACATTGCCTACACATAGACTTTGCCCCGAACCAACAATCATTTGCGGAAGCCATCGTTTTGCCGAATTGGTTCCAATTTGTCAAGTTCGCGAGTCGTCAAGTTTCTGAGCCGCCTTGGCTTGCTGAACATCAATCGCATGCAGTCGATGTTGATATCGAATTAAGCCCATGTGCCCCCGCTCAAACTGATCTTTCAGCACCATCTGTCGGTAGATCTCAAACGCCTTGCCGCCTTTGCCGCCGGCTTCGAGATAGAGTCGTTTCTTCATGGTGTCGGCCGCTTCCAGAGCTTCCGTTTCGAAGGCGTCCTGTTCACGTGGTGACATGGCTTCCCAGAACGCCATAAACGCTCGCTGTCTGGAATTCTGTTTTCGGAGTGCGAGACGTTCCCGTTTAGTGCGAACGTTGCTCTCTACTTGTTGTTAGGCTTCTTTGGACTGTTGGCGTTCCTGTCGCTGGATGGAGCTTTCGAAGCTGGCTGATAAGGCCAACTTTACCGAGACTTGCCCGCTCCATCATCGAACGTCAGCGTGTTGTCCTTAGCCGAGGCGTATTCGCAATCGGTTTGCCGGACAACGGCGTTTTGCCAGAGCTTGACGACCGGCAAATCTTCACGATTCGCCTTCAGATCGTTTGTGCCACAGATGCAGAAAAAAGTCACGTGAGGGTATCCAATCTCGAACACAAATCTTGACCCAGCCTCTGGACAATTTTGCGAATACCGTGGTATGAAGACGGGAATTGAAGGACCACGAATAAACAACCACGAAAGGAGTCAACAATGAACGAGACCAAAAAGAAACCAGCCACCGCCCCAGTAAAAACCATCCGCCACGGAGCCATCGCCGCATCCATCTGGAAACGCCAGGCCACCAGCGGCTTCGATTACTTCGACTTCACCGTCAGCCGCTCATGGAAAACGTCCGCCACCGGCAAAGAAGGCTATTCTACCAGCTTCTTCGCCCGCAACCACGAAGACCTCCACACCGTGTTCCAGAGTGTTCCAGGAAGCCGCCAACTGGATGGAAAGCCAACAAGCCAGCCTGCAGGAAAGCAATGACTTTAAGAACTAGGCGATCCTGCAGAAAGCCGTGTACGGAGAAATCCGGTGCAAGGGGAATCGCGATGCGTTGGCAGTCTTGCATAACAAGAACGCAGACGGAGATCTTCCTGCAGAACTCTGTTCATCGATCGCCTATGCCGCGAGCAACAACTGGGCACAGATCAAGAGTCAAGTATTGCGAAATGCAGAAAATGGAGTTCGAACGCTCGATTCCACCGAATTTGAGTCGATATCATCGCACAAAGTGTCGAGGACGCTGTCTGCTGCTAGTCCTGAAGGGCACGTACGCATTCGAATTCGGCAATTGTCGAGCCACTCTTAGCAATGGACTTGAGCACCAGTTTCAATGATCGATTATTTCAAGTTTTTTGGCCACTTGATACGCCTCTTACCGCCGGAAGGAGCGCATCGTCTTGGACAGTCTTTACTTCGCCTTCCAATTCCACTTGCTCCCGCGCCCGTCTCAGATTCATTTACCTGGAAATCAATAGAGTTTCGCAATCGTGTCGGATTGGCGGCCGGATTTGACAAAGACGCCGAGTCAATAGTCGGCGAGTCGCGGTTGGGGTTTGGTTATATTGAATTCGGCACTGTGCTTGCGCAGCCACACTTGGGGAATGCAGTTCGACCGAGGTTGGTAAGACTTAAACGAGAATCTGCCCTGTGGAATTGTCTTGGATTTCCAAGTCGTGGCGTGCATGTGGTTGTAAACAACTTGCGGGCGAGTGAAACGTCTAGACCATCGAATGTGCCGTTGGTTGCCAACATCGGTCCTCACCCTGCACGCCTAAAGGCAGCGGCGACAGAGTCGCATTGCTTGGAAATCGTGCTTGCGGAACTTACCGAGTTAACCACAGCCCTTTCGCCGTTTTGCAAAATGCTCGTTGTAAACTTAAGCTCTCCAAATACCCCGGTGTTGCGTTCTTTACTTCATCATCCGAAGATCGCCAGGGAAGTCTTCGTACCTCTCCGCCGTCATCTATTGTCCATCGCTGAAGCGAAAAAATGTCAGCGTTTGCCTCTCCTACTAAAACTTCCGCCAGAAGATATCAATAGAGAGGAATGGACTGAATCGAGCTTGCAAAGACTCATTTCACCAATGATTGAAAGTGGGGTAATTGATGGGGTTGTGGCGACCAATAGTTCGCCTAAATTATCTTCGAGTCTCTACCCGAACGCACCACGCGATTTACCGGGTGGTATTTCAGGAAAGCCACTATTGGTCCGGTCACTTGCTACGGTAGAACTCGCAAGGAAGATACTTCCATCAGATAGTTTGTTGATCGGCTGTGGAGGAATAACTACTTCCGATGATGCGGTAGCCTTCATTCGGGCTGGGGCAGACCTAGTACAACTATACACAGGATTGGTGTATCATGGGCCGCAACTCGTACGCGCAATTGCAATCGCATTGCGCATGGTGAACCGCCGTTAAGATATTTCCAGAACAGTACTTTGGCAAGATGCGGTCCCAGAAAGCCAACCGTGATCCAGATTCGCCCTCCGGTGCCTCTCACTTGCCACCCCTGTTGCACTTCAAGTTTGAATTCGCCTGTGCGTTCCAATGGAAACAGATGGGAACTACGGCGTCAACATAGAAAACCATATCTAAACACTTCAACGCCGTTGAACCGTTGTTGTGACATCGTCAAACGCGAGTATTATGGCAGACTTTTTGGGGTCTGTCGCTTTCCCACTTAGTCATGAGGGTTAAATCGAGGCAGGGTTGTCGAGATGAGACTTGGGTCCAATTGCCCCATCCGCCTTTTCATGGTTTCGGAATAGAACGCCTGGCCAACCTCGTCTGCAAATAGCTTTCCAAGTTCTGTTAGCCCAATGGTACTTTGCGATACGCTTACCAAATCAAGTTCGGACATTCTCGCGAAATCTTCTGCGAAGACACACGCAGGATCGACCCCGTAGACTGCTGAAAACTCCTTTCTGTTGATCTTTGATTTTATGCCTAGCATTACTGCACGACGAATTCGTTCATCACCATCCAGTCTTTCCCCGCGCCATATAGGCAAGACGCCATTTGCAACCGCTTGTATATACTTTGCAAGATCGTTGTGATTGTAGTACTGCCAACCATTTTGATAAGAGTACGCAGATACCCCGAGTCCGACGAGAGGTACCGTGTCCGTCTTTTGCCAATTATGGTCTTGGTACTCATGGAAATACTTTCGATCGCGAATAAACCAATCGACTGTCTCTTGAGAATATCCCATTGAATACAGCTTTAGAAAGGTCATTGCGTGCATTGTCAGCAAGTCTGCTTCACTGGCAAATTCTTCCGGCTGATGAAGGAATCGTTTGTATTCCGGAGTTCCTTGCTTGAGACGCAAGTAATATGCACAAAATGACGCTGGAGCCAGAATCGCGATGGTATCCAGCGTGTCTGACCAACTCTCTAAAGTCTGATGCCTTAGCCCATAAATACAGTCAATGTTTATGTTGGTGAATCCCGCTTCTGTCGCGATTTTAAATGCGCGGAGAGCATCGTCGCGAGAATGTCTCCGGTTTTCTGATGCAAGAATCCGATCATCAAAGCTCTCAACCCCGATATTCAGCCTATTCACTCCGAGATTCCGCAGGAGCGAAAACAGTTCAGGGCTCGCGTTTTCTGGATGCACCTCGAATGAAACTTCGGTGGCATCATTTGAAGGCTCCGCCACGGTATTCAGAGTTTCGAACAGTTGCCGGATTTGATCAAACGTTAGTAGGCTGGGAGTTCCGCCGCCAACATATAATGAGCGATATTTAACTTTACCGTGGTGCTGGAACGTTAACGCAACCTCTTGACTAAGGGCAGTCAGGTATTCGGTGACACGGAGTGCCGTTGGTTTCAAGAGTTTGTAGTAGTGGCAATATGAACACAGCGATGAGCAGAATGGAATGTGTACATATAATGCAACGGGGCTCGGTTCTTGATTGATCCGGCAGCAATTGGTGAAGATCTCTTCAGGTCGGACACTTTTCATCGCTTGCAGCGATGGATAGGAGATGTTTAGGAAATAGCTTTCCCGAGATCGTTCAATCCCGGCATTACTCAGACGATCTAGCGGCAAAATGGAAACAAATTGTCGGGCAAGGTCGAGTAAGTTGCCTTGATCGACGCTCATTGAGTAGTCTGTAATCTGTGCTTCCAAAGTATACCTCGTGTTAGATTAGAGAAGTCTTCTGCCGGACCAATCCACGATGTCGAGCGGCGAGCGCGCCGGTTCTTCGCCGTAAATATGCTATTCATCCGCATCGTCAGCGTTGATGGGAGTGCCAACACGGTGGTTGAGCACCCATCTGACAACTCCGATAAACGCCACAATTGACCAAACACCATTAAGTGACGCAGCCGGATAGGCAGATTTTTCTAGCGATGACACCGCAATGCCCATTGCTCCCAGCAGGTTGACAGCATGGAATACACCCCCGGAGAGCTTTTTCCCAGACAATGTTGTTGCATAGGCTATGAGCAAGAGTCCTGCACCGGCCCAGCCGATGAAATCCGTAACCATAATTGAGTACCCTTATGAGCTTCGAGGAAGCCAGCATCGAATCGGGAAGGCATCAGGTCCTTTTTTACAGTTCATTTGAGAATCGTATTTTGGGTCAACTTCATTTGGCTGGGTCAATATGTCTGGCCCCGTCAAATTGAATAACAGAAACAATTTTTTAGGAAAAAGTCATGTTAGATCGATCGTGCATATCGACAAGTGGCAAAATGTGTCGTTTTCATCAAAGTTCAACTTGAACACGTCCTGTCCCCTCTTCTATATTCCACAAGTGCTTATTTGGCCATGCGTTACGTCCGACCGAACTGCTGACGGAATTTTGAGATTCACTAGTCTTTCTGTAACGCAATTTGGACCAACAGTTCATTTTGATGCAACTTCGGCCTGTGCGACTAGTCGTGAAACACGCGAAGCGGATGCCGGTTGTTGCCGTTTTGCTTTTTAAAACGGCATTTTTTTTCAATCGGCGCGGAAAAGCAGCGAACATTCCGTTTCAATTTCATGCGTTCTCTCAAATTGATCTTTCAGCACCATCTGTCGGTAGATCTCAAACGCCCTGCCACCTTTGCCGCTGGCTTCCAGGTAGAGCCGCTTCTTCATGGTGTCGGTCGCTTCCAGTGCTTCCGTTTCAAATACCTCCTGTTCGCTCGGCGACATGGCTTCCCAGAACGCCATAAACGCCCGCTGTCGGGAATTCTGTTTTCGGAGTGCCAGACGTTCTCGTTTAGTGCGAACGTTGCTCTCTGCCTGTTTTTGGGCTTCTTTGGCCTGCTGGCGTTCTTGTCGCTGGATGGAACTTTCGAAGCCGGGTGGCAACGCGATGGCGGATGGATTCCTGATGGATTGAATCAGGAATCCGGGACCGCGCGGTTGGCCTCGGTTGTTGTACCAGTCGTAGAGTTCCAGCATCTCGCTGATGCGATTCGATGGTTGCGACAGGGACAATTCCTCAGCGGATGCAGGGCCGATGCCGCGTTTGACCAATTCGCGTTCCAGATTCTGTGGGTTGATGGCGGGTTGAATTAGCGGTGCGATGGATTCTGCGGTGATCGCTGATGTGACAGAAGGTGAAATTGCAGTGCGGCTGCGTTTGGCCCTGCGTTCAAAAATGACGAGCCACTTACCGCTGCCACTTTTTTGAAAGCGTTCTTCCGGCAATCGTGGCTTGAGTTCCCAGACATGCTCCAGTTCTTCAATGCCTTTCAGTAACGATCGTTTCATTTGAGCATTGTTGTAGTTGGCAGCAAGGCGCACTTTTCTGAGTCCCAATTCCAGCAGATCGATTTCTACTCGACTGCTGTGGTAAAACCGTTTGTCGAGAAACCGGTAAAGGCGCTTCGCTACGGGACTGGTCAGGCGGCAGTACAAATTCCAATCAAGCTGCTTTAGATATCCCGATTGAAAGCTGCGGAATATGACTTCGTTCCAGACAAACCTCGAACAGCCGGGAGCCGCCTTGCCTTGAATGACTTCTCGGCGATAGATCACCAGATTGTCGAACACGCCAAAGTCCCGATTCACCCAGCTCTTCTGTTCGTGATCGTAGAACGCTCGATCGGAAAAGATCGAAAGACCCTTCCACCGACGCAGCGATGTGGCCACGCGTTCGTAGTTCCGACTTTCATCAGCCCAACCCAGCAGCCGCAGGATTTCGTACCGACTGAAGGTAACCTCCCGGGTGGCGAAGTCATTCAGGCGGCTGAGCTGGATGCAAGCCAGCAGGACGTCGTCATCTTTGGATGTGGGCAACCCGTAGCGGTCGGAGCCCGATAAGGTCAGTCGTCTGGGTAGATACTTGTTTTGTTCCCGATCGAAGACTGTGTCTTCCAGCACGACCGTTTTGGTTCCATCAAGGAATCGATCAGAAATGGCTGCCAGCGGAAATTCGGCCAGATTGAGTTCATCCACGGCAGAATCAAGCGGCTGGTTTTGGTGTTTCTGTTCGAGGGTTTCTGATGAGTTTTCTTTCACGTACTTTTTACATCAAACAACAACCTTCCTGTGTTGTTGTTTATTACTTTAAATAACAAATTAGGGGGGTAAACTTCTCCAGTCGTTTCAAGCACTTGCGGCCGAAAAAGATGTCTCATTGTCCGGTAAAGGAACCCCAAAACGTGTTTCATTGTCCGGTAAACAGTGTTTCATTGTCCAGTAACCTGTGTTTCATTTCACGGTAGTTCGAACAAGCAAAAGTGTTTCATTGTCCGGTATTCCGCGTGTGTCCCACAGACATCAAATCAAGCCAATAGTCTGCATTGCTGCCCAACGTTTTTCCCCTGAGCTGAGCATCTCAGTTTTCGCGAATTTGCGCAACAGAATTCAGCAAACATGCTGGCATTCCAGCCTGTTTGCATGTTTGCCTTCATGTTTTCAACGCAACGTATCAACGATTTGCTTGCCAGTCAGATACGGAGAAACTCATCGGTTGGCAGAGAATTTGTTCGGCCAATGTCCGAACAAAAAAAGAATGCTTGCCAGCTGACCGGCAATCGTGCTTTATTGCCAGCATGATTATTTCATTGGTCAATTCAAAAGGCGGAGTAGGCAAATCTACGCTGGCTGGCAATCTTGCTGGCTGGCTTGCAAGACAAGGCCGATCCGTGATTTTAGCCGACTGCGATACGCAGCAATCCTCCAGTGAATGGATCAGGGAAGCGTTGCCAGATCTTCAGGTCGTCCGGCTTGCCGACGCCGATGCGGTTCTTGATGAACTTCCATCGCTGAGACATGAAGCTGAATTCGTGATTGCGGACGGACCCGGCAGTCAGACGGAAACCAGCCGAGCCCTTTTGATGTGGGCCGATCTGGCAATTCTCCCATGCAAAGCCAGCATGTTTGAAGCGCGAGCCCTCGATAAGAACACTTCGTTTGTGCGTCAGGCTCAGGCGATCCGTAAAGGACCGCCAGCCGTTATGGCGGTTCTCAGCATGGTCGGTCGTGAATATCGCCTCACCCGTGATATGCGGGAAGCCGCTGCAGGACTTGGTCTGAAAATCGCCGATACCGCCGTGACACTTCGTCAGGCGTACGCCGACGCACCCGGGCAGGCGACGTTTGTCTGGAACATGGGGTACGTAGCACGAGGAGCCGCCGAGGAAATTGAACAGCTTTTTCAGGAATTGTTTCCTGAGATTGCTGCAGAGAGTAGCACTCCGCAAAAACGGGTTGAAGCGAATGGCATCACATCGAGATAAAGGAACACATTAAGGAATCAATACTCATGGCAGAACGAAGAACGCTCAGCACCGCAATCAATTCCGTCCCTAACGCAGATCCTGAAGCTGTCCGGGCATTCGTCACGCAGGAAAGATCGACACAGACGGCGCCTCAAAACGCACCGAATGCAAACAATGCAGTGCGGTCAAACATCATGAGTTCATCGGTAAGCACCGAGAGGTTAAATGTGAATGCTGCCGACAGGCCAGAAGAACATTCACCGGTACCCGTTGTCCCCCAACGTCCGGTCGCACCGGCATTTCAGCCCGTCGGGTTGATCCCTATCACCGTACGACTGCGACCAGAAATTGCAGGCGCCTTAAAACGAGCGTCGTTGGAACGACAGCTTGATGCCGCCGAATTCTTCAGTCAGCAGGAAATTGTCGAACGTTCTCTCACCGCATGGTTGCGCAAGAACGGTCATTTGAGTCCGTAATTCTGGTATTACCGATCTGCAAAGCTGGAACGGAAACGAGTGAAATTGAAAACCTCGTGAATGCAGAGCATTCTGAGGAATTGCTTCCTCGTTTCCGGCCAGGCAAGATTCAACCACGTTCGTTAGATTTCAGTGGGGGAACGGCTCACGTTGCCAGGAATGCCAAAACAAACCCACTTTTCCCCGTTCGATCGTACGGGATTCTTCGCTGTTGTTGATTTCCAGACAAACAGTCCCGCACGACATTAAACGCGAAATTCATTTTTTGAATTTCCCGCGTCAGGTGGTAAATGGACAACCTTTAATTTCTCACTCGTCTCCTTCGAAGCCGGGGAGATTCAGCCTCGGAGAACACGCGATGAAGACGTCTGCTCGATATTAAAATGAAAAAGATCAGGCCGCCATTTCTGGTTCAATTCGAAAATCATTTCGAACAAAACAGACGACTGTCATGGGACGACTCGGGAATTCCGATCGAACTGAATTGGTGACTTTCAAAACTGGTATGACAAGTCTGTCGAAATGTGTGCTCTTTACTTGTTGTCCGGAATTGTCCGGAATTAAAACGCGCCCCTGGAAGAAAGGCATCGAGCAGAGGTTCAATGTCCATCGGTCTTCGCGACTTTCAAAATACTGTCAGAGATGTCAGAGATTGAAATCGAATTTTAGCTATGAAAGCATCAAGTACAGGTACCTTTGACCTTCACTTCACTGACCTGTCAGAGATGTCAGAGATCATGCTTTACAACGCTGAAAAACCCAGTAAAATTCGCAACATGTCCTTACGAGCAGACACTGACTCGCACTGACATAACTCAAGGCTCTGAAACACTTTTTGTCGAACCAACTGACGTTCAATGTCAGACCTACGGAACCGAAGGTTAATGGTTCGAGCCCATTCAAGTGCACTTAGAGCCACAAGGACTTACGTCGATTCGGGCTGGTGAATTCTTTCCTGTGTACTCAGGAAATGTACTCACCAGCTTTTTTTATGGCTTTTCCGAAGTGGAAGCAGGGGCGAACCGGACGAGGAAATCATCGACCCTGGAAACGGCTTCTGACTGTGCATTTTGCAGAAGATGACATTAAGCGACGCGGATAAGCTGGCAGTGCAGAAGCCGATTTCCAACCGCGTAAATCCGAAGGAGACGAGTCGCAGGGAAACGCAGGAATCGCAATCAGCGGAGTAACATCCCCCGCGCACAGAAAAAATTCGACCGGGCTTAGCCTGGTTAAGTGGTAAAACAGTAAAGCGGAACAGCAGATACTGAAGTTCTCACGCGATGCACAACTAACGAACCACCCGGAAGCCGACGTTGAGGCTCCGGCTACCAGGACGATTCCTGCTGCGATTGGCCGAACGTGAGTCCCCGGAATTGAAGTACCACGAACCGCCACGCAACACTCGATATCCTGAACCAGCCGATGACATCGGATCCATTGTAGTACCGCTACGGGAACTGTAACTCTTAGCATCATAAATATCCGCACACCACTCAAACACATTTCCGTGCATGTCATACAAACCAAATGGATTGGACTTCTTCATACCAACTGTGTGGGCGTGCGATTCGCCAATACCATAAGCATTTTCATCGAACCATGCGTAGTCTTTCAACGATCCCGAGCCGGACCCAAAACTGTAATCCGTGCTCGTACCGCCACGGCATGCGTATTCCCATTCCGCTTCCGTCGGTAAGCGATACGTCTTCCCCTCCCTGGCACTCAACTTCTCGCAGTATACCACGGCATCATCCCAGCTTACATACATTGCCGGATAAGTATCACCTTCCCGCACGAATTCCCTATCACCTTCCTGCACGAATTCCCTGCCAGCCCACGGTTTGGTCCCCATCACGGCAAACCACTGACCCTGCGTCACTTCCGTAACGCCCATGTAAAATGCCTTCGTAATGCCAACCTTGTGTTGCGGGCCTTCGTCCTCATTGCGATTCGCCTCATTGGCTGGCGACCCCATCATGAATTCGCCGGCCGGTATCAGCTTCAATTTCATACCAATGCTGTTCGTGATCAGGTCCGCAGCGGCGACTGTGTCGACTTCGACTCCGTGACCGAACATTCCAATCAGAGGCAGGATCGCAGCAGTCAGCAGTGGGATGAGGTTGTGCATGGGAGTTGTCTCGGATGGAACGGGCTATGAAACACCAAACAATCGTACCCCACCGACTTCATCAGATTGTTGATTCAATCGGCTGGGTCGACTTAGGCACTGTAAAACAATTACTTACCGCAATTGCCACTGTGATGGACCTCCCTCGCCGAAATCCGGCGAAGCACGCTCAGCAACCTTCCCGCCGACGGAGCGGCGGGTGTACTGTAGACCTGTCGCTCCGCCGACAGGATACTGCGATTCCCGGCCAGAAGACCATCCGCTGGTACTACAAGGAGCACCGCCCCTCCAAACCAAACCCAACATTTATCAATGGCCCACCAGGTAACGACTCCTGCACAACTGCGAGCGAGCGTTCTGCAGGAACATTTCGAATTCCTCCGCTGTTTTTCCGCAATGTTCTGTATAGTCAGGCGGGGTCACTCGGGCTCATCCGGATCGGTGGATTAATCATGAAGCCGAACAAACCGGCGCCGATCATGTTCCAGAAGGCTACCGACACAAAGAAGTAAATGGGCCACTTATACTGACTAACCCACTTCGTCATTCAAAACCCACCATCGCCAGTCCGGCGACATTCTAAGAATCGTCAGCAGCCTGGGCAAACGGTCGACCGAAACCTGCCGGTAAGGCGAAAGATGATGATTTGGTTTCTGTTCCCTGTTTGAAAGTTATCAATTGCCAGGGATGTTCTAAAAGAACACCATCTCAAATTGGGCACCTTTGGCGCTGTGCCGAATTCAACTCAGGAGGTAAGATGTTTGACAGGTTGATGTTAACAGGATGATATAGAACACTTCCCTGCTAAGACGGAAAAACATCGTGGGAGAATCAGGCCGAAGGAACTGGCAGAATTTATTCAGCGAGGCCGTGAGCCTGGAACGCCCGAAATTCGCTCTGGCTGTCACGATAACGGCGACAGCAGTTGCCGCCCTAATGCGATGGTTATTGGGCTCCCTGCTTCAGGACGATCTTCCCTTCATTACCTTCTTCTTCTCAGTGATTATTGCGTCATGGGCCGGAGGCTTTCGGCATGCGATTCTGGCATCAGCGATTGGTGCCGTCATGTCAGTCTGGCTTTTCATGCCTCCAGCATTCTCTTTTGCGGTGGCGAATCGGCAACACCTGACCGGGCTCTTCCTGTATGCTCTCGTTTGCGGGGCAATTATTGTCCTGTCAGAAGCTTTGCGTCGTCAGGGCAGTCGAGGAGCATCGGGGGGGACCTCAGGCGACAGCTCGGCACAGAAGCGGGCAGAGGAGACTCTTCGTCAGCGAGTGGAGGAGCTTCAGACATTGCTGGAAACTCTTCCGATCGGTGTCTTCATTGCGCACGACACAGAGTGCCGTACGATTACCGGCAACCGCGCTGCCCACCAGCTTCTGCGAACAGCAAACAAAAACCTGTCCCGCTCAGCGCCCCTTGAAGAGCGTCCATCAAACTTTCGTATCTACCGAAATGGTAAAGAATTACCTGCCGATCAGTTACCAGTCCAGCGAGCTGCCAGGGGCGAGCAAATCCTGAATGAGGAAATTGATGATGTGTTCGATGACGGCACGATTCTGCATACACTGATCTCGGCAAACCCGCTTTATGATCTCCACGGAAACGTGCGCGGAGCAGTGGCCAGTGTTCTGGATGTGACCAAACGAAAACAGACGGAGAGGGCACTTCGTGAATCGCAGCGATTTCTGCGATCATCTCTCGATGCACTGGAAAGCCACATCGCGGTGCTTGACGAGTCAGGCAATATTCTGGAGATCAACGAGGCATGGAAGCAGTTTGCCGACCAAAACGAGTTCGCTGCCAGCAATTACGGCGTCGGAACAAACTACCTTTCCGTTTGCGAACACTGGGCGGTGACGTGCGAGGATGGTGCTGAGATTGCCAGAGGAATCTGCAGTGTCATCGACGGGACTCGCATGCAGTTTAAGGCGGAATATACCTGCCATTCGCCAGTCGAAGAGCGATGGTTTTCCGTGACCGCAACGCGATTTTCTGACTCTGACCCGATACGAGTCGTTGTCGCTCACGACAACATTACGGATAGAAAGCGGGCAGAGGAAGTGCTGAGGGAGGCTGACCACCGCAAAAACGAGTTTCTTGCCACGCTTGCACATGAACTTCGCAACCCACTGTCTCCAATTCGAAACGGGTTGCAACTGATGCAGCTTGCAGGCGACGACCGGGCCATGATTGAGCGTTCCCGCATTATGATTGAACGCCAGCTGATGCAGCTGATAAGGCTGGTTGATGATCTGATGGACGTCAGTCGTATCAGCCGTGGGAAGCTGGAACTGCGACGGGAATCGCTGTCACTGATATCAGCAATCGACAGTGCAGTCGAAACGAGTCGGCCGCTGATTGACGAGATGGGGCACCAGCTAACCGTCTCCATTCCCAGTGAACCCGTGATCGTCTATGCCGATATGACTCGGCTGGCACAGGTTTTTCTGAATCTGCTGAACAATGCAGCAAAATATACGGAGCGTGGCGGCCACATCCGGCTTACTGCACGAACCGACGGCAACAACGTTCAAATTTCGGTTCAGGACAATGGTATTGGTATCGCCGTTCCGCAAATGTCCAAAGTCTTCGATCTCTTCGCACAAATCCACCACTCACTGGAAAAATCCCAGGGTGGACTCGGGATCGGCCTGAGCCTGGTAAAGCGAATCGTTGAACTGCACGACGGCACCATCGAAGCGAAGAGTGACGGGCTCGGCAAAGGCAGCGAGTTCGTTGTGACGTTGCCTTTACAGAACCCTCCTGAACGCGACTATATACTTCCGGAATCAGCCTCATTGCCGGCAGGCAGGGAGACGATGCGAATTCTGATCGTGGACGATAACCGCGATGGGGCTAACAGCCTTGCAACGATGCTGGAGCTGATGGGGAACGAGATTCGAACGGCCTATGACGGGCAGCAGGGTGTCGATGCGGAAATCGAATTTAACCCGGATGTCATCCTCCTTGATATCGGCCTGCCTGTACTCAATGGGTACGAAGTGTGTGAGCGTATCAGGAGAAAGTATCTCGAGTGCTGTCCGGTAATGATTGCGATTACGGGCTGGGGACAGGAAGACGATCGTCGCCGGTCACGTGATGCGGGATTCGATCATCATTTGGTGAAGCCAGTAGCCCCCGCAGCACTGATGAACCTGCTCAACACCCTTCCCAACGAAACGCGAGCAAAATAAATTCAACTGCCGGAAACGCAACCACAAGCATCTAGCCTCTCGCAGGATTCGTGAGGGGTTCCCCAAAAAAAAGGTGGTGAACCCTGACTGGATTCACCACCCTGTTTATTCCACACGGCGTCCTGATTCAGGAAACCGAGTTTCTTATTTTGATGCAATTGTTTTAGTTCCGGATGAAAGTCCGGACCAAAACAGTTGATTAGTAGCGATCTCGGCCGCCGCCACCACCGTAGCCACCGCCGCCACTTCGGCCGCCGCCACCACCGCCGTAGCCGCCGCCACCGCTTCGGCCGCCGCCACCACCACCACCGTAGCCGCCGCCACCGCTTCGTTCTTCGCGAGGTCGCGCTTCGTTAACAACGATCTGACGGCCATCCATCTCCGATCCGTTCAACGCACGAATTGCTTCGTCGCCACCAGTTTCCATCTCTACGAAAGCAAATCCCTTTGAACGGCCTGTCTCGCGGTCACTGATGACCTTGGCAGACAACACTACCCCGTACTGAGCAAAAGCCTGCTCGATTCCTTCAGATGTCGTTGCCCACGCGAGGCTACCAACGAAAATGTTCTTACTCATTCACTAAACCCTTGAGCTTTGCAGCTGCCAAAACACCAGAATTGCTGCCACACGGCAGCCTTCGAAACGCTGAATTTGAGAACTCGAATACCAGCCGAGTTTTCCAACAACTAAGTTGCATGCTGCAGCAAAAAGCAGATTGGACGCGAGCGTCTTAAAAAAAAGCTTGTGGCCACACCAATTGATTCGAACGACTCACGGAGCCAATCTTCAAATCCAGTTTTGCTGAAACTAATCATATATCTCCGGAATAGCAACCCCCGGTTGGCGTTCACGGCAGATTCATCCGTTAATTTTTCGATTTTTCTGCTGCCCCGGATTTTTGAGTTCTTTCCTCAAGTTCCCGGCGAGATACCGACATCAGCTGAGAAAAGCCGTCGTTTTTAATGCGCAGACAAACTGCAACCCTGGTTTTCGCGGACATTTGTCCCGGCAGGCCGTCATTCCAGGCCTGGGCTTTTGACTCTGCCCGAATCCTCGTGAGCTGCCTGGGCGAGCGGCAAGATCCGTCTTTACCGGGCGGGCGAGGCGGCTGCCGAGCGAATCTCGGCTCAGCAGGAGCTTCGCCCTCCCAACTGTTTCACGGCTCAGCAGGAGCTTCGCCCTCCCAACTGTTTCCCGGCTCAGCAGGAGCTTCGCCCTCCCACCTGTTTCCCGGCTCAGCAGGAGCTTCGCCCTCCCATCTGTTTCTCGGCTCAGCAGGAGCTTCGCCCTCCCATCTGTTTCGCGGCTCAGCAGGAGCTTCGCCCTCCCATCTGGTTCGCGGCTCAGCAGGAGCTTCGGCCTCCCAACTGTTTCCCGGCTCAGCAGGAGCTTCGCCCTCCCAGCTCCCATCTGCCTCGCTGACTGGTATGTTTTCAACTGCCGGTCGCCTAATCGACTCGCGGAATGTGTCCCAATATGGCATCCACAAACTGATAGGATTCAAGTCGGGCTTCGGGAGGAAAACCATGTCCGCCGGGCGGATACTTCGCGACAAGCTTTTCAGAGGCATTCAGCAGCTGAAACACCTTCTTTGCAGCTGTTTCGCATCGCTGAACACTCGCCACCTTGAAATTACTGTCGCTCTGAGGTGCGTGAATATAGATCGCTCGGGGAGCAATCGCGGCCAGCACCTCTGGAAAGTCGAACGGAATCTTCGCCGGATCTTTGTGATACACCGTTTCAATTCTGGGCATGTATCGCTTCTGGCACCAGCCGGTGGGGTCCCCGTCCATGTAGTCATGAAATGAATCAAACCCTGAACTTGTCACTATCACTTTAAGCCGCTCGTCGAATGCCCCGACAAATAAGCTGTTGTGCCCGCCGAGTGACAGGCCGATGCATCCGATTCGCTCCGGATCAACTTCCGGCAGTGTCTCAAGGAGATCCACCGCCCGGATATGACTCCATATTCCCATCATCGTCCCACTGACGTAACCCAGCGATTCAGGATCTGTCTGATTGTCTCCGAGCAGAGTGTAATCGGGGGCAATGGTCACATATCCGCGTTCCGCGAGCTCAAGAGTATATCGGGGATAGTCGGCGCCCACACCGGCCGTCCGCCCTCGGCCTCCGCTGGTGCCGTGCAGACAGAGCATGGCAGGAACCCTGCCGGAAACGTTTTTCGGTACAAGCAGCCACGCCGGAATACGTGCACCTTTCCCGAGCTGATAACTGATCTTCTTTCGGATCACGGTGGGAAGATCCTCGACCTCCAGAATCTGGATATCGAGAGAAACCGTCTTTGCGGCCAAATCCGGCAACGGCCCCATCACCTCCTGCATACCTGCCAGAATATGCTGACGGCGTCGGTTCCATTCTTCGCCGGTTTTGATCGGATGAACAGTTCCCGATTCATCAATCCAGGACAACAGGTTCATTCTGTCCTTATAGAACGGAACATCTGTCACAGAAGGCGTTGTCACAGCGATCAATATCGCTGCGGAACCAAAGACTGATATCAGCAAAGCAATCATCCCCTGAGAACCTTTCCGATCAGAAACGCGACCAGCATTCTCAATCCAAACGCAATGATCAGTGCACCGAGCCCGAACGAACAGTAAACCGCAATGGTACCGCCGACGCCAGTGTCGGTTTCACCAAAGGGGCGCTGGCCAGTCCTGCCCGCAGCTTTACCCGCAAGTTTTCCTGTTGCCGACGCATACTCGGCCGGAACAATCATCGCAGCAATCGTGCCGATGGTCATCATCGTGATCACTTCGAACGGATTTCGCATCGTCACACCAATCATCGCCATGATGAGCCCAATGACGATCCCAACAAACAGCATCATCCCGAACATGCCTTCGACCATCAGCGTCTGGAACGGAAACAGGCAAATCACCGGCACCCAGATAATCAGATAGAACAGAAGTGCGGCCGACCAGACATTCCGTGATGCGTGCAGAAGAATTCTCTTCCAAACTGGCAGGGGCCGAGCCGGTGGTTCGACATCTTCCAATTCTCCGCTTCGCTTCGTTCGATCCCCTGCGGGTTTCGATCGTTGCGAGCCGTTGTCCGTCTTCTGCGAATCCGGGGGCTGTCGATCGCCACTGCGAGACCTTTTGGTTTCAGCGGGTCTGGAAGCGGATCCGGATTGTGCAGCGACCGCTTCCTGTTCTGTCGGGCCGGAACTGACCGGAGAGTGATTCAACATCGCCTCGTCGGAATCAGCAGCCTGTTCGGCCACTCGCAGTACGTGCTGACAGGCTTTGCACTGAATTCGTCGGCCTGCTAAATGATCGGGAACTTTAAGTTTCGCTCCACAAGCCGTGCAAACCACCGAAATCGTCATTGGGCGATCATCTCTCAAATGCTGCTGACAGGCCAGTGACAGGAAATCAGGCAGCTCGTTTCTGGATTAGTTTGGGCATTGAATCGGCAGCTGGTTCGGAGCTGAGTTCGACCAGACGACTGGTAACTCGCCACAGCATTTCACTAAGCTCTTCGCGGCTGGCATTCAAATGATCCTGCAGGCTTTGCAGTTCCTGAAGGATACTGTCTGGCGTCACGTTTGGCTGTCGAGGTGCTCGAAAAATCTTCTCATGTACGCGACAGGCGCATTCTTCGCTTTCGTAGAACAGCTCTTCGTAGAGTTTTTCGCCTGGGCGCAGGCCGGTGAAAACGATATCGATGTCTTCCGGATAGCTCAGTCCCGACAGCCGAATCATATCTTTGGCCAGGTCGACGATCCGAACAGGCTCGCCCATATCAAGAATCAGCACATCGCCACCCTCGCCGGATGCTGCCGACTGCAGGACCAGCTGTACGGCTTCCGGAATCGTCATAAAGTATCGCAGCATTTCCGGGTCAGTGACGGTGACAGGGCCGCCTTCCTCAATTTGCCGTCGAAAAGTTGGCACCACACTGCCGGCAGAGTTCAGTACGTTTCCGAAACGTACTGTGATAAACCGGGTTGTCGAGCGACAGGCAACCGAATGCAGATAATGCTCGGCGATCAGTTTCGTTGCCCCCATGACGTTTGTTGGCCGCACGGCTTTGTCGGTTGAGATCATTACAAAGCGTTCGACGGAAAACCTGTGAGCAAGATCGACGAGTGTGCGAGTTCCAAAAACGTTGTTTCGTATGGCGGCCTGCGGATTCGCTTCCATCAGCGGAACATGCTTATAGGCGGCCGCATGAAAGACCACAGCAGGTCGGTGCTGCATGAAGACCCGCTTCATTGCAAGTTCATCAGTAATGTCTTCCAGAATGAATTCGAACGCCGGAGCAGGACGATTGAGCTCCCTGGCGACGGCGCAGAATTCCTGCTCCATCTGAAAAATGCCGAACTCAGACTGATCCAGCAAAACGATTTTCCTTGGTCCAAACAGTACAAGCTGCCGACAGACTTCTGAACCAATGCTCCCGGCCGCACCTGTCACCATGACCACTTTGTTTCTGATAACAGCCCGGATGCCGTTCAGATCGAGCTGATTTGGTTCGCGTCGCAGCAGGTCATCAATGGTTATATCCCGCATCCGCAGATGAAATCGTCGTGCATGAATTTCGTCCACAGTTGGCACAAGATGAGCTTCAACGCCGTGCTGAAGGCATGCCTCCTGAACCTCTCGAACAGTGCGTCCAGGCAGGTTGGACGGAAGCAGCACATGGACCGCACGGGTGCGATCGATGATTCTGCTCAATCCCTCAGACACATCAAACAACGGAACGCCGCCAATCAGGCCAGGGCCGTGGTGATTTTTTGCACAAACAACACCCACAACACGCAGTCGTGAAGATCCCGACTGAATGGCGGTCAGCAGACTGATGGCGTCGGCTTCACTTCCATAGATCAGTGCGAGTTCTGCTTTCGGGCCCTGTCGATTCGTCGCAAAGGTTCGCATTGAGTTTGCCAGGACTCGAAGCGTCGCCAGCATCGCCGCGGACAACATCGTATCATTGGCAATTACGGAACGGGGAATTCGCGGCATTGTTTCGTGAGCAAGCTGCAATGCTGCCACCAGAATTCCCCCCACAACGCAAATGGCAGTCGACCACGTCAGATCGTGAATCGTTGAATAACGAAGATGGCGTCTCCAGTCTCTCGAAAACAACACAATCGCAACTTTTAGCAGCACCACGACCAACACGCTCTCGTGATATACCTCGCGAGCATAATCGGTCAGTACGAAGTCGAAACGCAGCAGGAGCGCAGCTAACAGCGAAACTGCAAAGACAGCTGCATAGCAGCAGACGGCAATAGCCAGTCGCGTCATGACGCAAACCCTGATTGATATGGGAAGGGTATGAGTGCAGCGGTAGGAGAAAGTGCTGCGAGAGAGAACCGAGAGGAACAGAGTGACCTTTTTTCAGCGTGAGAATTGCCAAATATCGGTCGAATTCGAAAGGTGCAGAACAACGACTCAGATAAATCTGAAAGGTGAGGCCAGCGAAGTTTGCCGAAACATCGAATTTGTGTCCAGACGATTTCTTCGAGCATTACCCAATCACGGTCCTGCCTGTTAAACTCAGGCTGGCATTGACCTGAAACGGGGTTTGCAGCAAGATTCGCCGTTCTGACAATGGCGTGGTAAATTCCTGCCGGTCATTGTTTTCTCTCTCAACTTCTCAAAAAGAACCATCCGACGTACGCAGCGTCTGTGTACCCGGATTCTCTCTATCTCACGTGATTGCATGACGACCGCGGTACAAAAACCGGATCGCTTTGAAGCTGCCAGGCTGGAAAAGCTGGAGAAAATCGAATCCCTCGGACACGATCCATGGGGACAGCGTTTTGATGGACATCAGTCGATTTCCTCCGCGCGGCAACTGGTACCCGCAGAATCCGGGGTTGAAGGACCGGTGGCACGTATTGCCGGCCGCATTATGCTGCGCCGCAAAGCCGGAAAGCTGCGATTCTACGACATTAAGGATCAGACGGGGCGAATCCAGCTGCTGTTTTCCCGGGGAGAACTGACCGAAGAACAATGGGAGCTAATGGGGGCTCTCGACCTGGGTGACCTGATTGGTATCGACGGCAAGACCTGGCGTACAGACTCCGGCGAACCGTCCGTCAAAGTCAGCGGTCTGACAGTGCTCTGCAAATCGCTCACGCAGCCGCCGGAAAAATTTCACGGAATTGAAGATGAAGAAATCCGGCTTCGACAGCGGTATCTGGACCTGATTTACGGCGAAGGTGTGCTGGACCGACTGCTGAAACGTTCGACGATTATTGACTCCGTACGACAAACATTGCGCGAACAGCAATACCACGAGGTGGAAACGCCCGTCCTGCATGCCATTGCCGGCGGCGCCGCAGCTCGACCGTTTATTACCCACCATAACACTCTGGACATGCAGCTTTTCCTGCGAATTGCCCTGGAATTGCATCTCAAACGTTTGCTGGTGGGCGGAATCGAACGGGTTTTTGAAATTGGACGAGTGTTCCGCAACGAAGGCGTGGACAGAACTCACAATCCCGAATTCACGATGATCGAGATTTATCAGGCATATGGCAATTACGAAACGATGATGGATCTGACGGAACAGATTGTCGTCAATGCCGCCCGTGCGATCAGTGATTCCCTGATAATTCCATGGGGAGATTCCGGGGAAGTCGTAGACCTGACACCACCATGGAATCGCAGAACCTACGCGGATCTGTTTCTGGAGCATGCTGGCTGTGAAATGACGAACGGCGACGCGGTCGCTGCAAAAGCCAGATCACTGGGAATTGACACAACCGGCATGCACCCGGATGTGATCGTCAGCGAAGTTTTTGAAGCAACTGTCGAAGATCACCTGACAGGTCCGATTTTTGTCATCGACTATCCGGCCGCCATTTGCCCGCTTACAAAAAGAAAACGCAGTAATCCGGCTGTCGCTGAACGATTTGAACTGTTCGTGAGAGGCATGGAACTGGCAAACGCCTATACGGAATTAAACGACCCAAGGCTGCAGGAGCAGTTATTTCAAACACAACTGGCTGGCCAGAGCGAAGAAGATTCAATGGCCAAAATGGATCTCGACTTTATCAGGGCACTGAAGACGGGCATGCCACCTGCGGGCGGCCTTGGAATTGGCATCGACAGGCTGGTCATGTTGCTGACAAACGGTAGTGCCATTAAAGACGTGATTTATTTTCCATTGCTGCGGCATGAAAATGCTGATTCCCGTGACGCTGATGCCCCGGACGCTGATGCCCGAGGTCATGATTCTGCAGATATTAAGGCGACCGACAGTTGAAAACATAACAATCAGAGCGGCATATGGGATATGGGAGGGCGAAGCTCCTGCTGAGCCGAAGATGGGCAGATGGGAGGGCGAAGCTCCTGCTGAGCCGTGAAAAGCTCGGCGGGAGCCTCGCCCTCCCGAAAAAGTACAAAGCTCGGCGGGAGCCTCGCCCTCCCGGGAAAAACAATTTTGCCGCTCGCCTGGAAGTTGACTCATAATTTTTGATGTGCTGAAAAACGGATTACAGCAGAGAGTTCATTCTGAGGATTTTTGCCTTTCGGCAACGGAGTGCCCACGATGTATAAATTGCTGCTCTGCATTCGCTACCTGCGTACAAAGTATATCGCGCTGGCCAGCATTATCAGCGTGATGCTGGGTGTAGCCACCATGATCGTGGTGAACAGCGTGATGGCTGGTTTTGCGAGCGAAATGCGTGACAGACTTCACAATTTCCTTGCGGATATCGTTGTTGAATCTCGCAGCACATCGGGGATTCCCGATTCACGCCATCAGCTGGAAGTGGTGGAAAAAGCCGTCGGCAAGTTCGTAGCTGCCATGACGCCCACGGTTGAGATTCCGGGGATGATTACGATCACTGACCCGTATAGTGGTGAAACGTATCATTCGCAGGTACAGATTCACGGAATTGACCCCAAAGGCAAAGCTCTGGTTGGCCCACTGCAGGATTATCTGGACAGCTATAATCCGGTGATCGAAGATGGAAAAGTCATTCGGCCACCTCTTCGTAAACCGGATGATCCACTCGGGTGGGAACTGACGAAGGAAGCTGCCGAATACCGTAAGGAAGTCAAAGAGCTGACCGCTCTTCAGGTCGGAATGTCACAGCCACAGGCTGGTATTCAATCGCCGGACTTCGACGATTCTGAAGCATCTCCGGACGATAATTCTTCTGCTGACTCCGCAGCCACGTCCCCCGCACCGGACAGCGAAAACAACGCTGCCGTGCCCGGCGACCTTTTCGGACCTCCCTTTGCCGGCCCTGGTCAGGAAATCCGTACGGATCCTCTGCCCGCTCGAGTTTACGTGGGTGAGGGAATTATCAGTTATCATGTCGAAGACCCGGACACAGGTCGACACAAGAAGGTAAATACCAACAATCCGGGCGATGACATTATTTTGGCAACCGCAAAGACCAGCCGGCCCCCGGAAGTGGTCAACTTTACGGCAACGATCGTGGATACGTTCCGCAGCGGCATGAGTGAGTACGACACCAGTATTGTGCTGATGAATATTGAGGAACTGCAAAAGAATCGCGGTATGATTGCGGATGGCCGAGATGCGATTACATCGATTCACATTCGCCTGAAGGATTATGATGACGCCCCCGAAGTCGTCGCCCGGCTTAAAAGTGCCTTTCCTGCCGGCGCGGTGAATGTTCGAACATGGGAAGAAAAGCAGGGATTGCTGCTGTCCGCCGTGGAAGTTGAAACCGCGATTCTGAATGTCCTGCTGTTCCTGATCGTTGCTGTTGCAGGATTTGGAATCCTTGCCATCTTCTTCATGATCGTTGTCGAGAAGACGCGGGATATTGGAATCCTTAAATCTCTTGGTGCGAGTTCCAATGGAGTGATGACAATTTTCCTGTCCTATGGACTGGGACTGGGAATTGTGGGCAGTTCGGCTGGCGTGGCGATCGGGCTGATTTTCGTTCGCTATATCAACGAAATCGAAACGGCACTCAGCTGGGTCACCGGACGAAAAGTATTCGATGAAAAAATCTACTATTTTCCTCGAATTCCAACGCTTGTCAGCCCATGGATGTTGTTCTTCGTAGCGCTTGGTGCCATTGCAATTGCCGTGCTGGCCAGCGTGCTTCCGGCGAGACGAGCTGCGAGGCTGCATCCGGTCAGCGCTCTGCGAAACGAGTAAGACGATGTGCTGAGTTCCTGGTTCCTGTACGCCATCCCAGCTCCTGAGCCACTTTTATGAACGATACGATCAAGATGACAACGCCACTCATTGCTGCGGAAGCGATTGCCAAGTCATACGCCAAAGGCGAACACAAGGTTCCTGTGCTGCGAGGCGCAGGGCTGAAGGCGAATCGTGGAGAATTTATCTCCGTGATCGGCCAGAGCGGATCGGGAAAAAGTACACTCCTGCATGTCATGGGTCTGCTCGACTCGCCGGATGTGGGTGAAGTCCTGTTGCAGGGACAACGAATCGACAACTTAAATCAGCAGGCTCGTGATCAGCTTAGAAATCATGTCTTTGGTTTCATTTTTCAGTTTTATCACCTGCTGCCGGAATTGACACTTCTGGAAAATGTGATGGCTCCGCTGATGATCCGATATTCGATGCTGGAATACTGGCGACGGCGCCACGAAATCCGCGAATCGGCAATGGATATGATTGGCCGAGTTGGACTGGGGCACCGAATTCGCCATCGACCCTCTGAATTGTCGGGCGGTGAAATGCAGAGGGGCGCCATTGCCCGGGCTCTTGTCGGTCGTCCGGAGATATTGCTGGCCGATGAACCGACGGGTAATCTGGATTCAGTCACCGGCGGCGAAATCATGGAGCTTCTGAACTCGCTCAATCAGAACAATCAGCTGACGATCATCATGGTCACACATGATGAGTCGATTGCAGCACAGGCACACAGGATCGTCCGCCTGGCTCAGGGCCGCATTCAGACAGTTGCTCACGAAGAAGCCGCTTAGTCTCCACAGTCTTCCCCTGGACTGCGGCAGCCTGCTGCCGCTTTCCAGTCCACAGCCTGCTGTGGACAACTCCTTTCAACCTGAACATCACGGGCACATGCCCAGCAGCATTTCCGGCCCCAACCGACCCCGCGTCCAATGGCGTGGACTTATTGTCGCCTTTTGCTCCGCGAAAGTAGCGTTTTCGCGTGTTTTCGCGGAGCGAAAAACGACTATGGAAATCCGCACGATGCTTAAGTCCACGCCATTGGACGCGGCGTCGGTTGAGTCCAGATTTGAAAACTACAGGCGACATCGACACGCTGAGCCGAAGAAGCGTAGTGGCCAAACCTCGGCTCCATCGGCGCTCTGCTGGTCAGATCTTTCGTCAGAGGAACTCTCTCACGGATCGCAGTCAGCATTCGCCCGATCGCAACGATCACAGTGACCACAGCAAAAGCAATCCCAGCGAGGCTCGTCATGCGAAGACAGGCTGGAACACCGCCTCGTGGGCTCGCAGGGCCTTTGCGCCAGGAACAAGCCTGCGGAACAAGCACGTGCGAACGTACTCCGCCTGGCGCAAAGGCGAGGTAAACCCACGAGGCAAGCTCGTGGGCGGCTGACGTTTCGCCAGTTCGGCCATCAGCCCCGCGTCTCAACGTCATCTCGATGGCCCATTCCGACCGTCAGCGCCAATTGCTTTACCCTATCCGCACTCGCGAGCCGCGATCCATCGACCGGCCTGATTTCACAGGGCTTTCTGAACAAAGCCTTCTCGAAACCCTTCGGCTTGACGCGATCGTGAATGCAGGCGCGGAACACGCACGCCACTTCAAAGATTCCGTTCCTCCTTTCACTACGCCAGCGCGAAGTCAAAGGCATATTGGTTCGCCTGGGTATTAACGGAATTCCGGCCACCACCACCATGTGAAATAGTAAATCCTGCGACGAGTATTTGGCCAGCCACTTGACATGTCAAAGACGTCGTTGGATATGTCATAGAGCGACCAGAAGGTCGTAAATAGAGCCACACCGACAATTATGCACCACGATCGTGTCGGTCGAGACGGAGTATAATAGAGAGCGAAAACTGTCGCTGCACACGGGACAGCGGACTTCCAAACGCGACAATAGAATGGCAACCACTCAATTAGCCCTGACCAAAATCGTTCGCCTGGAAGAATTCTCCAAACCAAACATGTTTGGCGGTAAATGAAAAGCAGCCACACACAGAGCCCAACGACATAGGAAAACCAAAGTGCAAGGGAACATATCAGGAGGCAACGTTGATTCAGGGACAACTGCCGCCACCGGTAGCCCCGTAGAACACGAACGAAACGAAGGAAATGCAACTTTAATCGGCGCGACAGCGGAACCTGGGCTGCCGCCGTGTCGGTCGAGATCGATAATGGTTCATATGGGGTTTCGGTCACATAGTCCTCTTCTCAGGCTGACGACTGTGTTAAAGCGGTGCGCGCGTTGGACTATGATTTCAAAATCCGCGTGATCGCCCACTCGCGTTCAGCGACTGGTTCTGCTGCCTGCTTTTGGAACGAGTGAAGTATCCCACGAATCGTGCTGGAGGCAAAGAGAGACACTCGTGATCACTTTGGTATTGCTGCGTCTGCAGGATTTCAGTTTTGGGCCTTGCGTTGACACGGCCACGGTAATTGTTTTCCCATCCACTGATGACGGAATCGTTGTGAACCACAGTCTTCCCCTGGAAAGCGGCAGCCTGCTGCCGCTTTCCAGTCCACAGCCTGCTGTGGACAACTCCTTTCAACCTAAACATCACGGGCACATGCCCGGCAGCATTTCCGGCCCCAACCGACCCCGCGTCCAATGGCGTGGACTTATTGTCGCCTTTTGCTCCGCGAAAGTAGCGTTTTCGCGTGTTTTCGCGGAGCGAAAAACGACTATGGAAATCCGCACGATGCTTAAGTCCACGCCATTGGACGCGGCGTCGGTTGAGTCCAGATTTGAAAACTACAGGCGACATCAACACGCTGAGCCGATGAAGCGTAGTGGCCAAACCTCGGCTCCATCGGCGCTCTGCTGTTCAGATCTTTCGTCAGAGGAATTCTCTCACGGATCGCAGTCAGCATTCGCCCGATCGCAACGATCACCGTGACCACTGCAACATCAATCCCAGCGAGGCTCGTCATTCGAAGACAGGCCGGAACATCGCCTCGTGGGCTCGCAGGGCCTTTGCGCCAGGAACGAGCCTGCGGAACAAGCACGTGCGAACGTACTCCGCCTGACGCAAAGGCGAGGTAAACCCACGAGGCAAGCTCGTGGGCGGCTGATGCGGTCACCCAGCCCCCACGAGCTCGCCTCGTGGGCTCACAGGGCCTTTTGCGCCAGGAACGAGCCTGCGGAATTAGCACGTTCGAAGGAACTCCGCCTGGCGCAAAGGCGAGGTAAACCCACGAGGCAAGCTCGTGGGCGGCTGATTTGCGGCCGCCGCGTATGGCCTATGGCGCTGCAATCACAACCGCACTGGCCTGGCCCATCCGGGTGACACTCGTCTTCAGGAACAGCTTATTGTCCGTCGCAAGATGTTCTCCATGAACAACGTTCAGGGGTGCCAGTGGATCAGCAGTCTGGAAGTTCAGAGTCTTCGGAACAATACCCTGCTGCAATCCCAGCAGCGACGCTGCGATCTCACACAACCCGGCACCACTGCCCGAACTTCCCATATAACTCTTTAGAGCTGTTACCGGCACTCGATCGGCGTTCTCACCAAACAATCGACGTAAGCCACTTGCTTCCAGCTGATCGCGGAGAGGATGTCCGGAACCGGACGCGTTCACATGACCGATTTCGGACGGGGCAAGGCCCGCGTTTTTCATCGCGGCAGAAGCCGCCTGATAAACGGCTGTCGCCTCATCCGGATCACCACTGCTGCTGATCACCGTACTGGCACCGCATCCCAGAATGGTGCCAAGAATTTTTGCCCCGCGAGCCTCCGCATGCACCCGAGCTTCCAGAATCAGTGTACAGGATGCTTCAGCAAGTACCTCGCCGGTACGATCACGATCGAATGGACGGCACCGAGTTTCTGCAGGTCCGGTTGCAAGAATGTCCCACTTTGCATACTGACAAGCCTTAGCGGCCTGCAGACGAGTTCCCGTGGTTCCTGTCATCATCACGTCGGCACGATTTCGGCGAATGATGTTTGCAGCCTCGGCAATGGCCAGCCCGCCGGATGCTTCGTCATGAGTGATTGAGTTATTCGGACCTCGAGCGTCCAGAGCGATTCCGATATGACACCCAGGCATATTGGGCAGGTAACGCAACAGCCAGAGTGGCTCCATACCGGATAATCCGGCGTCGCCCCATTTGTCAAAATCGAAAGCCATCCGGCCATTTTTTTCTGAGAGCGACTTCACAGCGGCACCGACAAGAACTTCGGGTGGGCTGGACATTAAATTCGCGCCGAAATCAATACCAATCCGATCCGCCGCCACGCTGCCCGGTGGCAGGCCTGCATCTTCCATCGCCTGAATTGCGGAAGCCACACCCAGCTGAATATCACGGCACATCACCTTCAGACTCTTTCGCAGAGTCTTCAAATGCTGCTTTTTGGCACTTTCTTCGTTGAAATCACTGATCTCTCCGCCGACACAGTCCGGAGTACCGATGAAGGGAAGCAGCTGGACTTTATGAATTCCGCTTCGACCCTCGGTAATGCTCGACCAAAAGGCCTCTCGACCAATTCCCAGCGGGGAAAAGATGCCAATTCCGGTGATTACTACGTCGCGAGGTGAAGGAGTAGACATGAACTAATACTCGATCTAAAACTGCTCGACCCAAAACCGGCCCCGATTAACCAGCAAGACACTATGCCGACCAACCGGAAACTGGCTGTTTAGCCAAAGAATTCAAAAGTGTAACAATCAGCAAACGTCAATTCTGCGCGGTTTCGTCAATTTACAAAATCTGACGAAGCCCTGACATCAATCCTGACATCTGGGGAGACTATGCGCTGAGTTTTCCCGGTTTTCGGGCCGATTCTACTCGTACTGACCGAAAACGAGGCAGGCATTGTGCCCTCCAAACCCAAAACTGTTCTTCATTGTCCGACGCACTTTCATCTGCCTGGCTTCATTCGGAACATAGTCCAGGTCACACTGCTCGTCCGGATTCTCCAGATTCATAGTCGGCGGAACGGTCTGACGCAGCATTGACATAAAACAAAATGCAGATTCCACTCCCCCGGAAGCACCCAGCAAATGTCCCAGCTGACTTTTAGTGCTGGACACCGCCAGCCCATCAGCATGGGAACCGAACACCTGACGAATTGCGTTCGACTCAGCAATATCACCCAGCGGCGTGCTGGTTCCATGAGCATTGATATAATCAATCTGATCGGCATTCAGACCGGCATCGCGAATTGCAGACGCCATTGCATAGGCGGCCCCCGTTCCATTCGGGTCGGGAGCGGTCAGATGAGTTGCATCGGCCGACATGCCGTATCCCAGCACTTCCCCCAGAATCGTCGCTTTTCGCTGACGAGCGAATTCCAGTTCTTCCAATACCAGAACTCCAGCTCCTTCTGAAAGCACAAACCCATCCCGATCCTGGTCAAAGGGACGACTTGCTTCCTGAGGCGCATGATTTCGCGTTGACAATGCATTCATGCGGGCGAAACCAGCAATTCCCATTGGAGTCAGCGCGGCTTCCGTGCCACCTGTCACCATCACGTCGGCCATTCCGAACTGAATCAGTCGAAATGCATCACCGATCGCATTCGTGCCGGAAGCGCAAGCTGTGCAAACAGCGGTATTCGGCCCCTTCAACCCCCAGCGAACCGACACGTTTCCGCTTGCCGCATTAATGATCAGTTTGGGAATCATAAAGGCGGAGATTCGATCAGGCCCCCGATCGAACAGTTTCGAATGCTGATCTTCGATTTCATCGAGCCCGCCGATTCCGCTTCCGATCAGCACTCCGTATCGATAAGGGTCGCCGACGGCAAAATCCATCCCGGCCTGTCGAATGGCCTGATCAGCAGCCACAAGTGCGAACTGACTGAATCGGTCAATTCTGCGAAGTTCGCGGCTGTCAAGATCCATCCACTGCAGCGGATCAAAGTCCTTAATCTCACCACCAAACTGGACCTTGAACTCGCGACAGTCAAATCGTGAAATCGTTGACACGCCGCTGCGACCGGCGCACACCGCGTCCCAGACGCTGTCGATACCACATCCCAGCGGTGTGACGACGCCAAGTCCTGTCACTACAACTCGACGGCGTGACATGTTAATGCTCGTGGCGAGTAGAAAATTTCGCGAATCCAACAGCTGCTGAAAATTCAAAAGGCGAATGTGGCACCGCTGCTATGCGGTGACTCCAACATTCGCCTGAGGCGTTTCAGATCAGTATCACGACGATCAGGATCAGGACAATCAGGATCACAGAAGATGACAGCGAAGCTGGATTGAGACAGCCCCGCCAGACGCCTACGAAGACTTACCTTCGATGTATGTGATCGCGTTGCCAACCGTCTTGATTTTGTCGTAATCCTCATCCGGGATTTTCACGTCAAATTCGTCTTCCAGCGCCATCACCAGTTCGACGATATCAAGCGAGTCCGCTTTCAGGTCATCGACGAACGAACTGTTTCGCGTAATCTCTTCTTTGGGGACGTCCAGCTGATCGCTTACAATTCCAATTACTTTTTCTTCAATTGACACGGAAAAAATCCTCCAACCGGATGAACTCTGAACCAGCCAAATTCGATGAGCGAAAGCCGTTCAGAGAAGTTAACTACACGCTGTTTACGACAGGGATGACATTGTGATGCCGCTGCCAGGAAACGATGAACAGACCCTGATCCCAGGCTGCTGATCGTGGGGAAGATATATCGGGTTTGCGAATTCGTGTAAACCCGACGAATCAGACAGACCATTGCAATTCTGAATCTGCCGAAAAATACCAGCCAATCTGCATTCAAAAGTCTGGTGAACTTCGGCAATTTTTGATCATCGAACGTCCGTCAGACGCCACCCGTTTCATCAAACGAATCGTTGACCGTGCTGCAGACCGTCTTTCGGCTGATTCGTTTCAGCAGCCCCTTCAGCACTTTTCCAGGGCCAACTTCATAAAAATCGGTACATCCCTCTGCCAGCAGATAGTTGATCGAGTCTTCCCAGCGAACCGGCTGCAGAACCTGCTGAACCAGTAATTGGCGAATCTCCTCAGGGTCAGAGTGGGGCCGTGCGTCAACATTGGACACAACAGGGATTTCCGGCGGTCGAATTTCCACGCCTGAAAGCGCCTCAGCGAGTGCCACGTCGGCTGGTTTCATAATGTCCGTATGAAAAGCGCCGGCAACCGCCAGCGGAATTGCCCGGCCTCCCGCCTGTACTGCCAGCTCAGCAGCACGCTCACAGGCTGCATTGTGACCACTGACAACCAGATTTCCCGGACAGAGATAATTGGCAATTTGCAACGATCCGTGTGCCGACGCTTCCCTGCAAATCTGCTCAACCTGTTCCCGTTCAAGCAACAGGATACTGACCATTCCTGACGGGGTCGCGTCGGCAGCAGCCTGCATGGCCTGCCCGCGCCGCTGAACCACTCGAAGGCCATCTTCAAATGAAAGTGCACCAGCAAAGACCAGAGCCGTGTATTCGCCCAGACTCAGCCCGGCCGCCATCTCACAACCCAGAACAATTTCCGGCGTGTCCGCTCGCAGTTTCTCCAGAGCAGCAAGACTTGTGACAAACAGCGCTGGCTGGCTGATTGCCGTCAAATCCAGATCCGCTGCCGGACCTTCGAAACACAGTGCCGCCAGATCAAATCCAAGAATCTCGGCGGCCCGATCGTAAAGTTCCCGAGCGCGAGGATACTGAGCGGCAATCTTTCGCCCCATTCCCACATGCTGAGCACCCTGCCCAGGGAAGAACAATGCTGTTTTTGACATGAGTCCTGCAACCGTCGCTGTGTTGGACCAGCCAGCCTATTCTGACCGAGCCGGCTGAGAGGCCAGTTGTTCGACAATCTGAGCATTGATGTGATGGTCGCTCATCTGAGTTGCCATCTTCAGTGCGTTACGAATGGAGTCACCATCACTGGATCCGTGACAGATGATGCACACACCATCAATTCCCAGCAAAGGAGCACCGCCAGCCTCCTGATAACGAAATTGCTGAGTCAGGTGAGCAAGTGTCTTCGCCGCCAGGTCTCGTTCCGTTGTCAGCGCCTTCAGCAAAGCCGCTCCCACAGTTCGAAGCAGAAACTCCGCCATCCCTTCGCTGACCTTCAGCACCACATTGCCGACAAACCCTTCGCAGATCAGCACGTCGGCTTCGCCATGATACAGACCGCGCCCCTCCACATTGCCAACATAGGACTGTCGCAGAGGTGAATTGCAGAGAAACGAATGCGTCTCGCGGTACAAGTCATTCCCCTTGCCGTCCTCGCTGCCGATGTTCATGAGACCAATTCGCGGAGTGGCAACTCCCAGCATCTCCCGGGCATAAATGGCGCCCATCAGCCCATACTGATACAGGTGCTCCGGCCGCGCTGCCGGATTGGCTCCCACATCCACCAGGACACAGGGGCCACTGAGTGTCGGTAAGGTGACGGCAATGCCAGGCCGCTTCACGCCCTTCAGAAACAGGCGAGTTCTCAGTCCGGCCGCAACTACGGCTCCCGTGTTTCCGGCGCTCACAACTGCATCGGCTTCACCATTGGCCATCAGCTGCCAGCAGCGAACAATCGAACAGTTTGGCTTTTCGCGCAAGGCAACTGTGGGCTTTTCCTCCATCCCCACAACGCCCTCTGACTCAACGATGCGAATCATCGAGCGAATCGGATCCGGAATGCCGCCGGCACTGGCGATCTCCTGCTCCAGAGGAGCGCGATCACCCACCAGCAGCACTTCCAGGTCCGGGACCTGAGAAACCGCCTCAATTGCACCAACAATGTTGGGCGCCGGAGCAAAGTCTCCGCCCATCGCGTCCAGCGCGATTCGCATTAATCTTAATCCTCAACATCGACCATTGTTCGGCCCTGATAATATCCACATGTTGGACATACAACATGAGTGGGTACCATCGTGCCGCACTGGGGACACTTTGCCAGCTGACGCGGTTTAACCGCGTTGTGACTGTTTCGCTTACGCGATCGTGACTTCGATTGCCTTCTCTTGGGAACGGCCATGACTGCCTCATCCGAACCGGAACTCTAAAACGTAAACTATCATCGCCATACAGATCGCCATACGACGCTCAACTTCGCGCGAACCGAAAAACTTCTATCGGTCGGCACGTCCCACAATCCACATCCAAATCATCAGATTGTGAATGGGCGGTTGACAAATGTGCATTAGTCGCGAGCGAGAAGCGGACATGGTGTCAGACGCCGCTTTCCCTGTCAAGGAAGAGTCGACGAATGCCGTGCGGATTCCTTTAACCGCAGTTGTCGAAGTTCTGCAAATTCACCAGACTCCGTGAGCACACGGCCTGAAGAGGGCTGGATTGAATCACGATATCACCGTCCAGCGACCTGGCAAACTTCAAAACGCTCAAACGATAAAGATTGCTCCGGAACACCCTGACATGACGGATTATGAAAAACTGGGTCAGTTTTATCTCGGCAAAACTCATAACCTCGCCACGGGCACAACGTCCGCAGATGAACTGGTCATGTACGACGCGCGGGATCTGACAACACATGCTGTCTGTGTCGGAATGACCGGAAGTGGGAAAACCGGCCTGTGCCTGTCTTTGCTGGAAGAGACTGCCATCGACGGGATACCAGCAATTTGCATTGACCCCAAAGGCGACCTTTCCAACCTGATGCTGACGTTTCCCGGCCTGATGCCGGAAGATTTTGCACCATGGGTTGACCCGGCGGAAGCCACTCGCCAGGGGCTAACCGTCGCGGAGATGGCAAAAAAGACGGCGGCTACCTGGAAAAAGGGGCTTGCCGAATGGAATCAGTCGGGGGATCGCATTCAGAAGTTTCGCGATTCTGCAGAAGTTGCCATCTATACGCCCGGCAGCAATGCCGGAAGGCCGCTGACTGTTTTAAAGTCATTTTCAGCACCCGATCCGGCCATCCGCAGCAACGCGGAAGCACTCAGGGAACGCATTCTGTCTGCGGTCTCCGGGCTGCTTGCTCTGTTGCAGATCACCGCAGATCCGATTGGCAGTCGCGAACATATCCTGTTGTCCAGCATTCTCGATCAGTACTGGAGAGCTGGAAACAATGTGGATATGGCAACCCTGATTCGCTGTATCCAGTCGCCGCCTTTTTCGAAAGTCGGTTTTATGGATCTGGAGTCATTCTTCCCGGCCGCCGATCGATTTCAACTGGCGATGGCTCTCAATAATTTGCTCGCCTCACCGGGTTTTTCAGCATGGCTGGAAGGCGAGTCACTGAATATTGACAGGCTGTTGTACGCGGAAACAGGAAAACCTCGCATTGCCGTGATTTCCATTGCTCATCTGTCTGATTCTGAACGAATGTTCTTTGTCACAATTTTGCTGAACGAAGTTCTGGCGTGGATGAGAAGTCAGACAGGCACAACCAGCCTTCGAGCGATCCTGTATATGGATGAAGTGTTTGGCTACTTTCCGCCAATTGCGAATCCGCCATCGAAGCTGCCGATGCTGACTCTGCTGAAACAGGCGCGGGCCTTCGGACTGGGTTGTGTCCTGGCAACGCAGAATCCGGTGGATCTGGACTACAAAGGCCTCTCCAACTGTGGAACCTGGTTCCTGGGCAGACTTCAAACCGAGCGAGATAAAATGCGAGTTCTGGATGGACTCGAAGGCGCGGCGACAACCACGGGCACCGCGTTTGACCGATCCCAGATGGAACAGATCCTCGCGGGGCTGACCGGTCGTGTTTTTCTGATGAACAACGTACATGAAAATGGCCCTGTCATCTTCCGCAGCCGCTGGGCGTTGTCTTACCTGCGGGGTCCCCTGACTCGCCAGCAGATACAGGTCTTGATGGAACCGCTGAAGGAAGGCCAGCAGGGTGCGGGTTCCGCCGCGTTTTCGCCACCTGCCGCTGAACTCGCTCATGATACAGCCCGGCCTGTACTTCCCCCTGGAATTCCGGAAGCCTTCTTTCCGGTATCCTTTTCGGCAGAGAAATGCGTTTATCGGCCAGCCATTCTGGGACAGGCCAGTGTTCACTACGTGGATACGAAATCCGGAATTGATCAATGGGATGAAGTAACTCTTATTCGTCTTGCGGGAGATGGAATCCCGGCTGATGCATGGACCGAAGCTGACGAATGGGACGAAGCCGATCTCCCGGAATTGCTGGACGAACCCGACTCAGAAAACAGCGACTTTCGTGACCTTCCACCTCAGATGCTGCAAAAGAAGTCTTATTCCACATGGGAAACGGCTCTTAAGAATCACCTGTTTCGCAATCAAAAGCTGACCATTTGTGTTTGCAAAGCTCTAAAGGAATCATCACGGCCTGGAGAATCGGAGTCCGATTTTCGAATTCGACTTCGGCATGCGGCTCGCGAACAGCGGGACCTTCTTGTGGAAAAACTTCGAGCGAAATATGCGACTCGGTTTGCCACTCTTGAAGATCAGATCCGTCGGGCTCAGCAAAAAATCGAACGCGAGAAATCACAAAAATCACAGAAAACCCTGTCTGCTGCCGTGTCGCTGGGGGGCAGCGTACTCGGCGCTCTTTTCGGCCGGAAACTGACGAGCTCATCGAATGTAAGCCGTGCAGGCACCGCCATTAAATCAGCAACAGCACTCGCCAAAGAATCCGAAGATATACGACATGCTGAAGAGGCCAGCGCTGCGGTGATTCGTAAACGGGATGAACTGAATGAAGAGGTCGAGCAGGAAGCTCAGAAGATTCAGGACCAGTTTGACCCGGATCTGATGGAGTTCGAGCATCTGGAGATCTCGCCGCGTAAGGCAGATCTGAGTGTTAATCGAGTTCTCCTGGTTTGGATGCCGTATTCAGTCACCCGAAGCGGAGAAACCGAACGAGCTTTCTGAGTTCCGTTCAGGATGGAAGGAAATGGGCATGGATCGCCGCCGACTAAGATATCTTGCAGAATACAGCTTCTTTCAGCTGTTCGTGTTTGTGCTGAACTGCCTTCCCGTGAAAACGGCGTTTGCAGTTGCCGACGGGTTTGCGTGGGTGCTGCATCATCTCGTACCGCGAAAACTTTCCCGCTACGAGATCGCTCGGGACAATCTGAAAACTGCTTTTGGAGATGAACTGACGGAAGCGGAGATTAACCAGCTCATTTATCGAATGTGGCGTCACCTGTTTCGACTGGTCTGCGAAATCATCCAGCTGCCTCGTCGTCTGCGACTATACAACTGTGCCGACATACTGGACTTTTACCAGCGAGAAGAATGTGTGGCGGCGTTGTGTTCCGGCCGTCCTGTAATTCTGCTGGGAGGTCACTTTGGCAACTGGGAAGTTGCCGTCAACACGTTCGGACATTTTGGTTTTCCTATGGGAGTTGTTGCTCGCGAACTGGATAATCCGTGGCTGCAGAACTGGTTTAAACGATTTCGGGAATCGACGGGAAATTCGCTGATTCTTAAAGAAGGGGCTGGTTCGGAACTGACTGAGATCCTTGATCGGGGCGGCATGGTTTCTCTGCTCTGCGATCAGGATGCCGGCCGATCAGGAGTGTTCGTGGACTTTTTTGGTCGTCCGGCATCGACATTCAAGTCCATCGGACTGCTGGCGCTTCAATACAACGCTCTGGTTGTTGTCGGAGGAGCCTTTCGGCTGCCGGCTTCTCAGCAGACAGGCCGCTGGACCCGCTTCAATGTGGCGACTCAGGACATCATTGACGCGGCCGATTTTCAGGGGGCCAACGGCCTTGCCGAACTGACTCAGCGTTTTACGTCCTCTCTGGAAATGCTGATTCGCTCTGCTCCGGAACAGTACTTCTGGGTGCACCGACGCTGGAAAACACCGCCCGGCGCCAGACGCATAAAACGAGCAGCAGCAGCCTGAACACCACGACGTTCAGTGACTCTGCGGCGGGCAGTGATTCGGCAGCCGCCATTCATACTCACTGTGCTCTGAGCCTGAGTATGGTATGATCAGCCAATTCTGAAAATGCCTGCTGATCGTCGACTGCTGCTGAGGTCTGTTACCATGTTTCGTATCGTGCTTCGAAGTCTGTGGTATTATCGCCGAACACATGCTGTGGTCGTACTGGCGGTGCTGATTTCGACGGCCGTGATTGGCGGTGCACTGGTCGTTGGAGATTCTGTACGATTCAGTCTTCAGACGATGACTCAGCAGCGGCTGGGACATCTGACCCATGCTCTGACGGGCGCTCGATTTTTTCGTGAAGGGCTGGCTGACGAACTGCAGAATTCCGCCGGGCTGAAGGACAAATCACTTCAGATTGCTCCCGCGATGCTGCTCACTGGAAGTATCGAGAAGACAACTGCGGACAATTCGAAGCGACGAGCCGGGTCCGTAATTCTGCTGGGTGTCACGCCTCAGTCCTGGCCGATGCTGCTGACTGGTGGGGCATCAATGCCGGGCAGCAGCGGCATTGTGCTGGGAGCTCGAACGGCTCAGGAACTGAATGCGGCGAAGGGCGACCAGGTTTCCGTATGGATCGAACGACCATCCAGCATTCCTCGCGATACTCTGCTTGGTGAACGTGAAGACGTCAACCTTGAAATCGTACTGACGGTTGACGCAATTCTTTCTGAGTCTGACGGGGCCTCCCGATTTTCACTTAATCCCGGTCAGCAGCTGCCCTACAACGCCTTTGTTTCACTGACGACGCTTCAGGAGCGGCTGGGACTGGAAGCTGCTGAAGCCAGCCGTCGAAATCCGATCGCCAGACCTGCCAGAATCAATACAATCCTTGCAGGAAACATGCCCGACAGCAACGCGGGGGAAACGTCGAATCCAGCTGCCCAGATAATGGCGGATCTGGCGACAAACACGCTTTTGATGTCCGCTTTGAAGGACCAGATTCGTCTCGACGACATTGGCCTTCGCATTCGGCCAGTGGAAGGTCAGGGATATGTGTCGGTGGAAAGCGACAGTATGATCATTGAAGACAGCGCTGCCGAAGCCGTGCAGAAGGCTGTTGAAACAATTGGCATGCAGTCCAGCCCAACGCTGGTTTACCTTGCCAATGAAATCCGAGCGGCGGAATCAAGCGATTCAAAAACGCGATACTCGATGTATTCCATCGTCGCAGGACTTTCATTCGACCGGAAATCTCCGCTCGGTCCTTTCGTTCTTCGGGATGGATCACCGGTACCTCCGCTGAACGACAATGAGATCATCCTTTCTGACTGGCTGATGAAGGATCTGCAGGTATCGGAAGGTGACCTGGTGGAAGCTCGGTGGCACGAAGTGGGAAGTCACGGAGATCTTCCGGAAACCCGCAGGCGATTTACAGTACGAGGAATTCTCAAGGCTGATGATCCTGTTTCTGTCGACCGTGATCTGACTCCTTTCGTGGATGGCGTTACGAACGTGGATTCATTTGGCGACTGGGATCAGCCATTCGAAATGGAAATGGAGCGGATCACTGACCGCGACGATGAATACTGGTCCGAACATCGCGCTGCCCCGAAGGCGTTTGTTTCTCTGGCAACAGCAGAAAAGTACTGGAGCAGCCGCTTTGGTTCGTCAACTTCCATCCGAGTCGGCGCACAGAATCAGAAGTTATCTGCTGAACAGCTGGAAGTGCTGCGGCAGCGACTTGACCAGCAAACGCGTCAGGGTTTGCAGCCAGCTAGACTGGGCCTCTATTTCAGACCCGTTCTGGCGGAGGGACTACAGGCTTCAGTGGGTGCCAACAACTTTTCTGGTCTGTTCATCGGTTTCAGCTTTTTCCTGATTGTCTCGGCCGTCCTTCTGGCATCGCTCATGTTCCGTCTTGGTATTCAGCAGCGAGTGTCACAGGCCGGACTTCTTGAGGCCATCGGGTTTACGAAGAGTGGAGCCCGAACGTTTTTTTTGACAGAAGGCATTGTGGTCGCCATTGTCGGAGTCATCGCCGGTAGCTTCACGGCCGTGTGGTTTGCTCAGTTCATGATCTATGGACTGACGAAATGGTGGGTAGGCGCCGTTGGCACACAGTTTCTTCTGCTGCATGTTCGCCCTGCCATGCTTGTCGCTGCGGCGGCAGGTTCCCTGCTGCTGATTGTCGTCGTGATTTGGCTTGCTCTTCGCGGAAGCACTCAGCGAGCTCCCCGGGAATTACTGATGGGAAGCTCAGTCGAAGATGAAGAAATTGGAGCGAACGCGGCTGGTTGGTATCAGACCCTGATGAACATTTTTCTGCTGGTTTCCGTTCTGGTGGCTGCCGGGCTTCCCGCTCTGCTGGTCGCGGACCAGATTCCTTCAAATGAAGCGTTTGCGGGGATGTCGTGGCGAGTTGTCTGTTTTATGATTGCAGGGATCGCCTGGCTGTCGGCGGGATTGTTGTGGCTGCGGCGGCAGCTGCAGCGGCGGAGCGGAACGACCGTCCGCGGAAACAACCTCCATAATCTCAGCAGTCTGGCCATGGCCAACGCCGCGAGAAGTGCTCGGCGCAGTCTGATGACCACGGCGCTGATTGCATTTGCCACGTTCGTCATCGTTGTTGTGGGAACGGCCCGCCGAAATCCCGTGTCGGAGATTCCCGATATTCGATCCGGGAATGGTGGATTCGCTCTTGTTGCCGAATCGTCTCAACCAGTCTTGTATAATCCCGATACACCCGAGGGTCGTCAAAAACTGGGTTTGGATCGAACGCCGCAAACGACTCTCCCCAACGGCACACGCATCTTTGGATTTGGAATGCGACCGGGCCAGGACGCCAGCTGCCTCAACCTCTATCAGACTACTCTTCCAACTCTGCTGGGCGCCTCACCGGAATTCCTGAAGCGAGGGGGATTTCGGTTTGCCGATACAAAGTTTGAAAAGCCCTGGGAAGAGCTCACCAGTCCGCTGCCCGACCGCGACGGGGTACCGGTGATTCCGGTCATCGGCGATCTGAATACACTTCAGTACAGTCTCAAAAAAGGCATCGGTGAGGTGATTCATTTTCCCAGTGAATCCGCTCCGGAATTCGCCCTTCAGATCATCGGAATGCTGGACAGCAGTATTTTTCAGGGCGTACTGGTCATGAGTGACGAAAACCTGAAACGCATCGCACCGGAAACATCAGGAGCACGCTATTTTCTGGCTGAAATCCCTGGCGGGGCTAAAGCGAGAGACCAGGCCGCGATGGTTCTTGAAACGACATTAAATGCCTTTGGAATCGATTCCGAACCCGTGAGCCAGCGACTGGCCGGATTTCTGGCGGTGCAGAATACGTATCTGTCGACCTTTCAGATGCTGGGAGGCCTGGGTCTGCTTGTTGGAACTTTCGGTCTGGCCGCTGTGATGATGCGCAACGTCATCGAACGCCGCTCGGAGATCGCCCTGCTGAAAGCTCTGGGCTTTACGACTCGTCGAGTTGTCGGCCTGATACTCCTGGAGAACAGCGTTTTACTGCTTTGGGGAGTTGTGACTGGCACCGCTGCTGCCCTGATCGGAATGGTGCCTCATTTGTTGAGCACTGGCGCCGATGTGAACTGGCTGCAACTGGGTGGAACACTGATCATCGTTTGCCTCGCCGGTACCATGGCAGCCGCGTTTCCCATTCGTGCGGCGATCAGAACCAATATTCGAGAAGGACTGGCGGCAGGCTGATCGCCTTCTGGTTACTGATTTCCGGCCAAATGAATTTGGTCGCATGACTACTGGCGACAGGAAATCGGAATTTCAACGGACAAACGCCGCAGAAGCTCTGGACGGACCGACATGCTCGCTACAAAATAGTGTTTCAGACATCAATCGGCAGACGCTTCGGAGAAACTTCGTTATGATTTCACTGACTTCACCTCGCTTCGTATTTGCAGGACTTTTCTGCGCGTCCGTGGTATTTATTGCGGGTTGCGGCGAGACAATTCCTGTCGCAATTGCACCCTTGCCGACACCAGACGCAGAGAGTGCGGGTGTTTCCGGGATCGTCAATACTGTTTGCCCAATCATGGGTGGCGAAGCCACGTCGGAAGTGTCGGTCGACTGGAATGGAAAGAAAGTCGGATTCTGCTGTCCTCCGTGTATCGAGGAATGGCAGGAACTCACAGACACCGAACGGGAACAAAAAATCGCCTCGGCCAAAGCAAAGCCACACGGCTAGTGCGTTGTCAAGCTTTGAATTTCGTGTAGTGGACCTTGCTAAAGGTCCTGCAGCCAGGGGATCTTTAGCAAGATCCACTACCTCGTCCTGCAGCCAGGGGATCTTTAGCAAGATCCACTACCTCGCCGTGAGCACTTCGATTGTCTTGCAATCGCAAACAATGGAGGCATGACCACGACGTAGAAGGTCGTGACACCGCCCAATCTTAAATCGGCTGAATCTGATCGTGAACCGCTTCCATTCAATGTTGCTTCCGATCAGCGTTCGACCATCGTTGCAGCCTCTCACGGCAGACAACACCCAAACAGTCGGATCGCTGCATGCGAAACGCCCACGAAGATCGCTGTGTCTCGTCGAAGTTCTCAAGAGCGTCCAAAACCGGCTGCAGGCACTCTTCGACATCTTCCAGCATCATTCCTTCGTCACTGCCCTCAATTTGATGGCTTGCTTCCTCCATGAAGTGAATGGCAATCTCCATCGCCTCATTGAGTGCCCCCGCTGAAACCAGCAGCTCCATCAGCCGTTTTACTTCGGCATAAGCTTTCCAGTCAGTTGTCAGGTTATTGTTGACAGGCTCGTCACCTGCATCCGTCGCCAGCCGGATCGCTTCACGAAGATCATGCAGAATCAAATCCAGGGGTTTCGATATTTCGAGTTCGGCCTCGATACACCACCGAGCGTAAATGCTCTCGTCGCACAACCTGGACAATAACTGGATCAGCGTATCTTTCCGCACACGGCGCAGAGCTTTATCAATTAGCTGCTGTCTGAACTCGGCAAAATTCTGATCCTGAAGTTCTGCAGCCTCCAGTTGCTGCAACTGAGCGTCGGTGAGTCGGATGTGGCGTTCTGAACGTGCCATGCAAATCTCGTTTTGTGAGCCTAAGCTTTACACCCTTCGTTCGGACGCATGTTCAACAGCTCAACCTGCTAAAACTAACTTTTTAGCGAACGAAGAAAGTGCCTTACACAGCTTCTGCCCGCTCGCTGGTGCGTTCCACCCGGAGTTGCCTCACAGGCGGATTACATCAAAGAGGACGTCCACTTTTGATCCCCCAGACAAATTGAATGGGTACGGAAATCATTTCTTTGCTCTCGTTCGCCATCAATGTGACCACTCCATGCTGCAATGCCGTCACGGGAAGGCTGGAGAACCTGAGCGTCAGCCTGAGCTTTTGCTGATCTGCCTGATCAACCGGCTGCTCAGCAAATTCCACTTCCAGTTCCTGCGGAAAAATGTCAATCTGATCCATCTTCCATGCCTTTGGAAATGTCAGATCAAGCACTGTCGGCTTGCGAGGAGTCAGGCTGGCTTCCATATTGATCAGTTCCGGATCCTTGATCACCTGCCGATCTGTTGGCTCCGGAGTTCTCACAAGCAGCGGCACCTGCAAAATGGGATAAAGCGGATCGCTGGTCTGAACATGCAAAAGCGCTCGCTGATTCCCGGCCGGAATTGATTCCGATACCCGAACCCCCACTACCGTTCGGCTTCCGTCGGCATCCCGCGACTTTCGCACAATACGAGCAGACACAAAGGGGGATGATGTCAGCAGGTCGTCTCGTACAGAAAGCGGAGCTTCCCGACCGTCGACGATGGAAACTTCATGTTCCATACTTTCCGAAAACTTCCCGATCAGCAACAGTGACTTCGGCTCAACAAGCACGGACGCCTGTGGTAACACCGCCTTAATCGTCAGAGTCACCTCGCGCGGTTTCGGGTCGCTATAGCGCACGTTGACCGTGTATTCATGGTATCCGGGTTGCTCACCAAATGTTCGAATTGGAACAACAAGTCGACCGGATTCTCCTGGCGCCAGTTCACTGACGGTAAGTTCCGGCTGAATGCAGCCGCAGCTGGGTATCGCCTTCTGCAGCGTCACGTTTTGCAAACCCACATTTCGAAACATAAACGTCGGTGTCAAAACAGGTTGTGCGGGCACAGGCGTTCGCCCAAAATGGATCAAATAATCGTTGAACACCAGAGAGGGCTGTTCACGTGTTACGGCCAAAGGCTCCGATGTCGGAACTTTCATGGACAGCAGGAAGGAAAGGCAAAGCGGCAAAAGACCCAGACTACAGGAGAACACCAATATGCCCCGGCCCCGCTCGGCCGCTGGCGCTGAATTCCCTGTCCTGCCCGATTCGCCGGGACTTTTGTTTGGATCAGCCATCACTTTTAGAACTCCTTCAAGGCGATTTAACGACTTATACAGAATCATTCAAGACCGATTGCCCGCTCGTTCTGCGATGCCCAGGGGTTTTAGCGTTTCCGGATTTCGTGGCGACCGGAACAAAACACCACTATCGCTGGAACCAATGGCGTGGACTAAAGCATCGCGCGGATTTCCATAGTCGTTTTTCGCTCCGCGAAAACACCCGAAAACGCTACTTTCGCGGAGCGAAAGGCGACAATAAGTCCACGCCATTGATCGCTGGAATACCCGCGCAACGTCGGTGATAATGCGGCTTCCCTGCTCTTCACTTCTCGCGGTCCATCGACAGCACAAAATTTTCAGCTGCCAGGCGCCTTACCTGGAATACCAAATGAGAAACACACTGCAAAACTGTGAAACGGTTGTGCCTGTTAATGATCGTCGCCGCTTTCTTAAGTCCGTCATAACCAGCTCTTTTGCGGTTGGTATTGACTGCAAATTCGGGTCACCTCTTTTCGGTTCCTCTTTTGCATTGAAAGAGCAGAATTCAGCCTCAACATCGAAGCTGGTGGATGCTCATCTGCATTGTTTTGCCGGTCCTGATGATACTCGTTTTCCTTATCACAAGGATTCTCCTTACCGCCCGCCGGAAACGGCGACGCCCGAGCATTTGCTGAAATGCATGAATGACGGGGGAATCAACTATGCGGTCGTCGTCCACCCAGAGCCTTATCAGGATGACCATCGATGGCTCGAACATTGTTTGAATATTGGCGCCGGTCGGTTGAAGGGCACGTGCCTGATATTTTGCGACCGGCCTGACGCGGTGAAGCAGCTTCAGGACCTTTCGGCTCGGCTTCCGCTCGTTGCCGCTCGCGTGCACGCTTATGCGCCGGAAAGACTCCCTCCATTTGAAAGTTCTGAGCTCCGCTTGTTCTGGAAAACGGCCGGAGAGTTGAATCTGGCAATTCAGCTGCACCTGGAGCCCAGGTACGCCGAGCGGTTCGAGTCGCTGATACGTGATTTTCCCGGCACACGAGTGATTATCGATCATCTCGGCCGTCCGATGCAGGGCACTCCCAAAGAACACGACGTCATTGTTCGATGGGCCGAGTATCCACATACTCTGATGAAACTGTCGGCCATACCCTCGCCCCTGAACTATCCTCATCGCGATCCACGTCCGATTATTCAGACCCTCCTTAAAGCATATGGATCTGACCGAATCCTGTATGGAGGTGGATTCAGCGGTGCGGCTTCCGGAGCGTCGTATCGCGCAGCGTTCGACTCCGCAAAAAACTGGCTTTCTGACCTGTCATCCGCCGAACAGGCTCAGGTACTCGGCGGCAATGCCTGTCGACTGTTTGGATTTCCGATATGAAACTGGAATCGCTGTTTGTTCTGTTGCTTGCAGTTGTATTTAACACTGGCACAGCAGGTCCTGCTATTGCGGCGCAGATGCCGGAAGCGGCAGCGGAAGTGCGTCCCAACGTGATTATTATCCTTGCCGATGATCTGGGCTATGGCGATCTGGGTTGCTACGGACACCCCAATCACAAGACCCCCAGCCTGAACCAGATGGCCCGGGAAGGAGCAAGACTCACTCAGTTCCTTACGCCGATGGCATTCTGCGCGCCGACACGTGCATCTCTGCTGACAGGCCGGTATCCGTTTCGGTGTGGAATGAATGGGAATCCGGCGCCGGATGGAGGTCCGGTCGCCGACAAAATTGCACTACCCTCGGACGAGCTGACCCTGGCACAACTGTTCCGGGCAGCCGGTTATGCCACCGGAATGGTCGGGAAATGGCACCTTGGACATAAGTCGCCGGAGAAGATGCCGACAGGTCGTGGTTTTGACGATTACCTGGGAATTCTTTACAGCAACGATATGCGTCCCGTACAGCTGATGGATGGCCCGCAGGTTGTTGAGTATCCTCTGCCTCAGGCAACCCTGACACAGCGTTACACCAGTCGAGCGCTTGCGTTTATTGAACAGAATAAGGCTCGCCCATTCTTCCTCTACGTGCCTCATGCCATGCCGCATAAGCCGCTCGCCGTTTCGGAAGGCCGATACCATCGTGGTGGCAGCCCGGAACAACTTTACGGTGATGTCATCGAAGAACTGGACGACAGTGTCGGGCAAATTCTGACGAAGCTGAAGCATCTGCAGCTCGACGAGAAAACGCTGGTAATATTCACCAGTGACAATGGTCCCTGGTTTGGAGGAAGTACGGGTGGCCTGAGAGGAATGAAAGGCACCAGCTGGGAAGGCGGATATCGAGTTCCGCTCATTGCGCGATGGACGGGAAAAATCCCTGCTGGTCATGTCAGCGACGCCCCTTCCGTGATGATGGACCTGTTCGCCACGTCACTCGCCGCCGCTCAGATTGATCCTCCAGCCAACAGGGTGATCGATGGTCGTGATCTCATGCCACGGCTGACATCGGATGCCCGCAGCCCGCATGCAGCGATCTTCGGACAGCAGGGAGCGAAACTCTCAACCATTCGCGACGACCGCTGGAAGCTTCATGTGTTAGCCCCCAGGGACAACTTTGCCGGTCTGAATCAGCCGGGGAGGACATGGATTGATCCCCGGGGACCTGACGGGGTGACAATTCTGGCACCGTGGGAGCAGGCTCAGCCGAACCAGTATCCTGGCTTTCTTACCGGGTCCGCACCCGCAGCAATGCAGCTGTTTGATCTTCGGAATGATCCGGGCGAGCAGGATGACATCGCCATGCAGCACCCGGATGTTGTTATGCGGCTGAAGACTCAGTTTGATGAAATGAATCATCAGCTGATGGAAATCGAAAAGACGGCCGTCTCCCGGTAAACGATCTTCGTCAGGTCCGTGGCAGAAGTTTGACGACGAGTCACCAGAGTTCGAAAAGCAGCAGCACACCGAAACCACGTCGACAATCTCCCCTGGACTGCGGCAGCCTGCTGCCGCTTTCACGTCCACAGCCTGCTGTGGACAACCGCATGCAACTTTAACATCACTGACAGAAGGCCAGCGCGATCTCCGGTCCCAACCGACGCAAGTCGGCTGAGGCTTGGCAATTCAGCGTGGTGACGTTGATTGTTGTTTCCTGAACCTGGGCTCAATACATGCCTAAACCGACATCTCACTCGACTCGTGGGCTTGCAGGGCCTATGCGTCAGGAGCGAGCCTGCAGAACCTGGACGTTCGAAGGTACTTCGCCTGCCGCAAAGGACTGGTCCGTATTCAAGTTCGTGTTTGGCGCTGACGGAATCTCCACCGCTGCAAAATCCCGTCGGCGGAGCGACGGGTGTACTGTACACCCATCGCCACCCCGCCGGGGTTTTAATCACGGCCGTCCCGGCCAGCCACCCGTAGCGTGTTTTGGG
>JALHMY010000054.1 GCA_022843805.1 Fuerstiella sp.
GCTAAAGATCCCGTGGCTGCAGGACCTTTAGCAAGGTCCACTACCCGAAATTCATAGCGTGACAGAGCACTACTTTCAACAGAAGCGCCCATACCCCCACAAAGCGGTTAAGTTCAACGCCCCAGATAACCACGAAGGAATATAGGCAACTTTGTTCAGATACGGTCGTAACTTTGAAATCACCGGGCCTACCGGTAGCTGACGAACCGCACCAACGACGGCTTCCTTCGCGATGGTCGACGGGACAATCGAACCTGATGAAGAACCGATCGAGTCTAATCCGATGTAGATGTCGTTCTGGCCATATTGGTTAGTTACTGGCGTTTCCACGTCTGCAACTTCCCCAACAGTTCGCCCGCCGTTACTTTGCAAATAGCTCCGAACCAAGAGGCGATCGGGATTAAATTCTCCAGGATTCAGCGATCCATCAAGCAATGACGCGGGTGCACGACTGTGCTTCGCCGACCCAGCGTGAAGACGGCTCAACTCGGGACAGCAATCGTCGATCAATTTTTCAAAGGTCCGAGTACAAGCATCCGCATGCAATCGCAATTGCTCCGCATGCCGCACCTTGTCGCCTATGTACCTCTGAACACTTTCCGAGTGATTCGGGATTACCATACCCGGAATGTCATAGATGCTCAGTCCTTGGATAATCGTACCCCGTTGCATACGCTCCGACTGCAGTGATCCGTAGCGCGAATTGAAAAATGCTCCCAGATATCCCGAGTCGAACGCAGGTTTCAGTCGAACTGCAAAAAGGTGAGCGGCAAAGTTGTAATGTTCTTGCCCATCGTGCAAGACTGCGGCCTTTCCAACTGTGCCCGTGCGACTGAAGAGTAGATCGCCAACCTTTGCAATCGTCGACGAAAGCTTTCCGTTGTGGACGTCAAGACGAATACGCAACGTGTCCGGACCAACGACGACGCGCCCATCCACAATGTTCTTACTTGTCAGAAATAGCGCACCTTCGCTGGAATAGCAGTCGTCAATTGGGCCGGTGTATCCCAGTTTTATTGCCGTAGATGCCTCACCGAGCGTTGAGCGCTTACCTAGCCCGGAAAGCAGGCGATGGTTTTCCAGAAATGAAGGACGATAAAACTCGGCGTCCAAACGTTCTGTGAGTATGTCTGGGTCAACGGTGGAGACGTCCATCATTCTCCCCTCACATAAGCGCCGGTGATTTTGGCCAGATCGTTTGACACGCCTGAGCTATAATCTTCGACATTGTTCTTCACTTCGTAGCCCAACGTGTCGGCCACTGCCATAAACACGTCAGTCTGCGGCTCGTCGGCGAACTTGGTCGGATCGTCGTCGCGGGCGTGTCGCTTCTGCAAGTAGAGAATGCTCGTCTTCGCTCCCGTGCCCGAGAGCTTAAAGGTGTCTGCCGGTAGGCTGACAACAGCTTTGACGATGGCTTTGCCGCCGTGAAACTGGCCGGTCTCGGAGTCCTTTTTCCCCATGATGTATTCGCGGACGTACTTGTCGCCGCTGTTGCACAACACACCGTCAGGCAGGATGATCAGCAGCCGACCGCCCGGCTTGAGCAATTGCAGGCAGCGGTCGAGAAACAAAACCGCTGGGTCAATGCTCGTCGGCTTCACTTCGTTCCACACACCTTTGCTGTTCGGACTGGCTCCCATCGCCAGGCCGGCAACGGTCGGCTCGTAGGTGTAGCCACCGCCGCGACCTTCTCGTTCTTTCATGTCGCTGCGGAACTTGACGAGGATCTTGCCCATGTCCTCTTCGTACTGCTCGCGAGATTTCTCCTGCCCCTTCTTGAACTTTGGGGTGCCGAACGGTGGATTGGTACAGATCAAGTCATAGCTGCACGGCTTGAGTTGGTCGCTCGACAGTGAGTTCTGGGTGTAGAAGATCTTCGCCTTGGCGGCACCCAGCAACGCCATGTTTACGCGGGCCAGGGTGACCATCATCGGTGCAGAATCGGCCCCGACGAAGCTGTGCTCGCCCATGTCGCGGAACAGCTTTTCCCGAGCAGCATCCGGTCCAGTTTCTTTTCCCGCTAATTGAGCCAGTGCTCGCTCCAGATACCCGAGCGCCACCACGCCGAAGCCATATGTGCCGCACGCCGGGTCGCAATAGCGAAAGACCGGTTTCCCCTTCGCATCGCGCGCTGAGAGAAGTTCGGGGGTCTCTTCGAGAATGTCGTGAAATGCGATCTCCAGCATCGCCTGCTTGACGGGAGCCGGCGTAAGGTAAATACCGAGGCCACCTTTCGAATCGAAATTGGCTCGCAGAAAAACGTCGAACGCCCGGCCGAGCACGTCGCCAGCGATATCCGACAATCGCCCTTGCGGCTTGAGTTGCTTGCCCGAGTTGTCTTCGACGGGCCCCAGATTCTGAATCAGTTCGAGGATCGTCTCGTAGTTACGCACTTGCTCCAGCCGCAGATGCTGGTTTTTGTCGAAAATCGGCTGTGCGTTCCCAGCGTCGTCCGTGACCACGTAGTCGGGATGGCCTTTGAAATGGTCAAACGCCGACTGAATCTCGGCCACCGCCTTCTTGCCGTGCTTCTTTACATATTCATACGTGAAGACTTCTTCGAGCTGTAGCTTCTTCCCTTCATGTTCAAAGCCGAGGTCTTTCGAGTTGTGGTGCAGCCGGAACGATTCGAGAAACAGCAACTTGGCGACTTCTTCGATGATGTCGTTCTTGCCATTCACGCGATCCTTGACCGTCTGATAGACCTGCTCGTGAAAGGCATTAAAGCCGTTCATCAACCGGTCGTACATCTTGAGCGACCACCGCCGCGTCGGATCGGCCTTGATCCGCTTGTAGTCACCGATCTCTTCCAGGCTAGGAAGACGGTCTATTTGGTGGGCCGGGTATTCGAGGTCGAAGATAGCCTCGTGCTCGCCATCGGTCACCACGCCGAACTTGGGAAACTGGTCGTCAGCAAGATCGGTCGGAGAAAGCGTCCAGGAAAGCTGCTGGACGTAGTCGGCATTTGCCTTCTCCCAGGTTCCCGCCGGCAACGCCAACAAAAACACACGCGGCGTATCAACACCACGATGCGTTCCCCAGACCATCGAGCACGCCTGGCCTTCCTCGGCCGCATCGAGTTCGAAACGCTGGTCGAACTTCTGTTCGGCAAGATTTTTTTCCAACGCAACCAGCGCGACGTTGCGGCCGGAAGGCTCGGCGGCCTTGGCGTCCTTCTTTTTTGATTTCGTGGCTGCTGCCATATCGGTTCGTTCCTTTCAGGAATCGGTCGTTTTCGGCTGGAGTTTTGGTGGGCGGCGGTCCCGATGAAGCGAATCAGGGCTTTAAGGCGAGGATTTCATGCGCCGACGAAATCGCTTCCTCTTCTGAGTCGTAGGTCTCGTGGACTTGATCGTTGATCTCAAGCGTAATAGCGCGGGCATGCACCAGGGCTTCTCTTGGTGTGCGGAAGACCTTCGCGGTCCCGTTCGAATTGCTGATCGTCAGTTCGCCGTTGGCGTTTCGGCTGTGTTTCGTGTCCAACATCGATTTTGTCCTGCGAAAAGGGGCGGGATGGAAATCAGTCCAAGCCAATGAGACCGGGACCAATGACCTTGAGCCCGCGTGTCTCGCGAGCCAGTTTTTTGACTTGTTCAACCGAGGTTGTGAACTTGTTGGGAAGCAGTTGGATGATCTGTGCCGCAGGGGTCGGCCGCCCCTGCGCTCGCACAACATCAAGCACGGCTTCGGCGAGTTCTTCCTGAAGCGATCGTTGACCCAATCTCACGACAGGATCGTCGTTGCCGGTTGATTGGAGTTCGATGCCATCCATGCAGGCCAGCATCAGGTGCAGTTGCTCGACCGACCAGGTGCTTCCACCGTCTGCCGCGAGTGCGTGGAGCTTCGATAGCGGTAATGGTTCCCGTCGAAGCGATTGAACGAGCTGTTCGTAGAGGTCCGGTGTCACAGCGCGTGCTCCTCTCCCCGCAATGCGGTCGGTGGTTCAGTCCACGGTCCGCAATCGCGATGTGTATCACGCAACAAGCCGTAGGCGTCAGCAACTAAACCGACCCATTCGCCTTCAAGCTCAAGTCGTCGCTGCTGCCACCGGCGGAGGAACGCGTCCCACTTGATCCGTGTTTCCAGAGGAATGTCCGGCAATACCAACTTTCGAATGGTCCAGGGCGGCGCAAATTGTTGAACAGTTCCGATAGCCAGCCGCCCGAGTTGGTCATGGATTTCCGGATCGCTGAGCACAGCAGCCCAGGCACCCGGCGTTTCGTGAAACCGCAGGCGGTGCCAATGATCCGTTGGATGAATTGGCTTGGCCGGTTTGTTGCCAACAAATGCGACTCGCGAACGAGAAACCAGGGCTGATAACAAAACCTCGTTCAAGTGAAGCGGCTCGGCATAAACTCGCCGGCTGGCGGAAACGTCCGACCGCACCTGGCTCTTGAGGACTGTCAGGTCGTCGCCGACGTCGGAAAGCTGAAGTGTGCGAATGCCACCAGCAGAATCGGTGATGCGGTTACCGCCCCAACCATTAGTCATGGTCAAGTGGCGGATCGATTTCCACCCAGCATCGTGTTTAAGCCGCCGCTGGTAGCCGCTGACAGCGACGTGACCAGGGACCAGTGAGTCGTCGATATCCGCAGTTTGGAAAAATCGGCACCAAGTGGTTGCGACAGTTTCATCTTCGCCATCATCAAGCGCAGATTCCGGCATCCGCGAAGCCACCTCTTCCCGCACCGTCGACAAAAACCGAAACAGTTCGACTTGGCTGTCTATTCGCTTCTCAATGCACGCGTAAGCGCGGCGACTGATGACTTCGATCCCCGCCGGCGGACGTGGAAGCCGGACCGACCCAAGCACATCCGCCCGCACTCGCGGAACAATCGCCGCACCGGACTTTCTCACCAGGTACTCCCCGAATGCCGGCTGATTGATGCAGAACGCGAACCAGAATCCCATCGCCAAATCGAGGCCACGCACCAGAAAACAATTGGCATCGACCGGATGGCGAAAAACATTCGGCGTCACAATTGCCGCCCGAACCGGTGCGATCTTCGAGACGACCACGTCACCCGGCCCGACGCATCGAATGCTGGCGAACATGGGCGACGAGCAATGCGCGGGCTCCAATCGCATCTCCAGCTCGCCAATGTTCGATAGGCGGTAAATCGGCCCTTCCGCTTCCGGACCCCCTCCCCACCGCTGCCCCTCGACGACTTCAACTCCCTGAATTTCAACCGCGCGGACATCGGAAAGCCGCAGGACTGGCAAGATGCGCCCGCAGAAAACTCGGGGGTCCCAAGTCTCTTCGCGATCAATCAGGCTGGGCGAAACCGCTGTCATCAAAACCTCGAAAAATTCCGCTCATGCGAATGCACGTACGCAATTGTAGCGACGCGGGCTTGTACTTCAAGACCACATCGTTAGAATGTGCAGACGCATGAGCGAATGCCTTCGCCGTATGCTGGGCTGAGTGTGGGAAGTGCGATTCAGTTTTGGCTTCACGTTAGGAGCAAACATGCTTGATCGTTTTACGGGCAGCGAGGGGCCACGCTACATCCGGGAATCTCTGCACGAGCAAAAGTGCGTTGCTCACAACGCAGAGGTGACTGACGCGCTGTTCGCGGCACACAAACTCGCCACTTTTAAGCCGGGCGAAGTGCTCATCCAGCAGAATGCGGGTGACAACGACATCCTTTTCATCCTCGCGGGCCGCGTGTCCATTCGTGTCAACGGCCGCGAGATGGCACTTCGAGAAGGCGGTCATCACATCGGTGAGATGGCGATGATCGAACGGTCTGCGAAGCGAAGCGCAACGGCCGTGGCCCTTGAGCCCACCGTGGTGGCCAGAGTTTCAGAAGCTGATTTCACCCCGATCGCCACGAGGTTCCCCGATTTGTGGCGTCGTCTCGCGATCGAGCTTGGAGACCGGTTGAGAGAACGCAGCAAGTACGTCCGCCCGCCGAACCCTCGCCCCGTGGTCTTCATCGGTTCTTCCGTGGAAGGTTTGGCGACCGCGAAAGAAATCCAAGCTGGTCTCGTGCATCTGGACGCCGTGATCTACCTGTGGACGAACAACGTGTTCGTTCCCGGCAGCTACACGATGGAAGACCTTGAACGACAAATCAATGCCTCGGACATCGGAATCGTCGTATGCAGTGCCGATGACGAGATCATTAACGAGGACCGCAAAATCGACATGCTGGCACCTCGCGACAATTGTGTTCTGGAACTGGGAATGTGCATTGGAGCGTTGGGTAGGAAGCGGACTCTTCTGGTTCGGCCACGCACCCGAGACTTGAAGATCCCAACTGATTTGCTCGGCATCACCCCGATCGAATACCGAGCAGATGACCCCGCGAACCTGCCCGCACACATCAGCCCTGTCTGCACTGCCATCGAGAAGGTCGTGAAGGCGCAAGGCCCGCGCTAGCCTGGAGCATCACCGATGGCGCTTGTTGATGACATCACGAAGGAAGTAAAGGACATTTTCGTCAGCCGCTGGACTCGGCGCGATGGCGAAACTGTTCCTGAACCCGAGGATTTGAAACTCACAAACGACGGAGTCGATCTGGTCGCGACGGTGTTGTATGCGGACCTGGCCGAATCAACCTCGATGGTGACAAATCAAACGCCGACCTTTGCAGCGGAAGTTTACAAAGCCTATTTGAGAAGTGCATGCAGGATTATTCGTGCGAACGGAGGTGAAATAACGGCGTTCGACGGTGACCGTGTGATGGCTGTATTCATCGGCAATCGAATGAACACGGAAGCGGCCAAGTCCGCGCTTCAGATCCATTGGGCGGTAGACAAAATCGTCAACCCCGAACTGAGGAATGTATACAAGAACAGCACGTTCGAGGTGAAGCAGGCCGTTGGAATCGACACGAGTAAGTTGATGGCTGCTCGCACGGGCGTGCGAGGGGCAAATGATCTTGTTTGGGTTGGTCGGGCCGCGAACTATGCCGCGAAGCTTTGCTCGTTGCGTGAAGGCGTCTATGTGTCTTGGGTCACTTCAGACGTGTTTGACGTGATGCTGGACGAGTCGAAGTATGGCGGTGCGAACAGAGAACTGATGTGGACAAAACGATGGTGGACCGAATACGGCATCTGGGTCTACGCATCAAATTGGTGGTGGAAACCGGCGGGATGAAATATGAGTTTTGAGTCGGATCTACGAAAAAAGCTCGGTGAGATTTTCGGCACAGCTTGGGAAATCCGGGACGGCAAGGTCGTTCCGGAACCGGAAGATGTGGCGCTCGGCAAGGATGCGGTGCGATTGGACGGCACCGTCCTTTATGCAGATTTGGCCGACTCCACGGACATGGTGAAAAGCAAGAAGCCTGAGTTTGCTGCCGAGGTCTACAAAGCGTACCTCGACAGCGCGTGCCGCTGCATCCGGCAGAATGATGGCGTTATCACAGCCTTTGACGGTGATCGCGTCATGGCCGTCTTTCTTGGGGATTCCAAGAACACGGCGGCTGTTCGGAGCGCCCTGAACATCAAATGGGCAGTCTCGGTTGTAAACGAAGAGATGAAGAAAAGATGGACGACCGATTTTGTGCTTCGGCAGTGTGTCGGAGTTGACACGAGCAGTCTGTTCGTCGCCAAGACGGGCATTCGGGGCTCGAATGATTTGGTTTGGGTGGGGCGATCCGCCAACTACGCTGCCAAGCTGTCAGCACTTCGTAACCCACCCTATTCTTCATGGGTCACTTCAGAGATCTACGAGCACATGCACGAGAGTGTGAAGTACGCCAAGAAAGACGGCCGCGACATCAATATGTGGGAGCGCCACTATTGGGAGGAGCAGTCGATGACCATCTACAAGTCGTCTTGGCACTGGGCAATATCCTGAGAAAGTCGGTCCATTCGATCGTGATCATTCGCCGAGGAGACAAAATCCAATGAGTAGCATCGTTCCAGTGAGCAATCGTGACATGGGATACGCCCGGCTCGGCCCCGACAGCGATGCGTACATTCGCGGGATCGCCGCCGCAATGGAGCAGGTCGGTTACGAACGCCAGGTCATAGCAGGCGACATCTGGATGCGGTACCAGCCGCGCAGAACGGGCGGCTTCCCGCTCGCCTACGCGCAAATCTTGGCGACCCTCCCGGCATCGGCTGCTGGCGGGTGGAATGTCGGCTGGACTGCGAACCTCGACCCACGGTACGACCAGGTCGGGCAGCTTGCTACTCGTCAGCAGTGCCAGCAGCTGCTGGCCAACGCTGCGCCCGGAGATCCGGATTTCCGCTTTCTCTACTGGCTCGACTCTGCACTGTGCCTATGTCAGCGTGCGGACCGCGCGACGTTCATCCAGCAGGATTTCATGCCTGCTTTCAGCGCACGCTTCCCTGCGGGTCGCGTGATCTTCATTGCCACCGATTCTCGATTTGAGTCAAGACTGCCCATTCTTCGACTGGGAAACTACACCCAGATAAACGGTCGTCAAGGGTATGACGACATGCGGAACAACAACATCTCTTCCCCCAACACCGCCTCGGCTCTTCATTCCTCGGGTGTCGTGGCGATTGAGAACGCGCTCACCGTCCTGGTCGCCAACTTCCTACCGCTCCGAGCATGCATGGTGGGGCGACGATTTGGATGGCGTGCGCTCTACCTCTTCGGAAACGCAAACCCTCCAGTGGTGGACCGGGGTCCCTTCCCGCGGGAGGAAATCGAGCTGCAGGTACCTCAATTCTTTCTCCGGGGTGACGACCCCGCTGTCTTCGCCAGCACTCCTGCGGACCCGCTGGGAGCATGGGCGGGCAGGTATCGAAACACCCAGTACCCTGGCGATGACGCCGTTGCGAATCTCATTGCCTTCTTCATCGACCGTTTCAACATCCATACCGAAAACCGGATCGAGGTCTGCAATCATGTCGATGGGGATAACATCGACTTCATCTCCTGCTTTGAAAAGTATCTGACGCTCGACCGCATCTTGCTCGAATGCATAATGGTGGCGACGGCGACGAACCCGGCCGTTGCACGTCTGATGACATTCGCAGTGCTCGACAAGTTCCAGGAACTGTGCTCGTTCACGGGCATTCAGCAGACGCGAAACTTTCACCACTTCTGCACGCGACCATTCCTGAACAACGTCCTCTTGCCCAGCTTTGCAACGATGCCTGCCCCTTGGGACGCGTTCTTCAGCGATGTCGCGACTCGACTGTACGACGACCTTTACAACACGATCAGGTCCGCCCAAGGCGTGTGGCCAAACTATCTCGTGCAGGCTGGCGGAGGCGTTCGGATCTATCGCGAATGGACAGGGCGGCCGCCGCAGTTTGTCGACCGCCCGGCACCGCTCACCGACGACGAATTTGTCGCTGAGTATGTTCGGGCAGCTCGGAACACGCACCACGGCTACGTCTCCGACGGCGACACCCGGCGACGTTTTGCCTGCTACGGCTCCATTTCGACTGCCTTTCTACCGGACTCCTTCACGCAACTTCCGCTCTTGATAACTCTCGCGGAGTTTATCAATCCGCGCGCACTCTCGGGCCATTGCTGGCTGGATCAGAGGGCGCTGACCCTCATCTGACGCCAGATCGGTCGAATAGGCAGCCGGACTTCCCACGTTTCACGAGCGCCGTTTTGGTGGGAAGGCTTGCGTTTTTAAGTCGAAATGGTTTGATTTCCTGCTGTTTCCCGCAAACAAGCAGCCATTTTCAGTTGCGGCTCAGGGCGTCAGCCATTCCCTTCTCGAATTCATCCTTCCGCAGGAACTTCACCCACGACTTTTGAAGATCTACTACGACTTTCCATTCGGCACCTGCATGTCGAAGGCGAAGGTCAGCCCCTCGTGGACTCCGCGATCCTGTTGCTCGGCCATTGGCAGGACGCTCTGAACAATCTCGTGGCACTCGCTTTTCGTCAGTGCGGCCGCAGCGGCTTCAGAACAGATGACCTCGAATGGGCGTTTCATGGATGGTTCCCACTATCGAGCGATACGTGATCACCCGAACTGTAAGCGAAGGGCCTGTATGCTTCAAAGGCAACTTTGCCTCCAGGATACCAAATCACAGTTAACAGTTAACGGGACACGCGATTCTTCCGCCTCTGTGACGCGAGGTTCTCAAGAGCCAGGTTCGGTGTGCGTAATGATCTCCGGATCGGAGATGGGCTGTGATCCGAAACCCAACCAGAAGCATTGTCAAGATTGCGGGAACACGTCCTAAGTTATGGTCTGGCACCGCCGTCACCCTACCTTGGAGTTCTGCGGTGCCTCGGCAATCTCCGTCGCCGAAACCTTAGCTGTAATGAGGCGATTGAGGACTTGTGTCACTCGCGACCGACTGACGCCGAGGTAGCGGGTGAGCGCCGCCCGGCTTTCAAACTTGCCGGAGACGGGCTGCGATGCAGGCAATCATGACCATCAAACCCGCTCTTCTCATGCTCCCATCTGAGTCCTGCCACGTCGTGTCGGCCGGATGCGATTGGTAGAAGAGCGCATTGCTTCCAACGAATTCGGTGTGCCGCGCCGAACCCTTCACGAACGCTTCCTCGACCGGGACCGTCAGTGGCTCCAGGACAACTCCCTTGTCGGGCGCGTTGAGTTGTCCGATGGTCACGTCGATCATGGCATGACGCTCGCGAAAGTAATTCGGGACGATCACCACCAGGTGACCAGGCCATTGGCGGCCTTCAACCGGATCGTCCATGTCGATCACCGCTGCATATTCACCGTTCTCGAACGCTCCTTCGTCGGGAAGCACCGAAGAGTCACTCCGTTCATACAGCCGCTTGGCCATCGGCGTATTGACCGCAGTCACACTCACCGTCAACGGAAATGCTTCAGGGAATCCGGTCCGCTTGAGCACTTCGGCAAGGATCGTCGAGGCCTGAACGCACGACTGCATCAGGTCGCCTTGCGTCAGATCCTCAATAACGGCCTGCACGATTTCGTCGAGAGTGTGCATCGTCACTCCGTACGGCGGTGGCGTGGGCAAATCGCGTATGCCCGCTCTGTGGCTTCAATCACAGAGCGGTCTTTCAATGAGAGAAATGACGCCCGAAGACTCATAGAGGCTCCCGGCGCAATGCCCTCTCGGCGACGATCGCGAACGGCAGCTGATGGAGGCGACTCCGTTCCTCAAGGATCAATTCCAAAAACACGTCGGTACATTCTGAAGATAACGGTTCGGCTCGCTCCGCCTGCAAGGTCGTGACAAGGGTTGGTCGCGTCACAAACCGTTGTGCTCGGTCTGAAGCGATGATTATCCACGTGACTGGGATCGCGCAATCCAGAATTGCGAGATAACCTTCACCATCGCCTTGCGCTTCGATCCCGGCGAAGTCTTCGGGCGCAAGCGTGAGGTACGCGTTTGCGTAAGCGTGCGTAAGTGCTTTGACTTGAATCCGCAGCTCGCGACCTTGCAGAATCGCCCGCACATCAGGGTGGCCGTGTGCGTTGACTTCGGTGATCTGCGCGCCGATCCGCATCAGCACGTGTGCAAAGACCGCCTGCATCCGATAGCCGAAATCGCTGCTGCCGAACTCCGTGCACAATCCGTCGAGGATCGGTTTGACGGTGAAACCGGGATTATCATCATTCAATGGTTGGCCCCTTGATTGGATCGAACGTCTCGACGTTGACGACGTGATACGAGTTCTTTCGAAACTTCGACTTCATGGACGGCTCGAACTTTTCGCGTTCGTGGGTTGCGACGATGATCTGAGCGTGCTGTGCCGCCTCTGCCAATTCGGAGACGAGGCTCTCAACGTGCGATGTGTCAAAACTCTCCGACGGATCATCGATCAATAGCAGGTCAAGCTCCATGATCTCGGGCTGGAACCGAGAAAAGACGAAGTATGGGACAAGCTGCAACGCCTTGGCGGCTTGGCCATTCAAAACGTTAGGAGGAAAGGTCTGCTCGGCAAGACGCGATGAACCGACCTTGAGCTCCCTGCGGATCGGAGGTTCGAAGGTACGAGAAATGCAGACCCGGTCATACGACAATTGGCGCGTCAACCGGGAATACACTTCGGTCATCAAATCATTGAGATCGGGCGCGATTCGGTCGAGTGCGTTATTGAGCGCCGCATCGACAAGTTCTGCGATCATCGAAACGGCGTGGAGCAGATCCCGATAGGCAGCCAGCGCCGTGCGAGTGGGCTCAAGCCCGTTCTGCAATGACTGACTCGCCCTGTCCAGCCGGTCGCGGTATTCGTGGTAGCTGAGCTCTGCCTCAAGGTTCTTGACCATCTTCAGCCGGTGTTGCCGCTCGGTCGCCGATTCGTTGATCTCGCGATTGAGACTTTCGACATCCGCCGACCGTTGGTCGATCGCACGCTGAACTTCCTGGGCCTCAACTGACAAATTCAGCTCAATCGTTTCGTAACATGCCTTCTTCGCTGCTTGTTCTGCGGATTCGGCAGTTGTCACGGCTGCCGCTTGCGACTCTGCCAACGTCTGCGTCCGTTCAATGTCGAGAATCTTTGCCCGAAGCTCTGATAATCTGTGTTCATCGTCGGACGAAGCCGCTGACTCCTCGATGTGCCGCTCAATCGTCGGGCGCAAGGCCGCCGACTGCACGTCCCCACCGCAGAGCGGGCAGTCGGCGATGTCGGTCAATTCACAAAGGGACAGTGCCAACCTCGCAATTTCAACTCGCTTTTCGCGAGCAGACATGTTTGTTTCGATACTCTGGATTTCGCCTCGCAATCTTTCGGTAGTGGTGCCGCATAACAGCGCTGACAGACGTGCTTTGGTCGTATCGAGGGCCGCACGACAGGCTGACGAGTTGACGGTGGCTGCTTTCAAAGCGTCCGACTGCTTCGTCAATTGCTGCAACTTGGATTTCATGTCGTTCATGCGGCTTTGCCGGGTGGTCACAGACGTTGCATCCGCAGCCTCGATCCATTTCCTCATTTCGGTGAGAGCCGGTTTCCCCGAGAGCTTCGGACAGGCAACTCCGTGAAGTCGCGCCTGCTCCTCTAACGCTGCCGTGATTCGACGAAGACTCTCTTCGCCAGTCGGTGACTGCCCGTCGCCCCAAGGCGGGTTGTCGAGAATGACTTTTAAGCTCGTCTGGATTTGGGCGATTTCGGCACGGAAACCGTGTTCCGCACCGGCAAGCATTTGCGCCAATTCGACGGCCTCAACGTTTCTCTCCTCGTGCTTGCGACGCAAGGCTTTTACAAGCTCCGGTGCGTCTTCCAGGTGAAGATAAAAGCAGAGAACCTTTGTGAAGTCAGACAGATCAACGGTTGCTTGTCTGCCAGTTGCCTGTTGAGCAGCAAAAATGACTTGCGTGCCCTGCTCATGCCCGATACGTGCCAATTCGGGCAACGCCACTTTAAGCGGAACTTCCTCTTTGGCTGCATTCCGGACTGTGAGGCGCGACGCATCACCGGTCGGCCTCATGACCCGCTTCAATTGCAGCGGTCCGCCATAGCCGACCAGCGTAATCGTGACGACACAATCCCCTTGATCGTAGAACGTATTGCGGACTTCGATTTCCTTACCTGATTGCGAGCCGAAGAGGCACCATCGAATTGCCTCAATGACGCTCGACTTGCCCCGGCCGTTAGGTCCGAAGACAAAGAGGTTCTTTCCGCGGAACACGATTGTCTGAGGGGTCGTGAATCCGCGGAATCCCTCGATCGTTACCTGGTCGATGCGAAAACGCGCCTTACGCATGGTTCACCGTCGGTTTAGGGATGTTTTGCACGATCTAGTTCGCTGGTGAACTCATTGCGCAGGCGGTCAAACTCGCCGTCAACATAGGTAATCGCAGCTCCCACGCCCTGCCGTTTGACCTCGGCTTGCAGCCGCTTCCAAAGGGCCTGTACTTGCTGTGTGGCAGCTTCTTTTGAGACTTCCTGGAACACGTGTTCCGAATCGCATTCGGCGAATGCCGGGGGACGGTCCATGAGGGATTTCCTTCATTAGATAGCCACCCACGTACGACGGCTGATCGTGGGTTGATTGATGCCCGACGACAGCTTTCCGGCTTGGTATCCGAGACGCCGCAGGCAAACGTGGAGAAAATTATAACTGGATCGACAAGTCGGCGGCATGTCCAGCGACCTGATCGCCCGATGCAGACAGGTCCTCGCTATCCGGTTGCACGGTCGTGGTTCGATGCCGTGGGGGTCTTCAGGCGGTTCATCACCTGCGTCACCCGTGCCCGGCTGACACCAAGATATCGTGCCAGTGCGGCCCGGTTCTCGAACTTGCCAGTGTCGAGAAGCGACTGGTAATAGCGAGCGAGCCGTAGGGGATCGGGCCCAGGCTTTTGTGGATCAAGACGGTTCGCACGCGGGGTGGGCGGAGCATTCCAGGCGTAGAACGTGATGATCGGTGCTCGACGTAACCTATTGCGCGCAAAGGAACCTAGCTCAACAAATCCGCGGTTCGAGCTGAGACCGCCTCGGGGAGGGAGTCCAACCGGAAGTGGTTACGGACTAAACCCCGACCAAACCGCCCGGAGCATCCTGAAAGCCTGGGCAAAGACTTCCTGGTCGCCCGCGAGCATTGGGGGTGAGAGCCGATGATGGTGCTCAATCACCAAAGCAGTGCGATTATGAGCTACGCGCGCGTCGTTTCAGGAAATGTGATCAAGAGTGCGGTGGGAGGTATTACGCAGCACCGTGCAAGAACTGCGTGACGAGGGCGTCGGCCAGCTCGGTTGTCAGATAATGGCCGGGCTTGGGGCGGCTAGAGAAGACATTGATCGGCTGGTCCATTAGGCAGCAGAAGCTGAGTGCCAGAAACTCCGGGTCGGAAGGGCGCAGATCGCCGTGATCGATCCCGTCACGCATGACTCGCGTCACCAGACGGAAACGACGAGAGGTCAGGGCGTCCAGAATGCCGTCGATCTCCGGGACGCGCGGGCCGTAATGCGTCTGAAACATCAGTCGCGGCACTCGCGGATCGGCACGACAGAACTCGAATGAGCGCCGAGTCAACGTCCGCAATCGCGGTTCGCATTCAAGGACCGTACCGATGACCTGTTCCAGTCGCGACTGACTCTCTGCATAGTGTCGTTCGATCAATGCCTGATTTTGACTGGCAACTTTGGGGTGGGGGATCTTCAGGGAAATACTCCGCCAATTGAGCCAGCAGGATGGCGATGAACTCTTCCAGCACGGCCATCGCTGCTGCATGTGCTCTCACCAGTCGCTGCAAGTTCGCTCGAATCTGCTGTTCGCGGTACTCTCTCATGAGTTAGACCCTAAGACACGAAGAAATCTGCCAGAGAATCTGGTCTCATCTCATCAAAGAGGTATCACTTGCCAGCGCACACTTCGCCAATTCCAACGATTCAAACGGTCTGAAAAGTCGCCTCGGTGGTGAACTGTTTTGAGGACATGTGATTGTCTTTGTTGCTGAATCTTGCAATCTGTGATGATTGCCTCTGATAGGTAAAGAAGTCTCAGCCTGGGGCTGCCGTAATGGCAGCCCCAGAAATCCTGTCGGAGCGGGAAGCTTTTGCAATCGATGAATTACGCGGCTTAGAGCAGTCTCTCACGGTTTGCCTGCTCGCTCGGATTTTGCATTGTTCTGGCGCGTTTGGTTGACTCTCAGGTGCTCGGCGACAGCCTTAGCCCAAAGTCGCAGCAGATGGCGGAGAGGGTGATCGGGTTGTTGGACAGATGGTTCAGTCAATGAAAACTCCTAGAGCAGAAACGAAAAAAGCCGCGTCTCGCGAGAGCGAAACGCGGCGGAAACGGGTTAAAGTTGTCGAAAGCCGTCTAGGATGCTACTGCGGGTCGGCTTTCGGGAAATTCGGCACTTCGTAACCGGCCAGCGGTTCGAAGTGGAACCGGGAATGGCGATGACGACTGTACTTAGCGTTCCCCTCGATTGGCATAAGGATCGGAAGGTAGGGATCGGTTACGCCTGCCGAGTTCATCAGCCGCTGCAGCTGAGCCGCCCGCTGGGCAACCGACGCATGCGTCCGAAGTTGCAACGCCAGCGACTTGTACGTCATGCCCGGCGATTGCATTCCAGCCACGACGGCCTCACGAAACTGCTCGCGTTGCGGTTTGTCGAACAGATCCACAGTCAACTCACTTTGGAAGGTTGCGGCCGGGCCGGGCAACCGCGATGAGGCAGGAAGAAAGTTCATCAGGTTCAGCATGAATTTCGCTCGCAGGACCGGCAGACCACCATCAATCAGACGATACGGGTAGACATGGATCTCGGGGATCAGTTCTCGCATCAAACGTGCGAACGCCGGGGACGTCGTCTCGATCTCCTGAAAGGCCGCATGGGCCAGTTTCTTCCATTCGTCAGCCGAAGGGAGTTCCGGCGTCTGCTTGGTCTGCTCCGCTCGCAACCGCTGGCGACGAAACCGGAGTTCCGCCAACTGTGTTTCGGCTTCCCTCAGGCTGTTGAGCAACGCGACGCTTGTGCCGAATTCCCCAATTGCTTGAGCGTAATGGTCAATTGAGCGAACGAGTTTGCCTTCCTGCCGATCGAGTTGACTGATCTCAGTCACAATCCCGGACATTCCTGCACGAGCTTCTTCCCGGACCAACGACCGGAATGCCTCATCGAAGCCATCCAAGCCTTCGATTTCGTTGCGAATAGCGGACATCACCTTCTGAACCATCAACGGTCCGTCACAGGTAACGCCGTTCCAGCAGCGGTGCCTGCGTGCTCCTTCGCACATCAGGTGATGCGTCTGGCCATGACCGCCGTAGACGAACTGGTGGCCACAGATACCGCAGCGGAGATGTTGTCCTGGCCACCGCGTCCGTCGACGAGACACATTCCGGCGGCAATCCTGCCCCGTCTTTCCGCGTCGGTACTTGTCATTGCGGAGCCGCAGCATGGCGATGATGCCGTCGTAGTAGGCCGGTTCAAAGAACGCGAGATGCGGGCAGTGACGGGTCAGCAACTCCGCCGGAGGGGCCTTAATCGACCTCTTGCGGCCCGACTTGTTGATCCGGTCGACCATCCGCACGTTGCGACGACGCTCCCCCTTGAGGATGGGGTTGTGAGTCACCTTGGCAACGAGTTCCGGCGTCCATCGAGGATTGCGTGCATACGGTCCTACCGGGATCCCCAACGCATTCAGCCAATCAGCGATCTCAGCATACGTCTGTTTCTCTTCCAGACGCTCAAACCATTCCCGATAAATCCGCTCCGCCGCCGGATCTTTCGAGCACTCGGCGTCCGTCGCCTTAGGGTGTGGTTTGAGATAGCCGTATGGCAGGCATTGGACCACGCCCCCCTGCGTAAAGCGGTTCCGCAAGCTGCGTCGAATCCGCTTGCTGGTGTCCTTATTGTACGTTTCGTGCCTCATCACCGCGAAATACGAGGAGAGCTCCCAGCCTTCAACCGCTGTATCGACGTGATCATTGATGGCGATCACGCGAGTCTGCTGGTCCACCGCGTTCTCGCAGAACACGTGCGCATGGACACGCCGACAGATCCGCCCCAGGTCTTCTGTCAGAACGAGATCAAACTCGGCCGTGCGTTCGACCAGACTCAGATACTCCGCCCGTTCCAGATTCTCGCCGCTTCCCTGGCTGGCGATGATCTCCAGTGTCCAAGCGATGGTCACATGTTCCTGGAGCCACCTACGATAGTATGCTTCCTGATCGGCCAGACTCCGCGGATCCTGATGCGTCGTGCTGATCCGACAGATCCCCACGACCACCAGCACGCTTCCCGACTTCGGGACAAATGGAACTCCCCAACTGCTCATGACGAGTCACTCCTTTCCTTGGGAGCAAAACTCGCCCGAAAAACCGAATGGCACACTGTGCCATTCGGTTTGACTACCGGTGAGAATCCGTGACTAACAATGACCACGCCTGACAAACCGCAACTTTCGGCCTGGAAAGCCATTTGCGTCACAAGTGACTACAAACACGTGAGTTGCGAAGTGACGTGCGGAGTGTCCCTCCCTCTCCGCTTTGAGACGTTCCCTTTGGACTGCGGCAGCCTGCTGCCGCTTTTCAATCCACAGCCTGCTGTGGACAACCGCCTGCAACTTGAACATTCGGGCACAAGGCCAGCACGATCCCCGGCCCCAACCGACCTCGCGTCGGTTGAGCCCAGGTTTGAAAACTACAGGCTCGTTTCCAAACCTTCGTGAAGCTGGTTGTCGTTTGCTGTCTTCTCCGTTCGCGTGGTTTGCCAGCGATCGTCCGAGCGGAACTCCTCAGGGTACACTACAAAGGTGCCAGGAACCGTTTATCAGGAACGCTGACGTCAATGCAGAATGTCCGATTAAGTTGTCATCAATAGTTCGATGACCTGATCCATCAGTTTCGACTCGAATTCGGATTCAGATTCGCCTCGTGGATTTCCCGTGTCTTTGGGCAGATCTTCCGGCATGCGAGCGGCACTGGCCGGGACCCGATCTTCGGGAGTCTCAGAGGCAACAGGATGGGCTGCAGCGACCGGACTGTCCGACGCAGGTATAGCGTGGGGCAGCGTCCGCAGTTCGCCCTGGCCCGGCAAAAGAACGAGCCGGAATTCCCCGTCGGAGTTCACCTCGGCGACGACAAAATCCACCGGTGCACTGTATGCGGTTGTGACACCGCTGCCGCTGACTGCCCGAATCCATGCTCGGTAAGTCCCTGATGCAAGGGGTGTAACGGGAGTGAATTCGTGGCCTGTGAGACTGGCTTCGTTGATCACGCCGTTGTTCACAACGTCGAGCCGATTGACCAGCAGTTCATAGCGTGCGGCGAGTTCCACCAGTGTCCATGCGAACGAGGGGCGGCCGGGCAGGGCAGAAGTGCTTACGGACAGTACTGGCGCGACGCCGATCCCGAAGTCTCTTTGGGCAGAGAACTCCCCGAGGACATCGTTGCCGGCATACGCACGGACCCAGACGCTCCAGAAGCCGGTATCCATAGCGGTTGAGGGAGTAAATGACGTTGTGGTAATATTGGGTACCTGTATCACGAGCTGCGAGTTCGCGAGGTTGCGGGCGTACAGCAGGTAATGAGTCGCTCCGCGGAGGGCGGTCCAGGTGAAGGTGGGACGTGTATTAAACGTCGCGACTGGCGGAAGCAGCAGGGTGGGCGCGGTGGCGGCTGTGGCATCAATCGAAAATGACCATGGCTGACTCCAGTCACCAGCCGTAGCGTACGACGCGTAGGCCCGAACCCAGACTCGGTAAGTGCCGTGCGGCAGTTCGGAGGTTTCGAAGTCCGCCGTCGTCAGAGAAGTTCGGCGAACGATTTGTGCCTGCGGAACATCCACGCGGTTGATCCACAGATCATATCGCACCGCACTATCAACCGGAGTCCACCGGATAACTGGGGTAGTGTCAGTCGTTACACCGACCGGCGACATCACCGACGGTTTTCCACCAATATTCAGTGCTCGACCCGCCGAGTAGTTACCGAGGATTCCCCCCGGACCCACGGCCCGAACCCAGACCATGTAGTTGCCGATCGGCATGGCCGTCGTCGGAGTAAACGATGTGTCCACGATATTCTGGTTGCGAATGTACTGAGGACCGCCGCCGGACAAACTGTTGACCCACAGATCGTAGCGAATGGCTCCCGGAACCGGGTCCCATTTGAACTGCGGTGTCTGAGAAAATGTGGACAACCCCGGTCCGGCGACGGCTGGCGGCGTCAGCACACGGAATTCTCTGCCGACGGACCAGATCCCAAACTTGTTCCCGGCATCGACAGCACGGACCCACATTCGGTACCGCCCGAGCGGCAGCTCGGTTTGGGGGACAAACGACGTTGAGGTGAGACTGGCATTGCGGAGGAACTGAGTCTGACCGGTTGAGAGGTTGTCGATCCAGAGATCGTAGCGTACAGCTCCGGGGACGCTCAGCCATTCGATGGTCGGAAAACCGGTTGTCTGGGTGGCAGAAATCGGCCGGAAGGAGGCCTGTGTGTTAATGACAAAGACCGACTGCTGACTCCATGGGGTGAACGTATTATCGTTGTATCGCCCACGTACCCAGATGCGGAATTCACCGACCCCCAGATCCTGAGTTGGCACCCAGGATGTGGCGGCGACGATGGGACGGAGGACCGGTTGCTGTCCGGTCGACTGATTGGTGATCCAGAGATCATAGTCCTGAACGCCGTCGATGGATGTCCACTGGATCGTTGGCCGCATCAGTTGTGTGGTGGCAGCGGGAGCCGTGATCGAGGGACGCATCACCATCACTTTGGTCGTGGCCTGTGCGACCAGAGGAGATGGCTGTTCGAATCCCACATTGTCCGTGGCGACACTGTAGAAGCGGTAGGTCTGGCCGGACTGACCGGAAAATGTCGCCGAAGTCTGTGTCGTATCATCCAGCCACAGCGTGAACGAACCATCGTTGTTCGCTACGAAGATATCGAATGTGGCGATGCCGGAACCGTTGCCGTCGTCACCGGACCAGCGAACGAGGAAGGCTTCGGTATGCGTTGTCACAGGCAGTGCAGCGACCGCACTTTCCGGTGGAGTGTCGTCGATTGTGTTGGAATAGACGGGCGTATTGATCGGGGCGTTGAGGTCGAAAACGATTTCTGCCTCAGCGTCGATCCTGGTTGCGTCCGCGATAGTGGTCTTCGGACGAATGGAGTACTCGACGAAGCCTTCGCCTTCGGGTGAACTCACGTTCGGTGGCAGGAAACCGGCGAACACCTCGGAAATCAGGTCGCCGGTTTCGGGATCTGTGGACGTGAAGGCCCAGGTGGCGATTCCGGTCGTCAGATCCAGTTCGATCCGGACATCGACGAAGAACCCGAGCGTGCTGACTTCGTCGATGCGGGTTTCGTAAACATTCTGTCCGGCCGGTACCTGAAAGCTCTGGTTGCCCCAGCCGAAGCTGCCGATTTCGAACGTTGTCCAGTCGAGATCCGTGGACAGCTGCTGCGTGATGAAGACTTCCTGAGCGGGTGCGGTCGCGCTGGCGATGTTTTCGAACCGGATCGTGTAGGGAAATGTGATTTCCGATCGGACGAAATGTTCGTCGCCGGAACCTGCTGGGCCGACGATGTCATTCGGATCGAACGAACCTGCGAGGCTTGAACGTCCCGAACCACCTCGTTTTTTCCGCCTCGGTGGTGGAGGATCCGTGCAACTTCCGTTGCCTGTTGTGGATGCTCTGGCGATGAGGCGTTCGGCTTCGTGCAGAGCTTCGTCCCGGCGTTTCAGTGCGTTCTCGTAATTTGCTTTCGCGTTCTCGAGATCATTGATGTCAACCAGAACGTCAGAAATGCCCTGCGAAGCGGCGCTGATTGTATTGAGCGCGTTTGCAATCGGACCGAGCGTGTCCTTCAGCTTCTGAAGAGATCTGGCTGCGGCAGGTGGCATTCTGGCGATTGCCTCGTCCAGCTTCGGCAGCAGAGCCAGAAGTGTCACAGCATGCGATCCCAGTCGGCCAGCGAATCCGGTGACTGCACCTACCACTCGGCTGACGCCTCCAAGGCTGGGATCTTCGCCAAAACTGCGGATGGCCGACTTGACCCCGGCCAGGGTCGTGGGACCGTTCAGTTCCGTGACGATACTTTGTGCGGTAGCCGTACTTGCACCAACGCTGGACTGAAGGGCATCAAGAAAGTCCGACTTCTGGGCCAGTGCTTCCGTGATTTCCTGCATGGTCTTTTGGAGCTGAGGTAATATCACGTCGTCCACAAAAGCCTGCTCATAGAGCATCTTCAGGGATTTTGTTTCGGCACTCACAAATGCCTGGGCGTTTCGGATGGACGCATTGTTCGGTTCGAAATTCGTCAGGAATCGCTTCATCTCCGGCGAGTTTGCGAGGGACTTGATCTTCGTGGACTGGATCGTCAGATCAACGGAGAACTGCAGCAGGTTGATCCCAAACAGACCAACGTTCGCCCACAGGATTTCCTGAGCAGCGAGATATCGGGTTTGCCAGGCATCGAAGAACCCATCGGCGGCTCGCTGCATCGCCAGTGCCCGCTGAATCGCGGCCCGCGCGGCATCGGCTGCGGAGCCGCACAGACCAGCCGGGATTCGCGGTGTGCGGACCAGCCGCGGCTGTTCCTCGGGTACCAGAAGAGCTTCCTCAATCCTCTTTCGCAGACCGTCAACACCGTTGCGGATCCACGCCGCGACAGATCCCTGATCATCGGCGTCGCTGGTGGCGGCCGCGAATCCCTGCATCGGATTGGCGACGTCGAGGCGCGTCAGTTGCAGCCCAACATCCGGTGAATGCCAGGTCGCATTCACGACAACGGAATCGGAAGCGGTCAGGTTGACAACACTGGAAGCAATGTGGAAACCATCCGCTTCTGCGGCGACTCGGTACGTTCCGGCAGTCAGATTTTCGAACCGGAAGACACCGTCGAAGTCGGCTTCGGTGGTGCGAACAGCGACGCCGTTCTCGTCCAGCAGCGCAACGAGGGCGCCGGCGGGAGTGGAGCCTGCCGACGTGTCGGCGACAATCTGACCGTCGAGTGCAAATGTTCCTGCCGTCAATTGCAGATTCAACATGGCGTCCGTGGTGGTGACCAACAGATTTGTTGGTGGCAGTACACCGGAAAATGTTGTGGCGCTGTCAGGCTCGGCTGCGGTGACCTGGTACTGTCCCGGGGGAAGCAGAATGGAATAGCCACCATTTTCATCGGTGGAAGTATCCCAGCGGAACTGACCAGCAGAGTCGGTCACGACGACCAGTGCATTTGGCAGGGCGGCCCCCGCAGCGTCTGTCAGAGTACCGCTGATTTCCGTCAGGTCTTCGAGAGTTAGCTGGACGGAGTTTAATCCCCGCCGGACATGGATCAGCCACTGGTAACCACGCTCTCCGTCATCCGCGATGATTCGGTACCATCCGGGAATCAACCCGCCGAAGGAGTAACGACCGTTTTCGACCAGTACGGTACGCATCTGAAAACCGAGGTCATCCTGCGGAATAATCACCATGGCGAACGTCGAGGTTGTCTGAGTATTCGTGGCGGCTTCCATGAGCGTGACGGTTAGCGGGGAGGAATCCGGGTCGGCGAAAACTCGTACAAAACTGCCGGCGGAGACCGTGACTCCCGAAACGGGCGGGTAGTAAATATGCTCGCCCGAAAACCGCAGCTCATATTCGCCGGGACTGACGAATGGGAACACATACTGGCCGTCAGACAACGACACCGTTGTGGCCACAACCTGATCCTCGACGATCAGCGCGACATGCACCCCTGCGACTCCGTCCCTGACGTTTCTTCTCACCCTGCCCAGGATAGCACCAGCCGCAATTTCAAAGTTGACAGTGACCGTTTCCGGCGTCGTGCCCACGGTGAAATCGTGACGATATGAGCCGTCCGGCAGCATCAGCGTGTAGTTCCCTGGTGTCAGTTCCTCCACTCCAATACCACCGTTTTCGTCGGTCAGAATCAGCAGGGACTCGTTGGACGGAGTCAGCAGCACCAGCGACAAACCCCTGACAGGGTTGACAGGGTTCACCCCGGTCTGCGTCACGGTCCCTCGCAGGACCGAAGACGCCTGCATCTGAAAGTTCATCAGCGTGGTTTCGTCGACGGTGACGGTGACCATGTCGAAGAGCGTCACCGCCGCTGCCGCTGTGACCTGAACTTCGTACTCGCCCGGAGCGATCCGGGTCAGTTCATATCGGCCGTCAGCGTCGGTGAATGCCGATACGACCATGATCCCGTTCTGAAACACATCAACCGACGCCGCGGCAACGGGAGCAGCTCCTCGCATGACAGTTCCTGAAACGCTGCCGAAACCTCCGGGATTGATCTCCAGATCAATGCCTGTCGTCGTCTGTCCTTTAGCGACAGCTACGTTTTCCACAACGTCGATCAGCGAAGTCTCGGAGCGTCCTGAGACTGTGATCAACCCCGATGGCATGCCGTCAATCAGATAGATGCCATCGTTATCAGTTACTGCTGAACGTGATGTCCCGTCGGGGGCTTCGGCCACAACGGTGATTCCACTGAGCGGCAGACCGGTGTCGCCATCCAGCGTTCGGCCGGTGATCGAGCCTCCATAGATCGAGATCAGATCGGCGACGTTCACGGTCTGATTCGCAATCGCCAGGATCGGAGTGCTTCTCGCGGGTACTGTCGTCGGCGTCTCGAATTGAATCACGTAGGTGCCGTCCGGCAGGCCTCGGAATTCGTATCGACCTCCAGGCCCCAGCGTTGCGGTAAAGTATTGTCCTTCGGAATTGACTGCGGTGACCGATGGGATCACGTCGTTATCCGGATCAGGCACCAACACCCGATCCTCAAGGGCAGCTCGACCGATGATTGCGGCTCCGGTCTGCACCAGCCACTCCAGCGGCTCCGCCAGGCCACCCTCCGGAACCGTTAGCAGACTCAATGCCCCTGGAGCCAGAACTCCGTTGAATTTCAGGCTGTATTCACCCGGGGGAAGTGGCAAATGCAGCAGTCCGTCAGCCCGGGACGTGGCCGGAATGGTCTCTCCGGTTGAAGTGTTTGTGGCTTCCAGCAAAACGCCCGCGGCCGGTCGGCCAGGTTCGTCCAGAGACAGTCGGGCCGTCACCGTCGTTTCCAGCTCGGTGACGCCTTCGGCAATCAGGAACTCGATCAGCTCCGGAAGCTGCCGTGTTCGATTTCCTGTCGCGATGTGATGTCGTGTGGCCGCGTCAGCCAGAATTTTTGTGTAGTCACCTTCCGTAGTCCCGGCTGAAGAGAATTTCAGGTCAAATGCGGTGTTCCAGATCTGTTCGGCATTATCCGGTCGAATCACGGTTCGCAGCTCTTCCCAGTCCATCACGTCGGCGGAGTCATCCGACAGAATGAACGAGTCGATTTGGACGTTACCGCCGATGAACCGAAACGGAACTCGCACTGTTTCGCCGGGAGCCAGCACGCCAGCCGGTCCGGACTGGCTGGTCGCCAGAAAAAAGATGTTCCGAGTGAAGTCCTGGCTGACGTCAGGAAACCTGAAATCGCCGTTTCCGGCGACAGTAATGACCGGCGCGACCAGATCGGTGTCGCCGGAGTTAGTGTATTCCAGAATGGCGGAATACTCACGACCGGCGCGAGTTGTTCCAGGCAGAGTCACCGTGGTTCTCAGGAAACCGGCGACTCCCTGCACGACTTCGAAAGCAGCGGCCAGGACTTCTGTCCGGTCGCCGTCCGAAATTCGCACGTCGTAGGTTCCGGCGCTCAGAGTAGTCAGGTCGAATGTCGCATACACGTGGTTTGGCGTGGTCTGGGCGTTCGTCGCCAGTGCGACGACATTGCCGGAACCGTCGAGCAGCGCGACGTTTGTGTCCGGCGTGAAGCCCGAACCGCTAACCACGCTCGTCACTTCACCCAGGTTCGATCCACGCAGCGGTGCCATCGAATTTACCGCGAACTCAATTCGCTCCGTGGAGAGCTGGAATCCGGTCGGCAGACTGGCGCCTTCGCGGCCCTGCACCAGAATGTACCAGGCGCCGGCACGTGCCGCCGGAATCGTAATGGCACGATTCAGTTGCAGAGGCTGCACTGCAGCGAAGTCGAAATTCGCTCTCGTCGGAAGTTCGTTGAAGCGTACGAAAACGTCGGCCTGATGGAGCTGCTGCAGCATGGTTCGCACGACCACATCGCCCCGCCCCGCAGGGACTTCGAGTTTCAGAAACAGACCCTGCTCATTGGTAATCATGTCGGAGAAGTTGTCACCGAGAGCAATCGTCCGCACCGTCGACGCGATCGCTGCCCCGGCCACTCCCATATTGTCAGCGCGGTTGGTGTCCGGGATGCGACGTTTGCTGTCAGCCAGTACGATCACCTGGAAATCGCCGTCCAGAACTCCGGGCATTCGAGCCGTCAGTGTTTCCGTGTATGATCCCAGTGCCGCCAGTCCGCCGGAGTGCGTAACGCGGCCGATCAGCAGGTCGCTCGGATCAAACGTGCCGTCGGTGGACAGATAGATCGAATCGTCCCATTCGCCAGTGAGCGTCGCGGTCGAGGAGTTCCGAACGGTGTATGAGATCGTGATTTCGTCACCTGGGCTGGCAGCGGCGGGAACGGTGATTGACGATTCGTCAACGAGGATGTTGAAGGCTGACGCAAGCGCCGTGAGCGTGACCCGTTCAGCCGACACGTCCGCCGAGAAGAACGGATCAAGTCCGACGAACGCCGGATCGTCACCAGAACGACTGCCGTAGGTGATCACGTTGTACGTATCACCCATCGTCGGGCCAAATCCTGCGACCAGCAGTGCTTCAACTTCGGACAACGAAGCACTTCCGGAAATGGCCAGCGTGCCGAATTCGCCTGATGCCGGACGTCCGCCAACTTCAACACTCACGCGGCTGCCAGGTGTTGACGCCAGACTTGCCGCATTTAAAGTGCTGCCCGCGCCGACATGCAGCGTTCCCTGAACTCCGGCCACCGGTGATGAGTATCGAAACGCGAGTCCGTTTTCGCTGGCCAGCCAGATTTCTCCGGTCGTGTCGTCGACCGAAATGTCGGACAGAGTGTGTCTGGCTATTCCGGAGAATGTCAGGTCGACGTCGGTTTGAAAGACGCCGTCCGGTGCCAGGACTCGGACGCGAGCCTGGCTGCTGCCGACAACCAACAGCTGGCCAGCGCTGTCGATTTCGATGCCGCCCCATGCACTTACGCCGAAGAATGGCGACCCTTGTGGCTGCACCGGAAAAGAAGAGATTGTGCTGCCGTTCGATGCATTGACTTCGGTGATCGTTGCATTGTTTCCCAGGACATAGACCGAGTTGCGACCCGGATGATGGGCGACTCCCGACTGGTTCATCCCTACCGAGTTCAGCGACTGTGTGGCAATCACCTGACCGCTGACCGGATTGATCGCGTACAAAGTCGGCGGAGCGACGTTGCCGTGGATGAACAGGAGTGTACCAGCCGGCACGATCGTCCCACCGACATTCAGGTCCGACGACGTGATATCTATGCCGGACACCGTCACCGGACCGCCCGGCTGAACGATCGTCCGCAGCGGCCCGCCGGGAACGTCCTGAACGTAGAACACCGGGTCACCGTTCACCCGGTCATTACGCGGATGTGTCACGCGCATTCCATTGCGAAAAGCTAGCCCGACGAAACGCCCACCAGCGATAGGGGCCACATCCAGCAAGTCCGCAGAGACTTGTGTCACTCCGTTGGTCAAACCTCCCGCTGTGGTGAAGTTCCGTCCGCCGGTCACCTCGAATCGACCGCCATTGACGGCCAGCGAACCGATGTTCGGAAATGACGAAGCATCCCCGTCGAGTGTCACGGACGCCAGCAGTGTGCTGATTGGGACTGCGTTGCCAGCGGCGTCGTGGAACTTCAGGGTCGAGAACGGTCCGACGTACCAGTTGCCGCCTCCCAGCTTCTGGCCGACAGGGTCAAACTGTCTGATGACCTTCGATTCGATATCGAGTTGGCCGCCCAGGACTTCCAGCGTGCCGGCGTTGTTGAAGTGCGGTGTACCTCCGCCTGCAACGTTGTAACCCGCACCATGGAGGATTTTTGCTGTCCCCACTCCGGACTTGCGCAGCGTACCAAAGTTCGAGAAGTACGCTTCAAGTCCGTCGAATGTCCGCAGCGAGATCGTGGCATCATCGACGAGTTCCCAGACGCCGTAGTTGCGTGCGACGGACCAGTTCTCAATCAGTACGTCGACACCCGACTGCTGAATGATCGTGCCCTCATTGATGACTGGACCGAATCCCTGCCAGCCTTCCGTATTAGCGAGAGTCAGATGACCCGTGTTACGAATGTTGAAGTGGGCGGCACCCTCGAGCGTCATCCGCGCGAAGCCAGCAGGAAAGTCGAAAGTCACGAAACTATTCGTTCCGGTGATTCGGGCAGACAACTGTAGAGAACCATCTCCTTCGCCCGTATAGGTTCCCGAACTCGTTAAGTTTCCGAAAATCTCAAACGTCGATCCGGCCGATACGACAAAGTGCCCGCCGGTACTTTGAGCACTGTTGTGGTGACTCGCGGTGAGATTGCCGTCCAGCAGCTCTACAGTACCGCCCTGATGACTCAGGACGGCTCCCAGGGTATCAATCACCGATGTTCCGGATCCCGTCTTGCGCAGGATTCCGGCGTTGCGAAAGTCGTTGTTCAGCAGGCCGTTGGCGCCCACAATTCGGGCATCGTTCTGCAGTAGCCACAGTGCACCGGCTTCGTTGAGCACGTCTTCGATGGCGATGACAGAACCTGGCTCCTGAATCACCGTGCCGCGGTTCATAAACGGAACCGAGCTGGCACGGGTGGTCGGCGTTCCACCGGCGGGAATAGTGATTTCCCCCGTGTTCGTCAGGCCTCCGAAAATACTGCCGCTGATCCAGTGAAACTGCCCTGGAGCGAAGTTGATCGTTCCGCCGCTGTTGTCGGAATCCAGTCGGCCCCCGGTGAACTCAATACGTCCTGCTCCGGTGCCGGTCAGCGTTGCACCGTCCAGAACGTGAAAGAAGCCGCCGCCGGCCGGTTCATTCAGTTCCACAACAGAGTCAGCGGTGACGGCCATTGTTGATGTGCCAAAATACGCTTCGCGGCTTAGCAGCACGCGGTCCGCCGACGATTCGAGACGACTGCCGTCCAGCATCCTGACCACGGTGTCCAGTTCAAGATTGCCGGACTCGTTGCGGATCGTTCCGGAGTTAAACAGCTGCCCGCCAACAATGCTTCCTGTGCCGATGTGTTCATATAAGGCCCCCGCGTCGTTGTGGAAATGAGTCCCCACGCCGCCGCTGTTGAACAGGATGCTGCCCGTCCCGCTGTGGCGCAGCGTTCCGGCATTGTGAAAACTCTGGCCCTGAACAGCGACGTCGCCGCCGCCCGAGATCATGATAAACCCGCTGTTCGTGAACTCGTCTCCACCGACGCCGTCGCTGCGGATCGTCCCGCCCGTCCAGTGAAACAGTTCTTCGGGAAAGTCGAACGTCAGACCGGTGCCGCCCGGACCGTCGTCGGCGCGTATCGTTCCCCGACTCAGCTCAATGCGGCCCGCGCCCGTTCCGGTGAACGTGCCGATCAGGTAAGCGTCCCCCTGCGCCAGATCGAGCACCGTTCCGGCCCCAACGTCAAAGGTCGCTCCCGTGGACGGAACAGTTAATGTCCCGGATTTCGCCAACCCCAGCTTGCCTCCGAGGACTTCAATCACACTGCCGGCCTTGTGATCGAAGCGGTCGTTCGCTCCGAAAATTGAATTGGCTGCCGTTGTCTTGCGAAATGTTCCTTCGTTCGTAACAAAGACTGCATTGCCTGTGTGAAAGGCGGTTTCGACCGTCCATACGCCGCTTGCCTGGTTCACAAAATTCGTCGTCGAAGCGGCGGTCGTGCGAATTGGTGTCTCCAGCACCACGGTTCCGGCGCTGACCATGGTTCGGCCGAATGTTTTGTCGCTTGCGGTGCGAGTTCTGAGCCTTCCCTGCGGGCCGATCGTCACGGTGGTCGCATCCAGAAGCCCGGCTTCCCAGATGAATTCCCCACCGTTGAAATCGATGGTGGTCGACGCATCAAGTCGGCCCGAGGCAAGTGTGACATTCTCCGTCGTGACAAGGCTCGCGATGTTGACGTTCGAACTGATTCTTACGGTCGGGTTCGCTGCGCCGCGGTCGATTGTCACCGTGTCCGCGGAACCGGGCACGCCGGTGTTCCCCGCACTATTGATCCAGTTGGCCGGGTTCTCCCAGGCGCCGTCGGAATCCGTATTCCACGAGAATGCAGCGAGTAACTGTCGCGTTTCGAGGTTTTCTGAGCCCGGGAAGGTATGCCGATTCTTTCGTCGCCTGTGAATCGCTGCCTGTTTGGTCCCGATTGAGGACTTAAGGTGTTTCAGAAGTATTGAAAGAGCCATAATTCCCGCCTTATGTCTGTGAAATTGCAGTGATTTTTGGAGGTAAACGGGCTCATTTGGCAAATCGGACAGAATTTTGCCGGATTTCCTCTTCTCGTTCCGAAATCACAGGAACAGATGCATCAGGGTCGTTGATAAAATGAGTTCCAGTCGACGGTGTGCTGTGTGCTGTTGAAAGTGCACACGAACGACAAGGGAACGTCGGCCCGATAAAACGAGTCGCAATAACCGGACACTTTTTCTATATGCTCAGTGATGCCCAATTCACGAACCTGCTGCAACGAACGAGAAATGGAGACCAGGAGGCCGCACGTAAGCTGGTTGCAGAATACGAACCCGAGATTCGACGAGCTGCCCGACTGCGTTTGACGGATCCGAAACTGAGGCGGATCGTAGATTCCATCGATATCTGCCAGTCCGTGTTTGGTCGGTTCTTTCGCAGTGCTGCCGAGGGTGCTTTTGACCTGGAACGTCCGGAACAGTTGCTCGTGTTGCTCACAACGATGACTCGAAATCGTGTGATTGATGAGCATCGTCGTCAGACCACGGCCAAACGTGCTGGCATGGAAGCCAGTGAGGTCGTAACCCCGGAACAGCTGATCGACGAAAATCCCGGACCGCGTTCGGCCGCGGTGGCTCGAGAGCTGCTGGAAGCGATTCGTTCACGCATGTCATCGGATGAACTTGCCATCGCAGATCGCCGCACATGCGGCGAGTCGTGGGATGAGATCGCGGCTGAATTTCATGATTCTGCCGAAAATCTTCGAAAGCGGCTTGAACGTGCATTAAAGCGAGTGCGCGAAGAGATGGATGGTAACGCAGAAGCCGATGCGTGATTGAGACGTTCATGGACCAGAATTGCGGTCTGATTCCTCAAAAAGAAAATCCTGTCTCACCTGTCCGATCTTCGACGGAAACACGTTCATTTTGAATAAACATGCAAATAAGCGTGTCAAACAGTGCAGAGAACGTCCTTTTTTGAGGCTGACTAACGATGTCGGAATCGCAGACACAATCAACGGGTGACTCGTATTTCGGTGACAGGACTCCTGACAGCGTTCTTGCCTGGAGACATCAGTGCTGGCAGCTCGGCAATCGAGTGTCACTGGAGGCCGTGCTGATTCAGGCCCCGTGGCTGGCCGACAACGCGGACGCTTTCCTCGACTTGCTCTACGGTGAAGTATTGCTGCGAGAAGACTTTGGTGAGTCACCCACGGAAGATGAGTATCTGCAGCGATTTCCGAACTTGTCCGAACAAATTCGCCGTCAATTTCAGGTGCATCGTGCCTTTTTGCAGAATGCTCCGCGCGAGCAGGAAACGGACACAACTAACTACCGAGTGACTGTCGTCAATGGCACTGAGGTTAAAGAACCTGAAGCTGAACCAAACGAACCGGAGACCAAATCAGTCTCTGCCTCGGATCCGTTTCCGAAGATCGCCGGGTTTCAGATTCTGGGCATCGCCGGGCGCGGAGGGAACGGGGTCGCCTATCGGGCCATGGATACGAGCATGAAGCGGATTGTCGCCATCAAGTTGCTGGCTCGCGACAAATCGGCCGATTCTGTTCATTCGCAGCAGCTCCGCAGAGAGGCAGAAGCTTCGGCCGCCCTCGTCCATCCAAACATAGTTCGCGTATTTCAGGTTGGGAAGGTCTTTGGCTCAGCGTTCCTTGTGATGGAGTACGTCCCGGGCGGTTCTCTGGCCGATCGCCTCAGGAAAGGTCCTCTTCCTGTCGCTGAAGCGGTCGAGCTGTGTTGTCAGGTGGCCGACGCCATCCATTTTGCTCATTCCCGGAACATCGTTCATCGCGATCTGAAGCCGGGTAATATTCTGATTGATGCCGACAAGCGTCCGCGAGTTTGTGACTTTGGCCTTGCCAGAAAACTTGACAGCGCCGAGACACTGCATCAGACAGGGAACATCACTGGTACGCCAGCCTACATGCCGCCGGAACAGGCGCGGGGCGAAAATGTCGATGCTCGAGCGGACGTCTATGCATTGGGAGCCGTATTCTATGAAATGCTTTCCGGTCGGCCACCATTTCAGGCGGCAACGCCCTGGCAGATTTTGCATCAGGTTTTGACCAGCGACATCATCCCGCTGTGTCAGTTGAATTCCGGCCTGCCACGTGATCTGGAAACCATTTGTGCTCGGTGTCTTGAGAAGAACGCAGCCAGACGTTACGCCTCTGCCGGAGAAGTCTTCGATGAACTGGAACGTTTCCGAAAGGGAGAGCCAATTAACGCTCGTCCAATCGGGAGAATTCCTCGTCTGATCAAATGGATCCGACGCAATCCTGTGACAACAGCGGTGGTCACAACAGTCGTCACGACGGTCGCCGGATCGTTGATTGCCATCGCCATCGTTGCCCGCGCTTCCGAAATTCGCATTTCGACCGCATTGGAGAAAACACAGGAGAGTCTCGGCATCGCGGAAACCCAGCGTGACGTGGCATTGAATGCAATGAGCGACCTTGTCCATCGAGTTCATGACGACCTTCAAAAACGTCAGGCCAGTATCGAGGCACGCGGGCAGGTCCTTGAGTCAGCCATCGCTGGCCTGAAGAAGATCATGGAGGTGGCCGGTGATCGCGAAGACACTCGTATGACTCTGGCGACTGCTTACACACGTTACGGCTATATTCTGAGCCAGCAGGGGAAGAACGAAGAGGCTGAGAAGGCACACCTTGATGGTATCGAAATGGCGGAGAAACTCACCAGCGATCATGGCCGCGGCATTTGTGCTCAGGGCTATTCGAACATCGCGCTGCATTACGTTCGAGCTGCGAATCCTCAGGCGACCGAGGACTGGGCCAATAAGACTCTGAAACTCGCGGAAACACTTCTGAAAAAAGATGCGGAAAGCGTCGACCTGCAGAACCTTGTGATCCAGGCGAAGACGCAGCTGGCCAGCTCCGCAGTTTCTCTGAAAGACGCCGCGACGGCATTTAAGATCCGTCAGGAGGCTCAGGAACTCTGTGCTAAACTGTGGGCCGAGCATCCGGAGAGAACGACCGTTCGTGACCAGTTGCTTAGCCTCGATCAACTGCTGATCGGTGACTGCCTCAACCTCGGGTATTTTCAACTGGCAGATCGCTACCTGCGGGAAAGCCGCGAACTGCTGATGCCTCAGAATCCGGACTCTACAGAGGATGTTCAGCTTCTGGGAATCTACAGTTCGATGCTCAAGGCGGAAGGTGTCGTGAGGTTCGCCAGGGGAGAATATGAGGAGGGAATGGCACGTATTTCGATCGCCATTGCCGCCTATGAAAAGCTTGCATTGAAGGAACCGAATCGCCCGGGAACCCGGCTGAGACTGGGCACAATGAATGAAGAGATGGCAAATTGCTGCCTGGCTTTGAATCGACTGGACGACTGTGAACGACACGTTCGAACGTCTATCCAGGAGATCCGGAACGGGATGGAACTTGGCGGCCCCACGTATTCGGTTCAGCGATATGCCATTGCAAAGGGCCAATACATGCTCGGTGCAGTCCTGCTGCGAAAGAACCAGTCGGCGGAAGCAGTGAAGGAACTTCGCCAGGCCGCCGCGGAGCTCGAGCCGATTCTGGATCTCTTCAACACCAGGGACTTTCATTCCTATCTTTCAACAATCGCTGAGGTGACAGCGGGAGCGCTGGGAATTGAACCACATTCAGCGGCACAGACCGATGTCGAGGCCGTGCGTCGTAGCCTTGATGCGTGGCGTGCATTGATCGATGGCAATCCAAAGGTCTTTGCCGATCAGGAAGAACAAATCGTTACTGATCAGCGTGCGGCGGTTCATCCGACGATTCGTGATGTGCTGACCAGTCAGCTGGCCGCCATGTATGCGCAGCAATACAGTCTGCTGCTCGGAGCCGCACGATCCGACCAGGCTCAGCTGGAAATGGCGGAAAAACGATGTATTGAGGTTCTGAAAGAAATCCAGAGCGGTTCCGGGGCCGATCCGCTTCTGCACATGCGATTGCCGGAATACTCGGCTCTGCGAAAGAATGACCGATTCATGCAGGAGTTTCCGCTGAAGTAATCATCGTTTACCGCCTCTGGCCATGCCGCTGTCGGTGGAAGACGGGTCGAATCGCTGAACTTCAACTCTAACGGGTGTCGGAATGGAGTTCGTATGACCCGCCAGACTTTGATGGAAACGAGTGCGGAGCCCAAATCTGACGGTCTTGATTCCCCTCAGATTATTTGCCGGGGCCGTTTATTGAACAAATTTCGTTTCCTGCCAGTTTTAATCCACGAACGGTGATCCAGGGTTACCTGAGCGAAAGCTGCCGAAGCCATAGCCTGTAAAGGAAGTCCGGACTCCTGGGACAATGCACATTCACGACCTGAACGCGACAATTCTGCATCTGCCTGGAATCGATCACAAGCGACTTTCCTACCACTATCAGTGGCCGCGATTTCCGACTAACGGATGTGCATGGTCATGTGATTCATGATTTGATTGGCTGAATCATGTCGGGCGTCAACTGGAAGTGCTGACTCATCAGCGGGGTGTGCCGTCTCTTCGGCACCCCCTGTCTGAAACGCAACCACATACGGCGCGGCAACGGAAGATTTCTTTTGGGTTTCTGGTCTAGTGCTCCGTCAAGCCAAAGAGTTCGGGTTGAATGTAGTGGATCTTGCCAAAGATCCCATCGCTACAGGACCTTTGGCAAGGTCCACTACCCGAAATTCAAAGCTTGACAGAGCACTAGCCCGTTGTCCGCATTCCGGCTGCGATTCCCTGCACCGATAACCGCAAAAGGTCTCGTAATTCGTGCGCTTCATCCTGGTCGGCAGAACTGTCCAGTCCTCGACGCCTTCCGAGTAATTCGATCTGAATCAGGTTCAGGGGATCGATATCGGGATTTCGCACTTCGAGCGACCGCTGAAACCACGGTGTCGAAGCAAGTAACTCCGATCCTCCCACGATGTCCAGAATAGCCTGCCGCGAACGATCACGTTCGCTGGCAATCAGCACCCAGATCTGAAGACGCTGGTCCGTGCTGCTGCACAGTTCTGAGTAGCGCTGCCCGATATACATATCAGCCTTGGCAAGCGCCGCTGCCGCATTATCGATTGTCGCCTGGAAGAACGGCCATTGACGATACATCTCAATAACTGTCTGCCACGCTGCACGATCGTTGTACTTCACATCGGAAAGAGCGGTCCCCAGTCCGTACCACGCCGGAATCAGGCATCGGTTCTGAGTCCATGCGAAGACCCACGGAATGGCTCTCAGGTCGTTCAGTGATCGCTGCCCGGTTCGCCGCGATGGTCGGGACGCGATCGGCAGATTCTCGATCTCTTCGATGGGTGTGGCCTCGCCGAAGAATTCGATAAAGCCGCGTGTTTCCACGAGATTCCTGTAAATCTTCAGGGAATGGCTGGCCAGCGATTCCATCAGCTGCTCCCAGTCGGCGTGCACTTCAGTTCCGGGAATGTTGCTGGCAACCAGTGTGGCAAATGTGACCTGCTCCAGATGTCGATGGGCCACGTGCAGATCGTCGTAACGTTCGGCGAGCACTTCGCCCTGTTCCGTCAGTCGAAGCGAACCTCCCAGTGCATCGGGCGGCAAAGACAGAATCCCGCGTGCGGCCGGACCTCCGCCTCGTCCCAGTGATCCGCCTCGCCCATGGAAGAACGTTAGCCGAATGTTTCGAGCGGCCGCGACCTGATGCAGCCGATCCTGGGCGCGAAACAATCCCCAGCAGGCGGACAGATAGCCCCCGTCCTTTGTACTGTCCGAATAACCAACCATGACAATCTGTCGATTGTTGTGCGCTTGCAGATACTCGGTGTACACCGGCTGGTCGAGTACTTCGGCCATGACCTCAGGGGCGATCTGCAAATCGTCGATCTTTTCAAACAGCGGTATTATGCGCAGCGCGTCTTTGGGAACTGGTGTTCCATCCGTAGCTGAATCTGCGCATGCTTCAGTGCACACCCATCGCCACAACCACAGGACCGTAAGCAAATCTGACGGGAAGCGAGTCATGCTGATGATATGTCCGCCCAGACAGTCCGTTCCAAACCGCTGAAAGGCGCGTCGAAGTACTCGAAACAATCCGAGTGTCTCAACTGTGAGCGGGGCGAGTCGCTTTTCATCAATGGGTTTCAGCGTCTCCATCGTCCTGAGAAGCACCTTCTGACGTTCCGGCTCGCCAAGTGCCGCGAAGTCGCTGCATTCGCCGAGGGCTCGGAACAGATCCGTCATGACTTCACAGTGGCGATCAGAACTCTGACGAACATCCAGTCGGGTCAGATGCAGTCCAAAAACCTGGGTCAGATCCAGCCATCGCCGGGTTTCTTCCGCCAGCATCAGCTGGCCGCGACAGACTCTCATGCTGGCAACTAATGCTTCGACATCAAGTTCCAGTTCCCGGCCGTCCCGATAGGCGCCGTCGATCGGTGGCTCTGTCAGACTTCCGCATCGTGACTTCCGCAGCCGCCATTCGATGAGTCGGATCCAGCGGCGGTAAATTTCATGCTCAGCAACCCGGGCGAGTGTTGCGGCGAACTCCGGCCACCGCTGTTCTGCCCGTGCCAGTGCACTCGGAAGATCGGATTCGAGCGACACTTCGTTGCGGGAGGCTGACAGGAAGTCATAGAGCTTTCGGCACCATTCCAGGTGTCGGTCGATTGCCGTGGCACGTAGCCACACCAAAGTTTGTTCTGTGATGTCCCATGTGACACCCGGATGGCCGTCCCGATCGCCGCCCATCCAGGATCCGAATCGTAAAAACCTTGGCTGCACAAACGCATATCCGGGAAATTCACGAGCCAGCGCCTGCCTCAGAGAAAGACAGATTTCCGGCACGACTTCCCACAGCCGCGGCATGATCGACAAGCCCCGTTCCACCTCCTCAAGGACGGACGGACGCATAGGCCGAAGAAATTCTGTCTGCCACAGCATGGTCAGGTCCGCCTGCAGCCGGCAGGAGAGACCTTCACGTTCCCTCGGCAGAAGATCCTCACGATCCAATTGCTCCAGACATTGTCGCATCCGACGCAGTTTGGATCGAATTGAACGTCTTTTGGCTTCACTCGGATGAGCCGTAAAAACCAGTTCCACGTCCAGCTGATCCAAAGCATCCTGCACCTGCACGGCACTCAGACCTGCAGCCTTCAGCTGCCGGATCGACGCACCAATCGACTCGCTGATCGGATCCGGATGTCGATCCCGCTCGCGCTTCCGCAGGACCCGAATTCGCTGACGATCCTCGGCCAGATTCGCGAGATCAAAGAAGATACTGAGCGAGCGAGCGACGAGACGCACCTGTTTCGGGCTTAAGTCGTGGATCCGCTTCGAGAGGGATACTTCCGCTCCCGGTACATTGGCCCGACGATCGCGAGCCAGCTGCCGAATCTCAGCCACCAATTGTACCGCCTCTGTACCTTCTTCTTCGGTGACGATTCGTTCGAGCAACGTTTCCAGTAGCTGCATGTCGCGGCGAAGTTGATCATTCTCGACCATAATTTAAACAATCTCAGTCCATTACAGCCACATTCGGAACGATCGACGGATAGCCGATTTCCGTCGTTTTTTCGGGCAGTCTCCCGGTCCACACTTTGCGTCAGATTTCGCACTACTTAACGTTCTTACGCAAGTGCCACACTGGTGGCCAGCGATTCCCATTGTTTTTCTGAAGTCCACCGATAGAACTGTGTATCTTCCATCACTGTCAGTGACAACCAGCCGTTTGTTACCAGATCGCAAACGTGGGGGTGCTTTTCAACAATTTGTTGAACGGATTCTCGAGGGGCCTCGATCAGAACAAGCAATCGCAGTGGTTCGTGCTGCAACTTTTCGCCATCATGGACGGACTGCCAGGGCAGGCCAGTCATCAAATCCCCGCCATTTCCTTCAAAGACGCCCAGCTGCCCCACAACGTTGTGAATCAGTTTGTTTCCACTTCCAAAGGCGCGATTGTCAACCGCTGATGCGTAGTATTGCAGATTAATCCAGCTGGTGACGACCATCGGTGCTGTCATGATCAGTTCCAGGACCCGCAGATCGGGATCCTGATGCTGATCGTAACTATGCATAAACGTGCGACCGGCCAGATTCAAACCAGCCGTTCTGGATCGGGAAGCCACGATGAAGGCTGCGTTGCTGGCCAGTCCCCATTCAGGTCGGACTTCCGCCCAGTCATGGCCGCGTCGAAGTATGTCAGTCTCGGATTTCGTGCCGAGCCTTGCGGATCGCTCCGTTCGACTTAGCCGACCGGCCTCCGCCGTCCAGCCCTGAACGATTTGAAATACATCCGAGAACGACGGAGGTACTGTGTCAGTGTCGAGGAATCGAATTATGTCTGCTGTTGTGTTATGCACCGCAGCGATAAACCATGTGTCATCAGGGATTTGGATACCGCGCTGAGAAAGACTTTTTCGCACCTGGGCGTCATTGAGCAGCGCCGCAGCAACTCTCGCGTTGGGTTCGCCGGAATGTCCGCCGCAGGCACCGCAATCCAGTCCCGCCCTGTAGGGATTGTTTGTTACGTCGGATGCGTGACCGCAGATTACCACGATGCGGGCGAACGATTTCGTCAAACCAAGATTGCGCAGCATGTTTTCCGCCAGTGCGACTTTTTGTTCGCCAGTCAGACCACCGTGGCAATGTTCGCCGAGATCCGGGCCCAGCCGACTGTGTTCGCTTTTTGCTACTCCGTCGAGTGCTGTGCCAGACGCGGTGCGAGTCATCTTCAGCGAATCTGAGAGCAGCCTTGCGAAGTAGAGCAGGCCCATGGATTCGACAAAAGAGAAGCATGACGACGCGGAACTCTGGAATGATTTCCAAAACTTCCGGGCTGATCTCCGAAGGTCTCTCGCGCGTATCGCTTCAGAAAGAGCAACCGTGTCGGCTCCTCCAATCGTTTCGTGAATCTGAAACCCGGGACTCAGCAGCACGGGACATTGAGCGGCTCCTGAGGATGCTCCCAGAGGCACATATTCGAACGGCATTCCGAAGAATCCGGCGAAGCCAAACGTTTCAATGCCCTGATCAAGGGATTCCAGATTTCGACGAAACACTTCAGAACGGACATCGATACAGAAGACCATTTGAAGCAGATGTTCTGCCTGCGCCGGACCTGGTTGGTTTCGCTGCAATATTGAATGACACAGTTTTCTTCGATAAGCGATTTCGGCGGCCACCTGCAGACAATACCGTACGAGCACATCAGCTGGAGGCGACAGCGCTGTCGCTCGATTTTCGTCTGACCAGGGGGCAGACGTCGTCCCTGATGTTTCCGGCCATGACACATCATGACACCTGAGAAGTGCAACATCATAGGCAAGCCTGATTGCCAGCAGCCCGGTCAGATCCTCATTGATCTGTGCCGGCGCGGCAGGATTCCAGCCTCGAAACCTGACATACGAGGCCCAGCCGCTGACTGAAAACAGTTCACACATCAGAAACGACTGACAATCGAGTATGGGAACTTCCAGAAGTTCGAGCATTTGACTGATCGCCTTCAATGGCGATGCGGGAAGATTTGACACAAAGCTGCGAAACCCGGTGATTCCAAGCTGCTCCATTCGCAGACTAACCATAGCCGTCTCCCGCCAGGCCTCGTACAGCGGCAGAGACTTCCATGGACTTTGCCAGATGGCCTGTCCCTCGTCGTAATGCGCCGAGACATACCGTGAAATGTCATTGACGATATGACTGTTCCATGTGCTTCCGACGTGCCGATCGACGACTTCGGCAATGGTCTGAATCGTCCGCTCGCTTTTCGGTTCGGTCCGTGTGTTCGAGATCCAGCGAATAACGTCGTCAGCATTCATGTCAGCATACTGTTCGGGATAATCGCAGCAACACTGCCTGAGTGCCTCGGTGATATCGTTTCGGCATATATCTTCGTTTTCCATCAGCGACCGAAAGTAGTCCCGCGACATCAGCATCTCGCAGTTCCGCACTCCGCTGAGCAGCTGTCTGGCATGTAGAAATGTCTTTCCGGACAGGCCAAGAAACGGATTCACGGCGACATAGTCACGCAGCGGCCACAGTGGAGGTATGATCCCCTGCAGCTCGTCCATGATTTTCGCCATACGGGCCTCGTCTGACGAATGTCCCGGTTTGATGCACGCATTCCGGGGCGTTGCCGCATCAATGGTCTGTTCTTCGAAGCTGAGTTCTGACATTGAATATTTCCGTTCCGGAAAGACTGCTGATTGAAGGGGTTTTCAGCGCCTGTTTATCCGACGCTGAGGGTCACTGACGTATACTATTCCCGCCTGTAATGTGCCCGGCTGAGCGGCGCTCTATTGCACCGGACCATGCTGTCCCCACGCCCATGCGGTGATTCGGCGGGCCGGAACGTCGAGGTAAAAGCCATGGACAGCATGGATATACAGCCATCGCATCAACGGGCTCTGAGTGGCCAGCCGTGTGGTCGACTGAAGCAGGAAGATGCCGATGAAGCCAGCGCCGACACAGCCCGTCACCAGCGAATCGAAAAACCCTGAAGCCACTTTCTGGTGTGCGACTGAGGATGCCAGAAGCTGATCCGTCAGCAGAAAGGCAGCGAAATATCCAATACTGACACCCATCGCGGCCAGCACGCTCCAGCCTGCGAGCCGAATTGATCCGGACGAAAACGCAGGCCACAGCAATTGCGTCAATGCAATCGACAGAATAAGACTGAGAATCACGCCCCCAGGCTTTGACTGGTGATCGTCTGTCATTCCTTCAGCCGTTAGTCCGCAAATAGCGACTGCCATGATCAGAGCAACCGGCAGCATCGCCAGAGTTCGTTTGCCCGAAATGATGCGGCCACTCTCTGTTCGGACACCTGTGGCGGCATCGAGCACACTGCCGGAACTCAGAAATGCATGGGCCTTGTACAGTGAGTGCGCGACGATATGAAGCAATGCTGCCGAGAAGGCACCCAGTCCGCATTGCAGCATCATAAAGCCCATTTGAGCCATCGTTGAATAAGCCAGTTGTCGTTTCACACTGGTCTGTGTCAGCATGACGACTCCGCCCAGCAGAGCAGTGAACGCACCAATGAGGGCCAGAAAATCCAGCGCCAGATGAGACAGTGCGATGAGAGGACTCAGCCTTAGTACGAGAAAGCCACCGGCATTGATAATCCCGGCGTGCATCAGAGCCGACACGGGCGTTGGAGTTTCCATCGTGTCCGGCAGCCAGCTGTGAAACGGAAACTGAGCGGATTTCGTCATCGCCCCCAGCACAAAAAGACTGCCGATCGTCGGGATCCAGAAGTTTCCTTCCGATGAACTGTCCTGAATACTGCGAGCCGCCGCAAAGATCTCTGAGTACTCGACACTTCCGAAACAGGAATATGTCAGCCCCAGAGCTGCCAGAAGCATGACGTCCCCAAGCCGGCTGATCAGGAACTTCTTGCGGGCAGCCCAGACAGCCCAGGATCTGTCAGAGTAATGCGTAAGAAGCTGATGCAGGCCATAGCTGGTCAGCATCCACGCAACAGTAAGCATTACCAGATTACGCGAAACCACCAGCAGCAATACCGCCCCAAGCGTAAACAGAATCCATTTAAGGAATCTGCCCTGGGTCACATCGCGATCCAGATATCGAATCGAATATCGAACGATGATGGCCCCGATGAATGTGATCAGCAGCAGCATGATCGCGGACAGGGAATCGAAATAAACTCCCAAACTCACTCTGACTGGCCAGGTCAGCGAGTACAGCGGCATGTCAAGAGTGCCCAATCGCGCCAGCATCCCAGTGCTCACCACAGACAGCAGAAGAGCCAGCACAGAGACCGCTGATGCCAGACTTCGCATCAGTCCCACATTACGGTTAGCTGCAGCCATCGGAACAAAACCAAACAGCAGAAGCAGCAGTGGTGGCGTTGCGACCAGCCAGGACAGCAGAATTTCCACAGATCGATCCTTACTCGCTACAGAATCCCGAAAACTCGTTTCACCCAGAATTTGCGAAGAATAAAGCACGACATAGAATTCGTCAATTGTGTATCGTTATAATTTTCGGGTATCTTCAGTCTTAGTGAAACGAACAGTTTTCTGCGTTCAATTCATGACATCAGTTTTGCGATTGATATGTCGTATTTGGTCGATAAGATCAAAACCTGCAGAAGGCTGCGACCAGAATGCCAGCCACTGCTCATTCCCGTTCAGGGCTGGAGGGGAGGCTGGCCGCGGAGAATGACACACTGCCTCTGGTGAATCCTATGAAGAAAAAAACACAGGTCAGTTCAACATCCGGGGCAGCCGGTGGTCGCAAACGGAATTCCGGTCGTCCGGCGCTCCCTTCCGGCTCGGCCGGTACGACTTCTGCCATGGATGGATCGGCAGGATCGGCAGGATCTGCCGGATCGGCTGGCGCCAGGTGGACGTTCCTGACCAATCACTCGCATGTGCTGATCCTGATTTCCCGCAACCCCGACGTTGTCCTTCGACATGTGGCGATTCAGGTGGGAATCACTGAGCGTGCTGTGCAACGAATTATCGCGGATCTGGAAGAAGCCGGTATACTCGAACGGGAAAAGGTGGGCCGCCAGAATCACTATCGCATCAATGTCAACAAGCCCCTGCGGCATGCGATTGAGTCACATCGCACAATCGGCGACCTTCTGTCGCTGACGGAATTCAACGGAGGATGACTGTCGTTGGATTCCTCAGGTTCAAAATCGCTCTGGAATGTTCTCGGAGCGGAAATTGTTGGTGGCTCTGCCCTGCTTTCCCACCTGTACATTCGTTGTTCCATGAAATCCCTGACTCGCCGGGTGGACACTTATCCGGACGAGCAGTGTTTTCCCGCATATTGAGACGGAAAGAACGTTATCTGCCCTGTTGAAGATTGGGGACAGTTGTCGCCAATTGACACTCCTTCCCCTCGATCGACCGGTACAACCGGATAAGTGATGCAGATAGTCACAATTCTTTGGACGGAGGGCTTCGGCGTTATAGGGTTTCCTGTGAAGCAGCGTCGTCACTCGTGGACATCGCGTTTTGTGAAATACAAACACTGGAGAACGTCATTATGTACCGCCTTACAAAGCACTTTGTCCTGGCCATGTTGATCTCGATGAGTACAGGATCAACCGGCTTTTCAGAGGACATAACGACCGTGGAGGAAGACTGGGAACTGGAGGTTGGGGTCCCGAATGCGACAAAGAGTTCGCCTCAGCTGAGCTTTACGATTTCGCCCTATAGCGATGTAAATAGTGAAAACGCCGTCTTTGCCACGTTTCTGGTGAATTCTCGAACTGAGGGGAGTGGTGTTGGCGGCGGGTTACAGGTGCAGATTTGGCGTGGCACCACGTTGCTGGGGGTGGGAAATTATACCAGCAACAGTTCACTTGCCACAGAGGATGAGAAGATTCGGTGGACGCAGCGAATGACGGTGGCCGATGGTGTACTGACCGTCGAAATCGTCAATGGAACATCGACGACATGGGGAAATTTCGGCGGAAATAATCAGTTGATTGTTGCAACGCGAATCAATCTGGAGGACCTCGATTCTTACGATCCGGAAGTGTCTGCACGGTACAGCAGGGTCACGTATGGGAGCCAGAGGGTCGCTCGAGTGAAGCTGAGAAAAGTTCGGACGTATACTGGAGACGATTCTCCGACGGAGACCGTTTACGACAGAGTCGTTTGCGAATGAAGTTCTGACATTTTCTGCAGTCTGCAGTAACCGAAAGAAACCTCCGAGAACCCGCCAGGGCTTTCGGAGGTTTCGTCGTTGATCGTGGTCTGCTTTGCCATGGGTCTACTTTGGCATGGGAAGTATGATGACAGCATTCTCAGCAAACGTCGCTTCACCAGCCTTACCGTTGAGCCGATATTGAATCTTCAGCTGCTTTGCATTGCCTGGCAGCGGATCTCCACCGAAACTGGCGTTGTAAGTTGCTGAAGTCAGCGTCACCAGCGGCAGGTCACTGATCTGTTTCTTCAATATTTCGGTGACGTCCTTTTGAGTGGCTCCGGCACCATATTCGGCCTTGATGATTTCCAGTTTCATCTTTTCGATTCCTGCACTGGCCAGCATCTCTTTAACATCGACGCCTTTGCTGCCAAGTTTCTGAGCAATCACAAGAATCGTTTGAGTAGCCTCGTCCTTCAATTCAGGATTCTGAAGGGCTTTCACCGCCAGCTTCATCGCCTCGGTTCCCGGATAACGCTTCAGAACATCGAGTACCAGCTTTTTCTCGGCGACCTGCTGAGCTGCGTCGAGTGCTTTTCCACACATCTCCATGCGTTTTTCATCGGGCAAAACAAACTGTCTGGCGATTCGGATATAACCTCGCATCGCGCGAATCTGATATCGATTGGATGGGAGCTTTGCCAGTTCAAGCAGAACGGGAGCTGCATCCTCCGTCATCCATTCTCCCATAAGTCGGCTGCTGATATCCTGGAGCTGCAGATCCGGGCTTTTCGCTGCTTTCTCAAGAGCAGCCAGTGCAGTGGGGCCTCCCATCTCTCCCAAAATCGTTAGCAGACTGACTTTTTTCGCCGACTGTTTGGTCTGGTCCGCAGCAGTGGCCAGTTGAGCCGCACACGCCTCTCTGTCGGCCATGCGAATACTTGCTGCCCGGAGCGCCTGTTGTGCCACCTCAGAATCCTCAGTATGTTTCGGTGAAACCAGCTGAGAAATCAGAACCGACAGCTGTTGCAGACTGGCCGTTTCACCGAGTGCGATCAGAGCAGCACGTCGAACGGCTTTGTCAGAATGATCAAGCGCTTTCAGCAGCAGCGAAACTGCTTCAATTCGTCGGCTGCCAACAAGTTCAATCAGCAGCAGGTAGGTTTTATTCTGAGCTGTCCCGAGCAGTTTCACGATCTCTGCATCGACTGATTCGCCCGGCAGTGCTCCCAATGCTGCTTTTGCAGCGTCCGCGATCTCGCCTTTTTCTTCGGTTGCGATCCGGAGCAGGGAACCGAGGCATGTCATATTGCCCACTCGAGCAAGGGCATCGATTGCTGATAGCCGAACAGTCTCCGGGCCCTTTTCGGCTGCATTCAGTATGGCTGTCAGCACCACTGTGTCACTGCGATCTGCCATCGCCTGTATGATCAGAGCTGCTCGTTCAGGTGGATAGCCGGCAAGTTCCGTCGCCATCGCCTGATCCACGTCGGCACCGGGAAATTCCCTGGCTGTACTTAACGCCACATAGAACAGGCCTTTGTCGGGCGATCGAAGCTGCTCAAGAAGCAAAGGTATTCCATCCTGATTTCGCGCCAGTATTGCTCCTCGAGTTGCTTCGATAATTCGTTGAGCCGGGACGTCGGCTTGTCGAACCTCGTCATAGAGCGCAACCGCTTCTGCTGACTGTCCATCGGAATGGAGCTTCTCGGCACACAAAACGCAGCCTTCTGCAACCGCCGATCGGATTTCAGCATTCGAGCTGGTCAGAGATTGTCTCAGCAGCTGGCGAGCTTCACTGCTGCCAATTCGCCCTAAAGCGACGGCCGCGGCCGACGCCACCTGAATATCACTGTCTTTCAGGCGTGCACCCAGTGAATCGACGGCCATCGGATCGCGGCGGACACCAATGGAGTTGATTGTTCCCACCAGCAGCCTGCCTGACAGAGTTTCTGTGGCGGTTCTCAGCGCAGAATCCGCTTCCGGGCCGGGTATCGCTTCCATCGCAGTTCTTGCCCATGAGGCCAGTTCCGGACTCGTGAGCAATTTGGCAAGCTCTGGTACCGATTCGCTCGAACCGTAGATCGCGAGCTGTTTGCAGGCGATTGCCTTTTCCGAAGCCGGGCTGTCAGAGGTCAGAATGGCCAGCAGTTCTTTTTCCTTTTCCGGTGAACTGGCCGGACCTTCAGCCTGACAGAATGCACCGGCGGACATAGTAATCAGTATGACCATATGCACGATGCTGCGTGCGAATTGATCGAGGTTTCGCATTTGGATTTATCCTGAATTTGAAGGCCGCTGAGGCGGTAAGTCATGAAAACGCCTGAACCGCAAAGATGGTAGACGCGTCTGTTTTTCACAGTCTGTATCGCTTACAGTCTCCAGGGTTCGCGCAACGCTTCCGATCGCAGCCGGTTGGCCTGTTCGTCGTTGATGAATTCATGAGTCGTGTTGTCGTACCGAACAGTTCGACCAAGGTGCAGAGCAATATTGGCCGCATGGCAGGCAATATGGGCGTTGCATGCTGCATCCGCATTGCCTTTGGGCTGACTGCGTGTTTTGACACAATTCAGGAAATCCCGAACATGAAAAGTCGCCGGGTAACCGCCGATTTCCTCAACCGTCCTCCCTGCCAGAAGTGCGGGGGAGCTCAGCACAAGTTTGCCACTGTCACCCGCTTCAACCCAGCCGGTTTCTCCTTCAAAACGAACGGGGCAGGATCCCAGCGGAATCCAGCCGGTTTCCCGGAAGATCAGTTCCGTTCCATTTTCATAGCGAGCAACCAGCTGGCCATCTTTCGGCGCATCGTATTCGACCGGCGGAGGGCAGTCGTCAACCGCCCACTGACACAGGTCCACGCAGTGTGATCCCCACTCAAGCACACCGCCACCGACAAGGCCGCCCCCTTTTTCAAAGTTGAATCCATCCAGCAGTTTGGCATTGAAGGGACGCCAGGCAGCGGGACCAAGATACATGTCCCAGTCGACAGTCTCCGGATTAGGTTCGGGCTCCGGAATCAGCCATCCGCTCATCATGGCCTGCATGCCGGCCGGGTGTGCATACACTCGGGTCAGTTTTCCGAGCTTCCCGGTTCGTGCCAGCTGGCAGGCAAATGCGAAGTGAGGAAGATTACGACGCTGAGTACCAGCCTGGAAAACTCGTCCGGTCCGCCGCATAGTTTCCGCAAGAATCAGGCTCTGGGCAATATTCTTTGTGACAGGCTTTTCACAATACATGTCTTTTCCGGCCTTAGCGGCATTCATTGCCATCGTGGCATGCCAGTTCGGCCCGGTCGCTATCAATACCGCATCGATATCCTTTCGATCCAGCAGTTCCCGAAAGTCTCTGTGCATTGAACAGTTCTGGTTGCCGTATTTTTCGTCGGCAATCTTCTTGACTGCGACTCGGCGAGCTTCTTTGACATCACAAACAGCGACAAACTGGACGTCCTTCTGTTCAAGAAAACAGCCCAGATCATACGTGCCGCGATTTCCAATTCCGATGCCGCCCACAACAACTCGTTCGCTGGGCGCCACAGCGCCATCTTTTCCCAGAGCGGAACTGGGAATAATCATCGGCGCCATAAATGCCGTGCTGGCCGCCGCAACAGTGGACTTTAAGAATTGTCGTCTGGGATACTGTGTTGTACTCGTCGTTGTATTCGTCGCCATGTCGACTCTCCTGATCGAAACGTTTGCCTCGGTCGTGTGTCTGGGATGTTCACACAATCTTCTTAACGTCGCTCACTCGCCGGAAACGCTTGAGCAATCGCCAATAGCATAGTCGTGAAGTGTTCAAAAATCCACGCAACGCCTGTTCCGTGATCGGAAGGCTGCTTTCTGTGACGTCCGGAACATGACGGATTTCGATAGACGAAGACAGCGATGCGATGGTGATGGTCGCCCGGATTGGGCCAGCATCTGAACTGGCTACAAGGAATCCCGAACCAGTTTAAAGCCAGCAGCGATGCTGTCCCATTCACAGCGATGCTGTCCCATTCACTTTTTGACCGGGGTCTCACGAGTTGCCTTATTCGAACGCCCAAGACCGTCGACAAAGATGAATTCTGTTGAGGTCATTGCCCGGATCGTGAAGAGATGGCTGCTGCCAATGCGGCCCGGGTCTGTCGACGTGGCCAGATTTGTCATGATTCGGCCCTCTCGTACTTCCCATGATCCACTTGAAATGGGGGATTCGACAAATACTCGACGGAACAATTGCAGTTCTTCATGAACGCGGAAGGTGGCGAACGTTCCATTGCTGCGAAAGTTTATATGAAGAAATCCTGCCTGATCAGGAATCCTCCAGACGCCTGGCAGCATCTTCTTGATATTGTCATCCGAGGGCTGAACGGGCGTTGTCGCAGGAGGTGCCGAACGAGGTGCATTCTTTTTCTTTTCCGCTTCCGGCGGTGCCGCTCGGCGCTGCAAAATGATCAGCATTGCTCCTGAACCTTTGGGCGCATTCAACTCAGTCGGGCGGCCTTCCGCAAAACTGTCGCCGATGCAAACAATCAGCTGGCCATTGTCAAAGCGGTAAATCCCGCGGCTGATCTCATCGTTCTCCGCGGACCTGATATCGATTGTGCTGGGATACCGGGTTGGATCTATGGTGATAGTTTTGGCATGACGCTGCCCGGTGTGAACGTCGACAAACAGAAGTGTGTTATCCACGATCTCCACACGTCCTCCTGAGGGCAGAATGTCCGGAATGCGCTCCGGAGGAATCACCTTGCCGTCTTCAATCAGTTTTACGACCGTCCACGCACCTGCGAACAGTTTTAACTCCGCTTTGTCGTCAATTAATGCGGCAATCGCCGGGGCGTGAGTCCCCATGAACATTGCGAGGGTCAGTGTCAGCATGCCGGTGATAACCATACCGGCAGTGATTCGAATCCGTTCGGTCATTTTTCGTTTCCGTTTTATAGAGTCAGGAAATGTCGTATTCCGCATGATCGCACAATAAATGAGTCAATGCGACACATGCAGGTGTGCAACCACCCTGATCCTGGTATCTCAGCTGGCATTGTGTTTTGTCAGGGTTGCGAGGCTGAAGAGAATCGCTGGCAAAAATCAGCCGAAAATTCTTTACGCCGTGGGCCAGTCTGAGATTCACGAGATCAGATTTGGTTGCCCTTACGGGAATTTATGCGAAATCTGTGCCAAAGTCTTTGCAGGCATTGTACAGATCGCTCGGAAAACGTGCAGTCAGTTGCGTTCAATGTTCCCGGCGTAACGACATCATGGAATTCCGGTGATCTCCGACGGAGCCGTAATATGCACCGGAAACTTTTGAATTCCTTTACCAGCAGCTAAACTGGCCACGAACAGCATCTACAGGATTTTGCGGCAACCGTCCGTTCGACGTCAGCGGGCTGTTCGAAAGAGACAACTTATGATTATTGGGCTAAAGATAACGCTGGTTCGCGGAATGTATTATAAAAAAGCCTGGTCGGCGGAGATTGAAGTTGAGGACTCATCCACACTCGAAGATCTCCATCTTATCATTCAGCAAGCGGTCCGTTTCGATAATGATCACCTGTTCTGCTTCTTCGTGTCGAGGTCGGACAGGAGTCGACAGCGCGAATATTTCGACGACGAAAACGAAAAAATCTATACTGTTGAACTCGCTCAGCTGTTTCCGCTGCCCAACAAGATGTGTTTATTCTACCTGTTCGATTGGGGGGATGAGTGGATCTTCAAAATCTCACGGACCAGGAAACGACCTCACGAGCCCGTGGCGGGCACAGAATATCCCGTGAAGATAAGCGAAACGGGCGTCAAACCTGATCAGTATCCTTAGCCGCCATTAAACGGGAACGGATGCCCGTGGGTTCGCAGAGTTTCTGCTGGCGGAATTCGTCGGCGACGGACCCATGGGGTACTGTTCGTTCTGTTCCTGGACCTCTCGGCGTGGAATGCGCTCTGAACGTGCTCAACCCTGAAAGGCAACGCTGTAAAGCATTTTTTCAGGGAACATGGGGGCATCTCCGGTGGCCAGACGGTATCCGTTTTCCAACCCCGACAGGATTTCATAACAAGATGAACGATTGATCGCGACCTTGTGGAACCCATTCAGGGTACGGAGCGAACGAACATCACGAACCTGGGGTGCGCCGCTTCGCGTCGACCCCAGGCTTTGTTGTCAAACCCGTTCCGGGTTAAGTCGCACTGCTTTCGCTGAAAAAAACGCTCCATAGCGTTGCCCGTTGGGCCTGGGTCACTCGGGTTTGAGGATGGTGTATTGCCCTGAGCGGCAAACAGTAACTCTCAACGTACGTTTGCGATTGCGTTCTTTATCTGTGGCCATCTGTGTAATCTGTGGTAAAAGACGCCTCAACCCTCCGACAGAGCAGGAACTGCTGACACTTCAACGTAATCCCACTCCTAGTGCTCTGTCAAGCTTTGAATTTCGGGTAGTGGACCTTGCTAAAGGTCCTGTAGCGATGGGATCTTTGGCAAGATCCACTACATTCAATCCGAACTCTTTGTCTTGACGGAGCACTAGCCGCGGGCGTGTGATCGAGTACTTGTGATCGAGTACTTTCGAGAAGTTCCCGAGCCGCCCCAGGGTCGTTGCCGCGCCCGTTCTCACGCGCCAGTTGTCATAGGTCACCTGAGTGGTTCGGCCATCCGTACTTGCCGAACCAGCAACCTGACTCTGAGTCTCCATCAGTTCCGTCGGAAGATAGGAACTGTTTGACATTCGGGACTGTATCTGTGTCGTGTCGCCATCAAAGTCGCTCGCAGGAGCGGGATGAACATCTGCTGGCTGGATATAATGGGTCGTTTTCCTGCTTTCCTTAAAGCCGTTGCAGTACCTTAACATTCCTTGCCGGTTGCCAGATTCCTTGTTCGCAGGTAGAATCCTTGCATGAGCATTACATCTAAACTCACTTCAAAGAATCAGACAACCATCCCAAAGGCAATCGTGGAGGTGCTGCAGATCAGGCCGTCCTCGCTGCTGATGTATGAAATCGAACCTGATGGTCGAGTTGTCCTGACTGCCAAGTCCGCAACATTCGAGGATTTGGCCGACACTTTTCCCGCGAAACGTACGAGGAAGCCAGTTTCGAATGAACAGTTGAAGCAGGCCGTTCGATCCGGTGCGGCACAGCGGTTCAGAAAGTCGAAATAATGATCGGACTCGATACGAATGTCCTGGTCCGTTATCTGACTCGGGATGACGAATCGCAATACAGGGCGACAATGAAGTTGCTGATGCGTAAATCGGCCAGTTTCTTCGTGGCAGATCTCGTTTTGGTGGAAACCGACTGGGTGCTGTCCAGCCTCTATGACTGGACTCGCGAGGAAATCACCGCTGCGTTTGCCCGACTGCTGCAGGTTCACAATCTGCAGTTTGAAGATGAAGATCGCATTCGACATTCTCTGGCTGCCGTTCGACGCGGTTCCAATCTTTCTGACGAACTGCTGATTGCCATCAACCGCAATCAGGGCTGCCGCGAATTCGCCACTTTTGACGCCTCCGTTACCAAACGCCACACCAGGTTCGCGTTCGTCCCAAAAGATTAATACCTTAGTCAAAACTCAGATTCCAGGTTGGACATTCTTGTCAGACTGGACATGTCGATTTTTGGACAAGGGGACGTTTCCTCTCCAGGACTTTACGTATCGACGAACGGCAAAACAGGAGCCACGGAATCCTTCTCGTATCAACTCTCGATACAACTGCGCGGTGTTTGGCAGCCATCACGCCAGCGTCTCTGCAAATATTCGTGGTGCCTGTCGACAACACATGGCCGACGGCTCGCAGTCCGTGCCGGGAATTCTGGTACATGGATGAATCGCCGCAACTGGCAGTGACTCACCTTCGGATTAGCCGAATTCCCCCTGTTTCCCCTTATTTCTCCCTGTTGTTGCAGGGACTATCTCGAATCGCGGAGTCGATCGAACTCAAGGCTTTTTGATTCACAACGAGTATTGTGATACACGGCTGATTGACAAAACACATTGACGATCAAATTCGCACAAATGAGAGCCGTGTCAGCGGAAAATGACTGGAAGGGCGAGCTGGACTCCTTTCTGAATGCTGTGAATCAACAGAATTGCAAAAGATCAGGAAACTGGACTTTCTGAAAGAGTGGCAGTTGATCATCGCTCTGTGTTCACTCTGATTCATGAACTCGCCCATTTGATTCCGGGCATTCTCCGATACGGTCGCTATCAAGGAGCACATCGAAGTTACTTCAATCCCTCTCCGGGCCGTTCGTTCGGTTTGAACATGCCGTCGGTAAAATTCACCGCGAAATCCAGATAGTGCCGTGTGATGGTTTCGACGGTAGTCTTCTCACCATTTTTCTCCATGGGAAAAATGTGGCGAATGAGAGTTGGATACCAAATGCCCTGCGGAGATCGATCCGCTTTCTCAACGATCTCGGAAAAACTGATAAGCTCGCCTGGCGGAACGTGGCTCAAATCAAACGTCACTGAGTCATGGCGAACCACCATATGGCTGCGATGAGTATCGATCCAGAATCGCTCTTCACCGGAAGGGGAAGAAGCCACGCCAGTGCGTAATATGACCTTTACTATGTTCGCAGCATCGTCTGTCGGACTGAGGATGAGTATCGGAGTGCTGTCATTGCTGAGATTGACGAGATTTTGAGGATAGGCGATGTGCAGTGGCGCAGTGCGAGTTGACCCCGCAGAGCGTTCCTGACGACTGTTCCATTGCGGCTGTGGCCATTTGGTTCGATCCCATGTGATCGGATTTGGCTTGTTCGGTTGATCATTCCAGCCTGCGGGCCGGGCTTCATTACTCCAATAGGTTGATCCATCGCAGATTTCATGGGGAGCGTGGAACAACTCGGTCCATCGATTCATCCACCATTGTCGTTCGTCAGCGTTCGTCGGAGGTACGTCCGGGAGGGCTGAGGCGGAATCAACCAGGCCGTAAGCCATTCGATAACTTGTTCCTCGCCGCCAGACAGTGTACGGCGTACCGACGTACCATGGCATCCCAGCGTCGCTCAACACATTGAGTGCGACGTGGTCCTCGAATCGCTGCGCCGAAGTCTTAATCTGAGAAATCACCTGGCGAATATCGTCAGACGGCACCAGATCGACGAGCATTGCATCCTGCGGTACTCCCAGGTCGAAGATATCGACAGGACCTGACTCCGGAAAGCCGAGTTCCATCTCAATTAATGGCGGCGTCATACTCGCCTGGCTGAGCTGGAGAAAATGCGGCAGGTGCGTATTCGGGTCGACGACAAACGTAGCTCGGACAGTTGTATTGTTGTCGGGAACTTCTGCATTGATCGTTCGAATTTCGAGATCGTAGGTTGTCCAGTCTCGTCCATTCCTGGTGACGGATCCTTTCTTTTGTTGAACGATCCTGCAGTCCACGGAATCAAACCTGAGCGTTGCATCTCCACGTAAGATCTGTTGAAACACTTCTTCGAACGCACGCTCTGCCTTCGTGTCATTCCCCTGGGAATCCAGTCGTCGTGTCAGGATTCGCTCATTCGAATTGTAAGTATAGGTGATCCCCAGGCCGTGATCGAAAAACCAGATAACATCTCCGTGGCGATGGGCGCTAATATTGCGGGACGTCGATGTCCAGTCTTCATGGATGACTCCTTCGGGGGTTGTGTATCTGGCAACACACCACGGCACCGCTCGAAGCGTTTCCGCCACCTGAGCCCAACTCTCATTGGGACGAAATAGCCACAAGGTGGCCATGACCGCGACAATGGCAATGGGAAGGGCAGTGGCGAAGGTGGCCATCCGCAGCCGACGACGAAACGCGGGATGGACAGCTTGCATCGGCTTCTTCGTTTCATTGCTTTCAAGCAACGCGCTGGGTGTGAAGGAACTGTATTCACGCTGTTGTGGATGTCCGGACGTCGAATCCTTTCGCCATGCAGCTGCTCTCTCGGTGACGCGTTGCCTGACATCACTCGGAGCCGGTGGAGTAATCATGGCCTGAATGGCTCGCTCCAGACGATCAACTGATAAATCACATTGTGGTTCGGATTTCGGTTTCATTGATGTGCCTTTCTGCAGGTCGCTGATTCGAGGCTCAGGACTTCCTTCAGCTTGGCGCGGGCCTTCAGAATCGCAACTCCTACAGCGCCGTTGCTGATCTCTAACGTGTGGGCGATCTCGGTATTGGTCATCTCACCCAAATACCGCAACGAAAATACAGCCGCTTCCCGATCGGGAAGTTTCGCTATCGCGCATCGCAGTTGCTCGGCAAGTTCTCGTTCGATGGCCACCGCCTCCGGTCGATCAGATTCCGCTGCCGCTGGCTCAACACTCAATGCCGCCGCACACTTCCGTGTTCGAAGCCGGTCAATCGCTCGGCAAACCGTCAGACGGCGCAACAATCCTCCCCAATTCCCAACTGCCCGTTGTGTATGCAGTTGAAATGCGTCAAGCAGTGCATCCTGAACAACGTCCTCGGCATCACATGCGTTGCCGAGAAGGCGCCAGGCTGTATCGAATGCCATCGGCCCGTGGTTGCGCACGATCGATTCCCAGTCGGGCAATTTGTTCTGCTCCTGCGGCAACCACAAATCAGCTTGAAAGATCTCCCGCGATTCTGTCGAAAGAGCAGGCCGGAGATTACCACGAATCCGGATTCAAACTGAAAGAAATCCGCAATCGCGTGAGGATTTAGGCTCAGCTTGACTTCCCTCGAATCGCGGTATACACTTTGTGACACCAGCCGCGAGAGGACGATACAATGAAAAAAATGCTGATTAAGCACGGGAACAGCCTGGCTCTTGTGATAGATAAGCCAATCCTGGAAATGCTTCAAATTTCCGCTGACACCCCGCTCGAAATTAGCACGAACGGGGACCAGCTCCTTGTTACTCCCTGCCGTGATAAAACCCGTCAGAAGAAAATCGAAGCGAGTCTCGAAAAGATCAACGCTAAGTTCGAAGACGACTTGCGCAGGCTGGCTCAATAGATGGCGGACGTCGACTTTCTTGAGCTCAAACGGACTGGTACTGCAGCAGCATTGGTCTTTCCTGACATCAATGGCATTTCGATTGAAGCCAGGAGTGGTGAGCTCTCCGATCTCACCCTCGCTGTCTCGATGGGCAGCGCCGGCAAACGAGAGATCACACAGTTCTTTGAGTCGCATCAGTCGAACTGACACACTCATCGCCACGTTCAGCACGTCCGCCTCGTTTCCGCATGTGATCGTCGCCTGAATGCCGGTCCCGTAAAACAGATTCGCCGGCAGCCAGTCCAACTCGCAACGCGGAGTTGATCAAACTCAAGGCTTTTTGATTCACAACGAGTTTTGTGATACACGGCTGATGGACAAAACACATTGACGCTCAAAAACGACTAAATGTGATTGACAAAGTGGAGGCTCAGCACCGTTGATGAGATCCTCGAATACGAAAGCGACGACGAAGATAACGGCGGAATTGAAAATGTCCGCTCAGATATCGTGGAAACGATCCTGTACCGGCGTGTCCTGAATTTCGCTCAGGCGGAGATGGAACAAGGCCGGCCTATGAGCAACCATCTTCTCCGCAGCATGCATCAACTGTTGCTGTCATTCGGTCGAGGTGCGGCAAAATCGCCGGGAGCCTTCAAGATTGAACAGAACTACATCGGTGTCGAGCCGCCGTCTATTCGTTTGAACCCCTTCTTGAACTCATTCGCGTCTGACAGCATGACAACTCAGTCCGAACAAATCCTTGAAGACGATCCTGACCGGCCTTCTCCTCCCTTTGCGTATTTCCCAAACATCCTTCTCCTTACGGACTGGTGATTTGCGGCAACCGTGTTGGAGTAGCGGTATTGCGGACTGAAACTGGAATCAAATCCTCTTCAACTTCAACCTCCAGCAAAGAGAAGTTGACTCCGGGCGCAAAGGCGTCGTCATTCCTTAGACTTTGGTAGTGGGTTTCGTTACTGGCGACGACGAAGTAGGTGCCAGCATCGCGATTGAAGGTAAACGTTCGAAACCGCGGCTGCACATAGCTGGTAAGAGCCATGGCTTCCATTTTCGTCGTGGGTGGCGACTTGATCTGCTCCTCGGTGAGTATCCAGAGACGGATCTGGGAGTTCGCGTTTGTCGTATTGACATTGTTAGTCCGAATCCCACCTGGACCGCCGCCTGGGTTGGGAGTGACTTCAATGCAGCCGACGACGCTGCTGCTAAACAGGACCAATACGGTCATCAACAGAGAACGATTCATCTCTTTTTCCCTTTGGAAATGCGCTTCGCTGCAGCCGGAACCTCCGGCCATCCGCGTTAACGCAGGACAAAAACAAGGATCAGAAACTGGAAACAACCTCCTGGTTGTTCCGAGTGCAGAGAGCTGCGACAACATCTAAGGACATTGACTCACTTAAGAAGCGTACGGAGCCATCAGCGAAAACCGCGTTGGCGCCGCCAGGATGCGAGCTGGCGATTTCATCCAGACTGCCGAAGCGATTGTTGATCGAACCTTCATCGTGGCCGAGACAATTTGCTCCACACGCCCAGAAGCCATAGTTGCCTTCACCGACTGCGATGGCCTCGGCGATCGCGATCGTGTTGCTGGTTCCGTCGGTGATCGAAGCCATCGCCACCGGTTTCTCGGATGGATCCAGCGGAAACAGGATGCCATTGCGACCAATATCCCGCTTCGCTTTGTGTGATGATCCACTGATTCCGCAGTAGTCCGTCAGGCCAGCGTAGTTTTTCAATGAACCTGGGCAGGCGAAAACCGGCAGGCTCTGTCTTGACCATATGGAGTTTTTCGGCGAATCCCAGGCGGCCTTGAAGTCGATGTGTTGATACACGCTGCCTTGTTCCAGATGAGGCAGGATTTTGGTGGACCAGGCGTGCAAAGTGCCTGCTTCCGCTCCGGCAGGGAACGATCTGAAGCTGGATTCGAATTGCTGCAGAGCCAGGCCCTGTTGGGCCAGGTTGTTGCTGCAAGTGATCCGTCTGGCTGTTTCGCGGGCATGCTGGACCGCCGGCAGCAGCAATCCCATGAGGAGGCTCAGGCTGGCGATGACAATAATGAGTTCCACGACTGTGAAACCGTGGCGAACTCGGGTTGGTTTGCATAACATCACTCGTCTCCGTTTTGAACGACAATGCTATTCGCGATGCCTGTCGTTCGAGCCCTTCACGAATTCGAAACAAATCTGAAGGTGTTTCGGACATTGGAGACTTGCACGGCTTTGCCCACGGAATAGTCACCACGGAGAACAGCTCTCGGTGACGTGGAGGCAACTTCAAGGAGAGGCCAATTGTGAGTTCAGAGCGTAACAGTGAACTTCGTACACAAGGGGTGACCGATTTGCTCCAGTCCTTGCCGGAGCGGCAGGACGACCTCTATCAGTTGGTGTATGAAAATCTAAAGTCGCTGGCTCGGAATCGACTGCAGGGTGAAGAACACGAAAATCAGTTGCAAGCCACCTCGCTGGTCAACGAGGCCTACCTGAGACTTATGCGGCACGAAAGCGGATGGCGCGATCGACGCCATTTCTTCGGAGTTGCCGGGGAGGCTATGCGACGAATTCTGATCGATGCTGCGCGCCTCAGAAATCGAGAGAAACGTGGCGGAAAGATGGCCCGGCAAACGCTCTCTGGAATAGAACTGCCGGAATCCGAATGGGATTTGGATTTGCTGGACCTGGACGAGGCCCTGACGGAGCTCGAACGGCAATCAGCGGAACACGCTGAAATCGTCAGACTCCACTTTTTCTCCGGATTGACTTTTCCGGAGTGTGCAGACCTGCTGGGAGTCAGTCTTTCCTCAGTGGAGCGACGTTGGCGATTCGCGCGGGCATGGCTGCGTTCGAGAATTTCCGGTTCATCTTGACGGGGCGCAGCTCCATTTGACGCGAATGAGAGGCCGCCGAGGCGCCCGAGGCGCAGTCCGATAGCAGTCGATCGATCCAGACAATCCCTTTCCGAAGCAAACGTCTCGCCGATGAGTGATGAAATTTGCATGCCAATGAACAACGCTGAACCCCATATCGAATCGCTGGAACGAATCTTTCGTTTGGTGACGGACGCCCCGGAGTCTCGTAGGGAAAGTTTACTTGCCGAGTTATGTCCAGATCCTGAAGTCCTGAGACTGGTGCGCGACTTGCTAAAGGCCGACTCGACCGGCGGAATGGTCATCGACAGAAAACTGTTCCCTGCCCCGGTGGAAATGAGCCTGGGCGAGCAGATCGGTCCGTATAAGCTGCTCCAGAAAATCGGCGAAGGAGGCATGGGGGTCGTGTACATGGCGGAACAATCGATCCCAGTCCGTCGAAAAGTAGCCCTTAAGATCATAAAGCCGGGCGCTGACTCGAGGCAGGTTCTGGCTCGATTCGCGGCGGAGCGACAGGCGCTGTCAATGATGGAGCATCCGAACATCGCCCAGGTGTTTGATGCCGGTGCAACCGAATCAGGACGCCCTTACTTCGCGATGGAATTAGTCAAGGGAATTGCGATCACCCACTACTGTCAGGAACAGCAACTTTCCGTTCGTGAGAAGCTTGAACTGTTGATGACCGTTTGTCATGCCATACAGCATGCCCACCAAAAAGGGATTATTCACCGCGATTTGAAGCCCTCAAACGTGCTCGTCACCGAGTACGATGGCAGACCCGTTGCCAAAGTGATCGATTTCGGCGTCGCGAAAGCAATTGAAAATCCGTTGACGGAGATCACACTGTTCACTGGGTTCGGCCAAATCGTTGGGACGCTGGAGTATATGAGTCCCGAACAATCTCGGATGAATCAGCTGGATGTGGACGTGAGATCGGACGTATACAGCCTGGGCGTTCTCATCTACGAACTCATTACCGGCAGTACTCCGATCACTAAAGAACGTTTGCGGACGGCCGCCTGGGATGAAATGCTGCGCATCATCCGTGAGGAAGATCCGCCGTTGCCAAGTACGAGACTGTCCGAAGTGGAACGGGTCAACAGCGATGTTCTGATGGGTTCCGCTCAGGGAAAGAGCTCTCAGGCAGAACGCAAAAGACTCTCCCGGCTGGTACGGGGCGAACTGGATTGGATCGTGATGAAGTCGCTGGAGAAGGATCGCGCGCGTCGTTATGCATCTCCAGGAGAAATGGCAAAAGACATTCATTGTTTCCTGACCGGGGATGTTGTTTCGGCATGCCCACCGTCGACATCGTATCGACTTCAGAAGGCGTTCAAGCGACACAAGCTGGCGGTTCTGACGACTGGGCTGGTCGCGATCTCGTTGATTCTGGGGCTAGCCGGAACGACGTGGCAGGCGTGGCGAGCGACAAAGGCCGAACGAATTGCGAACGCTGAGCGCGACCTGGCCAGGGAGCAAGCTAAAAAGGCCGCGGAGGCGGAACGAGCGGCTCAACTTGAAGCCGAAAAGTTTCGAAACTTCGACGAGTTCGTGCGAGTGAATTTGTTCGGTTTCCAAAACGGGCTGCCCACAGGGACGCTGAGGCAGACCGCAGATCCCAATATCACGCTCCGCGAACTCCTGGATCGAGCCCGAGAACGCCTGTCGAATGACAATGGCAAAATTGAAAAGCGGACAGCAAACCAAATATATTTGAAGCTCTGGCTCAGCCGGTCAAACTGGAACATCGGTCGCTTTGCCGAAGCAACCAGCCTGCATGAGGAGTTAGTTGACGAACTGAAAAAGACCATCGGTGATCCGCATGAATTTACTCTGCAGTATGTCGTCGAATTGGCTCAGATTTACGCCCAACAATATCGCTGGTGGGACGCGCTTGCGGCGTACGAGGAGGCTTTCGTCGGCAGACGGCGCTTGCTTGGCGAGCAACACCCGGAGACACTGAGTTCACTCAACAATGTGGCCAACGCATTCAGGCTTCTGGGACTTTACGAGCAGTCTGCTGAGCGTTTTCGGCAACTCCTGGGACCTGGGCAGCGATCGAAAGATGATCCGCTGACTGCCAGGTGTCAAGCGCAGTTGGGCCACTTACTCGACCGGCTTGGCCAGACGGACAAAGCGGAGCAGCTAGTCCGGCAAGCAATCGAGTCGTTTCGCCAACAACAGGACAACGTGAATGTATACAACGCAATGTGCGAGTTTGGGCTAGCTCGTCTGCGACTGGGGCTCTTCAGCGAAGCCAGGCAGGCTCTGGCCGAGTCCCGCGATCTTGGCAAACAACTTTCGGACGTCGAAAAGCAACAGGTCGTGCACTTCGATCAAGTGGAAATACAATTGGCCCATGCGATCGCTTGTCTGATGGAGGCGTCGAGCGAGAGTGCGGAGGATTCGTCGATGCCGATCGAAGAAGCAGTCGCATCTCTTCTTAAACAACCAGCAAAGGGCATCGCACCAGGCGTGGATGACTTGCAGATGCTGGCAAGGTGCCTTCAACGGAAGGGGAAACTGGACCAGGCCGAGCGACTGCTCCGTCGGGCGCGTGCTATCCTCAACAAAATTTCTTTGCACGGCACCCGACATTCGGCGATCCTGGCGGACCTGGCAGATATTTCCCAGCAGCGAGGAGACCACCTCGCAGAAAGAGACCTTCTTTTAGAAGCTGTCAACCGTCTGGCGGATCAGGACAAGCACCCTCGCGAATACAATCAAACGGCTAAACTTGAAGCAGAGCGTGCCAGGCTATATGGCACTTTGGCCGATCGACTTGTCCGGGTGCATCGAGAACTAGGTGATCACGAAGGTGCCCGGGTCTGGCAGGCAAAGATGGAAACGCACTAAAAAACAGAGTTTGGATTATGAGCTGTAACTCGAGTTAAACTCTCTATAGGGTAGTCGGAAAAGCATCAGGCTCGGCAAGTGCGATCAGAAAACGGCGCAAGCCATCCGGACGCAGAATGAGCATCTGGCATCTGGCAGCGGCTAAGGCGAACGGAACCGCCATCCCATCGCAGACAACAGAATGGCTCCGGACGATTCTCCCTTCTTCGTCTGCACCGGTTTCCCGTTGCGATCAAAGAACTTCACCGGAGTATCATCCGTCCAGAGCACCTGCTGTTTCAGAACTCGCGTGGTGATGCACGCCACGAACGGCAGCAGCAGAGCACTGCGATGCATCCAGTCACTCAGAGTGGATCGCGGAATATGCAGTCCGTGTCGCACAAGAATATCTTCGCTGCGATACGTTGGCAGATGGTCGCCACTCTTGCTGACAATCAGCGACGACAAAAGGCCTGGCCCGGCGATGCACTTTTCGATGGGCTTCATGGGAACCAGTGCCGTGGTGACTCCGCACTGGCCACACGTGCAGACGTATTTTTTCAGATGATGATTGTGAACTTCCAGTTGCCCGGGAACAAATTCCAGGACGCGACTGAGCTCCTCACCGATGCATGTCTTTTCGCGCTGACACACACCGCAGACTTTCTCGTCCGGTGACACATCGTGATGATGTTCAATCTGCGGCAGCGCATCCAGACACAGCTTTCTGTCTGCTCGCTTTTTGCGACGGCGAGCCGCCTTCTCCTCAGCCGCCACAGCCTTCGCCACATCGGCCGCATCTGTCGAAGCATCGCCTTCCGCAGCGATCAGTTCACCCGCCGGATCGGGTTCAGCGAACAGGCAACCCATGTCGAACAGATGCTGCTGCCGGTTGTCGGGCACATGTCGCTCACGCCGCGAACCGTACAACCAGCGGCGAAGCAGACGAACTTCATCCATCAAACCCTGATGATCGACCTGCAGCTTCTCGAATTCGCTCGACGTTCGATCAAAGACCTGCTCCAGATCGGCATAGCGCTGCTGCTGTTCGGCATGCTGCTGTTCGGCATGCTGCTGTTCCATTGCCCTCAGCAAAGCCCGTTGCTGTGCCATCAGTCGATGGCACTCGGCAAGCTCCGTGGGAAAGGAATGGGATTCGTTCATGAATCGATCAGCGGAATGAAACAGAGATGCCGGAAGGAACAGCCCGTATTGAGCTGCGGGAGACTGGATCCATGCCCCCTGAGCACATGTTTTTTTGTCTCACTCATTCATGCATTCTATGTGGGTAAGCGTCCGGGGAACCCATTCTTGCCAGGGTTTGTAGTCTGAGGCTCGGCGTTTTCGAATTCCGAGTCTTTTCCTGGTGAGGTGTGGTATGGACGAGCGGGAGCGTATCTGGCGTG